>CAZFDT010000026.1:0-61952 GCA_964518335.1 uncultured Phycisphaeraceae bacterium
ATCGGCACATCCCGCGACCATGGATCACTCAACTGGGGTAAATGTCTTCACCCTGACCATGACCTCATAGTCCTCGACGTAGTCGCCCACAATCATTACGATGCGTTTGGCAGCCATATCGGGATCTCCCATCTCGAGGGGTGGTATGGACCGACTCCAGATGATAGGGTCTGGCGGGTGGGAATGGCCGATAGGATGAACGGACCGGCACACATGCGGGCCAGGCCCGGGATCGGATTTCGTGAGGATCGACATTCGCAATCTGGATCGTCAGCGGTTGTTCTCGGCGGAGGTGGACATGAAAGACCCGCCAGCGGTGGTGCGTCCGAACACAGGCGCGGCCGCCACGAACGCCCCGGGCAATGGCACGGATGTGTACCTGGACTGGGACCGCGCGGTGGATGACGAGGGCCATTTGCGCCGCTGCCCCGTATGCGGCTGCCGTGAGTTGTTCGTCCGCAAGGATTTCCCGCAGGTGACTGGATTCGTCGTCGTCGTCGCCGCGGCGGTGGTGTCGATGATCCTCTTCGGCGCTGGCGAGGTCACCGCAGCGTTAGCGGTGCTGGCGGCGGTGGTCGTGATCGACTTCGTGGTGTTCTTCTTCACCGGCAAGACGCTGGTGTGCTACCGCTGCCGCAGCGAGTTCCGCGACCTGCCGATCCGCCGCGACCATCCCGGCTGGGACCTGGCGATCGGTGAGAAGTACCGCCGCCTGCCCACCGACACAGCCCGCCGGGCCGACCCGCATCCTGCGCCGCCCGATGTGAAGAACTCCGCAGCATCGTCATGAACAGGAGTCGATCATGGTTGCAGTGACTGCCCGGACGCTGGCGACGATGCTCGGCGCGTTCGTGCTGGTGTCACTGATGGCATCGTGGGTGAATCCGGCAATGGACGCGATGGTGTGGCTGGTGGATTTGCGGTCGTGGCCGGGTGGGGTGCGTGTCGCGATGCTGCTGGGCGCCGCGGCGATGTGGCTGGCGTTTGCGGTGCGGCCAGCCGGGGCGCGGTCGTGGCGGGGGCGGGCGACCCTGAGCGTGACAGGCCTGATCGCTGCAGTAGCCCTGCTGGACGCCGCGCGGTTCCTGTGGCTGCTTCACGCCGGACACGTCCAGACCACGCTGCCGATGCCGATGCCGATGTCGCTTGGCGTGTTCGCCGCCCTGGCCGTGATCGTCCTGGCCCATCGTCAACCGCCCCGCCACGTGCCCCGCATCCGCGCCGCCGCCGGCGTATTGGCCACCACTTGCATCGCCCTGCTCGGCTTCACGCTTGGCCAGATGTTCACCTTCGGGAAAACCGACTACCGTCGCGGCGCACACGCCATCGTCGTGTTTGGCGCCCGAGCCTACGCCGATGGCCGACCCAGCGATGCCCTGGCCGACCGCGTGCGCACCGCCTGCGACCTCTACCATGCCGGGTATGCCCCGCTGCTGGTGATGAGCGGCGGCCCCGGTGACGGCGACATCCACGAAACCCAGGCCATGCGCCGCATGGCGATGAGCCTGGGCGTCCCCGACGAGGCCATCCAACTCGACCCCACCGGCGTCAACACCCGCGCCACCGTCGCAGCCACGGCGACAAGTGTCCGCCTCATGGCCGTCAGCCACTTCTACCACCTGCCCCGCGTCAAGCTCACCTATCAACGCGCTGGCGTCGACGTCTTTACCGTCCCCGCCCGCGAACGCTACACCCTCACCAAAATGCCCCTGCTCATCGCCCGCGAAGTCGCCGCGATCTGGTACTACGCCTTCACGGCGTGATGGACGAACGTGTTTGCTCCACGGGGTCCAGTTCACGCGAGGTCGGCCAGACGCAAACCCCGCACCCTCCGCATCAAAACCGATCACCTCCACACCAGCGCGATCTTCGCGCACAACCAAATTGCCCGGCGAGTCCTCATCAAGCATCGGCGGTGCATCTGGGCCAAACACTTCGCTGCGCACGGCATGGCACGCGGCCTCGACATCGGCGAGGGTGGGTGCATCTTTGCCGGTCAAGCGATGATCGATCCATTCGCCCACACGTGTGGCTGCCACATTGCGCGACAGCCAGTCGCGCCGCGCGACGCCACGCGGTATGAAGAGGTAGCTAATCAGTGCCACGACAATGGCAATGGCCACAGCGCCGCTCAGTATGACGACGGGCATACCTTCACGCTGTTTGCCAGTACGTGCGGCGAAAGATGCCATGATCATGCCACATCCCAGAGCCACCGATGCGATCGTCATGGCCCGAGTTGCTGCCGCCTCGGCGGGTATAGACCGTGCGCCAAGTCCGCCGCAGTGGACTCAGACTAAGCGAGAGGTCCTGTTCCATTTGACTGGGCGTTAGCTGCCCGCGCAAGCGGGTGACGGTGGTGGTACTCGGCACTATCGATCGCAGATAAGGATGACGCACCGCGACGTGGTGCCGAGCAGGCAAATGCCGTGGATGGCCATCAAGCGGCGCCCGTTCCGCAACGGCGGCGCACCACACATCCAAACCCGCGACATGGGCCTGACCATCGGCAAAGATGAACAGGTCAAGTGTGATCGGCTCGCGCTGCCCGACACCTGTGAGTCGCATGGCATAAATCGGCTCTGCGGCGGAAAAAGTCATCGCAAGCGGATGAGGTTGCAGGGTCTGGCTGCGTGCCTGCGCCCCGGCCCGCATGCGCGCGACAACAAAACGCCAGCCGCGTCGGGCATACTCATCCACTACCGTGTCGATCCCCATGGGGACGTGGAAACTCTCGCGATGGAGCCAGTCGAGAAGCACATCGCCGCGATCACCACCTATGACCGCCACGTCGTAGGCACCGAGGGTTTGCCTTGAATGCAAACGGACGCCAGTGTTATCCGATGCGCTCGCTCCCGCCCTGCCGGCGGGCAGTGATATTCCGATCACACACATGAAGAGAACGACAGTCAGGCAGATGTACAGGGCGGCACGGTAGTGCCCGAGAATGGCGAGTGACAATGTGAGGGCGAGCACCAGCACGATGATGAAGCGTGGATCACTGCTACCTTCGAGCCGCGGCGAGGTCAGGCGGTCCAGGGTGGTGAAGACGCCGCGCGTAGCGGGAGCCACCGCTGGATCCGCTGGCACGGGGATCACCCAGGCGAACTCGTCGCCCTCGCCGCGCAGGCCGGTCTCAACCACAAGCGTTTGCCGTTGACCGTCGAAGACGATGATGGCCCGCTGATCGGCAGTAGCTACATCGACGCCGCCCCTGATCGAGAAACCTTTGCCGTCTGCGAGCAACAACGCCGCAGGAAGCAGCGCCAAGATGATCGGAACGCCCCAGCGCATGGAACAGACCTCTTCAGAAACGGACGAGCAGCACGACCACGTGGCAGGCGATCGCGCGGTTTTCGCCCAGGGCGTCCACGTTTTCGTGGGTCTTGCCCTTGACGTTGACCTGACTGATGTCGCAGCCGAGGAGGCCGGCGAGGTTGGCCCGCATCGTCGCCTTGTGCGAGCTGAGCCTGGGCCGCTGCAGGATCACGGTCACGTCGAGGTTGCCGATGGCGTACCCGGCGTCGCGCATGCGCCGGGTCGCGGCCTCCATGAAGATGCGCGAATCGGCTGCCTTCCACTGCGGGTCATTGTCGGGAAACAGCGTGCCGATGTCGTCGCCGGCCCCCAGCGCGCCTAGCACGGCATCGACCACGGCGTGATACACCACGTCGCCGTCGGAATGCGCCGCACACCCCCGGTCGTGCTGCAGTGATACTCCGCCGACGATCAGCGGCAGCCCCGCCTCCAGTCGGTGCAGGTCGAATCCGTGGCCGATGCGGTAAGGCAACGTTGTCATCACTGACAAACAGACCTCCTTCAGTGCAACTTCGATTGTCTCACCTGCCGCCCTTCCCCCGCCGCGCCGCCTCTTGTCTGGCCAGCACCTCCTGCTGCAGTTGGTGCTGCTTGTCTGCCGCCGCCATCAGGGACTCGAACGCCCTGTTGTACGTCGTCATGGCGGCATCGTCGTCGATCAGCAGTTCCTCGCCCTCCACACGCCAGCGGCCCCACTGGTCGTGCAGCGTCGTCAGCATCGTCTTCGCCTCGGCGCAGATCGTGCGGTCGGTCTGGCGAATGCCCTTGAGCAGTTCCAACGGATATGTCTTCATGAATCCGCCGTGGACTTTGATGACTTCGTCCGAGGACACCTTGGCGTCGATCATCTTCTTGCGAAGTTCGGCCGGCGCCTCATCGTGAAACACGTCCAGCTTTTCGTTGGCTTCATCGAGGGCGGCGAGCAGCTTGAGTCTTTCGTCGATCTGCTCGAGGGTCTTGAGCGTGGCCGCGTCGATGCCCCCGGCAGCATTGAACGCATCGAACGCTGACTGATACGTCTGCATGTGCGCCGCCGCATCGCGCAGCACCGACGCCATCGCCTGCATCGACGCGGCCTCGCGCTGCGTGCCCTTGCTCGCGGTTTCCTCCATCACCTTGGCCATATCCTGGATGCGCTCGACAGCCTCCGGGCGCATCTCGCCGCTCTCGATCTGCTCGCGGTTGAGCTCGTGCAGGCGTTCCACCTGGCGGTCCAACTCGGCCAACCCCTGGTTGACCTGACTGCGATTGCCCGCCAGGTTCATCGCCAGTCCCATGGCGAACAACCCCAGGGCGAGCATCCCGCCGTTGAGGCACAGACCCGTCACGGCCCGGCCGATCACACCCTCACGTCCGTAACGCCGGCTGGCCACGAGGGCATACACCGCCGCCCCGACCCCGATGAGCAGCACAACCAGAGCGATCACGCCCTGCGCGATGGCAACGATGCGACGCTCCGGCCCCTCCACATCGGCGGCACGCATGAGCACGGACAAACCAATCACCAGCAGCGGTGCGATCAACGAAGCGCGGGCAGCGGTCTGAGCGGGGTTGCGAGTGGAATTTGACATCGACAAGCTCCGGAACGACTCAGGATCGATCATCGGGCGGCGAAGAAGATAATATCAGTTTCGCCAGCGGTCATGGCCTGGTGTCCTTGAGTGGGCTGCATGCCATGCGGGTTTGTCCCACTCATATCGCTACTTGATTCCCAAGTCCTTGAGCTTGCGATAGAGGGTGCGTTCGCCGATGCCAAGCATACGGGCGGCGCCCTCGCGGTTGCCGGCATTGATGCGCAGGGCGTTGCGGATGGCCTGCTTCTCGAGCTGCTCGAGGCTGAGCACGCTGGTGTCACCGCCGCCGGCAGGTAGCGCCAGTTCGGCGATCGTCTCGTCCGTGCGGACGTCCGGGGGCAGGTGGCGCGGCTCCAGGCGATCGCCCTCGGCAATGACCACCATGTTCTGCACGACGTTCATGAGCTGGCGAACGTTGCCCGGCCAGTCGTAGCGCATCAGGGCCTGCATGACATCCTCGGCGACGGCCGGAGCGGGTCGCTCCATATCCTGAGCGAACCTTTGCACGTAGTGCCGCACGAGCAGCGGGATATCGTCGCGCCGCTGCCGAAGCGACGGCAACTGCAGCTCGACGCCCTTGATCCTGAAATACAGGTCTTCGCGGAAGCGGCCGCTTTTCACCAGGTCGTCGAGGTGGCGATTGGTCGCGCTGATGAGGCGCACGTCCACGTGGCGGGGCTCGTTGCTGCCCAGGCGCACAACCTCCCCGTTCTCCAGCACGCGCAGGAGCTTGGCCTGCATGGCGTTGGGCATGTCGCCGATCTCGTCGAGGAAGAGCGTGCCGCCGTCGGCGTACTCGAAGCGACCCTGGCGGTCCTTCTCCGCACCGGTGAACGCACCGCGCACGTGCCCGAAAAGCTCATCCTCCAGGATGCTCTCGCTGAGCCCGGCGCAGTTGAGCGGAACAAAGGACTTTTTCGCACGCTTGGAGTTGTTGTGAATGGCCTGGGCGATCAGTTCCTTACCCGTGCCGCTCTCCCCGCTGATGAGTACGGGGATGTTGCTCGGCGCCACCTGCTTCATGCGCATCAGCATGCTGCGCATCAGCGGTGACTGCCCGATGATGCCTTCGAAGCCGTACTGCTCGTCGAGCCGCTGATGGAGCTGCGTGTTCTGCACGCGGAGCATGACGGTCTGAACCGCGCGGTCGCAGAGATTGCGGAATACGTCCAGGTCCAGAGGCTTTTCGATGAAATCGTACGCTCCGCCCTTGATGGCTTCCTTGGCGGTGGGCACGTCGCCATGGGCGGTGACCATGATGGTCTCGGCGTTGGGCTGCGTCTGGCGGGCGATGGCAAGGACCTCCATGCCGTCGCGCTCGCCACTCATCACCAGGTCAGTGACGATTAAGTCGAACTGGCCGTGGCGGAGTTCGTCCCGTGCCGTTGTCAGGTCGTTGACGATCGTGCAGACGTGCCCGCGGCGACGCAGCGCCTCGGCCATGACGTTGGCGTGCTCCGGCTCGTCATCGACAATGAGCACCTGGGCCACACTGATCTCGGCTGACTCGGTCATGACGACATCATCCGGGCTTGATGCCCGGCGGTCAACGTTGCTTTCCACCGCAGCCCGGACAGGCCGTATCATGTGCGCACCATGAGGATCGGCTGCGTCAGTTATCTCAATGCCAAACCCCTGATCGACGATATCGAGGTCGCCTGGCCTCAGGCGAAGGTGCGTTTCGACGTGCCCAGCAGACTGCTCGCCGATCTGGAGCGTGGTGCGGTGGAGATAGCCCTGTGCCCGGTGATCGACTTTTTCCGCAGTCGCGTACCTCTGACGATTGTGCCCGTCGGCGGCATCGGCTGCGATGGGCCGACCCTGACGGTGCGGCTGTATTCGTCGATCCCACTCGATCAGGTGGAAGCGGTCCATGCCGACACCGACAGCCACACGAGCGTGGCACTGCTGCGTGTGTTGATGCTGCGGTTACACGGCCGCCGCCTCAAGCTCGTTGACCTGAACACCCGCGGGTCAGTTATACAGCACCAATCCAATCCAGCCAGCATGTTGCTCATCGGCGACAAGGTCGTGACCGACTCGCCCGCGGCGGTGCGTTACCCCTACCAACTCGACCTGGGCGAGGCATGGAAGCAAGTGACGGGGCTGCCCTTTGTGTTTGCCGTATGGATGGCGCGGGAGGGCGTTGCACTTGACGAGGCGGCGAATCGCCTTGACGACTGCCGCCGCCGCAATGCCGACCGCATCGACGACATCGTCGCCCACTACGCACCGACGCACGGCTGGCCGCTCGATTTGGCCCGGCACTACCTGGGCGATCTGCTCAAGTTCGATATCGGTCCACGCCAGATCGACGCCATCGCTCGCTTCGGTGACGAGGCCGTCGCTGCCGGTGTGCTGGACAAGGCCAGGCCCCTGGAGGTGATGCGTCTCGTCCGACCGCACTTGCCCAGTCGGTGAGCGTTACACTATCACGCCATGAGCGGACTTGAATCACGCATCACGGCACGCACCACCCGTATCGGCGTCATCGGCCTGGGCTACGTCGGGCTGCCGTTGCTGCGCGTCTTCTGGGATGCCGGCTTTCCGGTATTGGGCTTCGACGTGGACCCCGCGAAGATCGAGATGCTCAAGCGCGGGGAGAGCTACCTCAAGCATCTGGGTGGGAATCTGGTGCGGGATATGCTGGGGCCTTCCGGGGGCGGAGGCACCGGGGCCGGGGACGGCCCGGCTCGCTTCGACGCGACGAGCGACCTGTCGCGACTGGGCGAGGCGGATGCCGTCATCATTTGTGTGCCCACGCCGCTGGGCACGCACATGGAGCCGGACCTGAGTTATGTCGAGAAGACCGCCGACGCCATCGCCGCCGCATTGCGGCCGGGTCAACTGGTGGTGCTCGAATCGACGACCTATCCCGGCACGACGCGCGAGGTCGTGCTGCCGCGGCTGGCGAAGGCGGGGCTGCAATGCGGCAAGGACTTCTACCTCGCGTTCAGCCCCGAGCGCGAGGACCCCGGCCGCAAGTCGCACGGCACGGCGACCATCCCCAAACTCGTCGGCGGCATCGATCCCGAGTCGGGCAGGCTTGCTGCAGCGCTTTACAGCGCTGCGATCAAGACCGTCATACCCGTCAGCACCGCCGAAGTCGCCGAGGCGGCGAAGATTCTGGAGAACGTCTATCGCGCGGTGAACATCGCCCTGGTCAACGAACTGAAGATGATCTTGACGCCCATGGGCATCGATGTGTGGGAAGTGATCGCGGCGGCGGCGACCAAGCCCTTTGGCTACCAGCCGTTCTACCCCGGACCGGGTCTCGGCGGGCACTGCATCCCGATCGACCCGTTCTACCTCACATGGAAAGCACGCGAGGTCAGCCAGCCGACGCGCTTCATCGAACTGGCCGGACAGATCAACCACCAGATGCCCGACTACGTCGTGCAGCGCACGGTGCTGGCCCTCAACGACGCGGGCAAGAGCGTCAAAGGCTCGAAGATTCTCGTGCTTGGCCTGGCGTACAAGCCCGATGTCGATGACGTGCGGGAGAGTCCGAGCTTCGAGCTGATCGAGAAGCTCGAACACCTTGGTGCTGCAGTGGACTACAACGACCCGCACGTGCCGGCGACGCACAAGATGCGCCGTCATGACCTGCACATGCAGAGCGTGCCGCTGACCCCCGCGAGCCTGGCGAGCTACGACTGCGTGCTCATCGCCACGCACCACGCCGCCTACGACTGGGCGATGATCGCCCGGCACGCCCGGCTGATCGTCGATACCCGCGGCGTCATGCGCGACGTGCCGTCGCCCAGTGCGACGATCGTGCAGGCATGACCATGAGCGACGCATCCAATCAGAGCCGGTGCCTGACGGTTCTGCCACTGTGGCCGATGCGTGGTATCGCGGCCGGCGCGTGTTTGCTCACGGTGCTGGTCACACACTACCCCCCTTCTTGGCTAACAGCTATTCCGCTGTTTCACATCGACACGCGTTTGACGACGCTGGCGAGGCAGACCGGCGGCTACGCGCTGCTGACGACTCTGACGGCGCTGGCGCGGCCGCTGGGTCGGGCTCGCGCCATGCACCTGCAATGGGTTACTGCAGCACTCTTGCTGACCACTTACGTGTATGTCGAGCAATGGACCGTCACGCACGTCGATGCCGCCGACGCTCCGCGCAAGTGCCTGGGCGTGTTGTTGGGCCTGGCCGCGGGCATGGCTGGGGAGATCGCACCGTGGCGCGCGGCCGCTTTCGTCTGGTTCTGGCGGACCATCCTGATCGCCATCACGCCGCCCTGCCTGATGATGGCGTTTCTCCCGGGTTATGGCGATCGGTTATTCTTCCTTGTGCCGGTCGTGCCGGGCATCGAGGTGCGTGCCGATTTTCTAGGCCACGGCATCGGCGCCTTGCTGGCCACGGTGTGTGTCATGGAGTCGCGGCTGTGTGGCATGGATCGCGTCATGCTCAGCCGCGCCCTGGGCGTGATGGTCATGCTCATCATCGGTCCTGCTCTTGAACTGGTGCAGGGTCTGGTCGGCCGCGGCCAGCAATGGGGCGACGTGATCGCGCACTGGCTGGGTGTACTGATCGCCGTTGCCGTCATCCTGGCCATCGAACCGTTGCCGCAATGGTGGCGCCGGCATCGTCAGCGTGCGATTCATCGCCGACATGACTCATGACCGCTGCCTGCCTGCTCCGCTCATCGCTTCAGAGAGTCCGTGAGCCGGCCGTGACGTTCCGCGTGCGAGGCGATCACCAGCCCAGGAGGTTGAGCAGGTGGGTTGTGCGGCCGGTGTCGATGTAGCCGGTGGCCGTCATGCCGGGGTGAAGTTCGATGCCTTGCGGGGGTGTGGCGAGGTTGACCTCGACGTAGAAGATGCCGTCACCGGTGGCGCGCGGCGTCACGACTGGGATGATGCGCCCGACCGAGCCTTCGAGGTAGCCGAAGCGGAACGCAGGATACGCGGCCAGGCTCACCTGCACGGGCTCGCCGACCTGCACATGTCCGATCTGGCGTTCGGAGAGCTTGAACTTGGCGACCCATTGGGCGCGGTCGAAGACCTGGCCCAGCACGTGATCGGGCTTGACGAACTCGCCGGGCTCGAAGCGGTTGAAGTAGACCGTCCCGGCGATCGGCGCATGGATGCGGCGAAGCATCAACTCGGCATCGCGCAGCTTTACCGACTTCTCCGCAGCGTGAATCTGCTCCGTGAGCACCTCGATCTGCTTTTCCATCAGGGGATCACTGGTTAACTGCAGCTCGGCAAGCCGGCTGGACGCCAGCTCCACGCGCAGCCGGGCGTCCTCGATTTCCTTGGCGGAGAATCCACCGGCGCCGGCGCCGCCCTCTGGCGCCATGCGGTCGAGCTGACTGCGCGCCAGCGCCAGGCTTCGCTCGGCCTGGAACACCTGCTCCTTGCGGCGCGATCGCTCCAGATGCTGCGACGCCTGAAGCTGCTCGAGCTGTTTGCGCCTGGCATCGAGCTCGCTGGCCGCCTGCTCGAACGACGCGAGTTGCACGGCGTCCTTGAGCTGGATGAGCAGTTGGCCCTTCTCGACCAGCGAGGCGTTGGGGACAAGCCATTGATCGATAGCGCCCTCGACGGAGGGACGGATTTCGACCTCCTGATCGGTCATGATATAGCCGGTGCCTCCGACCCATCGCGTGGTGGGCGTGACGGCGAGAAAGGCGACGACGGCAAGGGCCAGGCAGGGCAACAGCAGCAGCATTCTGCGGCCGGAGAACAGGCGGCGGCGCTGTGTGCGCGGGGGCCGGGTGGCGGCCGGTGGGCTCGCGGACGGGGCGGCTGAGCTTGCGGCGGGCTTGGGCGGTGTGGCGGTGGCGGTCATGGTGTTATCCTGCAGCCAACTGCAGCGGGCGCGTCTGGCCTCGCTGGTGTTGTTCGTGGCACAGCCGGGCAAATGGGCCGTCGGCGAGGAGCAGTTCAGCAGGCGGGCCAAACTCGGCGAGGATTCCGTCGTCGAGCATCAGCACATAGTCGCATGCACGGGCGATTGACACACGGTGAGTGATGAGGATGACGGTGCGGTGCGCCAGCGCGGCGGCGAACCCATCCAGGAGCCGTGCCTCGGTGTGTGCGTCCAGGGCGCTGGTGCAGTCGTCGAGGATGAGCACGGGCGTGTCCGCCAGCAGCGATCTCGCCAGACCGACGCGCTGTTTCTGCCCGCCCGAGAGCGTCAGGCCGCGCTCATGAGTCAATGTGCGATACCGCTGAGGCAGTTGCTCGATGAAGTCGTGGATCTGGGCGTAACGTGCTGAGGCGACAACGTCACGAGGCCCGGCCGCCGGCGAGCCGTAGCTGATGTTCTCGGCGATCGTGCCGCTGAACACCACGGCCTCCTGGGCGACGAATCCGACACAGCGCCGCAGCGCGGCAATTTTGAACTGCCGCACGTCGATCCCGTCGAACCGGATGGTCCCACTCGTCGGGTCGTACAAACGACAGGCGAGCTTGGCCAATGAGCTCTTGCCCGAGCCGCTGGGCCCCATCACCGCCAGGCGTTTACCCGCCGGCAGCGTGAACGTCACCCCCTGCAGCGCGGGCGTGCGGTCAGCACCATAACGCAGCGACACGTTGTCGAAACGAATCTCGCACGCCTTGCGCGGAGGCATGACCGGATCGGCTGGATCGTCGAGCGTGATCGGCTCGTCGAGCACGCGCATCACCTTGCCCGCCACCACCCGAAGGCGTTGCAGGTGCGAGCCCAGCGTCGTCAACGTGGCGATCGGCGTGAACAGATACCCTGCCGCGGCGAAGAACATCAGCAGCGTACCCAGCGTCATTTCCCCGTCACGCACGCGCATCGTCCCGAACCACAGCAGCAGCGTCGTGCACGATCCGCTGATGACGCCGCACGCCACGACAAACCCCGTGTCGAGCAATGACACGCCCAGGTGCTGCCGCAGAATCACGCGCGCCTGGCGCAGGAACTGCAGCGCCTCTCCGGTCTCGCGGCCGAAGCTCTTGATGACCTGGAAGCTGCTGACGCGGTTGGCGACATGGGCGTTGAGCATGCCCTCGCGCGTGCGCAGGTTCTCGTGGACGATCTTCATGCGACCGCGGAACCAGTTGTAGCACACGGCATACGTCGGCAGCGCCACCACGACCAGCATCGCCAGATCCGGCGCGATCGCCAGCAACAACACCAGCCCGAAGCCCATGGTCAACAGGCTCGGGGGTATGCTCCGCAACAGATCGGTCACATGACCTTGGAACTGGCCCACGTCGGAGAACAGGTGCGTCATCAGCCGGCCGGGCGAGTGACGGTCGTGGTAGGCCAAGGGCAACTCGTGCAGCTTGTCATGCAGATGCTGTCGGAGGCGGTACTGCACCTTGCCGCCGATGTAGATCGTGCGCTCCATCACGACCGCCTGGGCGGCGTGCCGCGCCAACTCGATCAGGAGCATCAACCCCGCGATGCGCCACAGCAGCGACATCTTCTCGTCGATGCTCCTGCCGGGCTTGGCGTCGAGACGGTCAACCCACGAGTTGCGGTAGCGGTTCTCCAGGTCGAGGCTGTAAAGCCGGTACTCCCCCATCCGCGTGGGATCGACAGCGTGCGCCTCGGGCTCGTCGGCCGCCAGCAGATGTACTTCGATCAGGTCATCGGCGACCATCTGCCCCAGCCAGGCATAGGCGAACATCACCATGCCTGCCGTGCTGCCGACGACGATGACAAGCAGCAGCGTGGGCCAGTGGTGCTGGACGTAGTAGCGCCGAATCAGCCGGCGCAGCGCCGTGGGGTCGTGGTGATACTGATCGTGCCGTTCGAGGGGCTGGTGAATCAGTCGCCAGAGGCTGGTGAGGGCGGCGATCATGCCGTCACCGCCTGCGGCAGAGCCGCGGTCTGGGTGAGATAGAGATTGCGGTAGTACCCGTTGGGGTTCTGCATGAGCTGGGCGTGGGCGCCCGCCTCGAACACATGGCCGTCGCGCATCGCCACGATGAGGTCGGCGTGGACAATGGTGTTGAGCCGGTGAGCGATCACGAAACTGGTCCGATTATGCATCAGCCGCTTGAGGGCGATCTGGATCAGCGCCTCGCTCATGGGATCGAGGCTGCTGGTGGCCTCGTCCAGCAGGAGAATGGCGGGGTCAGCCAGGATCGCACGGGCGATGCACAACCGCTGCTTCTCACCCACCGACAGCGTGATGCCGTACTCGCCCAAGCGGGTGTCGATGCCCAGGGGGAGTCGGCTGACCAGATCGTCCAGCTCAGCCAGACGCACGACTTGCTCGATGTCCCGGCGCGCCGCGCCGCGCCGACCGTAGGCGATGTTTTCTCCAATGGTAGTGTCGAACACGATCGGGTCCTGCGGCACGAGGGCCAGGTGACTGCGGTAGGCGCGTGTGTCCAGCGTCTGCAGGTCTTGTCCATCGATCAGCAGCCGCCCACTATGCGGCTGGTAATAGCGGTAGAGCAGATTGATCATCGTGCTCTTGCCACAGCCGGTCGGTCCGACAAACGCCACGGTCATGCCCGGTTCGACCGCAAGGTTGACGCCGCGCAGCACGGGTTTGTCCGGCTCGTAAGCGAAATGCACGTTCTCGAACTCGACACGGCCCGCGATGCGAGTCAGGCGCACGCCTGTTCGCACGACAGCATCGTCCTCGGCACGCAGCAGTTCGAAGATGCGAGACAGAGCGACCTTGCCCTGCTCGATCTGGTTGCTCAACTCCGACAGTTGCACCGCCGGGTGAATCAGGCGCCAGGTGTAGGCCCCGACGACCGTCACCGCGCCGTACGTCAGCTTGCCGTGCAGCGCCATCCACGTGCCGGTGAGCATGACCGCCAGGTACGTCAGCCATGCGATGGACGAACTGGTCAGCGCGTACCCGACGTTGTACATGCGGAAGCGGTGGAAGCATCGCTCGGCGAGGAAGTTGTGCCGGCCGAACTCGCGCGACTCGCGCCGCTCGGCGCCGAACGCCTTGACCACGATCGTCCCCGCCAGGCGTTCCTGCGCCAGGCCCGACAACACGTCCATCTTTCGCCGGTGCCGCCGCTGCACCGCGCGAATCCGTCGCACGAACCATTTGTAGTTGGCCACGAACAGCACGATCGACGCGAACACGATCCCCGTCAGTCGGAAACTGATCGTCAGCATGACCACCATGGCGAACAGGGCGCAGAGCACCTGAACGGTCAGCCCGAGTACCTGGTGGGTCAGCAGCGACTGCAGTTGCGCCACGTCGCCGCGCAGGCGCTCCATGAGCTTGCCGGTGGTCGTGTTCTGCATGTACCGGCAACTGAGCTTCTGCACCTTGCGGTAAAGCACGAAGCGCAGGTCGAGCATCACGCGCTGGCTGACGAGCGTGACGCTGTAGTTGGCCATGGTGCGGAAGATCGCGTCGCACACGGGCATGGCCAGAAGCACGAGCATGAGCATGGCCAGCTCGTCGTACCTGCCCTTGCCAATGACGTGGTCGATCAGCCGCGCGATGACCATCGGCGGAATCAGACCCAGCGCCGTGATCAAGAGCAGGGCGACGCCGGCGAAGACGATGCGGCCGCGATGCGCGCGAAGAAGCTTGAGGATGTATACAAAGTCAGCCATCACCGATGGCGTCTGGGCTGGTTTGTCCGTTGGGTTGAGTCGCCGTCAGCCGCCGGCGACGGGACGGGCCGCCAATCGCGGCCCGAGGTGGGCATGGGGTCACAACTCCCGGGGCCAAAGCCCCGACCGTGAGGTCGGCCCGCCCGCGTCACGGTGACTCACCGCACGCCGTCGCGCCAACCCTCACGTGGCCGACGACGTTCCCCACGGGGAGGCCGCCAACACGCCTATAGCATACCCTTCTTGATCGGTGGTCGAGGCAGCCATACCACCATTTTTTACCCATTGGCATGCTCGCGGCCTTGGCCAGGTTGCCCAGATCCGCCAGTTGAGAAGGCCCTGCGGGGGTGCAAACGCCGCCTTATCTGGCGGCAGCTTCGAGTTCCTGCAGAGTGCGGCGGTTGGCCAGACGGTCCATCGGCGTCATCTTGTCAAGGATGAGCACGCCGTCCAGATGGTCGGCCTCGTGCTGCCACACCCGCGCGGGCATGGCTTCTGACGTGAACTCGAAAGGCTTGCCATCCAGGTCAAAAGCCCGAATCGTGATCGCAGCAGGACGACGCACATTGACATGAACGCCGGGGATGGAGAGGCAGCCCTCCTCGTACTCGCTGGTCTGGGACGAAGCCTCGGCGAGGGTGGGATTGATGAATACGCGGTCCTGCCCGGCCCCCGCCGTCTGGTCGGGCCCGGACGGGTTGGCGACGAACAGGCGCCAGCTCAGGCCCACCTGGGGTGCGGCCAGCCCGACGCCACCGGCCTCGTGCATGAGCTGGATCATCCTGGCGGCCACCGCCCGCACCTCGGCCGACGCCCCCCCCGCCGACAGCGTCACCGCGCTGGCCTGCTTTCGCAGGCGTGGGTCGGGGTATTGCACGATGTTCAAACGGGCGGGATTAACTGACATAGGCCCAAATGGTAGGCCTTCACCTGCCGACCCACAAGGCCCGACCGGCCCAGCGGCCCCACTGTCGCACAATCTGCAAGTGCCGCCTTGACCAGCGATTGGGAGAATGTCATACTGACTTGGCAAGCAAGGGTTTGGGGCGTTTGGCACGTCTGCAACGAGGGTTGGTTTGATGACGCGCATCGCCGCAGCAACCCGTTATCGGATGTCTCTTGAGGGGCATGTATGTCCACCATCACCAAAAAAGAACTGATTGACCACATCGCGCTGGCGACCAAGCAGAAGCGGGTGGTCGTCAAGAAGATCATCCAGTCGTTTCTGGACAGCATTATCGTGGAGCTGGGCCGCAGCAATCGGCTGGAGTTCCGCGACTTCGGCGTCTTCGAGGTCAAGCATCGCAAGGCCCGCATGGCCCAGAACCCCAAGACGCTGGAGCAGGTCCCCGTCCCGCCCAAGCGCACCGTCAAGTTCAAGGTCGGCCGGCTGATGAAGCAGACCCTCAGCAGCGACGGCCCCGTCGCCTTGCCCACGTCATCGGGCGTGGGTGACGACGATGACTGAACCACTCGGGTGTTGCGGTCTTGCCTGACCCGGTTCATCCCGCCACGCCTTACCGCGACGAATGGCTCCATGCGCTGAGCCGGGAGTTGCACAGCCTGCATCAGCGCGATCTGCTGCGCGGCTTGCGCCCTGTCGAATCCTCGGGCCTCATCGTGCAGGTGGACGGGCGCGAGCTCATCAACCTGGCCTCCAACGACTACTTGGGCCTGAGCCATCATCCGCACTTGAAGAAGGCTGCAGTTGACGCCGTCGAACGTTGGGGCGTCGGCAGCGGCGCAAGCCGACTGGTCGCGGGCACTCTCGCAGTTCACTCCGATGTGGAACGACGGTTTGCGGCGTTTAAGCACGCAGAAGCGTCGCTGCTGTGCCCCACGGGCTACATGGCCAACCTTTCCGTGCTCACCAGTCTCGCGGGCCCCGGCGATCTGGTGTGCATCGACAAACTCACTCATGCCTCGCTCATTGACGCCGCCCGTGCCAGCGGGGCGGAGGTGCGCACCTTTCCACACCTCCATTACGCCAGGCTTGAACGTCTTCTGACCCTACGCAAAGGCCGCGCCTTCATTGTCACCGACAGCGTGTTCAGCATGGATGGCGACGTGGCTGATCTGCCCGCATTGTGCGACTTGGCGGAGCAACATCATGCGATTCTCGTTGTCGATGAGGCGCACAGCACCGGTCTGTTCGGGGAAACTGGAGCGGGCTTGTGCGAGTTGCAGGGCGTCACCGACCGCGTCGATGTCGTCGTGAGCACCGCCAGCAAAGCGATGGGCGGCCTGGGCGGCATCGTCAGCGCTGCACGACCGGTGATCGACACGCTGGTCAATCGCGGGCGGTCGTTCATCTACACCACCGCCCCGCCGCCAGCCCAGGCCGCTGTCATTGCCGCCGCGCTCGACGTGATCCGCGACGAGCCGTGGCGTCGCCGCCGCGTGCTCAGTCTGGCCGCGCAGGTGCGCCGGGCGCTGTCGCTGGACACTGCGGTGCCGTCGCCGATCATCCCGATCATCACCGGGTCCCCCACTGCCGCTCTGGCCCTGGCGCAACGTCTGCAGGATCAGGGGTTTCTGGCGGTGGCGATCCGGCCCCCCACCGTGGCGCCAAACACCGCGCGGGTCCGCCTCTCGCTCCGCGCCGACCTCGAGGACGCGGACGTCGCCCGCCTTCTGCGCGTCCTGGCCGACTGACACCACTGCGGGAAGCACCATAGGGCAGCGATTGACATATCATTATTTCATGATATATTGATGTCATGATTATTTCACCAGCGCCCATTCCCGCCGACGCGCTCCAGGCCGCCGCACGCTGCCTGCGGGTGCTGGCCCACCCCGACCGCCTGCGCATCGTCGAGCAGATCGACCTTCACAAAAAAGTCCGCGTGGGCGATCTGGCTCAGACCTTGGACCTGGCTCCAAACGCCGTCAGCCAGCACCTCAACCAAATGCGCGCCCACGGCCTGCTAGCGCCCCGCCGCGAAGGCCGCGAGGTGTTCTACCGCATCACCAACCCCCACGTGACCAACGTCCTGCGCTGCATCCGCAGGCACGCCGGAGAACCGTCATGAACCGCCCCACCCTCGTCATCGTCGGCGGCGTCGCCAGCGGGGCCTCCGCCGCCACCCGCGCCCGCCGTGCCAATGAGTACGCTCGCATCATCCTCTTCGAGAAGGACAATCACGTGTCCTTCGCCAACTGCGGTCTGCCTTACTACATCGGCGATGAAATCGCCAGCCGCGACGCGCTGCTCGTCACCAAGCCCGAACTCCTGCACCAGCGATTCGACCTGGACGTCCGCACCCGTCACGAAGTGCTGGCCATCGATCGTCCCCGGAAGCTGGTCAAGGTTATTGATCGTGATCGTGGCACGTCGTTCGACCAGCCCTATGACAAGCTGATCCTCGCCCCCGGCGCGTCGCCCGTGGTGCCGCCGATGGCCGGCGTGCAATCGTCCAACGTATTCACGCTGCGGAACATGGAAGACACCGATCGCATCAAGGCCGCCGTCGCCCGTGATGGGGCGCGCCGTGCGGTCGTCATCGGCGCAGGGTTCATCGGACTGGAGATGGTCGAGCAGCTAGTGCAGGTCGGCATGGCAGTGACACTGGTGGAACTGATGCCCCAGGTGCTGCCACTGCTGGATGCCGAGATGACCCAGCCGCTGGAAGAAACCTTGCGCAGCCACGGAGTGGACGTGCGCACGGGCATGGCGATCGACCACTTTGTGACTCGCGACGGCAAGGCCACTGCAGCGGTCGTCAAGAGCGGCGACGCGATCGAAGCCGACCTGTTCATCCTGGGCATCGGTGTTCGGCCGAATGTGACAATGGCCCGCGATGCGGGATTGGCGCTGGGGGCGGGCGGCGGCATCGCCGTCAATGACGTCATGCAGACGACCGATCCCGACATCTACGCCGTCGGCGATGCCGTGGAATACCGCTACGGTCCGACGGGTCAGCCGCTGCGCGTGGCGCTGGCGGGACCGGCCAACCGCGCGGGGCGCATCGCCGGCGAACATGCCGCCACCGGCCGCGCCGCTCCGATGACGCCCGTCCTGGGTACGTCGATCGTCCGCGCCTTCGACGTCACCGCGGCCATGACCGGCCTCACCCGCAGATCGGCCCAGCGACTTGGCATCGACGCCCACAGCACCATCGTGATCGCCGACCATCACGCCGGCTACTACCCCGGCGCCCAGCCCATCACGCTCAAGCTCGTGTATGCTCCGGGCAGCGGCAAAGTGCTGGGCGCCCAGGCGATCTCCGGGGGCGACGGCGTGGACAAGCGCATCGACGTGATCGCTACCGCGATGACAATGGGCGCAACGGTGCGCGATCTTGCCGGGCTCGATCTGGCTTACGCGCCCCCGTTCGGCAGCGCCAAGGACTCGGTCCACATGGCGGCTTTCGCCGCGTGCAACGAGCTCGATGGGCTGGTGCGATACCTCGAACCCGACGCTGATCTGGACATGTATCAGGTCGTGGACGTGCGCAAGCCGGAAGAGATCGCTCAGGCTGCACTTGCCGATGCGCCGCACGCCATCGCCATTCCGCTCGACGAACTGCGCGATCGCCTTGGTGAACTCGATCCCGACAAGCCCACCGTCGCCGTGTGCGCTTCTGGACTGCGCAGCTACGTGGCGGCGCGGCTGCTCGCGCAGCGCGGATTCGGCGACGTGTACGGCCTCAGCGGCGGGGCCACGGTGCGGGCAAGAGCCAAGTCAACCTCAGCCAGCGCCATGGCAACGGCCTGATCCACAACAAGGATTTCCATGAAGACCATCCATCCATCGGAGTTGAAACAGATGATCGAGCGAGGCGACGCGCCGAGCATGCTCGACGTGCGCACGCCCGGCGAGTATCGCGCCGTCCATGTGGTCGGAGCACACTTGGTGCCACTGGCCGACCTGGATGCACGACAGGTGCAGCAACCGGGCCCGATCTACGTGCTGTGCAAGTCCGGCGGGCGGGCGCGTAAAGCCGCCGACCAGCTCACTGCAGCAGGCGTCGACGCGATCGTGGTCGAAGGAGGTACGGAAGGCTGCGTCTCGGCGGGCGTGGCCGTCATCCACGGCCAGAGAGGACTGGACCTGCAGCGGCAGTCCCTGTTGGGCGCGGGCCTGGTCGTCTGGACCGGCCTGCTGCTGGCGTGGCTCGTCCACCCAGGGTTCATCGCCCTGACCGCTTTCGCCGGCTGCGGCCTGATGGCCGCGGGACTGCTCGACATCTGCCTGATGGGCCTAGTCCTGACCAGAATGCCCTGGAACCGCCTCGCTGGGCGCGGTACAACATCGGCGAACGGAACAGTCGCCTGTTGCTCACTGAAAGGAGCCGCATCATGACTGAACCGTCCCCTCCTCCCAAGTGTCCCGCCTGTTCCTGTGCCACGCCCTGCCCGCCCTGCCGCGTGTTGGGCGCCCGGCGATGGAGCCCCTACATCGTGGGCGTCGGCATCGGCGTGCTGAGCTGGATCACCTTCGCCTTCATGGGCAAGGCCCTGGGCACCAGCACGACGATGGTCCACGCCTCGGGCCTGGTCTGCGGCGTCGCCTCCAGCGACTACGTGGCCAACAACGCCTACTACACCAGCGAACTCAACCCTGCCAAGGGCAAAATGATGTTCGACTGGCAGTGGTTCCTGGTGCTGGGCGTACTGGGCGGAGCCTTCGCCTCGGCCAAGTTCAGCGGCGCGTTTCGCGTCGAGCGCGTGCCGTCTCTCTGGGCGTCGCGCTTCGGCCCGTCGCGCATCGTGCGGTACATCGCCGCGTTTATCGGCGGCGTCATCCTCATCTACGGCGCCCGCATGGCCGGCGGATGCACCAGCGGCCACGGCATCAGCGGCGGGCTGCAGTTGGCCCTTTCCTCCTGGACCTTCTTCATGGCCATGTTCGTCTCCGGCGTCGTCACCGCCTTCGCACTCTTCGGACTGAAAGGACGCAACCATGTTGTCGTCGATTGACCCCTGGCAAATGATTCTCTATGGCCTGCTCACCGGGGTGGTGTTCGGCTTTCTGTTGCAGAAAAGCGGCGTCACCCGCTACCACGTCATTCTGGGCCAATTCCTCTTCAATGACTTCACCGTACTCAAGGTCATGCTCACGGCGATCGTCGTCGGCGCCGTGGGCATCTACGGCATGAAAGCGATGGGCATGGACATCAAGATGCACGTCAAGGAAGCCGTGCTGTGGGGCAACCTCGTCGGAGGCCTGATCTTCGGCGTGGGCATGGCGGTGCTGGGCTACTGCCCCGGCACGGGCGTGGCCGCGATAGGGGACGGGAGCCGGCATGCAATCCCCGGCGTGCTGGGCATGATCGTCGGCGCCGGGTTGTACGCCCAGACCTATCCGTGGGTGCAGTCTCATCTGCTGCAGTTGCCTACCTGGGTCGCCGCCCGCGACGCCAAGGGCAAGCTCACCCTCGCCGACGTAACGCACCTGTCCCCGTGGTGGTTGATCATGGCGCTGGCCATCGCAGCCGTGGTCGTGTTCGTGCTCATCGAGCGGCGTCCGCGGGCAACGACTTGAGCCGAACCCCTGTCTTGTCGATACACTACGTGGCCCGAAGCCTTCGCTTCGGGCTTTTTACATGACCCGCCGGGGCACAGGGGAAAGCATCGTGGCCATCATGAATCCGCATCTGGAAGTGCCGCCCGGACCCAGGGTTCCTGAGGTGGTGAATGTTTACGTCGAAATTCCCAAGGGCCGACGGAGCAAGTTCGAGGTGGACAAACGGACGGGCCTGCTGCGTCTGGACCGCTATCTCTACAGTTCCCTGCACTACCCCGGCGACTACGGCTTCGTGCCGCAGACCTTGGCCGAGGACGGCGACCCGCTGGACATCCTCGTCATGGTCAACGAGCCGACGTTCAGCGGCTGCCTCATCGAGGCCCGCCCGATCGGCCTGTTCAAAATGACCGACAAGGGCGTCAACGACTACAAAGTTCTGGCCGTCCCCAACCGCGACCCCATCTTCACGGAGATGCACGATCTGTGGCGGGTGCCCGCCCACTTCCTCAAGGAGGTCGAGCACTTCTTCGCCACGTACAAGGAGTTGGAAAACCCCGACAGCGATGAGATCGTCAAGACGCTGGGCTGGGAGGCCGCCGACAAGGCCCGCGAGGAGATTCACGCTTCGATCAAGCGGTTTGGCGACGATCGGCGGACGAAGCGGAAGCGCGGCAAGACGCCCAAACGCCGCGCGAGCGATCGGAAGTAGGTCGAATGGCCATCAACTGACGCTGATGGTCGGCTGCACGAACTGGCCGCTGACATTGACAATGCTGATCTGGCCGGCGAGGGTGCGCACGACGTGGGTCAGTTCGTCGGCGAGCTTGCCGCCCTTCTCGAAATTGGCGGTGGGATTGCCCGCGTCGCAGTTGCGGCGCAGGGCCATGTTGATGGGCACGGCGCCGAGGAACGGCACGCCCATCTGCTGCGCCATGAGCTCGGCGCCGCCCTTGCCGAAGATATCGTACTCCTTGCCATCGTCGCCGATGAAGTAGCTCATGTTCTCGACGATGCCCAGCACCTCGACCTCCAGTTGCTGGAACATGCGCACCGCGCGGCGGGCGTCGTCCTGAGCCACCTTCTGCGGCGTGCAGATGACCACCGCCCCGGTAAGCGGCAGCAACTGCGCCAGCGTCAGCGGCACGTCACCCGTGCCCGGCGGCAGGTCGATCACGAGGTAGTCCAATTCGCCCCAGTTGGTCTGGGTGGCGAGTTGCTTGAACGCGCCGTGCGCCATCGGTCCGCGCCAGATCAGAGGCTTTTCGTCATCGACCATGGCGCCGATGGTCATCGCCTTGATGCCGTGGACCTCGAACGGCTGGATCATGTTGCCGTTGGCGCGCAGCTCCAGACTGTCCAGCGCCAGCATCGTCGGCATCGAGGGGCCGTAGATGTCGCCGTCGAGCAGACCCACGGCCGCGCCTTCGCGCGCCAGGCCCACTGCAACGTTCACCGCCACCGTGCTCTTGCCCACGCCGCCCTTGCCCGCGCCGACAGCGATGATGTTCCTCACCCCCGGCAGCGGGTTGGTCGCCTTGGCGCCCGACTGTGGCGAGGCTTTGCGCACGTCTGCCGTGAACTCGATGTTGACCTGCTTCACGTCCGGCAATTTGCGCGTCAGCGCGGCCTTGACGTCCCGCTGAATGGTGTCCTTGAGCGGGCAGGCGGGCGTGGTCAGCTCGATCGTCAGCCCGACTATGCCGTCGCAGATGGAGGCGTTCTTGACCATTCCCAGGCTGATGAGATCGCGGTGCAGCTCGGGATCGTTGACAGTGCGAAGCACATTGATGATGTCGTCTTTGGTCGTCGCCACGGCGTGTCCAGTTCGCAAGAGGTTGGGGGAGGCATCATAGGGCGAAGCGGGGCTGCAAGCCATCGGCAATAAGCCCATTGCACTCACGTTGCTCCGAGTGGGCCCAATGTCGCAAACTGTCGAATCACCCACGGAGATTGCACCATGACACGCAGACGCAAGGAACTGATCTGGACGACGATGGCGTTAGCGGGGATCGGCGCGGGAGCGATGATTGCCGCCAGCGCCAACGGGGAGGACGATCCTCCGCTGAAGGGCCCTGAGGTCAAGCAGGAAGGTGAGCGGCGCGGCCCGCGCGCCGAGGGTCAGATGAGACCCGAGGGCGAACGAGGGCAGCGCGGCGAGGGCCAGCGAGGCGAGACGCGGCCGGGCGATCCCTTGCGCCGACTGCTGGAGGGCATCACGCTCTCGGACGAGCAGCGCGAGCAGGTACGAGCGATCATCCAGGAACAGGGCGAGAAGGCGCGTGCGTTCCGCGAGGAGCATCAGACCGAGTTCGAGCAGCTTCGCAAGGACATGCAGGCCGCTCGTGAGGCTGGCGACCGCGAAAAGATGCGTGTGCTGGCGCAAAAGCACCGCGAACTGGTCGAGAAAGGCCCGCGCGGCGAGGCCATCGAGAAGATCAAGGCGGTACTTACGCCCGAGCAGATCAAGACGTTCGAGGAAAACCTGGCCCGCGAGCGCCAGCGTATGCAGAATCCTGCGGGGCGAGGCCCGGGCGGCGGCGAACGTCTCAGCCCAGAGCAGCGCGAACGCCTCGAGAAGATGAGCCCCGAGGAACGCGAGCGCTTCATGCGCGAGCAGCGCGAGCGACGACAGCAGCGCGAGGGACAGAACCGCGGCGACGCCCCGCGCGACGGCGGGAAACTGGAGATCTGACCCCCACCGTCCACCGTCTTTCCCGCGCAGAGGCGGGACCACACGCAAGCCCCGGCCGACCCGCTCGACCGGGGCTTTGTCGTGCCAGAAAAAAAGCTCGCTGCGCAACAGCGCGGCGAGCTTCTATCGTGGTGGCGTCGTGCAAACCTGAGCGACGCTCAATAGCTCATGCTGATGCCCAGACGCCCGACAAGCTCGATGTCGTCGCCGTTGTTGGCCGCTTCCTGATCGCTGCCCAGGAAGTAGCAGTCAGCGCCCAGCGCGGCGGTCCACTCGCCGAACTCCGCGGGAATGAATGACAGCGGCACGCTCAGCGTCACGCCGGCCTTCACGAACCCGAAACTGTCGCCGTCACGCACAAAGGCGATGTCCTCCGAATAGTAGTCGTCAAGGCTCAAACCCACAGCCACGGGTATCGACAGCGTCACTGGATAGTCCTCGCTCTGGAGGATGACGAAGCTCGGCTCGAAGCCCAGTTCGAGGTAGATGCCCTCGTCGGCGCCAGCGCTGGAGTTGTCCACTTCAAAGACCAGCAGCGCATAGGGGTTGAGCGCCAAGCCCTCGGCGATGAGGTCGGCATCGTTAAAGCTCAGCGACAAGCCGATCTCCTGCACCGTCTCGAAGGCATTGTTGGGGCTGGTGTAGGCGTAGTACATCACGCCAGCGGTCCACTTTTCGAACACCGTCGCCGAGATGCCCGCGTAGTAGTCGGTCTCGTAGAAGATGTCGTTGGTGCCGCTGGAGCCGGTGTGCTCGCTATGCAGGCTGGACCACGTGCCGATGGTCAGATCGAGGCTGTTGAACGCGCCGTCACCGGCGAAGAGATTAAACCCGATTTCTGCGTAGGGCTGCACGATGACGCCCTGATCTTCCTGCAGGACCCCGCGGAAGAAGTAGTGGGTGGCGATATCGGTGCCCAGCGTGAGGGACACGGCGCCGTTGTTGACCGGCGGTGGCGCCGGCGCCTCCTGCGCCAAGAGCGATGAGGAACCCACCAAACCCATGACGGCCCATGCGGCCGCCGTGACTACGATGCGCGATCTCTTCATGGCAATCTCCTTGAAAGCCCGAGCCCTGACCGTCCACTCGACGGCCTGATCATTGCGTGGGGAAGTCGGTTCTACCAGCAATGGGCGCGATCATCAACCCCCGATGAGCGTTCAGGAAGTTTTTGATGAGCGAACGCCGATTTCACGCGGGCGCCAGGCCGCGGAACAGCTCCTGCACCCGCTGGGCCTGGCCGCGGCGGATCGACTCAAGCGTCAGGCGCGGGATACGCCACTGCGGCTGATCCTCGGGCACGGTGCGGCAATGCTCCTGGATCACGGCGTAGAGAAACTTGAAGGCATCGCGCGGCTGATGCATCTGATCCAGCGCGTCGATGAGCATCTCTCGCGTCACATCCTCCTCGAACAGACCGGTCAACAGCATCGGCTCGCTTCCCGCCGCACGGCAGACGCGCAGCCGTGCGGTGCACAGGTCGTAAAGCGTCGCCCCCGACCACGACAGGCGATCGATCATGCTCTGCTTGTCGAGTCGCGCGTGCTGGTAGAACTCGCTCGATTCGCGCTGCACGAGGTAGCGCAGCTCGATGGGCAGCAGCAGGATGACGCCGACGCGGTCCTGTTGCAGCAGCTTGTTGTCGAACAGGGGCCAGACGACGGGGCGCATGCGGTCGGGGTGGCCGCTGATGAGCGTGGGCTCATCGACACGATCCACAAGCACGATGATGCCGCGGTAGCCGAAGGCCGCGAGCACGTCGAGCAGGCGGCGGGTGAGCTGGTATCGAGCGTCGCTGTGCGCCGCGGCGTGGGTGTCTTTGGCGGCCCCCGGAAGTACGCCCGGCAGGGTCATGTGCTGGCGCTCACGGGCGCGGATGCCCCCAAGCATGGCCGCCAACTCGCCCACGGTGCGGTCGATGGCGGGCATCTCCTTGCGGATGCGCCGACTGCGTAGCCGCAGCGACAAGTGCTGCCACCCGAAGACGCCCCACGCCGCCAGTGTCGCGGCCACCAGCAGTGCCACCAACACCTGGACCGGCCACCGCGGCTGCGTGTCGATGAAGAGATAGGCAATCAGTCCGATCGCGGTCACAATCGACAGCGCGATCGCCAGCAGGCGCAAGGCGCCTAGTCCTCGTGCCACGCCCAGGCGAAGCGCCCTCGCCAGCGACCGCCAGCGCGGCACCAGAGCGCCGCTGGGCGGCTGGTCGTACAGCGCCGCCAGCATTGCCATGTCGATCCGCACCCGCCGCGGCATTTTCTTCACACGCTTGCGCCAGTCGCCGGGCAACGGCACGGCGTCCGCGTCCTGCTCCAGCATCGCATCGACAAGTTGCGTTGTCGCCTGCGACAAGATGGCGTCCTGATGGTCGGCCAGCCGCACTTTCTGCAGCACGTCCGACGTCGACCCACTTCCGGGAGCGTGACGCTGCTGCAGACGGTCGAGCATGGGGTTGAGGTCGTCATAGGGAATCAGCAGCGTGCGTGACTCGGGGTAGGCGGCGTTGTGCTCGGCAACCTTCTTGCCGATGAGCAGGCGAATGGCCGTCTTGCCGCTGCCTTTTTCGCCGAAGACGATGGACGTGCTGGGCGCGTCGATCCGACCGAGGATCTTGCCGAAGTCCGGGTGTGTCGTGGTGGATTCGGAGAGGCGGGCGAAGACCGGATCGTGGCGGGCTTCCTCCGCATTGAACGGATTCTCCGTCAGGCCGTGGTGGGCGAGGAATGATTCGATGTTCATGGCGTGTCGCCCCTCGAACGTGCGTTGCGGGCATGATAGCCATTTCACGGGAGCGCCACGCTGGGGCCGAGACATCGAAGCCTCGGATATCCTGAACGTCCTGCTCATCCGGACCTTGGCAAAGCCTCAGGTCCGGCGTGGACGCCCCGGACCGGCTAGACGCTAGACTATCGTCCATGGGCGATTCACATGCCACGCTTGAAGGCGCCGTGCCCCCCCTCACCACGCCCCAGGAGCGCTGCGCGGCCTTTGACGAGGCGTTCGACTACCGCGGCGACGTCACGATCCAAACAACCGATCACCGCACGATCGAAGGTTATGTCTTCGATCGGCGCAGCGACGTGGACCGGCCGTACGTCCGCCTGCTGCCGAAGGACTCCCAGCAGAAGATGATCGTGCACTATGACGAGATTGCGCGGCTGGCATTTTCCGGGCGAGACACCGCGGCGGGCAAGAGTTGGGAGACGTGGCTCAGAAAGTACGTGGAGACCAAGCTGCGCGGCGAGGTCGCCGAGCTGAAACCGGAAGCCCTCGACTGATGGCCGCTGTCCTCCCCGATCCCCAGACATTCCACCGGCTCGCCGCGGCCCAGCCGACGGCGCTGCTGCCGATGTGTCGTCGTCTCTTCAGCGACGCCCTCACACCCGTGCTGGCCTATCGCCGCATGGTGCGGCCCGACCGGCGTATGGATCCGAGCTTCCTCTTCGAGTCGGTCGTCGGCGGCGACCGCGTGGGCCGCTATAGCTTTCTCGGCACCCAGCCTGTCGCCGAGATGATCGCGCACGACCGACAGGTGACATATCGCGACCATGGCAGCGGCGACACGAGGACGTATCACGCCGACGATCCGCTGGACGAGATGTCGCGCTTCACGCGCGGGACGACCCTGGGCAAGGTCCCGGGCCTGCCCGCTTTCACCGGTGGATGGGTAGGCTACGCCGGGTACGACACCGTGCGCTACCTCGAAGGCGAGAAGTTGCCTTCGCCTCCGCCGGACGACCGTCATCTACCCGACCTGCATATGCAGCTTTACCACGATGTGATCGCCTTCGATCACGTGCGCAAGATCGTACTCATCATCACGCACGTGCGGCCGAACGATCACGCATCGCTCGACGCGGCGTATCAGGCAGGAATAGCAGGGCTGGACGAAATCGTGCGGCGGCTGGTCGATCCGGTGGCCGACGGCCATCCGCACCGGGTGGAGTTGTCGCCGGGCCACGTCGATCTCGACTCGCCGCCGCCGACACTGCCGATGAGCACGATGGGCGAGGGCGGCTATCAGCGGGCGGTGCTCGCCTGCAAGGAGTTCATCGCGGCGGGCGATGCGTTTCAGATTGTGCCCAGCCAGCGGTTTGAGCTGCGTACGAGCGTCGATCCGTTCGACGTGTACCGATCCTTGCGCGTGGTCAATCCGTCGCCGTACATGTTCTATCTGCAGGTGGAGGGTGCGATCCTGATCGGATCGAGCCCGGAGATTCTCTGTCGCGTGCAGGACGGCGTCGTAACGAGCCGGCCGCTGGCGGGCACGCGCCGCCGCGGCGCCAGCGAGGCCGAGGACGCCGAGTTGGAGCGCGATCTGCTGGCCGACCCGAAGGAGGTCGCCGAGCACGTGATGCTCGTCGATCTTCATCGCAACGATGTCGGACGTGTGGCGGTGCCAGGCACGATCGAGTTGCCCGAGGTGCTTGTGGTCGAGCGGTATAGCCACGTGATGCACATCTCGTCGGAGGTTCGTGGCCGCCTGCGCGAGGGGATGGATGCATGGGATGCGCTGCGTGTGAGCCTGCCGGTGGGCACGGTGAGCGGCGCGCCGAAGGTACGGGCGATGCAGATCATTGATGCGTTGGAGCCAATCAAGCGCGGGCCTTACGCGGGCGCGGTGGGCTATGTTGATCTGGCGGGGAACATGGACATGGCGATCGCGTTGCGCACGATGGTGGTGATGCCCGACACCGCCGCCACTTCATCAGCGGCCGCACCTCGATGGCGTGTGCACTTGCAGGCCGGCGGCGGCATCGTCGCCGACAGCGACCCGGATACCGAGCATCAGGAGACGCTCAACAAGGCCGCGGCGCTGGCCAAGGCCGTCGCCGTTGCCGAGCAGGCCTTCGCCCGTTAGCGGCGGTTCGAGGAATCGCCCCCGCTGTGCCGATATAACCCACGATGTCCCCCGAGGTCAAGACCATCCTCAGGCTGTCTGTCCCTGTCATCGTGCAGGTCGGCCACCGGTCGCTACCCATGGGTGATGTGCTGAGCCTGGGCCCCGGCGCCATCCTCGAACTCAACAAGGCGTCCGACCGTGAGCTGGACCTGCTGGTCAACAACAAGCCCATCGGCACCGGCGTCGCAGTCAAGGTCGGCGAAAACTTCGGAATCAAAATCACATCGATCGGCAGCCCGGCCCAGCGCATCGCTGCGATGGGTTAATCCTCGTCTCAATCCCCCAGCACGTACGCGAAGATCAGCGGGGCGACGATCGTCGCGTCGCTGGCGATCATGAACTTGGGCGTATCCACGTCGAGCTTGCCCCAAGTAATCTTTTCGTTGGGCACGGCGCCGCTGTAGCCCCCGAAGCTGGTCTCGGCGTCGCTGATCTGGCAGAAGTAGCCCCAGAACGGCGTGTCCTCCCATTCGAGGTCCTGAATCATCATGGGCACAGCGCAGATGGGGAAGTCGCCCGCGATGCCGCCGCCGATCTGGAAGAAGCCGACCGAAGGCCCCTTGCTGGTTCCGAGGTTGCAGTGATCCCGGTACCAGTGGGCGAGCATCGCCATCGCTTCGGTGCCGAAGCGGACGACGCGATGGTCGTCGAGCTTGCGCTTGATCGCCCATCCGGCGAACATGTTGCCCAGAGTCGAGTCCTCCCAGCCGGGGGTGACGATGGGGATGTTCATCTCTTTGGCCGCGAGCATCCACGAGTCTTCCGGCGGCGCCTGGTAATGCTGAGCGAGGTCCGATTGGCCGAGCACATCCCAGTAGTACTGAAACGGAAACTGGCGCGTGCCGTCCCTGAGGGCCTTGTCCCACAGGTCGTAAAGTCGGCTCTCGACGTGGCGCATGATCGTCTCGGGGATGCACGTGTCGGTGACGCGGTTCATGCCGCGGTCGTACAGCGCCTTTTCGTCCTCGGCTGACAACGCACGCCAGTTGGGGCAGTGCTCGTACTCGTTGGCCGACAGCAGCGTGAAGATGTCCTCTTCGAGGTTGGCCCCGGTGCAGGAGATCGCATGCACCTTGCCCGCGCGGATCATGCGGCTGAGGATGCGGCCCAGGCGCGCGGTGCTCATCGCCCCGGCAAGCGTGACGAGCATCTTGCCCCCCGTGTCGATGTGCGCCTCGTAAGCTTTGGCCGCCGCCACCGTCTCCCTCGCGTTGAAGTGCAGGAAGTGGTGCTCCATGAAGCGGCGCACAACACCCGTGCCCTGTTCGGCGGTGTTGGGAGTCGCCATCGTCTCGGTCATCACGCCAGCGTGTGCGGTCATCGCATCGCCTCCATGAGTGCGGTGGTGTTGATAATACTGACAAGCAGGCCTACTACCATCATATGCCATCAAACAACATGGTGCAGGCTGGCACGGCGATTTTCACGACGCTTGCTTTCGCGCCATCAGAGCCTACTGTAACCCTCCCGCCTTGAGAGTGTTCGGCAATGCCATCCAGCTACGGCCCACCACAAACCCCAGCGCCCGCAGTCGCTCTGCCCACCGGCTGGCGTGTTCCGGCCGCGCTGCTGCTGTTGGCCGCGCCCATCATCGCCTCGATGATCTCGCGCACGCTTATGAGCTTCGCCGACTTCTACATGGTCTCGTACCTGGGCGTGCAGGCGCAGGCCGCCATCATGCCTGCAGGGCTGTTGCTGTTCTGCGTGCTGGGCTTTGGCATGGGCGTGCTCAGTGCGGTCAACACCTACGTGTCCCAGTGCCTGGGCCGTGACGATCGCTACGGCTGCGCCGCTTACGCATGGCAGGGTCTGTATCTGTCGTTTTTCCTGGCCCTGGTCGCCCTGCCGCTCATCCCCGGCATTGAAGCCTTTTTCATGTGGGTCGGCCACGAACCCGAAGTCGCGGCCATGGAAACGGTGTACGTGCAGATTGGCATCGTCGGCCTGTTCCCCGCGCTGGCCGCCATGGCGCTGGGCAACTTCGCCCAGGGCATTCACCGCCCCGCGATCGGCCTCTGGGCCATGCTCGCCGCCAATGCCTTCAATATCGTCGCCAACTTCGCGCTCATCTTCGGCATGTGGGGCTTCCCGAGGCTGGGCATCGCCGGCGCTGCCTGGGCCACGCAACTTTCGGGACTGCTCCAGGCTGGCATTCTCTTCCTGTGGATGGTTCGGCCCAGCCTCGCCGCCGCATTCCACACCCGACGCGCCTGGCGACTCGACTGGGGCCGCTTGCGCGCCATGGTCTGGGTCGGCACGCCCGCCGGTGTACAGTTCGTCGTCGATATCGTGTCGTTCACGATCTTCACGCTGTTCCTCATCGGCCGCTTCGGGACCGTTCAACTCGCCGCCAACAACATTGCCTTCAAGCTGCTGGAGCTTTCGTTCATGCCCGTGGTCGGCCTGGGCACGGCGCTCACCGTCGCCGTGGGCAAGGCCATCGGTCTGGGCCGACCCGGGCACGCGCGCCTGCTCACCCGCTGGTGCATGGCATTCGGCGTCGCGTGGATGGGCGTCATCGGTCTGGTGTATGTGTTCCTCGGTCGGGACCTGGCCGGCCTCATGATCCACGACGAGGACACCCGCGCCGCTGTCACCGACTGGGCCGCCACCCTGTTGCTGTTCTGCGCCGTCTTCCAGGTGTTCGACGCGCTGAACATCACGCACGTCAGCGCCTTGCGCGGAGCCGGCGACAACCATTGGCCGGCACTGGCGTCGGCCGCGCTTGCTGCAGTGGTCCTCCTGACCGGCGGGTTCGCCATGGCGCAATTCGCCCCGCACTGGGGCGCGTCCGGACCGTGGCTGGCGGCCACCATCTATATCTGCCTGTATGGCGCGGTCATGTTCGCCCGCTGGACATGGGGGCCATGGGAATCTATCGACGTGTTCAGGTCTGCCGAGACCCACGCCGCGGCGCCGTAGCACGCCGCGCTCGATCACGCCACCGTGGGCAGCGCGAAGCTGTCGCCGGTATCGGCGATCCATTGCCCCAGGCGTGCGTGCAGACGGCTCCGCTGGGCGCCGAAGGCGACGTTGTGCGCCAGGTTGGCCTGCTCGTAGGGGTCCTCGTTGAGGTGGAACATCAGCCAGGGCTGGTGCTCGAGACACACGTATTTCCAGCCGTCGCGCGTGACGAGGCCGCGCCAGGGTCGGTCCGTGCTGTGGCCATGGCGCGTCGGGACGCACAGTTGCAGGTATGCCGAGTCGGGTTCCGCTGCAGTGGGTTTGCGGCTGGCCAGGCGCGCGTGCGACCAGTCATGCCCCGCCATCCAATTGGGGGCGTCGATCCCGCACAGGCCCAGCGACGTCGGCGCCACGTCCACGTGATTGACCGGCGCATTGACGCGACCGCCGCGCCCGTCGTAGCGCGATGCCAATCCCCCCACGATGAAAGGCACGCGAATCGACTCCTCGTACGGGTTTGTCTTGCGGAGCATCCCGTGCGAGCCGTGCATGTCGCCATGATCCGAGAAGAAAACCACGTGCGTGTTCTCGATCAGCCGCGTCTCGTGCAGCAGGGCGATGAGCCTGCCAAGGTTCCAGTCCAGGTTCTCGATCATGGCGTAATATCCGGCCAACTCGCGCCTGGCCTGCCCGACCACGCGTGGGATGTCCGGGACATTGGGCCGCAGCCGTAGCGTCGCCGGATTGTGCCTGGCCATCCACCGCTCCGGCGCCACGTACGGGTCGTGCGGCGGCTGAACCGACAGCACACAGAAAAACGGCTGCCCGTCCTCCGCCCGCTGTCGCACATAGCCCAACGTCAGATCGGTCAGCGAGTCGGTCTCGTAATCCGGCAGACGATAGCGCGCGATCTCCTGCCCTGATTCGTCGTGGCCGTGAACGTGGCAATCCCACTGACTGTTGTTGTTCTCGTAACCCAGCCACGCTGTGAACTCGCCCCGACGATGGCGAGGCACGGTGTGGAAAGCCGCTCGCCCCGTCCGTTCCTTGAAACCGTCCACGTGCCACTTGCCGAAATACGCCGTGCGGTATCCCGCACCGTTGAATGCCGTGGCCACCGTCGGCATCCCGTCCGGCAGCGCATCCTCGTGCCCCGGCACGGCACGGTGGGGATACTGACTCGTCAGCAGCGACCCCCGATAGGGACAGCACAGCGGGCAGCCCCCCACCGCTCCGTCGAACGTCAGTCCCTCCCCCGCCAGCCGATCGATGTTGGGCGTGTGAACATTGGGATCGCCAGAGCACCCCATCGCCTGGGCGCGGTGCTGATCGCCGAACACCCAGATGACATTCGCCCGGCGACCCTGCATCGGTGACTTGGACGCTGCGGCCATCGTCCTACTGTAACACCCCGCCACATCACTCACCACCCTCGATCACCCGCTATACTCCCTTCAGGGGCGATTAGCTCAGTTGGCTAGAGCGCCACCCTTACAAGGTGGATGTCGCCGGTTCGAGTCCGGCATCGCCCATTAGGTATGTGTTAGGTACAGTCGTCTGCATCCCAATGCAGTCGGCATCGAGGTTTCTGTCGTTGGTACAGTCACCTGCATCCGCTCCGCGCACCGCATTGCGCACCACCGGTGCGCTGGCTCGCTCGAAGTGCTCATCAGTCACGGTACGGTAATACTCGTCGGCGACGCCTTCGGTGTGCCCCAGCCACGCGGCGCAGACGTGCGACGGGTACTTGTCGGCGAGTTCCGTTGCTCGTGACGCCCGCATGTTCTGCCAGGGCTTGCCCCACGCCTTCAATCCGGCACGCTCGATGTAGCGCACCAGCATGGTGCGCAGGTTCGCCGCCGGGTCACGGTACTTGCTGATGACGTATACGCTGCCCGGCTCGGCCTCATCGAACGCCCGTTGGAACAGGTCGGCCAACTCCGGGAACATCGGCACGTTGCGGACGCCGCCGCTTTCGTGATGCTCGGTCTTGCTCGCCCGCACGATGAACCGGCGATGCTCGAAGTCCACGTCGGTCCACTTGAGCGCCAGCGACTCCGAAGGTGTACGCACGCCACCGAAGCGGGCCATGGCGATTAGCAGCTTCCACTCCACGTCGGGCACGCTGGCGATGACCTTCTGCACGTCGGCGGCAGGGACGAATACGCGGCGGGCCGGATTGCCCTTCACCGCCGCCTTGATGTGGCTGAACGGGTTGGCGTCGATCATGCCGCGACGCTTGGCCACGTCGAAGAAGTGCCGGGCGATCCGACACCACTTGGCGATGGTCGCCTTTGCCATCCCGCGACCGATCAGCGTTGCCCGGTAGGCGTCGGCGTCGTTGCTGGTGACGCTATCGACGGGCTTGTCCTCGCCGAGAAACCGCACCAGATGTCGGCGGGCCTGTTTCAGCACGATTATCGTCGTGGGCTTCACGTCCAGCCGCTGCGCGAGGTAGGCGTCCACGAATGACCCGATGCCCACGACGCCGGGGGCGGATTCGCATAGGCCGCACTTGGCGAGGCGGTCGCGTAGGGCACCGGTCACGGTGACGAGCCATGCCCGCGTCTGCGGATCGGTCGAGATGCCCTTGAGCATCGCGGCTTCCAGTTCGCTGATGTGTCCCCTGATCCGCTCGGCGCTTTGGCGTCCGACATCGCCCAGCCGCACGGGGCGACGCCGGCCGTTGCGAAGTCGAACGTAAACCGCCGCGTTGCCGCTCTTGTCGTAGGTCAGAGATGCCATGTGTTTACCTGCTTTCGTGCTTGCCGGGGATCAGCCGCTATACTGAACAATTGTACCGTATCACCGTCTCATGTCAATCGTCATTGTTCCACCGATGGCCTTGATGATCTTCTCGGCGGTGTCGATCTTTGGTGTTCGCGCACCACTGGCAATCAGACCTACACTCCGCTCGGTCACGCCGGACAACTGCGCAATGCGATAGCGCGTGATGCCGCGTTTCTCGGCCAGCGCGATGGCCTTGCGGAGTTGATCGGCGATAGGTGTGGGCTTTTTGGGCATTGAATTACCTATCTGATCTGGTGGCTGCACCGTCGCATCGAGCCAACGGCCCGGTACGAGTCCAATGTTGATGTGCGGCGTCGTTGGCTTGTTGGTCTTTACGGGCATGGCGATCATCCTATCGTCCAACCGTGATCGGCAAAGGCTTTTTCAACATCAGCAACGACGGCCCGCTTGCTAGCATCGGCGTAGTGCATAATGGTGGGTGTGGTCGGGTCGGTGGCTGTGGTCATGTGTTTTTCCTTGTTCTGTGGCGATCCGATGATGAGCCGGTGGCCGGGTGTGTCAGTTGTCCTCGCCCAGCAGCCGCGACATACGGTCGTTTGCCGCCTTCAATCGCTGCACGGGATTGGTGAAGGTCACTCGCTTGTCGATCTCGCGTTTCACTGGCGCGTTCGCGCCCCAGATCGCCCGCTCGTCGGCCAGCAGGTCACGCATCAGTTGCAGGAACCGGGGATCGCCCGCCTGGCCCTTGACGGTCCGCTCAATGCGATCCACGGGTGGATTCCCGCCGGCACCGCCTACGATGGTCTTGGTTGACTCAGCGTCCCCACAGGATCGGTCCCACGCCTTGAGCGCCTTGCGATAGAGCGCCTGCAACTGCCCTGTCTGCCGGCCCTTGATCCGCCCGACGCTGGCGGCAAGCTCGACGGCCATGCGAATGTCGATGGCGTCGCAAATCTGGATCACGCGCGTCTTACTGATGCCGTGCTGCTGCGCGATGACCACCAGGGGCAACGTGCCCTCACAGACGGCGGTGTAGATTGCGGCGTTGCGATCACTTAGGCGACGCTTGCGGTTGTGTGGACGGGGGGTCATCGGTCAGTGCCTCCGGTCAGGGGTGTTTCACGTTCTTTCTCGTTTTGCGTGAATCGTTCGTCGTCACCGAGACACTGAATCGGTGCTCCGCCTGATTCGGATGGCATCGCCGATCCCACTTCGTAGCAGTGGGCCTCCGCCTGTTCTGAATCACTCGCCGCGCCTTGTGTTCTGCAGTGGGCAACCGTCTGATCGGTGACGGTGGTATCGCAACGGTCAGCGTCGGTTTTTAACGGAGTGCCCGGCCTGGTCTGCGCCGATCCATTTCCGTCCATCTCTAGTGGCGTGACCGCCTGATACCGCAACGCCTGGGCGACGGCTTGACGTTCACGCGGGATGCCAAGGATGACTTGCCGCGCCGCTTCGCGCTTCGACGGGTTGTAGAAGCCGGGCAGGTTGTTCGTGATGTCGAGCAAGTCGGTAACGGCAAGGCGACGACTCGCGAACCGGCAACGCCATCGCCACGTTCGATCAAACGTCGCACCGGGCACGGCGGACGCGCTCACGATGGAGATGCCGCGCCGTCGCATCGCTTGGATTGCCCCCAAACGCCGCTGCGGGCGTTCTGCCGCGTTCCAGGCGATGCGCTGTAGTTCGGCATGGCCTGCGCCCGCCAACGCCTGTGCGTGCCACGCTTGCCCGTGCGGTCGGCCTATGGGATTGCCGGTCGTGCCCAGCTTGAATCGGGTAGTGATGCCGCAGCAGTTGCCGGTGGTGAATCGCCCTCGATCATCGCGCATGATGTGCCTCCGTTGAGGTGACGTTGTTCTGCAACGACGCACCGCCTGTTATTTCCTCGCGCGTACTGCGCAGAAACCCCTGCTTTCCGCTGATACCAGCGGTGATACCGCATAGGCTGTTCGGTTCACCGCCTGATCCCTCGCGCGCGCCCGCGTGCTGGTCGGAGAATCTCGCGCGTGTGTAATGGTGTATGAACCCGCCGCTGTTCAACTTCACCAGCACCGCCTTGATCGCGTCGTCGCCGGTGGTCGTCAGTACGATGCCGCCCTCGCGCCACGACAACCGCCAGCACGTGCGGTTGCGTTTCCACAGCACGACGCCTGTTCTGCAGGCTGTGCCGCCTGTTCCAGTCGCATCACGCTCGGCCTGTTCGATGGCGTCGGCCAGGTCCTGTGTGTGAACGTCGATCCCGCCGCGATGTTTCACTTCAAGGTGAACGCCGGCCAGCGCGTCGCACACCACGTCGGGCGAGTCGTTGCCGCCACGATGCTGTTGACCACGGCGGGCGGGGAAGCCCAAGGCCGTCAGGTAGTGGGCTGCGTCTCGCTCGCCACGCTTGCCCTTCGACCGGCTATTGATGCGCCGGGGCGAGGTTGGCACAGGTTGGCACAGGTGCCGATCTATTGTGGTTCTATCTTTTGCTCTCATCTTTCACCTTTTCACGTGTGCATTGGTAGGAACATGTTCCATCCTGTGCCGCGCGTCAGTCGTCGCGCAGGTCGATGCCCTCGTAGAAGCGCAGGCGCAGCCCATCGACGCGAGGTTGTGAGTCCCGAAGGCCGGGTTGTGCAGCACGCAGATTGCGACCGAAGGCGATGTTGTCGCCGGGGTGATCGCGGCCCTCGGTTTCGCACCATGCTTTCCACGCCTCGAACAGTCGCCCGCGTTCAACACTGCGTCCATGGGCGACGACGCATCGCTCGCGGATGAACGCGGCGATGGGACTGCCCAGGTCCTCCAACTCGGTCACGGCTTCTATGCTGCTGGCGGGAGTGACGAATCGGCCAGCCCGTTGCAGGTTGCGCCAGCCGTCCACCGCCCAATTGAAGATGCCCGGCAACTCGGCCATCAGCCGGTCGGTCAGGCCGTGATCCTCCTTGCCGTAGAAGCTCGTGCCCAACGTCAGCACGATGAACCGGGACGCCAGCGCGCCCGATGCGTCGGCAAGGCGGGGCAACTCATTGGACAGGATCATGAAGCGCGTCGCCAGCTTGCCCGTCCAGGCGGTGCGATGTTTGCGGTCAATGGTGATCGCGTCCTCACCGGAGATCGACAACAGGCGCTCGGCGATCACGGCTTGATCGGCCCGACCAGATAGTCGGGCATCGGCGATGATGGCCAGCGTTGCACCGATCAGCGGGGCCAGTCCGAAGTTCTGTGACAGGCCCGCCAGTGTGGGTGCAGCGACGTTGGCACGTCCCACCAGTGCCGACAGGATGCGGGCGATGGTTCCCTTGCCGCTTCGCTTTGGCCCAACCAGTAACGCGATCTTCTGCTGCCGCGTGTCGGTGGTAAGGCAATACCCGAACCACTGCTGCAACGTCCGCACGGCTTCGTCGTCGTCTGCCCACAGTTGCCGCAGGAACCGCAACCATTCTTCGGGCACGCCTGCATCGGGGTCATAGTCAAACTCGACGGCATAACGATTCAGCAGCCGGGGTGTATGGGGGTACGACGTGCAGGTTGGCAGGTGCAGCAGACAGTTGCGGGTTGCCACAAGTTGCATCGGGTCGGGGTCGCCTGCCTGTGCATCGAGCCACGCCGGCGGATCGGTGATCGTTGGGACGTTGGCGACTGCCGCCAGCGCGTCGAGGATGTTCTCCACCTTCGCCTTTGTGGGCTTGAACGGAACCTGCTTTGGCTCACCCTCCTTGTTGGTGGTGATGGTGACGGCCCGCTCGGTATAGCGGTACACCGTCGCCCGAAGCTCCGAGTCATCGAGGGGGGCGCAGTGGGTGCCGGTCCACCGCAGGAACTCGCCGCGATGGTGATGCAGGGTACGGCGAGCCTGGGCGATGAACTCAGCGGCGACAAGCTCACGTGCGGCAGGGAGTGGGTCTTTCGGATCAAGAATCGGCACATCGCCAGTCAGCGTGTCGCCACGGGCGGGCAATGGTTTCACAGGCTTGCGTGGTTCTGTCAGCCTCGCGCCGACCTTGCCCTCAGCCTGTACCAGCTTGAACGCCTCAGCGGTCTTGTGTTGAAGCTCGCGGGCGGACCACTGCGGATCGCACTTTGTCGTGTTGAGCCACGTTGCCGCTTCGTCAAGCTCCGCACCCACCAATCCGAACCGCACCGCCTCGCACACAAGCCTGATCATGGCGTCATGACCGTGCTGGCCGGATATCGCATCGGGACACTTCTCGGCGTACTTCTTGAACCGCGTCAACGCCCCGTTGCTCCTGATCGGTGCCGGTGGCAGCGTTCTGGGCGGAGCAGGCTTTTGCTCGAAGTGATCAGCCACCAGCGTGTCAATCGCGGCCTGCGCGTCGGGGATGGCAAAGGTGTCATCGCTCATCGGTCGATCCTCCGTCCCGTCACCGCGAACCAGCGGCCCCGGTGGTAAATCTCAATGTCCCCGCCCCACGGCCCGCGTGTTTTCTTGCCCGTGCTGTCGATGGTCAGCCTGCCGCGCGTCCACGACTTCACGCCCGTACCAGAAGGCGATACTTCGGCGTATCCGCCCAGCGAGTCGATGATCTTGCGGGCGGCGGGGTGGATGATGTCGCCGCTCACGCAGTCGTCCAGGTCCACGCCGATATATGGATCGGTGTCGCTGAACACGTAGCCGATGCCGGTCAACTGCATCGGCTTACCCAGCGCGTCAGCGAAGGCGTCCACGGCCTGATGAAACGTGCCCCACGTCGCCGGGTCGTTTACCTTGGCCTTGCCAGGGCGAACCGGCGAGTACGGAACCTTCACGCCGATCTCGTCACGCCACACGATCCACTGGGCAAGCTCGACCAGCTCGTCAGGGATGAGGTACAGACGTTCGAGAAGCGTGTCGGTGGTTGTAAGCGCGGTCATCATCGCCGGCCCCCTTGGTCCATCAGGGGCAGGCCGTCGCATCTCAGGCACGACACCTGGCCTCGATGCAGGATGCCGGGTCGTCCGCAGTGCGGGCAGTTGGCGATAGAGAACACGTTGCGGCGTCGCCGGCGTTGCAGTGGTCGCATTCGCGTCTGTGTGATGTGGGATACAATGCGTGGGTCGGGGGCTTTCATCTTTGCTTCCTTGCGCCGCATCGACTTGCCCGCTATCAACGGGTCGATGTGGCATTGCGCCGGGGTCGGTCCGTGCCCGCCGGCATGGTGATCTACGCGGCGTCTTTTGCCTTCTCGACCTGATCGGCGAGCCATTGCGCGAACTGGGCCGTAGGGATGACAAGCCGGCGTCCCGCGCGAAAGACGGGCGGGCCGTCCGGCAACTTGAGCAGGTCCGCGAAACTCCGTGGCGACAGCCCGATGCTTGCGCTGGCCTCGTCAATCGAGAGCGCCAATCGGGGCACAGAGGCGATCGGCATCTCGGCGGTGCGGATGATCGTGTCAGCGGGCATCGCGCACCCCCTCATTCGTGGCGCAGGTGGCGACCAGCTTGCGACACTCCAATTCGATGGTTGGCACGTCGGCGTCGGCGAACACGGGGAGATTGCCCGCCATGCCGGTTGGCTTGATATCCCTGCTGCGGACGACGTAGCGAACCCGGTGTGGTGGAACGCCCAACCGCTGGGCGATGGCAGTGATGGTGTTGAGTGTTGCAGTGGTCGTCATGTCGAAGTCCTTTGTGTCAGTAAGCGTTTCCTGCTTGCACACACCCGACAATATCGAGGTGCGCATGTGAAAACAGCCCTATGAGCAGGGCTTTATCAACGAAAACTACTGTTGCGATTTATTGAGAATTACGTTGCGATTTATCGACGTGGTTTATTCGCAACGAGCTTCCCCTTTTCATTCAGCAGGCCACGGCATTGCAGTACTTCGCGGAGTATTTCGATCTCCGATTCCGTCCACAGTTCGCTGTTCGGTTGATCGCCAGTCATCGCGGGTTCGCATCCACGATGCGACATGGCATATTGCCATAGGCTTTTCAAGCGTGGATCGGAGAGTGCACCGGCGCGAGGCCGTCCACGCTTGCTCTTAGCCTCCCAGTGCCGCGTGCGGTTGCTCCATGTGCCGCTACTCCACCCCAATCGCGCCATCAACTGGGATACCGTGTGGACTACATCCGCCTTGCCGTTGTGGTTTGGATCGCCGCCTGCTGGTTTCTCGCCATCGTCCCCGCGTGAGCCTATCGCCACGTCCCCTATCGCCTCTAATGCCTCGCGCACAAGTGCCATGATCGTGGTACTGTCGTTGTCCATGACACTTCGCATCATCCAGCGGTCTCTCCAGAACACCATGCCGTCAGACGGAGCTAGCTTCTCCCCCCACGGCCAGTCTTGAAAGTCCGTAATCCTTGGGATGGGAGCAGTGTCCGCGTCTGCACATGTCGTCAGCCAGAACATGAGCAAGGCACGATAGGCCAGTTTGTCTCTCTCTGGTGCGGCGAATGTCCACAGTGCAAGCAATCCGCTATCGCGTCGGGCGAGTAGTTCACTCCAAGCTGCTTGTAGTCTGCGCGTGCGGCCAATCTCCGGCGATTCCATGCTCTGGTCGAAGTATTGACACAGGGCCTCGCGCCTCGGATGTGGCGGGCCTGGCCAGCGTTCTTCAACTTCGTCGGGGTGTGCAAGTGAGATTATGAGTGATTCAGTGTCCGGCCAAATACCGTTGCCTTTACCATCCCGGCAATCGAGCAGCCGAGCATTGGCCGATGCTAATTCAAGCGCGGCGAGAGTGGCGGGGTCTGGTTGCCGCCTGACTTCCTCGCGTAGCCGATCGCGCTCACGACGCCAATGCCGTAGCCGCGTCAGCCCTCGCTTGCGAGCCGCTTGATTGCTGGCGTGAATCTGTACGTTGAGTTCGTCAACTCGCTGGCGCTCTTCGAGCCACTTGCGGCGGGCGCTGCCGGGGCCGTACTCGTGATCGAGCCATTGCCCGGCCTCTCGGAATGATTCGGGATTGCGTCGCACAAGATCGTCAACACGACGGATCAACGCAGAATCATCTGGTGTGGGCGTCCAGCCCTTACTGGCATCCATGCTTCACGTCCTTTCAGGCCGCGACCCAGGCGGTGATGCGGGACGTGATCCGCGATGCACCGCCGGGGCCGCAACGTCGGGAGCTACCCGACGCATTGCCCGTGCATGCATTCTACTCACGGTCATCGCGAGATTCATTTCTGTTCCTATGGGCGTGCGCGACGATGACCCAGCCTGCGATGCCGAACCCCATCAGCATTACCCCCATTACATACTTCTCCCGCTTGTAATGGCTTTCAGAAACCAATCTTGGGTCGTCTTCGCCACTGCTGATGTAGCCCCGTCCCTCGTGTCGCCAAGCATCACGGATCTGCAGATAGCCCCCGAAGGTAATCGGCCCAAGAATGGCGGCCGCGATCATTGGCGTCGCAAACAGCCACTTGACGTTGCGCTTTGCCATGGTGATCTCCTAAGCCATCGCCTTTTGCGATCGTGACGCTTGCCGTCGATACATGCACGTCTTAACGCTTCCCGTTCGCCTTGCCCCTGATCGCTTCCTCAATCGCAGCGAAACGCTCCAGGTAGTCCATCTGATCAATCGTGGGGGTGAACAGACGTTTTAGATCAGCATGGAGTTCTGGACTCAACCCCTGATCGCGATCAGTGTCATCGTCGCTGGTCATGGACGCCACATAGCCGCCATCGGTCACGAGTTGCCATTGCTCGCCGGCCCGCAAGCGCACGAACCACATCGAGAACACGACTGGCATGTCTGGTCCAAGCGGATCGCGTGCATTGGTCCCAGTTATGAACACGTCTGCCTGCGCCATCCCCGCCGCTATGAGCTGTGGATCGTCGGGCAACACGTCAAACGTGATGCCAGCCGTCTTGTCTTGCGGGTCAGGTTTGTCCGGTATGATCCCATGCTTAGCGAGTAGCGCCGTGAACGCCGGCCGTAATGTCTCGAAGAACCTGCGGAAGTCAACCTCACCTTGAACGTTGGACACGGTTTGCGGGGGCGGCGGTTCCTTCTTACACGAGATAAGCAGGCTTAGGGTCACGCTAAGAATCCCGACCATCACGGCTCGGTACAGGCGTCCAGTGCGGTGGCGATCTGACATTGTGAGCGGCCTTCTGTGTGTAAGGTGCGATACAACCACGCGAAGTCAATCTTGGCCTTGGCGTGGTGGCTGCACTCTTGGCCGCATTGCCGCAAGACCCACACCGCCAAGTACGCCCAATACTGCGATAGGGATGAGAAAGCGGGGCCAGTCGATCGAGGCCACATACCGTCTATCGCCCACGGGGCCATCGAAAATAAACTGATACCCAACCGAGTGGCGATCCCTCACTCCACCCCCCTCAAGCTGCATTTCTATGCGCCACGGTGGAAAAAACGCTATGCCTGCCAACACGAGCAAATACACGCCGACGGCAATCTTCCACGTCTTCATGGGTGACACCTTCATGGCGGGGCCGGAGTTTGGGGTTCTGCGATGGGGCCGTGCGATTGTTGCATCTTCGATGACACCGTGCCGAGCCTTCCATCGCTTGCTTTTCATCGCCATAAGCCGCTGCTTGTTTTCCGCAAGCTGCGTTTGCCGTGAATGCTCGACGGCCTGGATGGCCGCTGGGGGTGGGGAAGCAGCTTGCTCTTCCGGCGGCGCGAACACATGGCGATACTCCCGCCACTTATCCATGCCCTCGCGCCACACAAACACGTCGTCGGGCAACTCACCGTTGGCAACCATGTTCGACAGCACCGCTTGTGTCACCGGGCCTTCCTGCGTGCCGTCGCTCCGGGCGTAATACCACTCGTCCTTCTGCGTGGTACTGGGATTCGGCATGACGTTGGCTCCCTAGAAGGCGAACACTGCATGTTCTCACCCATGGACAGCGGTTCTCGCGCCGCTCATTGTTTCATCGTCCACGTTCGCGGTGACGGCTGCGACGGCTTGGACGATTCAGCCACACCCTTGGGACTGAACTTGAACGTCTGAACCTGTGCCGCCAGCCCAGCGTCGTACAACGTCGATACCGTGCCGTCGCCGTTGTCGCGCCACAGCCCGCCGTCGCCATCGGCGAACGTCTTGATCATGCCGTTGGGCATGAACTCGATCCACACGCTGGGCTTGCTGTCCAGCGACCATCGTGTTCCGGCGATGCGGATGGATGGCTTAAACGCCACTTCCTTCACGGGTGGCTCTCCCATCCTCTCCTTAATCGCAGTCGCCAGTTCGAGATTTCCCGCCCGCGTCGCGTCCTGCATCGCCTTCTCGTACACCCGCATCCTCACGGCCTGCGCCTGCTTCACCGCTTCATCGTACCGAGCGTCGGCCTGCTCGATCATCGGCGGCATCTTCACTTCGGGTGCGGCGTCCTGAGCCAGCACAAACGCACAGCACGCCAGCAGCAGCACGGCGGGGACGGTGGAACGGTTCAGCATGTCAGAGACTCCCGAGAAAGAGGGGAAAGTGGCCCCATGATATCGAGCCGAGTACGGGCGTGCATCCCCCGATCAGTGCAGCGCTGCAGCCTGGGCGGAGCGAGCTACATCGTCGGGCCGGCGGTCGTCCAGTAGCCAGTGATGCCCGTCGCCGTGATCACCATGTTGCGGTACTTGTACGTGGGGCGTTGCTGGTGCAGTTCCTTGGCCAGGGCCACGGCGCGGGGCAGCAGGGCGTCGATGGTGGCCCGGTCGCGGATGGGGTGCAGGCCGTTGGCGCGGGCGATCTGGCGGCGCAGGCCGGCGTAGCGGTCGCGGTAGCGACGGCGGCGGGTCTTGGGTTGCCAGCACATCAGCGGCGGGTCGGGGTGTCGGCACAGCCCGCCGCCGGGTCGATGCGGCCAGGGGTAGGCGGGGCAAGTGCATTTGGGCCGGTGCTGGTCGGTCAGCTTTCGGCGTGCCCGCCGCTGCTTCTGTGCTTCGCGGATGAGGCGGTTCTGTGCCCGCCAGTATTCGCGCAGCGGGGCCAGGTCCAGGTCGGCCCAGTATGCCGGTGGCCGTCGCATAGGTGCTCGCTTTCCCGGTCACGCTCGCCACTCAAGTCGCGTCGATGACGGCCAGGATCGCCCGCCGCTGGTCCGCCGTCAGGCGGGGCCAGGCGGCGATCAATCGGGTAAGATCGGGGTCGTTGGGCGGGCCGGAGATTGTGGATAACTCGGTGCGCGCACCGGATTGCGCACCGCTTTTGGGCGAAACCGCTGATTTCCCCGTGGATTTTGAGGGATGTTCGGTTCCGGCATCGCCCACTCCCTGAAGTGACGGCAATCGCTACTACAGCATCAGCACCAGCGTGTTGCGGTAAGAGAACTTGCGGTGGACGGGGCGAGTGGCGAGCAGTTCGTCGCAGGCTTCGACAAGGCCCGGACAGTTGGTGGAGAAGTCGTCAAAAACCACGATGGCGCCCGTCCGGGCGACGAGTAGTGGGAAGAAGAGGTTGATGTCTTTCTGGACGCCGGCCTTGGTGTGGTCGCCGTCGATCAAGAGAAAACGAATGCCCGGCGTTGGGCCGATGGCTTGTTGGAGCTTGGGGACCGCCTGATCATTGGGCATGTCGAAGAGGGTGACGTGGTCCCAGAGGTTGACGCGCTTGAGGTTGGCTTCGAAGTTGGCGCGGAGGTCGGAGAGGTCGCCCTGGGCGACGACGTAGTGGTCTTCCTTGCCGACGTTGCCCCGGAAGTGGTCGATGGCGAAAAGCCGGCCGTTGCCCGAGTCGCGAACGGCGCGAGCGAGAAAGCTGGTGGAGTACCCCTGCCAGGAGCCGATCTCGACGACGTCGCCCGGGGTGGTCTGCATGTAGCAGAGACTGTAGAGCATCTGCGCGCACTTCACGCTCATCATGCCCGGGATGGAGGACGATTCCTCGGCGGCGTCTTCGAGGTCGGTGAGTGTGACCGACTTGAGGCTTGCCGGAAGCTGGGGCTCGGTGCGCTGCTTGCGGGTTCGTTTCTTCCTGGGGCGAAAGCCAAACACGTGCACGGTCCCTTTCAGCGTCGCGCGAGCATGCGACCCAGGAGCAGGTAGCCCAGGCCGCGCACGTACAGACCCGCGTCGGCGGGCAACCGCAACAGCGTCCCGAAGAGCGGCGCCCGTTTGCCCTGCAGTCGCAGACCACACGCCTGCTGGAGCTTGAGGTTGTTCTTAAGGCTGCGCGGGAGCTGGAATCGAAGGCGATTGGCCATGCGCTCGGCGATGCGGACGCGTTCGACTGCGGCATCGACGTGGTCCAAATCGTGGGTCCCACTGCGCGTGGAGGCGATCACGGCTTTGCGCTCCCACGCCGGCCGATCGAAAATGGCGCGGTTGAGCAGCCAGTACGCCCATTCGTGCAGGTGCGCCATGGTCTCATCGAACGGATGGGTGGCGAAGGCTCTGCGGAAGATGATGCCTTCGGTGACGATCGGATTGCCCGCGGTGAGCCAGCGGAGGCAGTTCTGCTCGGTGAGCTTGCGGGGTCGATGGCGTCGGCGTCGGCGGCCGTGCAAGACATCCACGGCAAACTGCACGCTCGTGGCGGCCGGATGACGCTCCAGAAACGGCAGCGGGTCGCAGACCAGATCGTCGCCCGCGGTCAATCGCAGCACCCAAACGCCCCGACCCCGGCGAAGCGCCGCGTTCCATGCCCCGGCGGGCGTGGCCCATGCCTCGCGCAGCACCGCGACCATCGGGTAACGTCCCGACGAGACAAACGTCTCGATCTGACGGGCCGCGTCGGTGTCGTCCGACGCATCGGCCAGGACGATCTCGACGCGCGATCGGTCCACGCGCGGAATCACATCCAGCGACGCCAACGTCTGCGACAGACCCTCGGCGCGATCGACTCGTATGAGAATGTTCAGATCCAGATCAGGCGTATCCGCCATGTGCGGCCCTCATCAAGCTGACCGACCATCCACGCCCCCTCGCCCTCCGTCGCCGACGACCGCAACGGCATCCCGGACAGACGCATCTTGTACGGGAATCGCGGCCCCGTGTAAACACCGCCACACGCGACATCGACGGTTGTCGATGCTCGGCAACGTCTGGGCAGACCGGGCAAGCCGCCCGCGCGGTTATGCGGACGCCGCGCCGCCACGCCGGGTCACGCCGGATCGGGATCGACCTGCCTCGCCAAGGCGACCATGCGGTCGCGCAACTGGGCGACGACCTCCTCGTCGGACATGTCCGGCGGCGGGTCGAACGGTTGGCCGTAGATCACCGTGGTGCGCGATGGGCAGAGGAAGTGCCAGAGCATGTGGTGCTTGCGGGGCGTGCCGTGAATCCATACGGGCACGATGCGGGCGTCGGCGCGACGTGCGATCATGGCGATGCCGGCGCGGAACGGCTGAAGATCCCGGTGCGTCCGTTGCAGTGACCCTTCGGGGAAGAGGCCGACGATATCGCCCTGCTTGAGCACCGCCACGAGCTGGCGGATCTTGTTGAGGTCGCTGCTGGCCTTGTCCAGGGCGATGGGCCTGACCGTCCGCCATAGCGGCGCGGCGAAGCGGAACTGGTAGTTGGTGAGCATGAGCCAGCGCACCATCCGGGGGATGCCGCTCTGGATGACGAATGGATCGAGGCCCGTGGTGTGGTTGGCGGCTAGGATCACGGGGCCGGTGATCGGCACGTTGTGGCGGCCGACCCAGCGCACGCGGTGCCACACCAGCGCGTATAGGCGATTGATGCGGCCCAGCACGTTGGCGAACGACGATGGCAGCGGGCCCGATCGCATATACCGCCACGCCCAGATCAGACCGAACACCACCATGCCCGGCCCCGTCCACTTGAGGATGGCGACCAGGTCGTCATCGGCGTTGGGCAGCTTCCAGACGCAGTAATGAACCACGAGGATCAGGGCGTTATCGACCACGGCGGTGATGCCCATGACGCGGCCGCGGATGTAGCTGGGCGACAGCGACTGCACGAGGGTGAGCGCCGCGATGATGGCGATGTTGCCGAACAGGCCGACCATGAACGCCAGAGGCAGTCCGATGCGTTCGCTGGGGCTGAGGACGAAGGCGAAAACACAGGCGCCGGCGCCGGCCATGCCCAGGGCAAGGACAGTCGGCGACTCGCGCCGCGTGCGAATGAGTCCGATGACCAGGGCGCCGGCCAGCATGCCAAAACCCAGCGCCGGACCGACGCGACTGAACACCGCAAGCAGTTCGTTGTCGGCCGTGCCGTAGTTGAGCTTGGCGACGGCGAGGATGCCGCTGTACACAGCCGCCGCGATGCCCCAGATCAGCCCGTGGATCAAGACCAGCAGTGCCAGGCGTCGGTGCGTCAGGAGGTAGGCTGCGCCCCCGCGCGACGACGACACGCGTCGCGACGACAGGCTTGAGCGGCGCGCGACGGGGCGCAGGAAGGCGAAGAAAAGGCCGGATACACCGTAAAAAGCCATGGCCAGCAGCAGCGCCCGCCGCACCGTCGATCGCACGTGCACATCAATGAGGAATGGCGCGATGATCTGGCCGATCATCGCGGCGATGACCGTGATGGTGAGGATCACCGCATTGGCGGGCTGAAGCTGGGAGCGCGGCACAAGGTCGGGCACGATGGCGTTGCGCACGGGGTTGAACGACGCGGCGCAGCAGCCGATGGCGAAGAGCATGGCGAACACTTTCCACTGTTGGTCGTCAGGCAGCTTCGCCTCGGCGACCGCCAGCGGGATCATCGCCATGGCGAGGATGAGCAGCGAGGCGCGCGTCTCATCGCATGCCAGCAGCATCCACTTGCGCGACAAGCGGTCGGCCAGCCAGCCCATGGGAATGCTCAGCAGCACGTAAGGCAGCACGAAGAAGAACTGCGTCTGGGAGTTGACCCCCGCTGACGGCGTGGCCATCTCGAAGGCGCCCAGCAGCGCCAGCGCCGACGACATGATCATGCGATCGCCAAATCCACTGGCCGCGGTGGACGTCCACATCAACACAAAGTTGACGTTCCGCCACAGCGGCGACTCGGGGCGCGGCATGTGCGGCGGCAGCGGAGTGATCAGTGCCATTGCCGCCAAGGATAGCACACGGCTCACGTCACACGGCAGGCTCGATCACGCTCAATCCGCCAACGCGCGAAGCGCCGCCGCAACAGCATCCGCCTCGGGGCGACCTTCGACCAGGACATGGCCCACGGCGTCGGTCAACACAGGGATGCGATCGCGGTAGGCGCGCATCCAGTCGCGATGGGTGGTGATGTCTCGTTTGGTGAACGTGACGTTGCTGTCGGCGATGAGTGGGCGAACGATGGCTTCGAGCCGATCGCACAGCGGGCAGTCGCCGTGGCCGTAGAGAAACAGCTCGTGGGCCTGTCGGTCGGCACAGCGCCAGCATTGGGCGAACTGAGGCTCGATCATCTCGCCACAGGTCGGACATACCCACGGCTCGCCCTCCGGTGTCTGATCGCGCTCGGCCTGGAACTGCGCGACCACGTCCGCTGCGGCCTGTGCGTCCTCCTCGCGCACATGAACCGTGGGATATGCTGCAGTGAACGGCACTTCCCCCACCCCCATCCGCAGCGACTCGCCTTGCACCACGGCGAGGATGCCCTCCGCCTCCAGGAGCGTCCGCACCAGATGCGCCTCGGCGCCGTGCTGTGCTTGATAGACACGCACCATTTCTACAGTTTACACCCGCGAACTGGCCCGGCGTTATCATGCTGGCGTGCGCATGTCGATACGCTGGAAACTGCTGGTACTCCTGCTGGCCATCGCCCTGGTCCCCCTGGCGGTGGTGACGTTTGTCGGGCAGCGAAGCGCCCGCAGGCTGGGGACCGACTTCGCCGACCAGACCGGCCGGATTCTCGCCCAATCGGCCGAGCACCACCTACTGACGATCGTCGATCACGCCGCCAGGACGATTTACCGGCAGCGCCAACTCGTTGAGTTGGCGCTGTCGCGTCAGGCCCTGGAGGTGGAGGCCCGGCTTGCCCATCGACCGCGCGAGGGCGTGCGCGTCCTGTTCGACACCGACTTCGACGAGGCGCGGAGTCTGCCCGTGCCACTGCAACCGTCGCCCCGGCATGTCGCCCCAGGACCCGACGGCCGGCGCCGACCGCTCATGCTCTGCTATGTCACCCAGGTCGTACGCCTGGCGCCCGGTGTTGAACGCGAGCAGGTGGCCGACGACATCGCCAGAGTGGCCGACCTTACCGACGCTTATCGTCCACTGCAGCAGACCTATGACGATCTGATCTACTGGCAGTTCACCGCTCTGGAGTCGGGTGTTCACACGTCCTACCCCGGCAAGGGGTCCTACCCTGCGGACTTCGACGCGCGGACAAGGCCGTGGTACGTCCGCGCCAGGGAAGCAGGCGAGACGATCTGGGTGCCGCCGACGCGCGACGCGCTGACAGGCAACGTGATGATGGCCTGCGCCATGCCGGTGAAGCGACCCGACGGCCGCTTCGCGGGAGTGACGGCGATCGACGTGTCGCTGGGCGAAATGATGAAGAAGATCGCCATGCCCCGCGCGTGGCAGAAGCATGCGCAGGTCATGCTCGTGCATGTGGACGAGAACGCATCGCCCGACCTGCCGCTGGTGCTGGTCAGCCAGCGCGACGACGACGATGCGGACCGATCCTGGCGAGCTGAAATGCTTGCTCGCCCGCTGCGAACCGATGATCCCGGTCAGGCGCGGCTGATCATGTCGGACATGCTCGCGGGCCTGGAGAACGTCAGGGAGTTGAGCGCGGGCGGCAAGACCTGGCTTTGCTCATACGGGCCGGTGAGCGACATGGGAAGCTACTTCATGGTGATGGTTCCCCAAGACGAGATCGTTGCGGAGGCGAAGCGGGTCGAACTGCAGATGCTGTCGCGGACGTGGGGGCAACTGCATCTGACGGCGGGGATCGCGCTTGCGGTGCTCGCCCTGACGGTGGCGGCGGGGCTGCTGGCGTCGCGGCATTTCACGCACCCGGTGCAGCAACTCGCCGACGCCGCGGCCCAAATCGCCGCCGGCGACCTGGACGCGCGTGTCGAGATCCACACGGGCGACGAATTGAGCCGCCTCGGCCGCACATTCAACGACATGGTCCCGAAGCTGCGCGACCTGATGACCGTGCGCCAATCGCTGTCGCTGGCGATGGAGGTACAGCAGAGCCTGCTCCCGGCCGCCGCCCCCACCGTCGAGGGCCTGGACATCGCCGGGCACAGCATCTACTGCGACGAGACCGGCGGTGATTATTACGACTTTCTCACCGTCGAGGAGATCGGTTCGCACGTCGTGGGGATTGTGGTGGGTGATGTGACTGGCCACGGCGTTGCTGCCGCCCTGCTCATGGCTACCGCCCGCGCCCTGATCCGCGGCCGACTCGACACGCCACAGCCACTGGCCGACACCATGACGCACGTCAACCGCCACCTGTCCATCGATCGCCTGCCCGGCCGCTTCATGACCCTCTTCTGCTGCGTCATCGACGCCCGTGCGCGGCTGGTGCGGTGGACCAGCGCGGGCCACGATCCGGCCATCGTGTACCACCCCGGCGACGACCGCTTCAGCGAGTGGGACGGCGAGGATCTGCCGCTGGGCATCGACCCGTGCTGGCAATACCACGAGCGTTCCCGGACGGGCTGGAGCCCCGGCGACGTGGTTGTGGTAGGGACCGATGGCATCTGGGAGTGCCGCAATCATGCCGGCGAACAATTCGGCAAAGACCGCCTCCGTCAGGTGATCCGCAGGCACGCCACCGGCTCGGCCGCTAAGATCAGCCGCGCCATCACCGACGCCGTCGGGTCCTACCGCGGCGATCGCCCCCAGCAAGATGACATCACGCTGGTGGTCGTCAAGCTGCTGTAGTTCACTGCAACACGCCGGCTCACGGCTCGGTGGTGATCGCTTCCTCGGCCCACGCCCGCATGCGCATTGTCGAGAGCGCCACGTAGTTGCCGTTGCGCGACACCACCAGATCCTCCAGGCTCGGCGAGTCGGTGTTGACGGCCACGGAATCGATCACCAGCGACGGCCGCGACGCGACAGCGTCCGTCACAGGCGTCATGTCCTCGGCGCGAAGACGCTGGCTCGTGATGACGATCAACTGCTCGGGATTGGACGCCAGCGCCATCGTGATGGCTGGACCCAGTTGGTCGGCGGTCGGCGCCAGGGCGTGCAGGAACTCTTCGAGCTTCTCCGCGCTGAGCGACGCCAGGCCGATCGCCCCGCCGCCAAAAGCCGCAGGCTTGGCCGCGTCGGTCCCGACGATGGCGAGGTTGAGCTTGACGTTCGGGTGGTTGAGCCCCTTGGCCAGCGCCGAAACGACCATCGCCCGCGCGTCCTCGGCCGAGTCGAACGGATCGTACACGATCGCCGTCTTCTTGCTCAGGGGCAGCCCCAGCACGTTGGGGTGCTCGATCTGCAGCGGGTTGGCCGTGGGGTCGAACGTGAAGACCTTCAACGCCAGATGCGTTGGGTCATCGAAGTTCGTACCGGGCTCGGGGCTCTTCCCGGCCAGCGTGACCAGCGCGAAGATGCACGCCGCCAACACGCTCAGCACCAGTGTGCAGAACACGGCCACGGTGGCGATGCGCACGGCTTTGCGCTGACGCTTGGCGGCGGTGGGAATATGCACACCGGCGTCGATCGTCACCACGCGACCCGTGCTGGTGACGAACGTCTGATGCGTCGCGGCGGCGATGGCCTCGGCAGGTTGGGCCGGTACGGCCCGGCCCGGCGACTCGGGACGCCCCGGCGCCTCGGGCCGGCCACCGCCGGGCGTGTCCGGGCGATCCGGCCTCGACAGCGCCTCGGCTCGCTGGGCGCCGCCCTTGCCCGGCACGGTCATCAGCGTCCCGCACGCCGAGCACCGGCACACGCCGCCGGCAAATCCAATGTCCAGCTCCAGCAGCTCACTGCAACTGGGACACTCCAGCTCGATCATGTCAGCAGCCATCGCATCACTCCCGAAGATGGATCAGGGCAGAACCGGACGCCAAAGGTAATAGAACCCCACGCCGGCGTCACCCAGGCCCATCGCTTCGGCGCCGAGGTTGAACTGCGCCAGGTTCACCTGTGTGCCGGCGACGGGCGTCGCCGCGTACGGCGACCCGACGTAGCTCAACGGTCGGTGATACAGGATCAGGTCGGCACTTTTGACGCCGGCCAGCTCTTTGGCTTTGGCGAACGCCGCGTCCAGGTCGCCGACCTCATCGACCATGCCCACTTCCGCCGCTTCCAGCCCGCTGAGCACTCGCCCATCGGTCAGCTCGGTGAAGCGATCGGCAGCGATGTTCGGACGGTTCTCTTGCACCACCGCCACGAACTGACCGTAAAAATCGTCCACCAGCTTGCGCAGCATGGCGCGATGCTCGTCCTTGAGTTCGGACAAGGGAGAACCGGCATCCTTGTTGGGGCCGCTGGTGATCGCCTCGGCGTGGACGCCGATCCACGACAGGCCCTGCTTGACGCTGATCGTTTGCACGATGACGCCGACGCTACCGGTGATCGTCGAAGGATAGGCCACGATGGTGTCCGCGGCGCAGGCGATGTAGTAACCTCCGCTGGCAGCGACATCCATCATGAGCGCCACCACGGGTTTGTCGGTGCGCTCCTTGAAGCGGCGCAGCTCGCGATACATCACGTCGCTGGCGGTGACGGTCCCGCCGGGCGTGTTGAGTCGCAGCACGACGGCCTTGACCGATCGATCCTGGGCGGCGGCGTCGAGCTTTTCCTGCAGCAGGCTCACGGGGTTCTCGCCCTGTTGCAGTAGCCCCGGCTTGTTGACGTTCATGAGCATGCCCGACACATCGACGATGGCGACCTTGTGGCCGCCCGCCGACGCCTCGCGCCGCACCACCGTGCTGGCCAGCCGCTGGTCCCCCGGCGATACGCCCACGACAAAGGTGATCGGCCCGCAGCCGGCGACGGCCAGGACCAGCAGCAGCAGCGCCAGCCGCGGGGCAAAGCCGATGGAGGCGGAAGGAAACGAGGGGCTATACATCATGTGCTTCAACTCCTGCGCGCGTTCATTGACCATCATTCGTGGCCGCCTTCTTCTTCACGGCGACGAGCCTGTCGTGACCGACGGCCGCGTCGAGCAGTTGATCGACGTGCTCGACGAACTCGAAGCGCAGTTTCCTGCGGACGACGGGGTCCACCTCCTCCATGTCGCGCTGGTTCTCGTGCGGAAGGATGACGGTCTTGACGCCGGCGCGATAAGCGGCGAGGGTTTTTTCCTTGATCCCGCCCACGGGCAGGACGCGGCCGCGGAGGGTGATCTCGCCGGTCATGGCCAGCCCGCGCCGAACGGGCAACTGCAGCAGCAGCGAGGTGATGGCGGCGAACATGGCCACGCCCGCCGAGGGCCCATCCTTGGGCACGGCGCCGGCGGGTACGTGCAGGTGAATGTCGCGATCGGCCAGGGCCTTGGCGTCGTACCCCAGGGCCGCGGCCCGGGACTTGAACAGACTCATCGCCGCCGACGCCGACTCTTTCATCACGTCGCCGAGCTGCCCGGTGATGAGGATGTTGCCCTTGCCGGGGAAGCTGGTGGCCTCGATGAAGAGGATGTCGCCTCCGACGGGGGTGTAGGCCAGGCCGATGACCACGCCGGGCGTGTGGTCGGTGGTGGACAACTCGCGGAAGTATTTCTCCGGGCCGAGCATGTGGCGGACCATGGCCGGATCAACGGCGAAGCGGCGACGGCTGGACTTGCCGTTGCCCTTGCCCGGGCCGGCGGCGACCTCGGCGGCGATGCCGCGGCACACCGAGCCGATCTGCCGCTCCAGCTCGCGGACGCCGGCCTCGCGGGTGTAGTCGTCGATGACCTTGCGAACAGCGGGAACGCCCCAGCGCACTCGGTCGCGTTTGAGTCCGTTCTCTTTGAGCTGGCGCGGAATCAGATAGCGTTTGGCGATCTGCAGTTTGTCGTTGTCGGTGTAGCCGGGTATCTCGATGACCTCCATGCGGTCCTTGAGCGCCGGCGGCACGGTCCCCATGTAATTGGCGGTGCAGATGAACATCACCTGTGACAGGTCGAAGGGCACATCGAGGTATCGATCCATGAAGGAATTGTTCTGCCGAGGGTCGAGCACTTCGAGCAGTGCCGACGCCGGGTCACCGCGGAAGTCGGCGCCGAGCTTGTCCACCTCATCGAGCATCATGACAGGGTTGTTGGTCGCGGCACGGCGTATTTCCTGGATGATGCGGCCGGGCATCGACCCGATGTAGGTGCGTCGGTGGCCGCGGATCTCCGCCTCGTCGCGGATGCCGCCCAGCGACAGACGCGCGAACTGGCGGCCGAGGGCATCTGCAACGCTCTGCCCCAGGCTTGTCTTACCCACGCCCGGCGGGCCGACCAGGCACAAGATCGGCCCGCGACCCGTCGGGTTGAGCTTGCGCACCGCCAGGTACTCGATCAGCCGACGCTTGACCTTTTCCAGCGCGTAGTGGTCGCGGTCGAGAATCCTGCGGGCGCGGTCCAGATCGTGGTTGTCCTTGCTGGCCTTCTGCCAGGGCAGGTCCGCCAGCAGTTCCATGTACGACAGCAGCACCGAATACTCGGGGCTGGCGGGGTGAATCGACGTGAGCCGCTTGAGCTCGCGTTCGGCCTCGGCCATCACTTTCTCGGGCGGCTTGGCCTCCTTGAGGCGCTCGCGCAGCTGCTCGACCAGCGCCTCGCCCCCCTCCTCCCCTTCGCCCAGCTCTTTCTGGATCGCCTTGATCTGCTCGCGCAGGTAGATCTTGCGCTGCGTGTCGCCGATCGACGACTGCACATCCTGCTGAATCTTCCGCTGCAGCCGCGCGATCTCGAGCTGCGTGGAAACGTGGTGCAGCACCGCCCGCACACGTTTGGCGACGTCGGGCTCCTCCAGCAGGTCCTGCTTCTGCTCGACATCCAGGTTCAGGTTCGCCGCGAGGAAGTCGGCCAGGTTGCTGGGCTGGTCGATGTTCATCAGCACAGTCATCGCCTGCTCGGGTGCGTCGGGCATGAGCTGGACGAGGCGCTGCGCCTGGTCTCGAAGTTGCTGGACCATGGCGTCGAAGTGCTTGCGGTCGCCATCGGGGGGCAGCACTTCGTCGATGCGCGTGTGTTGTGTGCGGAGATAGGGCTTGGGCTGGGTGATCTGGCCCATACAAATGCGCGCCAGGCCATGGACGATGATCGACACCGTCTCGTCCGGCTGGCGGATCAAGCGCAGGACGATGGCGGCGCAGCCCACGTCGAACAGCTCGGACGGCGTCGGCTCATCCTGGGCCTCGTCGCGCTGCGTGAAGAGGGCGATGATCTTGGAGTTGGGCAGGCATTCGTCCAGGAGCTTGCGACTGGCGGGCCGGCCGACAACCAGGGGCACAATCGTGCCGGGGAACACCACGGTTCCGCGAATGGGAAGGATCGGCAGGTTGTCGGGGATGGCAATGGCCTGCTCGCCCGGCGGCGCGGCGCCGGCGGGCGCCGGCGGCGCCGAGGGGGGCGGCGCGGGCTTGTCGGCCTCGTCGGCGGCCGGCGGCGGGACATCGGGCTTCTTGGAATCGTCTTGTTCAGCCACGGCGAACCTTGTGGGGGGATACAACTGGACAGCACCACTCATCCATGCACACGCAGCGGCAGGCGCACGCGGAGCATGCCCTGATCGTAACTGCTTTCGACATGCGACAGATCGACCTCCGGTGGCAGCACGATCACGCGCACGAACGGGCCGTGGTCGATCTCCATGGCCAGGATGCGCATCGCCTCGTCGCGGCGCGGCGGCTCGGGCGCCGGGCGCACCCCGCGGATCGTCAAACGGCCCGGCTCGACCCGCACATCAATCGCTTCACGATCCATGCCCGCCAGTTCCACGCACACCTCGATTCGACGTTCCAGGCGATACACATTCACCGACGGGCACCAGCCCCCCACCGCGTGCAACCGGTCGAACTGACCCGACACCATCTGCTGCATCAATTGGTTGATCGCCCGGTTCAACGTCGTCGGCTCATCGCGCGTCGCAGTGGTGACCATGGCTCGTCCTCGATGTGACAAGGGTGTGTCAAAGCTCATCATACCGATCGTGCCGCGCGACGATGGCCTGGCAGCGGGTTTTGTTTTATCTGGCCGAAGGGCCTACGATCCTGCTTACCGTGACCACCCGAGACACCCCCATGCCGACCATCGCCCCTGGCGCCTCCGAAGCCCCTGTTTCCGGCGGGGCCATGCCCGACGTACAGGCCTCGCACGACACCCGCAACGTGCCCATCGACAAGGTCGGAGTGAAGAACATCACCTATCCGATCACGCTCAAGTGTCCGGCGACGGGCGGGCAGCAACACACCGTCGCCCAGGTGAACATGTACGTGGGGCTGCCGCACTACCAGAAGGGCACGCACATGAGCCGCTTCCTCGAGGTGCTCAACCGCCACCACGAGAGCGTGCGGTCCAACCAGGTGATGGCGATCGTGCGTGATATGCGCGACCGACTGGAGGCCGAGGACGCCCACCTGGAGCTGCGCTTCCCCTACTTCATCCACAAGAAGGCGCCGGTCACCGGCTCACCGGGCATGCTCGACGTGCAGGTGACGTTCGAAGCGTCGTGCAATGGCGGCACATCCGGGGGCGGGGTCGAGGATTTTGTCATGGGCGTCAAAGCCCCAGCCACGAGCCTGTGCCCCTGCTCCAAGGAGATCTCGGCCTACGGCGCCCACAACCAGCGGTGCGAGATCGAGGCCAAGGTCCGCTTCGCCCCCGGCAAGTTCATGTGGATCGAGGACCTCGTCAGCGTGATCGAGCAGTCCGCCAGCACGCAGGTCTTTGCCGTGCTCAAGCGTCCCGACGAGAAGTGGGTCACTGAAGCGGCGTTCGACAACCCCAAGTTCGTCGAGGACATCGTCCGCGATCTGGCCGTGCGTCTCGACGCCGAGGACCGCATCGTGTGGTACCAGATCAACTCGGAGAACTTCGAGTCGATCCACAACCACAACGCCTACGCCTTCATCGAGAAGGACAAGCGCCCCCGCAAGTGAACACAGCCGTCCAGGTCGATCGCGTCAGGACGTGTAGTCCACGTCCATGCCGGCATCCAGTGCGGCGTTAACGAGTTGGTCGGCGCGCTGGTTTTTCTCACGTCGGACGTGGGTGAGTGTCCACTTGCTCACCTGGCGGAGCAGGGTCAGGGCCTGTTGGAACAGTGGGCGGAGCTCGTCGGACTTGACGCGGTATTGGCCGTGAATCTGCCGGACCATGAGCTCCGAGTCGCTGTGGATGGCCAGGTCGGTGGCGCCCAGGGCGATGGCTTCTTCGAGAGCGCGGAGGAGGCCGCGGTACTCGGCGGCGTTGTTGGTGGCCTGGCCGAGAAAGACGCCCAGCTCGCGCAAGGCCCGACCGTTGCGGGGATCGACGATGACGATGCCCGCGGCCGCAGGTCCGGGGTTGCCGCGCGACCCGCCGTCAATGTGGATGCTCAACTGCATACGTTCGGGCTCCCGGAACGGGCGTCACTTGGTCACCATCGACGACTTGAAGGCGTCGTCGAGGTAGAGGATGCGGCCGCAGTTGGTGCAGGTGACCACCGTGTCGCGGCCGCGCATCAGGGCGTTGATGCACTCGCGGGGCAGCCCCATATAACAACCGCCGCATGTGTATTCCATGCGGCGGCGGTCTTCTTCGATGATGTTGGCCATGGCCTCACCGTCGTTTTCACGCGAGACCCGTTCGTAGAGGGCCAGCACGTCCGGCGGCAGCGCGGCGGCAGCGGCCTGCCGCTGACTCGTCACCTCGTTCAACTGCTGACCCACCTCGGCGCGGGCTGACGCCACCTGGTTCTGCGCCGCCGCAACCATCCGACTGTGCTCGTCGATCTTCGTCTGCACCTCGGCCAGTCTCGTTTTGAGTTCCTCGACCTTGCCCAGATGCTCCAAGGCCTGATCCTCGATTTTGCTCTTGTCGAGTTTGAGCGTGTTCACCTCGACCAGCAGCGCCTGGTACTCCTTGTTGGATCGCACCGCGTTCATCTGCTCGCGCAGCCTGGCGACGCGGGTGTCGGCGTCCCGGGCCTGACCCTCCAGCGCATTGGCGGCCACCTGCGCCTTGGAAAGCTGATCGTTGAGTTCGTTGTATTGCGTGGTGGCCTGGTTCACGCGCGACTGCTGCGTCGCCAGCAGTTTCATGGCCGCGTCCAGCCTGCTCCGCAGCCCGCGAAGCTGTTGATCGAGCAGGTGGAAGCTGTGTAACTGATCGTGGATCGCCATTCGCTCACTCCGCCCGAATCGGATCGAAGTCCTCAATATACCACACCGCCGCACCTGCGCGCGGCGATTTTGCGTTAATCGGCGACGCCTTTTGCCGTGACCGAATCCGGCCGCCTTGCTGGGCGCGGAACGGATTCCTATACTGCCCTGAGCCAAGCGGACACGGGGGTGTAGCTCAGTTGGGAGAGCGCTTCCATGGCATGGAAGAGGTCAGGGGTTCGAGCCCCCTCACCTCCACTTGGACACGGCCCACGCCCCGGTCGCCCACGCGGCCGGGGCTTTTTTTGCTCGGTGCCGGCCCCGCCTGGGCCGATCTGACCTGGGGACCCCATGGCACAAGCATTCGGCAACCAGCGCACTGACGAAACGTCGCTCGACCTGGCGACGGCGACCCGGATCGTGCGGCGATACGTGCAGGCGGACCTCACTGTCGAGTCGGTCAAGCCGCTCAGCGGGGGGATGGTCCATCGCGTGCTGGAACTGCGCACGGACGGCCAGCCGGAGGCGGTCGTGGCGAAGGTGACGGCCAATCCCGACGACGAAGGTTTCGGTGTCGAGACGGGCGGGTTGCAGTATTGCCTGGCCCACACGCGCTTTCCGGTGCCGCGGGTGTATGCCTTTTTCAGCGGGCAGGAAGGCTTTGCCGGCACGTGTATCCTCATGCAGCGCGTGCCCGGCCCGAACCTGCAGAGCGCTCGCGTCAGCCCCGTGGGTCGGGCCATTCTGCAGCGTCAACTGGCCACCCACATGGCCCATCTGCATAGCCACCGCCGCACCACCTATGGCTCGGCCGCGACCGATCATCACCACGCACGTTGGCTCGATCGCTTCGGGCCCACCATGACCCAGCAGTTCCAGCTTGTCCGCGAACAGCTTTCCACTCAATGCCGCCGCGTCGTCGAGTATCTGCTGACGCACCTCGAAGAGTGGCTGCCGGAGACGCACGATCCGCGGCTGGTCCACGGCGACCTGTGGGCGACCAACATCCTCGTCGATGACCGACACCCCGACCGCCCCGAGATTCTCGCCTTCATCGACGGCGACATGGACTTTGCCGACCCCGAGTACGAACTGGCCTACCTGCGCCTGTTCCACACCGCCGGCAACGAGTTTTTTGAGACCTATTACCAGCACCACCCGCGACGTTCCGGCTTCGACCGCCGTTGCCGCGTCTATTGGCTCAACACCATGATGCTCCACGTCAGCCGCTTCGGCGCCAAGTACCTGCCCACCGTCGAGCAGCTCGCCGAGCAGGTGCGGCGAATGATCCAATAGCTGCATGCGGCGGAGGCGGTCGTCGCTATAATCCGCGCGATGTCTGACCAGAATCCTGTTTCGGCTGCGCTGGCGCTCGAGGACGGCAGCGTGTTTCGTGGCTTCGCCTTTGGCGACACCTCCCCGCGATCGATCGACGGCGAGGTGTGCTTCAACACGTCGCTCACGGGCTACCAGGAGATTCTCACCGACCCGTCCTATGCCGGGCAGATCGTCACGATGACGTATCCGCTCATCGGCAACTACGGCGTCAACGACGAGGACCTGGAGTCGCGTCAGATTTTCGTCCGCGGGTTCGTCGTGCGCGAGCTGGCCCACGTGTCGAGCAACTACCGCTCCACGCGCAAGCTCGAAGGCTGGCTGGCGGCGGCGGGCGTCACGGGCATCACCGGCATCGACACGCGAGCGCTGACGCGCAAGCTGCGCATCGTCGGGGCGCTCGACGGCGTGCTCTCGACCGAGCCGCTGAGCGACGAGGAACTGGTCAGGCGCGCTAAGTCCTCACCCGGCCTGGTCGGCCGCGACCTGGTCAAATCGGTGACCGCCGATGGCAGCTACGCCTGGAGCGACGGGCTGGGCGACTGGGAACCGATCCAGGGCCCGGTGCCCACGCCATCGCAGCGCAAGCGCGTCGTTGCCCTCGACTGCGGTGCCAAGCGAAACATCCTGCGCAACCTCGTGCAATCGGGTTGCGACGTGACCGTGCTGCCCTACGACGCCCCCCCGGACGTGGTCTTGTCGCATCAGCCCGACGGCGTGTTTGTGTCCAACGGGCCGGGCGACCCGGCGGCAGTCACGCCCACCATCGCCACGCTCAAGGCCCTGTTGGGCAAGACCCCGATCTTCGGCATCTGCCTGGGCCACCAGCTCCTGAGTCTGGCCATGGGGGCGACGACCTACAAGCTGCACTTCGGCCACCGCGGCGGCAATCAGCCCGTCCAGAACATCCACACCCGCAAGGTCGAGATCACCAGCCAGAACCACGGCTTCGCGGTCGATGCCAACTCGCTCGAAGCGTCCGGCGGCGAGCCGACGCACATCAACCTCAATGACCGCAGTCTCGAAGGTTTTCGCCACAAGTCCGAGCCGATCTTCGCCGTGCAGTACCACCCCGAGGCCGCTCCCGGCCCGCACGACGCCCGCTACCTCTTCGACTGCTTCATCGACATGATGGACAGTGGCCGCAGCCCGACGGGCGAGCAGATGGACCGGGCCCAGCGGCGGCGAAACCAGGTCGCCGCGGCGCTGTAACGACGGCGCCGCCGGGGCAAACTGGTCAACCTACCGCCCGGTCGGGATGCGCGATTCCCGATCAAGGCCCAAAAATAGCCATTGAGTCCGGCTTGCCCTCCCGATAGAATCGTGTCACTTTGAATGCGGCGGCTCCCCCACCGCTGTCCCTATGATTGAACCGTGTTTGCGAGGCCTTGGGGAGGAGAAAACCCTGTGCTCAGTGCCATGTCACTCGTCACGGTAAGCCCCCTGCGCGGCTTGCACGCCATCGTTGCAGCCCTGGCGATGGTCGCCATCTCTGCGACCGCTCAGGCCCAGATCGTCTGGGACCTGAACAACCCCGGCAATAACCCGGTGAACGGCTACAGCATCACCGATATCACCGCCGGCGGCGGCCTGCGAGTCGGCGACAAGGTGTTCGACCAGTTTGACGTCGAGCCTTCCAACCTGGCCGGCACCCCGACGCCCAGCCAGATCTTCATCAAGGGCTTCGCCGTAGGCAGCAGCATCGGGCTGGATTTCAACAGCTCCTGGCTCTATCCCGGCACGGGCGGCAACATCGTCCAGAACATCGAGTGGGTCGTCACCGCCGACACCCCGTTCCAGATTATCGGCGCGGAGTTCGACCTGATCGGCTACAGCTTTACCAACGACGGGTTTATCAGCATCGTCGAGGATATCGACCGGCTGATCCCCCTGCCGCAGGCTGGCATTGCCAACCTGATCGTCGGAGCCAGCGCATTGAGTACGGACCTGTTCGACTCGGCGGTGTTCGTGCCGGGCGTCACGTCGATCCGAGTGGTGAAGGACATCATCGTCGGTAGCGGCACGGAAAACCCTGGTACTGCAGAACTTACGCGGTTCACGCAGACGTTTGTGCAGGTTCCCGAGCCGGGCACCCTGGCGCTGGCGGGCGCGGGTCTGGTGTTGATGGGTGTGCGACGCCGTCGGCAGGGTGTCACGCAGAGGTGATAAGATAGGTAATGTCTGGACGGACAGGGGTTTGGCGATGACGATGGATGACAGCCAATATTTTCAGGGTTCGGGGTCCGAATTGCCATTGCATAGCGTTATCGCTGCTGCTAAGATGCATTCGACACGGTGCGGTGCAGAAGTGATGCACCACAAGGTGTCGGGGCACACAGGGACCGGGAGTTGCAGTTGACTAGTACACGCTCAGTTCGTCGATCATGGCAAGGCGCGGTGATCTGCCTGGCGGCGGTCGTCCTGCTATCGCTGAATACATCGGC
>CAZFDT010000027.1:0-60071 GCA_964518335.1 uncultured Phycisphaeraceae bacterium
AGGGATCATCGGCAAGAGTCAAACGCAAACTGCAAGTTCTTTTAGGTGCTCTAAGGAACTCTGGGCGCACCTGGCGGCGTACCACGCGGCGCGGCTGCTGATGGCCCAGGCCGCGGCGACCTGCCATCGCCGCCCCATCCGCCTGAGCATCAGCGGCTCACTGCAACTGCTCTGCGCCATCGCTGATGGCAGGCCCTATCCATCGCGGGGAGAGCTTTATGCGCTTCCAGGCCGGGGCCGAGTCGAAAAACAACGAACTACCCCGGGGCGCTCCACAACGTCTCTATGCCTCCGTTGTTGTGACGGCAGCTATGACGTCGGCTCACGCCACGGCGCAGTCGAGGTTGCAGCGGCCAAAGGCGGCGACGAGGGCGGGGGACGCCTGGCTGTCGGTGATGAGCAGGTCGATCTCGTCGAGGCTGCAGACGCGGCACATGGACCGTCGGCCGAGTTTGGAGTGGTCGGCCATGACGACGGTGCGTTGAGCGTTGGCGATCATCAGACGTTCGGAATCGACCACGGTTTCCTGGCTGTTGTAGATGCCTGACTCGTCGATACCGCTGACGGAGAGGAAGGCCCAGTCGGCGTGGTAGCGAGCCAGGCTGTCGTGGGCGGCGGGGCCGATGAGGAGTCCCGCGTCGCGTTGCAGTTGTCCACCGGTGAGGAATACCTGGGGCACATGGCGGCGCGGCGGCAGGACCTCCAGTGCCGACGCCAACCGGAGGGAGTTGGTGATGATTCTCAGCGGCACGTCGGGCAGGCACGCGACGAGGTGGAACGTGGTGGTGCCTCCATCGATGAAAAGCACCTGGTCAGGCTGGATGCGAGCAGCGGCCACGCGGGCGATGGCGTGCTTCTGGGCCGACTGTTGAACCTGGCGAATCGAAAATGGTGCGCTGTCGCCCGAGGCGATGAGTACGCGCACGCCGCCGCGGACGCGCTCGACCAGACCCTGCTGCGCCAGCCGGGCAAAGTCGCGCCGCACGGTCGCCTCGCTGGCGTGGAGGTGCTCGACCGCATCGTGGAGTGACGTGAACGCTCGCCGCGAGACGAATTGGAGCAGTTTCTCGTGTCGGCCGGCCTGCATGGCGTCACCATAGGGCCGATATCGATCATTTTCAATCAGGCCCGTGACCGAGCCGCGCTCGCCGCCTCGCCTGAAGCCGCAATATCGTCGATTATCGCGTTAAAAACTGGCAAATTGTCGCCGCCAGTGGCTTGCGCGATCGTGTGGACTGCCACGCTGGAAGGCGCGACGCGCCTGGGTATGCTGATCGATGATGACGGAAACCCGTCGTCATGCCTGACCTCGGGCCATGGCCTCGCCGGTCCTGCCGATGCGCGCACTTGAGCTTCAACTTGGCGTCAAGACGGATCCGATCGAGCATCGTCACGGTTTGCCGTGGCTGCTGGACCTGATGGTCGAAGAGGAGGTTTACTGTCTGCAGTTGGGCACGAGCTTCGAGTTCTACCAATTGCCCGAGTCGCACTTTCGCCAGTTGCGGCGGCAAGCCGAGCAGCGCGGCATCACCATCCGAAGCGTGTTCACCTCTCATCGCGAGTTGGGTGGTTTCTTTCACGATGCGCCGGGTTGTGAGGCTGCGGCGCGGCAGTGCTACGAACGGCTGCTCCGAGTGGCGGGCTGGGTGGGCGCAACGTCGGCCGGCTCCAATCCGGGTGCGGTGTGGCGCGAGCAGATGAGTCACAAGCGCGAAGGCCTCGGCCGCTATCTGCGACACATGAAGGAGTTGATGGGTGTCGCCGCCAGCGAAGGGCTGCAGTGGATCACGATCGAACCGATGAGCTGCCTGGCCGAGCCGCCGACGACACCGGTCGAGATCAGCCAGGTGATGGCCGAACTCGACGCCCATCATCGCGCCTATCCGAAGACGACGGCTCGCCCCGGGTTGTGCGCTGACATTGCACATGGTTATGTCGATGCCGCCGGGCGGGTTCAGTGCGATCACTTCGAGCTGCTGGCCGCAGCCATGGCCTGGACGTGCGAGGCGCACCTGAAGAACACCGACGCCATGTACGACGCGACATTCGGGTTCGGCGCCGCCGACCGGGCGCGAGGCATCATCGATGCCGCCGCGATCGCCGACCTGTATCGCGCGCATGCCGGCTCATTGCCTGTGGATCAACTGGTCGGCTATCTGGAATTGAGTGGCCCGAAGCTGGGCAGGGACTATACGGATCCGCTTCTGGACAGCATGCTCAGGCAGTCACTGCAACACCTCAAGGCGGCCTGGTGCAAGGCGGGCCCGGCGCGCCCTGCCGAGTGCCGATCGAGCGTGCAGATCGCGCCGTCCGTGATGTGCGTCGATCCACTTCACGTGGGAGCGGCCGCGCGGCAACTGGAGCGGCTGGGCGCGGATCTGCTGCATCTGGATGTGATGGACGGCAGGTTCGTGCCCAACATGCCCATGGGATTGTCGGCCATCCAGTCGCTGGCGCAATCCACCCGCGTCCCGTTGGATGTTCACCTGATGGTGGAGGATCCCGACTGGTTTCTCAGTCGGATCGAGGGCCTGGGCGCCTCGCGGATTGCCGTGCATGTGGAAGCCTGCACGCATCTGGACCGAACGCTCGGCCGCATCAGAGACATGGGCGCGCAGGCGGGAGTGGCGATCAATCCCGCCACGACGTTGAGCGCGCTCGAGTATGTGCTCGATCGAATCGACTTCGTGCTGCTGATGACGGTGAACCCCGGGTTCGCGGGGCAGGTGATGACGCCCGCCTCGATAAGGAAGATCGCCGATTGTCGTCGATATCTGCACGATCGCGATCGCGCGGACATCTCGATGGAGGTCGATGGCAACGTCAGCTTTGACCATATCCCTGCCATGGTGGCGGCCGGCGCCGATTGCCTGGTGGTGGGAACCAGCAGCCTGTTTCACCCCAGCGCGGACTGGGCGACGAACATGGCCAGGATCAGGCGGATGCTGGCTGTTGCGATCAGACCCACGCAAGCCCACCCGGTCGAGGTTCACGCGTGAAGAATCTGGTTTACGAACTGGATCGACCCGGTGGTGAGTTTCGCGCGGTGGAACAACCGCTGGTTCAGCCCGGCCGAGGGGAGGTGCTCGTCCGCACCCGTCGCACGTCCGTATGCCAGTCAGACGTGGTGATCTACCGTCAGGGTCTGCCGCGCATCCGTCAGTGGCCGGCGATCATTCTCCACGAGGTCAGTGCCACCGTCGAGGCGATCGGTGCAGGCGTCCAGACGCTGGCCGCCGGCGACCTGATCGGGCTGGGCTGCGACATTCCCTGCGGCGACGCGACGTGCGTTTACTGCGGCGATCGAGGGACGGGAGACTGGACGAGCTGCCCGCGGACGCAGGCGACCGGGCATGAGTTTCCCGGCTTCGCCCGGCGCTACGCCATGCTTCCCGACTGGTTTGTGAGGCTTGGCCCGATCTACCGATTCCCCGCCGCGGTCGGGCCTGATCTGGCTTGTCATCTCGAGCCGCTGGCGTGTTGCCTCGAGGGCATGACGCGGGTCAACCGCTGCATTGAGCGCCGCGTCGTCGTGCTCATCGGCGCCGGATCGCAGAGCACCTATGCGTTGCAGTGCGCCTTGGCGATGAAGGCAAACAAGGTCATCGTCGTCAATCGCGGCGCCAGCCGACTCCAGCGGGTGTTGCAGGACTTCGGCGACGACCGGGTGGTGGGCCTGGCGTGGGACGATCGCGTGGTCGAGCGCGTGCTGGCCGCGTGTCGGCCCTTTAACGAGCCGCACTTTGTCATGATGAACGTGCCGTGCGAAGAAGGCTACCGATTGGCGGTGCAGCTCATGGGCCACGCGACGGTGATGGATGGTCACGCCGGCGTCAAGGGTGCGAAGGGCAAGCCGCGCATTGTCCACCCCATCGATCTCAACAATGACATCCACTACAAGCTCCAGTGCCTGCATGCCACGCACGGATCGAGCATGCACGGCATTCGACTCGCCGGGGACATGATCACCCGGGGCGAGCTGCCCGGATTGGGCCGTATGACCCGTCAGAGCGAGCGGTTTTCGCACACCGACCTCCGCCGGGCCATCGAGCGAGCCGCCGAGCCCGACAGTCTCAAAGTCATCATCAACTGGGACACGCCAACATGAAAGCGCTGGTGCTCGAGGCCGACGGCCGCCTGGTCTATCGAAGCGATTACCCCGTGCCCGACGCACCGGATGATCGGCCGACGGTGCTGGTGCGCATCGCGGCATGTGGGGTGTGCGGCTCGGATATGCCACGCGCCTTTGCGGGCAAGGCCTATCGATATCCCCTGATCATGGGTCACGAGTTCTCCGGTGTCGTCGAGGCTCCGATGGCCGGCGGCAGATACCGGGCGGGCGACCGCGTGGTGGTTTTTCCGCTCATTCCGCACGACATGCAGGACGACCCCGCATGCCAGACGGGTGACTACGCACAGGCCACGCGGTACGACTATTTCGGATCGCGCAGGCACGGCGGGATGTGCGAGTACCTGCGCGTGCCCGAGTGGAACCTGCGGCCGGTGCCCGACCGGGTGAAACTGCTGCACGCGGCCATGACCGAACCCGCGGCGGTGGCGCTGCACGGCGTTCGCAAGCTGCAGGTGAACGCAGGCGAGGCCGCGGCGGTGTTCGGCGCGGGACCGATCGGCAACATGGCGGCGCAATGGCTGGGCATTCGCGGCTGCTCGCGCGTTTTCGTCGTCGATGTGGACGCCGCCAAGCTCGCCATCGCACAGAGCATGGGTTTTGTGCCCATCAACGCCGCGATGTGTGACCCCGTGTCAACCATACTCGAACGCACCGGCGCAGTCGGCGTCATGCGATGCGTGGAAGCCTGCGGCTTGCCGCAAACGTTTCTGCAGGCCACGCAGGTCGCGGCACGATTCGCCCAGGTGGTGTTCATGGGCAACATCGCCGGCGAGTTCCGCATCAACGAAAAAGACTTCTCGAACATCCTTCGCCGCGAACTGACCATTTTCGGCACGTGGAACAGCAGCGTGACGCCCGCCGGCGAAGACGACTGGACCACGGCCCTGCGCTTCATGGACCGTCAGTTGCAGGTCCAGCCGCTTATCAGCGATACGCCTTCACTGGCTCAAGGCGTTGACGTTTTCGATTCGATCCACAAGCGACGGACATTCCACAACAAGGTGGTCTTCCGAATCTCGGGCGACGAGTGAGGGGGTCACAATGTGCGCCACATCGCAGATCGTCAACGGCGACCCGACACCATGACCGGAAGGCGCACCTTCTTGTCGATGTCGGCCACCGGCCGGGCGATGAGGTCGTAACCGTCGGCTTCGGTGATGCGACAGCGGACGAGCTCCCCGGGAGCGAGCTTGTCGCGGCTGTGGACGAAAGTGACGGCGTCGATCTGCGGGGCCTGCGCGTAAGTGCGGCCGACGTATCGATCGGTGACGCCGGTGGCGCCGTCGATGAGCACGTCATGTTCGGTGCCGCGCCGGGCCGATTCGCGGTTGCGGGCAAAGACAACCTGCTGCTGGGTGGTCATGAGTTCATCGATGCGCTGGCGGATCACTTCATCGGGGATGGCTTGGCCCTGGGCGTGCAGTGTGCCTGCCGGGGTGCCGGGCTCGGGAGAGTACCCGAACACGCCCATGGCCTCGAAGCCGAAGTCGCCCACGAATCGGACCAGTTCCTGGTGCTGGGCGTCCGTTTCGCCGGGAAAGCCGCTGATAAAGGTGGTGCGGATGGCGATTCCCGGCACGCGCCGGCGCAGCTTGTCCAGCAGCGTATGGATGAGCTTGCGCGATGTGCGGCGGCGCATGGCGTCGAGCACGTGGTCGTTGATGTGCTGCAGGGGCATGTCGATGTACTTCACGAAGCTGGGCAGGCGGGCGATGGTGTCGATCATCGCATCGGTGAAGCACGACGGGTAGGCGTACATCAGCCGCAGCCAGCATCCCGGGGCGTGCTGCTGGGCGGTCTTGTCGAGGGCTTCGAGCATGCCGACGAGGCCCGGCTCGTCGTGGAGATCGTCGCCGTAGCTGGTGGTGTCCTGGCCGATGAGGTTGAGCTCGAACGCCCCGTCGGCGAGAAGTTCGCGGGCCTCGGCGAGGATGGCGTCCAGCGGCTTGCTGCGCATCTTCCCGCGGATCGAGGGGATGGTGCAGAAGGCGCAGTTCTGATTGCAGCCCTCGCTGATGCGCAGATAGGCGTAGTGACGCGGCGTCAGACGCAGGCGCGCCGCGTCACTCTCGAAGTACCCTTCGGCGGTGATGTGGCGGGCCTGCTTGGCGAGCGTGGCGTTGGTGGCAATCGACGAATACACGGGCAGGGGATGGCTCCTGCCGCCCGTCTTGCGCGTGGGGGTCCCTCGGACTGCCTGGACGACCCGGTCGCGATCGAACACGCCGATCATCGCATCGATCTGGGGACACCAGTCCAGCATCTTCGCCCGGTGTCGCTGCACGAGGCAGCCGGCCACGATCACCCGCTGAACCTCACCGCGCTTCTTGCGTTCGATCGCCTGGCGAATCTCGCCCAGCGATTCCTCTTTGGACGCCTCGAGAAATCCGCAGGTGTTGATGACGATCGCGTCGGCGGGATCGTCCGAGGGCACGGGCGTCAGGCCATCTTCGGCCAACAGGCCCAGCATTTTCTCGCTGTCCACGAGGTTCTTCGGGCAGCCGAGGCTGACGAACGCCACGGTGTTGACCGGTGCGGGTCGCCGCCGCTTGGGGCGGCGCGGTTTGGCGTTGGCGTCAGGCATGGGGGCCGATCCGTGCGTGCGAAACGGGGCATCTTAGCACGCCCGTCAAGCCCCCCGTGCCGTGGCGGGTCATTCGGCCAGATGATCGGCGCGCAGGTCTGTCGTCCGTGGCGCCCGGCACGGTGTGCGGCGCTCCTGGCAACGGACCTGCGTCAGGGGGTGATCTGAACCGGCGGCGGGGCGGTGGCGGGCGGCGCTGGCTGGGGCGGGACGCTGTCGAGGTCGAGATCGACGTCAAAGGTCGGGCGATCGACCCAGAACGGCGGGGCGACGCCCTTGTTGTGCAGCACCCCGGAAAGCCACCAGGCGTAAGCGTACAGCTTGGCAGTGAAGGCGGCGCCTGCACGGGTGCGCTCGATGGTCAGCGCGCGCACATCATCGTCGTCGATCTGCAGCACCTCGACGGGAGGAATCCGGGCTTCCAGGTCGTACACGCGATCGACCAGCGCGTGGCTGGCGGCCAGTTCCTTGCGGATCAGCTCCGCCAGTTTCGGGTTATCGCCGTCGAGTGTCGGCTGCGGCAGCGGGTGATCGGGGGAGAAGATGGCATGGAACGGGAGCTTCGTGGGCAGGGCGTCCACCCTGGCGTGGATGCCGGTACGCGGGTCGGTCCACGTGCCGTCGTCGCGGCGGGTGGACCGGCCGTTGTAGTGCACGCTGGTGTGCAGCGGCATGCTCAGATCGCCCGAGTAGTGGGCCAGGTATCCGGCATACACGAGCGTCTTGGCGCGGATGTGGGGGTTGTCGGGCCACTTGCGATGCTCGGCCAACGCCACGGCCAGTCGCTGCGTCCACTCCTCGATGACATATGGCAGATAGCCCACTTTCGCCGGATCGAGCTGCAGCTCCTGGCACAGCTTGATGTAGCGATGCCGCGTCGCCGGCAGCGGGCGGTCGTCGAGCATCTCCAGATCGATGTAGTGATGAGGCGCTTCGGCGTCGCGGCTGATGGCGATCGTGCCTTCGGCGTGAAGATCGGGATCGATGCTGCAATGGGCGATCAGCCCCTCGCCCTCGCGGAAGAAAGCGGGCATGTCCTGCGGCAGGGACTTCACGGCCGCCAGCGCGATGTAGTGGTGGCCTTCATCGTGCCAGGCCACGACCGCGGCGGTGCAGACCAGCGGCAGGATCGCCGCCACGATAAGACGACGGGTCTTCATCGCTGCGATTGTAGCCGCCCGCGGTGAGTGGCAGGTGATTATTCGGCGGCGACGGCGCCCGGCGAGCCGACCTCGGGCTTGTTGAACACGTCATTGGTCTGGCACGTGACCGCGCCATGCGTGCCGGCCTCGCTGCGGCGCCAGTTCTTGCCGTCGTCGTTGGCGACGGCATCGAGCTTGCCGGGCACGAGGTAGATGCTCACGCCGTCGGGGTCATCGCTGGGCCAGTCGCCCTCGTCGTCGAAGTTGACGGTGTCGCTGATGCTGCCGTCCTTGCGGACGAGGTTGAGGATTTCATTGGTGGGCGAGGGGTTGTTGCCCAGGCCGCTCATGCCGGGCCGGCCACCCCAATCCGAGAGGGGTATGGCGGTGACGTCCTTGCCCCACGCCGCGGCGAACGCCTCGACGCCGCACTCGGCGGGGATGAGCACGACCGCCTTCTTGGCGCCGATCGTCGTGCCGTCGGGCACGGGCCCCGTCTTGCCATCCTCGTCCTGCAGCCACCAGCCCGACAGGTCCACTGCAGCGTCCGTGGGATTGTATATCTCCACAAACTCGGTTTTCACCGGCGGCTGCTCCGCGCTGGCGGGGTTGTACAGGATCTCCGTGATGATCAGGACAGCGAGCACTTCCATGACGTGGCTCCCGAAAGCTGCGAAGCGACCCGGGCCGTGCGCGACTGCGCAACGATGAAGACCCCGCCCCGCGGCAGGAAGATATTGGAAACGAACGCCGCGCCGTTGTCCAATGGCGGTCTGCCCGCCCACCTCAACAGCCCACGCGGACTCAGTAGGCCTTGACGACGGCGGCACCGGGGTAGTAGTTGGCGAGGATCTGGGGGTGTCGGTGGCCGGCCTTGGCCATGCCCTGGGCGCCCCACTGGCAGAGGCCCACGCCGTGCCCGTAGCCCCGGCCGCCGGTCATGACGACGCGCTCGCCGGCGACATTGATTTCGACGCAACTGCTGTAGAGTTGCTGCGCCGGCGACAGGGCCGAGAGCTGTGGCGCAGCGTAGTTGCACGCGAAACGGAACTGCTCCGGCCCGAGTGCGAAACGCCGCCCGGTGGCGTCGGTGATCGTGAATTGTGCCGGTCGGCCCAGGCGATTGCGCTGCGTCACGGCGACGTGCGTCACCAGCCGCAGGTCGGCGACCGGGTCGCGCTGCTTCTGGGCGGCGCCCCAGGCGGCGATACGACGCGACAGATCGGCGCGATCGCGCGACACCGGCCCCCAGCGGAACTTGGTGCTGCCGGCCTGCTGGCTCCACCCGCCGTGATCGTGTGCCGCCAGCGGGGCGATCGCGCGTTCGCCGGGGAAGGCGATAGCCGCGTCCTGGCCCAGGCCGCCCGTATCGCTGCTGTAGTACCCGGGCACGACGTTGCCTTCCCATGCGAGCACCTGGCCATAGGTGGCGCGCACCGCCTCGATCGCCTTGGGCCGCGTGGCGCTGCCGCCGTACATCTGGCTCTTGGTGTTGCTTTCGAGGTCAAACGTGCGATGGCGATGGCGCGTCGTGCGGTCGATGGCGTAGGAGCGGGCGGCGATGGCCTGCGCGCGGTAGGCCTCGGGCTCCCACGAAGCGTAAAGCTCGTGCTCGAGCACGCCGGGAAGGTAGGTTTCGACTCCGACGTGATTGATGGCGTCGATGCCTGCGCCGGGTCGGACCAGGCCGTCGTCATCGCGGGCGTGATGCAGGCTGATCGTGCCGGGATAGGTGGACGCCCCGACGCCGATGGGACCGGTCGCGGCGCGGACGTAGAGTTCGGCGACGGCCCACTGCAGCGACTGGCCGCTGGCAGGCGCCAGGACGTAGGCGCCGCCGCGTCGCGTGACCGTCACGGGTGCGGTCAGCGAGACCGGCTGGCCGTGAGGGGGGGTGAACTGCAGCGCACCGCCCCCCGGCGCCGACATGCGGACCACCGATTCGTGGACGGCGATGCGCACGCGCACGACGGGCTCGGCGCGCAGCGTGGCCACGGGGGTGAGGGGGGGCAGGCGTGGGCCGGGGTGCGTCGGCGGCGGCGCCGTCGTGGTGGCGGGGCGTGCCGGCGACGATGCCGGGGGCGTGGGCGAGGCGGCCGGCTGATACGTCTCACAGCCCTGCCATGCCGCCAGCAGGGTGATCGCGGCGAAGAAGCCGATGGCCAGACGAAGACCGTTGTCTCTCATGGTGAGAGACATTATCGGTCATGACGGGTCTGGGGCGTTGAAGACGGCGCGCGGTCAGTACGTGGCTTGCTCGGCGGAATTGTTGGCACGGAACGTGCCGTCGGTTTCGTCGTAGAACCAGGCGCTGCTGCCGATGGCGCCGGCGCTGATGTCGCGCGACGAGGTGTGGGGGTTGACCGGGACTTCTCGAATATATGGGCCCAGGTTGTAGCCCACTGTGCCCAGTGGCGCGGTGTCGCCCTGTTTATCGCTGGCGGTGGTCATCTGGGCCTCGAAGTCGGCGAGCGTGGGGAAGCGGCCGTCGTGCTGCTGGCGATAGATCTGAATCTGCTGGCGAATGCGGTAGAGGTCCATTTTCAGCGAACTGTCGCGGCTTTCGCTGGCGGCGCTGGTGAACTGGGGCACGACGATGGCGGCCAGGATGCCCAAGATCACCACCACCACCAGGATTTCCACCAGCGTGAAGGCGTGTGCGCGACGACGGGATGCGATCTGCGTGTGAAGAATCACGGCCAAATCCCTTCCATGCCTCGACGTGCTCGCCGCGGCGACCACACGGCCGGCGCGGCCAGAAACAGCGGGCACTTCCTCCCGCTCAGGTCGTATCGTGTCACCGTCCGTCGGGCTTTACACGCTGTCACACATGCCTGCCGATCGCCGCATTGCCCAGCCCGCACAATCGCTACCGGCGGTATGATGGCCCTCATGCAGGCGGCAGGGATGCTCAAACGCTGGCGCATCGCGCCGGCCACGGTCACCGGAGCGACCGACCAGGCCGCGGCCCATCTCGCCGCGACGCTGCGCCTGCACCCTCTGACCGCCCACCTGCTCGCTTGCCGCGGGCTTGTCGAGCCTGACCGCGCCCGGCGCTTCGTCAAGCCCAGCCTCCTGGACCTGCACGATCCGGCAGCGCTGCCCGGCTGTGACGCCGCGGCCCAACGCATCGGCCAAGCCGTCGCCGACGATCAGCCCATCATCATCTACGGCGACTACGACGTGGACGGCATCACCGCCAGCGCCATCCTCTGGCACACCCTCACGCAACTGGGCGCCAAAGTCTCGACCTATGTCCCCCACCGCATCGACGAAGGCTACGGCCTCAACACTGAGGCAATCCGCAAACTCGCCACGTCTGGGCCGCGCCGGCCGCTCATCATCAGCGTCGATTGCGGGATCACCGCCTTCGAGCCGGCGCGGGCGGCCAAAGAGGCGGGAGCGGACCTGATCATCACCGATCACCACGAGCTGTCGCCCCAGGGGCTCCCGGACGCCTGCGCCCTGGTGCATCCGCGATTGCCCGGCAGCGCGTATCCGTTCGGCGAGTTGTGCGGCGCGGGCGTGGCATTCAAGCTGGCCTGGCACGTGGCACGCGTCCACTGCGGCAGCGAGCGCGTGCCCGAGCCCATGCGCGACTTGCTGATGGACCTGCTCAGCTTTGTCGCCCTGGGCACGGTCGCCGACCTCGTCCCGCTCCTGGACGAGAACCGGGTGATGACGGTGTATGGCCTGTCGCGGGTGAAGCAGACGCGGTTCATCGGCCTCAACGCCATGATCGACGCCGCGTCGCTGCGCGACGAGAAGATCGACGCCTACCACGTGGGCTTCGTGTTGGGGCCGCGCCTCAACGCCTGCGGACGCATGCGCCACGCCAGCCAGGCGGTCCATCTGCTCACCGCCGCGCAGCACAACGAGTCGCAGCAGCTCGCCGAGTTCCTCACCCTGGAGAACGATCGTCGCCGTCGCACGGAGCGCGACATCTACAAGGAGGCGGCGAAGATGGTCGAGCACCAGGCGATGGACGGCCCCGACTGCCGTGCGATCGTGCTCGGCAGCGAGGGCTGGCACGCCGGCGTCGTGGGCATCGTCGCCAGTCGGCTGGTCGAACGATTCTCGCGTCCCGTGGTGATGCTGTCTTACGACAATGGCAACGCCCACGGTTCGGCGCGGAGCGTTGCCGGCGTATCGATTCACGAGGCGTTCTGCGCCTGCAGCGACCACCTGACGTCCTACGGCGGACACGCCATGGCGGCGGGGCTGAAGCTGCCGACGCAGCGCGTCACGATCTTCCGCGATGCCCTGATCGAGTTCGTCAATGCCCGCCTGTCGCCCGACGATCTGGTGAGCGTGATCGACGCCGATGCCGCGTGCACGCTGGGCGACCTTTCACTGGAGCTGTTCAGGCAAGTGCAGCAGCTTGCACCCTTTGGACGGGGCAACCCTGCACCGAAGCTGTGGCTGCAGGGGGCTCGGCTCAGTGAATCGCCCCGGCGCATGGGCAAGCGTGGCGACCACCTGAGCCTCACGTTCACCGACGGCAGGCGGTACATGCGCGGCGTCGCCTTCGGCAAGGGCGACCTGGCCGGCAAGCTTGCGGCCGGGTGCGACGTCGAAGCCGTCTGCGAACCGAAGGTCTCCACCTGGCAGGGCACGCCACGCCCCGAACTGCACGTCGAGGACATCCGGCTGGTGTAGGGCTTCGACGCCGGACCTGAGTCTTCGAAGGTCCGGATCGATCCGGGGCTTCGAGAACTCAGCCCCCGGCGTGGCGCCCCACCGTAGAATCTCAAACATGGCCGCCGCCAACATCCTCGATCACTACGGCGTCAGGGACAAGCGCCTGGTCCTGCCCGAGTTGAGCATGTTCGGCTGGGACAACCACACCCGTTCGATACCCCACCTGCGCCCCCACGTCCACGCCCGCGCCTTCGAGGTCTGCTACCTCGTTCGTGGCAGCGTCGAGTGGTGGTGCGGGCCCGAGGTCTATCAGGTCAACCGCGGCGACATCTACATCACCCGCCCCGGCGAACGTCACGGCGGCGTCGATTCCATGATGCATCCCTGCGAGCTCTTCTTCTTTCAGATTCGCATCCCCGCCCGCACCGCGCTGCCCGGGCTCACAGCCACGCAGACCCGGGCACTGGCGCGCGGCTTCGCCCAGTTGCGCAGGCGTTGCTTCCCAGGCTCGACCACCCTCCTCGAACTGTTCCGACACCTCCACGACGCTCATCGCAACCCCTCGGTCCTGGCCAGCATCACCGCTCGCGCCGCCCTGCACCACATTCTCGTCACCGTGCTCGACGACCATCGGCGGGCGATGGCGCTCCGCGATGAATCGCACTCCCGCCGCATCGCCATGGCGCTGGCCTGGATGGACGAGCACGACGAGGAGCCGTACCGCGTCGAGGACGTCGCCGCCGCGGTGAGCCTGGGCCCCAGCCGCTTCCACGAGCTGTTCGTGCAGGAAACCGGTTTCACCCCCAGCGACTATCGCGCCCGTCGCCGGATCGCCCACGCCCGTGCAATGTTGCGCACCTCCGGGCGCAGCATCACCGACATCGCCTTTGCCCTGGGGTTTTCCAGCAGTCAGTATTTCGCCACGGTGTTCAAGAAGCTCACCGGCCTGACGCCGGCGGCGTATCGGAAGCAGTCGGTGCCAGCCGCGTGAACACCTCGTCCGGTGGCCGGCGCCCGTGGACGCCGTTGGCCTCGCGCACCGGCAGCGAGGGCGTCGAGTCGCCCGGCGCGTCCTCGCAGTACCACCAGTTGCGGGCGAACGCGAGCGTGTCGGGCCGCGTGTTGCCCCCGACGTTCACGATCGTGTGGAGGTCGCCTCGCCGCCAGATGATGGTGTTGTCGGCGAACGTGTGTTCGCCGCTGCTGACGAAGCGGTCCAGAGGCTGCTCCTGCAGCAACCGCAGCACCCAGCGGGTGGGGCGGTAGATGACGTTGTTCGTGACGCGGCAGTCGGTGCTGGTGGGAAATGCGACGGCGGCGGCCGAGCCGATGATGACGTTCTGCTCAAGGGTGATGCGCTGTGCTTCGCGATTGCCCTGGCCCGCCAGAGGTGGCCGGAAGAACGCTTCACCGGTGGAGCCTCCGGCGTTGATCGCGCGTTGGCCGGCGTGCTCGAATCGGCACCGGGTCACGGCAATATCGCTGCTGCCGCCCTTGGTTTGGACGCCGTTGGCGCCGCGGCCGGGATCGTGGCGGATGGTGCAGCCCTCGATCGTGCCGTGATGGCATCCAACCATGTCGATCGCGCTGCCGCCGTCGCCCCAGCGCTCGATGGTGCAGTTGACCACGGCAAAGCGCGTGAGGCCCGAGAGCTTGATGCCGTCGCTGTTGCCGCCGGGGCCCACGTTCCGCACGGTCACGCCCTCGATGCGGATCCGCTCAGCGGTGGCGTTCATGCTTCCGCCGTCGTCGATGTTCAGGCCGTTATGCTGCGCCCCTTCGAGGATCAGGTGCGCGACGACGAGATTGGCGGGGTTGATCAGGTGCAGCCCGTTGCCGCCGCCGCGAATGATCGGCGGATGGGCGGGGTCGGCGCCGGTGATGGTGATCACCGACTGCTCGTGATGATGCGCAGCGCGCAGGTTGCTGGCGTTGAGGCCGCCGCGGTACACCCCCGGCGCGATGCGGATCGTGTCGCCTGTTCGTGCCGCCCGCAAGGCCGCACGCAGCGAATCGTCGTCGCCCACGTCCACGACGCGCTGGCCATGCGCAGCCACGGTCCACACCAGCAGCGTGGCGCACGACAGGGCTCGCCAGGGTCGGGGTCCGTCATGTGTCATGAGGCGCCTCCGATGTCAGAAGTGAATCATGCGTCCCTGCGTGCCCAGGGCCGCCTCGTGCACCGCCTCGCTGAGCGTCGGGTGGGCGTGCATGGTGGCGATGAGTTCGTCCATCGTCGCCTCAGCGGTGCGTGCGGCGCCCAGCTCGGCGATGAGTTCGGTCACGTGCTCGCCGACCATGTGGACGCCCAGGATGTCGCCGTGCTTCTTGCTCGCCAGAATCTTGATGAAGCCCTCGGTGCTGCCCAGGGCGCGGGCCTTACCGCTGGCCAGGAAGGGGAACTTGCCCACGGTGTAGTCGCTGCCGGGCTTGAGCCTCTCGGCCTGAAGGGCCTGCTCGGTCTTGCCCAGGCTGGCGACCTGCGGCAGGCAGTAGGTGCAGCCGGGGATCGCCCCATAGTCGATGTCCGGGGCCTGATGACCGGCGAGGCGTTCGACGCAGGTGATCGCCTCCTCGCTGCCCACGTGCGCCAGCCACGGCGGGCCGATCACGTCGCCCACGGCGTAAATGCCCTTGACGCTCGTGGCGTAGGTGCTGCCCGGCTCGCGGTAGTTGACCTTGATGTGGTCCTTGAACGTCTCGACCTTCACGTCAGGCCCGAACAGACCCTCGTAACGTCCGCGCACCCCGATGGCGACGAGCACCTTGTCGGACTTGAGCGTCTCCTGCTTCGACTCGTCCTTCGTGCTGCAGATCACCGCTTCGACCCCGCCTTCGGTCTTCTTCACGCTCAGGGTCTTGTGGGCGGTGCGGACCTGGATGCCCTGCTTCTTGAAGCTCTTTTCGACCGTCGCCGACACCTCCGCATCCTCGATCGGCAGCACACGATCGAGCATCTCGACAACCGTCACCTTCGTGCCGAAGGCGTTGTAGAAGTAGGCGAACTCCATCCCGATCGCCCCCGCGCCGATGACCAGCAGCGTCGCCGGCTGCTCGGCCAGGCTCATGGCGTCCTTGGCGCCGAGGATCGTCTTGCCGTCGTAGTCCGCACCCGGAAGCGAACGCGGGATCGCACCCGTGGCGATGAGAATGTTCTTACACGCCAGCGTCTCGATCCTCTCGCTGGCCTTGGCGGCCTTGGCGTCGGCGGCCAGGTCCCACGAGCTCTCGCCACCCTCGGCCACTTTCAGCACCTCGACGCGCCCCGGCGCCGCGATCCGCGCGTGCCCTTGCACGTGCGCGACCTTGTGCTTCTTGAACAACGCCGCGATCCCCTTGGCCCCCGGCTCGGCGACGCCACGCGACCGCGCAATCACCTTCTGCCAGTCGTGCCGCACGTTGTCAGCCAGGATTCCCCACCCCGCCGCCTCGTGCTTGAGTTTCGCATAGAACTCCGCCTGGGCCAGCAGCGCCTTGGTCGGGATGCACCCCCAGTTGTTGCACACCCCGCCGAGCTGGCCGCGCTCCACGCACGCCACGCTCATCCCAAGCTGCGCCGCCCGGATCGCCCCGACGTACCCCGCCGGCCCGCCGCCGATCACCACCAGGTCGTACTGCTTGTCTGCCATGGGCTGCCTTCCTCACAGGAAACCGTCGATTGTAACGACCCCGCCCCGCCCCACGCCGACGCCACCGAACCGGCGCGGTAAGCTCGACGACATGACGGCAGCGTCGGACCAGGCGATTCGGGTCGAGCCCGTGGCGGTCGAGCGGATCCTCGCCCTGCGCCACACCGTGCTGCGCCAGGGCTTGCCGGCGGAGATGGCCAGCTTCGAGGGCGACGCGGAACCGACCACGCTGCACCTGGCCGCGCTGCAGGGCCAGGCCGTGGTCGGCTGCGCCACCCTGGTGCGGCGGACGGGCGAGGACGGTGCGGCGTGGCAGTTGCGGGGCATGGCGGTGTCGCCGGGGTGCCGCGGCCGCGGGGTGGGGGCGGCCCTGCTGGCGGAGGTGCATCGTCGTGCGGCGTCGGCGGGCGTGTGGTGCAACGCACGTCTGCCGGCGGTGGGATTCTACGAGCGCCACGGCTGGCGGTGCGTCTCGGAGCGGTTCGACGTGCCCACGGCCGGGCCGCATCGGCGGATGGTCGGACCGGACGCTGCGGCGATCTGATATCCTGTGCCGGGTCGATCACGTTGGGGAAGGGTTGCCATGAAAATCGCCGTCGCCGCCGACCATGGGGGTTACGCCCTGAAAAACACGATCGTCATGCTGCTCAAGCACCTGGGCCACGAGGTCGTGGACCTGGGCGCCCACCAATACGACAAGGACGACGACTACCCCGACTTCGCCCGTTATGTCGCCCAGGCCATCCAGCACGGCCAGGCCCAGCGCGGGCTGGTGATCTGCGGCAGCGGCGTCGGCGCCTGCATCACCGCCAATAAGCATAAGGGCGTCCGCGCCTGCGTCTGCCACGACACCTACTCGGCCTCCCAAGGCGTCCAGCACGACGACATGAACGTCCTGTGCCTGGGCGCCCGCATCGTTGGCGAGGAACTGGCCAAGAAACTCGTCGAAGCCTTTGTCGCCGCCACGTTCGACCCCGGCGAACGCTTCCTGCGACGGCTCGAAAAGGTCAACGCCATCGAGTCCGCACAATAGCCACTCGCAGCGTAGGCCGGCACCCGATTGCCGCGGCCGCGGTTAACCGGAATCACTGGGTTTTCACCTTCACCAGTCGAGACCACATGCGCTACCCCGAATCGGCTTAGGCCACCTACGCCGCCTGGCTGTGGGGCGGTGTCCAGTGGCTATGCGCCCGGCCCCGGCCACCTTGTCGTGACGCCGTTTCATCCAGCTATTATACCCGATTCCACCACCGATCCGGGACTTTTCTACCTCTTTTCCGCTCGCGCGACTGAGAAAAGGCCCGACGCCGGCCCTTGACATGGGGCAGATGATTCCGTATATTCAGTATTGACTGAAAGGACTGTTGGCGATGACGCTCACGCCCGTCATGCAGAAGTTCATCCTTCACTGGGGCGAGATGGGCACGCGCTGGGGGATCAACCGAACGGTCGCCCAGATCCATGCCCTGCTTTACATCAGTCCCAAGCCGCTCACCGCCGAGGACATCGCCCAAACCCTCGACGTGGCCCGGTCCAACGTCAGCACCTCCCTCCGCGAGCTGCAGAACTGGGGCATCGTCAAGGTCGTCCACGTCCTGGGCGACCGGCGGGACCATTACGAGTCGCTCAAGGACGTGTGGCAGATGTTCCAGATCATCCTCGACGAGCGTAAGAAGCGGGAGATCGACCCGACGCTCGACGTGCTGCGCGACTGCGTCGATCAGGTCGCCCGGCTGCCCGAGACCGAGCCCGAGGGCGCCCACGCCAAGCTCGCCAACCTGCTGGAGTTTCTCGAGGCCAGCTCGACGTGGTACACCCAGATCCGCAAGCTGCCGGCGGGCAAAGCGTTCAAAGTCATGCGCATGGGCAAGAAACTGCGTAAAGCCCTGGCGGAAGCGGCGTTCTGACCCGCCCGCGGCGACCAGGGCGCCGCAATCGGAGTCGCTGATTTCAGTTGTGACTGAAATGACAAAAAACTTTGTGCGGCCCGGCCCGGACCGGCCCATGCGAAAGGAGCCTTACCGATGTACGCCACCCTCGTCGCCTACGTGACTTATCTCATCGTCAGCATCGTGCTGACCGTCTGGGTCGCCCGGACGCTGTTCCGCAACGGGCGCGTCTTCCTCGTGGACACGTTCCACGGCAACGAGACGCTCGCCGACAGCGTCAATCACCTGCTGGTGGTGGGGTTCTACCTCATCAACCTGGGCTTTGTGACCTATGCCCTGCGTTTTGGCGCCAAGCCGCAGGACCCGGTCGCCACGATCGAGTACCTGAGCATGAAGCTGGGCCTGGTGATGCTGGTGCTGGGCGTGATGCACATGGTGAACATCAAGGTGTTCAGCTCGATGCGGTCGCGGGCGCTGAGCAGTCGGGGCCTGCCGACGTACGCGGCGCCGCGCGCTGCGGCGAGCGAGCTGGTCGCCAAGGGTCACAGCCTGGGCAACACCCCGGCGTGAGCGGTCGCAGGAGACTGGCGATGATCGTCAACCTGGTCGGACGGATGAGCGAGTGCGTGATGCTGGCGTACCGGACGCCCGCCGAGTCGGTGCGGGCGTTGGTGCCGCCGGGTCTGGAGCTGATGACGCGCGGGCCGTGGGCGTACTGGAGCGTGCTGGCCTGTCGGGTCGAGGGGATGGCGCTGGCGGGGCTGCCGGGGACGGGCTGGACGTTTCACGGCCTGGCGTACCGGCTGCACGTGCAGGCGATGACCGATCGCATCGACGTGCTGACGGGGGTGTACGTCGTGCGTAGCGAATCGGACTCGAGGCTGATCGCGGCCATGGGCAACGTCCTGGCGGACCTGCGGCTGCACCCGTCGGCGATGACGGTCAGAAGCGAGGCGGACTGCGTCGTGGTGACCAGCGAGTCGTCCGGTCAATCGCCGGCGCGACTGGTGATCGCCGATCGCCCCTCGCCCCCGGAATCATCCCCGGTGGAATCGAGTTTTCCGTTGCCGTGGCGCGCGGAGGCGTGGCTGGCGTATCCGACGCGGTCGCTGTCGGTGCAGGGTCGCGACGTGCGGTGCGTGGAGGTGTATCGTGAGGCGGAGTCGTGCGTAGCGCGGCCGGTGACGGTGGTGGAGGCGGCGCTGCCGTACCTGGCGTCGCTGGGCCAGAGGGAGTTGGCGTTGGAGCTGGCGGTGCGTTTGCCGCCGGGCCGGGAGCGATGGCGGATCGGGTCGTTGCGTCGGCTGCTGCAGCCGGGGGTGCGTGGGGTGATGGACGGTCGGGGCGAGGTGCGGCGACGGCGTGGGGCGGTGGTGATACCATCACGGCCCGAGCCGGTGAGCGTATGAGCCAATCGCTGGACAATGCGACGAATCGTGACTGGGCCCAGGGCGTGCTGCGTGAGGGTGCACAGCTGCGTCTGAAGCTGGCCGAGTCGTGCGTGGGTCCGATGCTGCAGTTGTCCGAGCGGATTGGCCAGTGCCTGTCGGAGGGCGGGCGGGTGCTGCTGTTTGGCAACGGGGGCAGCGCCGCCGATGCGCAGCACATTGCCGGGGAGCTGGTGGGGCGGTTCATGGCCGAGCGGCGCGGGCTGGCGGCGATCGCACTGACCACCGACACGTCGGCGCTGACGGCGATCGCCAACGACTATGGCTTCGACGCGGTGTTCGCCCGTCAGATCGAAGCGCTGGGCCGGCGTGGCGACGTGGCGATCGGGATCAGCACCAGCGGGCACAGCGCCAACGTGGTGCGTGGCATCGAGGCCGCCAGGGCCGCGGGACTGTTCACCGCCGGGCTGCTGGGCGGCGACGGGGGTCGGCTCAAGTCGCTGTGCGACCTGGCGCTGGTCGTGCCCCACCCCGTCACCGCCCGCGTGCAGGAATGCCACATCACGCTGGGCCACATGATCTGCGAGCTGGTCGAGCGGGCCTTCGTCCAGTGACGCCGATCGATCTGTCCATCATCGTGCCCTGCCGCAACGAGGAAGACGCGGTGGTCGATACGGTGACGGCGTTGCAGCGTGCGGCCAGCGCCCTCGAGCTGGCGCCCAGGCTGTGGGAAGTCGTCGTCGTGGATGACGCATCGACGGATCGGACGCCGCAGGTGCTGCGTGACGTGGCGGGGGTGCGGGTGATCCGTCACGAGGCGCAGCGAGGCTACGGCGCGTCGATCAAGTCGGGGCTGCGTCAGGCGCGGGGCGAGTGGGTGGCGATCATCGACGCCGACGGCACGTACCCCGCCGACCGGCTTGGCGAGCTGCTGCAGTGGACGGGCGAGGCGGACATGGTGGTGGCGGCGCGGCGGCCGCAGGGGACGGCGCGGCTGGACTATCGCCGGCCGTTCCGGGACCTGTACCGTCGCTACGGGTCGTGGCTGGTCGGCCGCGACGTGCCCGATCTGAACTCGGGCTTCCGCGTGTTCCGGCGCGATCTGGCGCAGGCGGTGGCGCCTCTGCTGCCCGACGGGTTCAGCCTCACCTCGACGATCACCATTGCGTTCATGCGGCAGGGCCGCGAGGTGCGCTACGTGCCCATGCCGTATCACCCGCGGGTGGGTCGATCGAAGATCAACCCCTTCATCGACTGGATGCGGTTTGTGCAGTTGATCGTGAGGACGGGCCTGTACTTCGCGCCGTGGCGGGTGTTTGGGCCGTTCATCGTGCTGGCGTGGCTGAGCTTTGCCGGGTGCCTGGCCTACGACGGGCTGGCGCTGCGCGACCTGACGGACAAGACGCTGCTGTCGCTGGTGGCGGCGGTGGGTCTGACGCTCCTGGCGGTGCTGGCGGACGTGGTGAGCAAGCGCGGGTAGCCACGATAGCGTGGACTTATTCACCACACTCCAGACGAGCGTCGCGGATCAGATCGTCGGAGAGGAAGAAGCCCAGTTCAGTTTGGAGCTGTTCGAGCAAGGGTGCGATGGCGGGGATCAAGCCGTGCTTGCGTGACGCCACGAGCAGGCCGACGACTCCGGTGACGCGCAGGCCGTGGCGACGCGCGATGCTCCGCCCCGCCCGCTCGTCGATCAGCAGTGGAGCGTTGATCTGTGCTGCCAGGGCGATGGCCTGGGCTTCGCCTGTCTGCAATAGCTGCTGCAGTTGTCTGACCCACGCCATGTCGAGGGGTGATTGCACGATGGCGTGTGGGACCTGGGCGATCGTGATGGAGCAAAGGCGTGGGTGGGGTCGCACCAGCTCGTCCCGCACCGCTGGCGGAATCAGCACCACCTCGAAGAAGTGCGAAAGCAGGTCCAGCCGATGCAAATGGTGCAGTGCCCGGATGGGAGAGGTATCGCTGACCACCAGCGTCTGCTTCATTCGGAGTTCCCAGAACTTTTTGGAGGGCGCAGCGTCTCGAACGTTTTCATATCGTTGCGCAAGTCATCGCGTGTGTAGTGATAAAGGGGGATGTTTTGCGCCAGCAGCACATTCTCGAAATCGGACTGGGGGAGGCCGGCCAATCGGGCGGCGGAGAACAGCGAGAGCCGACCCGTTTGGAAGAGGCGGCACGCCAGTGCCAGTACGGCTTCACGCTCGGTGATGCCGGCCTGCTGCAACACGTCGTCGGGGATCTGAAGCGTCGTCATCGTCGGGATCGCCTGCACCAATGATATCCGTCAGGACCCGACAAGGCTGCGTGGGCATCCTGATCGTGCCGTCAACGTATGGCCAGGAGTTCGACCTCGTATCGCAGCGTCGAGTCGGGTGGGATCAGGGCGCCGACGCCGCGGTGGCCGTAGGCGAGGGAGGGGGGAATGGTGATGGTGCGTTTTTCGCCGACGCCCATGCCGGCGATGCCTTCGACGAGGCCGGGGATGACGGACGCTTCGGAGAGGGTGAAGCGGTCGTAGCGGTCGGTGTGGGAGTCGGCGACGAGTGTGCCGTCGGCGAGGTAGCCGCGGTAGTGGACGACGACGGTTTTGTGTCGAGCGGCGCGGGAGGCGTGGGGCGGGGCCTCGCGGTCGATGGTGACGTGCAGGCCGGCGGGGGTTTCGAACGAGCGTTGGCCGGTGAGGGCGTCCTGGCGGATGAGGTGGGCGATCTCGGCGATGTCGGGGGTGTCGTCGGCGCGGGCGGGCGGGGCCACTGCAGCGGGTGCGTCGGCCTGGGGCTCGGCGGCGGGGGGATCGACGGGGATGTTGCGCTTGGGCGCGAACTGCTCGGGGGGATCGATCCAGAACTTCCACGCCAGCAGGCCCAGCACGATCACAAGGACGATCAGGGCGAGGATGACGAGCTTGCCGCGGATGCTGCTGCGTCGTCGGCCGGTGGCGTCGTGGACCTGTCGGGCGGACTCGGCGGCGCCGCTGGTCTTGGCGACGGCGCCCTTGGCGGCCATGGCGTCGTAGGCCTCCTGCTCGCGCGCCGAGCCTTTGCGGGTCATGGCTGAGTAGTACCCTTGGCCGTCGCTGCGCTGCACGAGGTAGAAGATGCGGCCTTCCTCGTCGCGGACGGCGCGGCCGATGTCCTGCTCGCGCACCTTGACCGGTCGGCCACTGTAGGGACTGTTGATGACGATCGCGCCCATGCGACACCTCCCTCGGGGGCGATTGTACCTGATGGCGCGAGTGGCGAGTGGTGGGGGGCGTATATCGGCGCGGTGGATCGTCCACTGGAGTTACACCCTCAAGCTGCGACGGCGAGGCGGACGATGCATGAACGCGGCAGGCGGAGTCCTGACCAGGCCCCGGAACGGACGCCGACATGTGGAGACCGCGTCCATGAGCAAGCAGCAGATGATCGAAGCGATCCGCCAGCACAACCGATCGGCGCCGGACACGTTTCTGGTGGCGTTCGAGGAGCGGGCGTTGGAGAGCTATCTGAGGCGTCTGACGACGGTGCAGGGCCGGCGCGGTCGGGGGAGCGTGTGGGTCCGAGAAGCCGAGACGCCGGCGATCGTGACGCGGGCGATGGTATGAACCTGCCGTCGAAGCCCTCCGCATGAGGGAGACGGAAGTCTCGACCGCGGTACGGCTGGCCGTGCCGCGGTTTTTCGTTGGGCGCGACCGGCGGTTTGCGGTATTCTGTGGCCTTGTTGTCACCCCGCTGGTGGGCGGGTGAAGGGAGCGACCATGTCCGTGGTGCGTGCGCAGGAACAGGCGTCGTTTGTCGGTCTGGAAGTGCTCGAGCAGCGGCAACTGCTGGCGGCGACGCCGACGGCGGTCACGACCGTGCGCGAGACCGAGCCCAACGACCGGCAGGTCAGCGCCAACAGCTTCGTGCTGCCCGACGGCGGGGGCGTGAAGCTGCGCGGCCGGTTCCAGACCGCCAACGACCGCGACCTGTTCACCTTCACCGCCACCACGAGCGGACAGGTGCTGGTGAACCTGCAGCAGCGCCAGGGCGCCTTCCCGCGCCTGCGCGTCAAGCTCGCCGGGGGCAAGAACGTCTTCCGCATCGAGCCGAACTCGACCGACACGTTCGGCCAGTTCCGCATCCGCGTGGGCAAGACGTACATCGTGCAGTTCAACCGCAACGAGCCGATCGGCAGCAACAAGTACGAAGCGCAGCTCCGCATCAGCCAGGGCGGCGCCCGCAGCCGCGACGATCAGACGCGCAACCGCGATCGCCGCACCCGCATCAAGCCCGGCAAGACGCAGTACATCAACGAGCGCGAGATCAACAACTCCAAGGGCGCCGCCAACGCCTTCTCCTTCCCCACGCTCAACACCGTCACGGTGATCAGCGGCGTGTCGAACAACACCACCGACCGCGACTTCTTCAGCTTCCGCGCCCTGCGCACCGGGACGATGCGGTTCAGCATCAAGGACCTCAACTCCGCCAAGGCCAGCCGACCGGTTTACCTCAAGGTCGTCTCCAAGTCCGGCGTGGTCGTCGGCGAGATCGAAACCAACGGCAACGGCAAGGCCAAGCGGTTCGACGGCTTCGTCGATCAGGGCCAGACCTATTTCATCCTCGCCCGCGCCCGCCAGTTCAACCGCACTTTCTACCAGATCAACACGCGGTTCATCGAGCTGTTCTGACCGCCCGCCCGCAGCCGCCGGGTGGTCGTGGTACAACATCGCCGGCATGACCACGCTGGCCGCCTACCTGCACACGCTCGATCCCTTTGCCATCGACTTCGGCGGCGGATGGGGCATCCGCTGGTACGGGCTATCGTACCTGCTGGGCTTCTTCCTCGGGTATCTGCTCATCCGGCGCGTGGCGCGCGTGGGGGTGAGCACGCTCACGCCCGATCGCGTGGCCGACCTGGTGGTGACGATCGCCATCGGCATCGTCGTGGGCGGGCGGCTGGGATACGTGCTGTTCTATCGCATCGACCTGCTGTGGACGTTCACCAGCCACGCGCCGTGGTGGAGCGCCGTGGCGATCAACGAGGGGGGCATGGCCAGCCACGGGGGCATGATCGGCGGCATCCTCGCGTCGGGATGGTTCGCCTGGCGGCATGGCCATCGCTGGAGCCACCTGCTGGACCTGTTCGCCTTCGCCGCGCCGCCGGGGCTGTTCTTCGGCCGCGTGGCGAACTTCGTCAACGGCGAGCTGCTGGGTCGGCCGTGCGATGCATCGCTGCCGTGGGCGGTGAAGTTCCCGCAGGAGTTGAGCGACCCGGCGCTGGCCGAGCGGGCGCTGCTGGCGCTGGCCCGCGCGGGCCTCGAGCCGGTCGGTCACGATGCGGTGGGGTGGATGATCGGGCGCATTCAGAGCGGGGATCGGGACGTGATCGCCGTGGTCGAACCGCTGCTGACGCCGCTGCATCCGTCGCAGCTTTACGCTGCCGTGGGCGAGGGGCTGGTGGTGTTCCTCGTGCTGGCGATCGCGTGGCTGAGGCCGCGCAGGCCGCTGCTGATCGGCTCACTGTTCTGCGTGACCTACGCGGCGATGCGCATTGTTGACGAGCGCTTCCGCCAGCCCGACGAGCACCTGGGCATGCAGGCGCTGGACCTGACGCGAGGCCAGTGGCTGAGCCTGGGCCTGCTGGCGCTGGGGCTCCTGGGCCTCGCGCTGTGGCGGCGCAGCACCGTTCCGCGCATGGGCGGCTGGCTGGCATCGACGCCGCGAGCGTGAGCCGTCAGATCTTCACCCCCGGCAGCATCGTCCCCTGCTCGATCAGGTTGCGGTGCAGTTCGAACACCTTGTCCAGGTCGTGGCGGAAGTGGCCCAGCGGGGCGTTGTCGAGATAGCCGAAGAGGTAATCGCGGTAGGCGGGGTGAGCGCACTTGTCGATGATGGTGCGTGCCCGCTCGATGGGTCCGAGGCCGCGCAGGTCGGCCAGGCCCTGCTCGGTGACGAGGATCTGCACCGAATGTTCGTTGTGATCGACGTGGGTGCACATGGGCACGACGGCGGAGATGCGGCCGCCTTTGGCGACGCTGGGGGCGACGAGGATGGACAGATAGGCGTTGCGGACGAAGTCACCGCTGCCGCCCACGCCGTTCATCAGGTTCGTCCCGCACACGTGCGTCGAGTTGGCGCAGCCGTAGATGTCCATCTCCAGGATCGTGTTGATGGCGATGACGCCCAGGCGTCGGACCACGCCGGGGTTGTTGCTGATCTCCTGCGGGCGCAGCACGACACGCGGGCCGAAATAGTTCATGTCGTCGAACACGCGCTGCATCTGCGGCTCGCTGAGCGTCAGGCTCGTTGCACTTGCCCCCAGGATCTTCCCATCGAGCATCAGATCGACCAGCGCGTCCTGGAACACCTCGCTGAACATGTAGAACGGCGGCACCTCCGGGTTCTCGCCCAGCCCGCACATCACCGCGTTGGCGACGTTGCCCACCCCCGACTGCAGCGGCAGAAACTCCGGCGGTATCCGACCCGCGTGCAGCTCGTCCATCAGGAAACGGATGATGTGCCCGGCGATGCGGCTGCTCGCGTCGTCCGGCTCGTCGAACCCCGCCACGCCGTCGGCCTCGTGCGTCTCCACGATCCCGATGATCTTCGACGGCTCGACGTTGGCGAACGGCACGCCGATCTTCGTCATCGGATGGAAAATCGGGATCGGGCTGCGGTGCGGCGGCGGCGGCAGAATCGTCACGTCGTGCATCTCGTACAGCCGCGTCGAATGGTGACGGTTCAGCTCGATAATCACCTTGTCGGCATGGCGCAGCACGCTCGGCGAGATGCCGCTGCTCGTGGACAGATACACGCGCCCGTCGGGCGTCACGTCCGTCGCTTCCACAATGGCGAAGTCGATCCGGCCCAGGAACCCGAACTCGATCATCTGCGCCACGTGCGACAGGTGCAGATCGAGGAACTCGCACTCCTGCGCGTTGATCCGCTTGCGCAACGTCTTGCTCGACTGGTACGGCGCCCGCCACGCCACGGCGTTGGCCTGCGCCAGCGCTTCGTCGAGGTTGACGCCCGTCGAGGCGCCGGTGAGCACGCGCACCGCCAGCGGCTTGCCCTCGGCGTGCATCCGCTTGGCCCGCGCCGCCAGCGCCCGCGGCACCGCCTTGGCCGCACCCGCGGGCGTGAACCCGCTGAAGCCGATCAACGCCCCGTCGAAGATCAGCTCCGCCGCCTCCTCGGCCGTCAGCCGGGCATAACGGCGGTGCGCATCCGACACGGCAAACGTGTCGCCGTTCATCCGATCGTCCATCGGCTTGTCTATCGTCGATCCAGTCGCCATCACGCTAGCACCTCACTGGTCAGGCAGGAAACAGGCTCCACGCTGTCCACCGCGCGCAGGCCATGGACCTCGCCGCTGTGGAAGCACAACACACCGCGCGGCGTGAGCAGGCGCAGCCGGCCGTCCGGCTCGACGCCGTCGAGCACGCCATGAATCACCGTCTTGCCGGCATGCATCGTCACCGGCTCGCCGCGCCACGCCAGACGCGACTCGATCGCCGTCACGTCGCCTTCGGTCAGCCCGTGGCCTTCGAGACGGCGCATCGCCTTCGCCATGGTCCGGCCGCACGCGTCGATGATCGGCTGCAAAGGCATCTGGCGACCCGTCGCTTCGCACAGCGAGATCGCCGGATGTCGCAGCCCGTCGCCCAGCGCGGCGGTCTCGACGTTCACGTTGATGCCCACGCCCAGCACGAGCGTGCGCGGCGCGTCGGGCAACACGCAGGTTTCGCAGAGGATGCCCGCGAGTTTGCGCCCGCGCAGCAGGATGTCGTTGGGCCACTTGATCTGCAGAAGGGTGTCGGGTGTCGGGTGTCGGGTGTCGGATAAGAACAGCGGATCGTTGCCTTCACCCCAAACCCCTTCGATCGCGTTTGCCACGGCCAGGCCCACCACCAGAGGGGCCGCGGCATAGTGGTCCAGCGGCAACACGGCAGGCCACGCCACGCTGAACCACGCGCCGCCGGGGGGCGAGCGCCACACGCGGCCGTGGCGGCCGCGCCCGCGCGTCTGCGTGCGGGCCGACACCAGCAGCGGCGCGCCGGGGTTGAGCACCGCCATACGCTGTGCCGCGTCGTTGGTGGACCCGGTGGTGGTGTGGTGGAATCGAAGCATCGGGTGTCGGGTGTCGCGTGTCGGTTTCGTCTTTACCCGAAACCCGAAACCCGACACGCTCTCTTTCATCCGGTGTAGTAGCTCAGCAGGACACCGGCGGCGACGGCCGAGCCGATGACGCCCGCGACGTTGGGGCCCATCGCGTGCATGAGCAGGAAGTTGTGCGGGTCCTCTTCGTGGGCGACGCGCTGCGTGACGCGCGCGGCCATGGGCACGGCACTGACGCCCGCCGACCCGATCAGCGGATTGACCTTGCCGCCCGACATCCAGCACATGAGCTTGCCGAAGAGCACGCCGCCGGCGGTCGAGACGCTGAACGCCACGATGCCCAGGACGAAGATGAAGATCGTTTCCTTGGTCAGGAATGTGGCGGCGTTGGTCTTGGCGCCGACGCACACGCCCAGCAGGATGGTGACGATGTCGATGAAGGCGGTGCTGGCGGTGCGGGCCAGTCGCTCGGTGGCGCCGCTTTCGCGGAGGAGGTTGCCGAAGAAAAGCATGCCCAGCAGGGGCAGGGCGCCGCTGGCGATGAAGGCGGTGAGCAGGAAGCCGACGACGGGGAAGATGATGCGCACCGACTGGGGGACGTTGTGCGGCTGCTCCATGCGGATGAGGCGTTCCTTCTTGGTCGTGAGCAGTCGCATGATGGGCGGCTGGATGAGGGGGACCATGGCCATGTAGCTGTAGGCCGACAGGGCCACGGCGCCGAGCAGATCGGGAGCGAGCTTGGTGCATACGAAGATGGCGGTGGGGCCGTCGGCGCCGCCGATGATGCCGATGCTGGCCGCTTCCCTGCCGGTGAAGCCCAGCAGCAGGGCCAGGCCCAAGGCGCCGAAGATGCCCAGTTGCGCCGCGGCGCCCAGCAGGATGGTGCGTGGCTGCGACAGCAGCGGGCCGAAGTCCGTCAGCGCCCCGATGCCCAGGAAGATCAGCGGCGGGAAGATGCCCCACTCGATGCCGCGGAAGAGCATCCAAAACACGCCGGCGTTCCACGGGTCCTGCTTCTCGACGCTCCACACTTCGCCCCACTTGACCGCCTCGCCGTCGGGCGTGTCGCGATCGACAAACGCCATGCGCCCCTGGCGGAACTCCAGCAGCGTCGGACGGGGCAAGTCGGCGGGCACGCTCATCGTCATGGCGCTGTGCGAGTTGACGATGATCGCGCGGCCTTCGTCCAGCCGCGCCCGCGCCTGCGATCGGCCCTCGATCTCCTGGGCCTTGGCCAGGTCGATCCGCCGGGCGCGCGACAGCAGCGTGCGCATGTTGTCGTAGTCCATCTCCTTGAAGCCCAGCTCCTTCTTCGCCTCCTCGAAGGTGAGGAACTGGCCTTTCTTCCGCCACAACTCGACCTTGTCGATCTCGATCTCGTAGTAGTGCAGGTCGTGCTCGCTCACCGGGCCGTCGTACACGCCCACGAAGAGCTTGGTCACGTCGTAGGGGATGTTGCCGATGAGGATGCCAAACCCGATGGGGATCAGCAGCAGCGGCTCGAAGCCTTTTTTCACCGCCAGGAAGATGAACAGGCATCCGATCAGCAGCATGATGCCGTTGGTCCAGTGGAACTGGACGAAGCCGCTGTCGTAGAGGTAGTTGATGAAGATGTCGGTCATGTTTTTTTTCTTCCTCTCCCCTTGGGAGAGGGTGGCGAGTCTTCGAGCCGGGTGAGGGGGCCTGGGACCATCACGGACGTTCGCGATCGTCGTGGGCTCCCTCACCCCGGCCCTCTCCCGCAGGGAGAGGGGGGACGCAGTCACTCAAACTCGACGAGCACGTCGCCGGCCTTGACGGCCTGGCCGGGGGCGACCTTGACGGCCTTGACGATTGCGGCATCGACCGCGGCCACGTTGGTCTCCATCTTCATCGCCTCCATCACCAGCACGGGCTGGCTCTTCGTGACGGTGTCGCCGGGCTTGACCAGCACTTTGACGACGGTGCCGACGATGGGGGCTTTGAGGATTTTGCCTCCGCCCGTTGCCGCCGGCGCGGGCGCCGCGGCGGGGCGTGACGGGGCCGGGGCGGAGGGCGCGGCGGCGGCGACGGCGGCGGTGTTGCCGCGCGGCGCAGCGACCGGCGCGGGGGCGCCCGCGTCATCGAGCACCTGCACTTCGACTTCGTAGCTCTTGCCTTCGACGGTGATCAGCAGCTTCATGTGCGTCCTTTGCGATACGCCGGCTGACGGTGCGCGCCGGCACGGGCCGAATAAACCCACCCTTGAATATCCTGGGGCGACAGGTGGCGTACGCGATGAACCCGCACCGGCCGGTTCAGCGCGGCCGTCGCCGCCGCCGTCAACACCGCGATCAACTCCGGTCCCATCCCCGTCTCCACCTCAGCCGCGGGTAACGCCGCCTCGGGCGTTTCCGCCGCCTCCGCCTCCGCCTCGACCGGCTGGCGCAGCAGCCACGTCGTCACCTTGATCATCAGCCCGATGATCACCAGCGCGATGAACACGATCGACATGCCCACGACCATCAGGCCCAAGCCCTCTTCCAGGTCCTGGCCCATCTCGGTCCAGGTGAAGCCCAGAGTCCACAGTGCGTCGATCGTCGTCATGGCGTGCTCTTGGATTCGGGTGAGGATCGGGGGCTGCTTCCAGGGGCGGCTTGCGAGGCTTACATCGGGATCAGGCCGTGCTTCTTGTCGGGGCGCAGCTCGCGCTTGCCCTGCAGGGTTTCCAGCGCCATCGCCACGTAGCGTCGCGTCTGCGACGGCTCGATGATGTCGTCCACCATCCGACGCGACCCGGCGACATAGGGCGTGCTGAACGTCGAGCGATACTTCTCGATCAGCTCCTCGCGCTTGGCCTGCGGGTCGGCGGCCTCGTCGATCTCCTTGCGGAAGACGATCCCCGCCGCGCCCTCGGCGCCCATCACGGCGATCTCCGCCGTCGGCCACGCCGCCACCCGGTCGGCGCCCAGGTCCTTGCCGCACATCGCCAGGTACGCACCCCCGTAAGCCTTCCTCAGGATGACGCTGATCTTGGGCACAGTCGCAGAAGAATACACGAAGAGCATCTTCGCGCCATGTCGGATGATCCCGCCGTACTCCTGCTGTACCCCCGGCATGAAGCCCGGCACGTCCACCAGCGTCAGCAGCGGGATGTTGAAAGCGTTGCAGAACCGGATGAAACGCGAGGCCTTGTCGCTGGAGTCGATGTCCAGCACCCCCGCCTTGTGGGCCGGGTTGTTGGCGATGAACCCGACGCTGCGGCCCATGATCCGCCCGAACCCGACGATCAGGTTCTGGGCGAACATCGCCTGCACCTCGAGGAAGTCGGGCTGACCCTCGGCCGTCGCATCGACGATGCGATGGATCACGTCGTGCATGTCGTAGGGGGCGCGGGCGTTGTCGGGGATGATGACGTTGAGCGCCTCGTCCTCGGTGACGTGCTCGTCGTGGGCCAGCACCGGGGCGTCGGCCATGTTGTTCTCGGGCAGATAGGACAGGAGCTGCTTGCAGATGCGCAGGGCGTCCTGGTCGTTGTCGGCGATGAAGTGGACGACGCCCGAGTAGTTCATCTGGGCCTCGGGCCCGCCGAGCTGCTCGGGGCTGATGTCCTCGCCGGTGACCTGCTTGATGACGGAAGGCCCGGTGATGAACATCTGGGCGCCGCGGGTCTGGATGATGAAGTCGGTGAGTGCGGGGCTGTAGGCGGCGCCGCCGGCGCAGGGTCCGCAGATGACGCTGATCTGGGGGACGACGCCCGAGAGCAGGACGTTGTGATAGAAGATGCGGCCGTAGGCGGCGAGGCTGTCGATGCCTTCCTGGATGCGTGCGCCGCCGGAGTCGTTGATGAAGATGAAGGGGCTGCCGGTCTTGAGGCTGGCCTTCATCATCTCGACGATCTTGTCGCAGTGGACCTCGCCGGCGGCGCCGCCGGCGACGGTGAAGTCCTGCGACGCGAGGTGGACGAGCCGACCGTCCACGGCGGCGGCGCCGGTGACGACGCCGTCGGCGGGCATTTCCTTGCCCTCCATGCCGAAGAAGGTGCAGCGGTGCTGGGCGTAGAGGTACATCTCCTGGAAGGAGCCTTCGTCAGCGAGGAGGGCGACGCGCTCGCGTGCCGAGAGCTTGCCGCGCTTGTGCTGGGCCTCGATGCGGTCCTTGCCGCCGCCGAGCATCAACTGGGCGCGCTTCTTGCGAAGCTCGGCGATGCGGTCGGCCATCGTCATCTGTTTACGTGTGGCGGGTTCTGCCATGGGTGCTGCTTTCAGTGGCTGGGCTCGCACAGTTCGGTGAGCACGCCGTGCGAGCTTTTCGGGTGCAGGAACGCGATCTTGGTGTGGTGCGCGCCGGGCTGGGGCGTCTCGTGGATGAGCTTGACGCCGCCGGCCTTGAGCGCATCGAGCCGCTGCTGGATGCCGTCCACCGTGTACGCCACGTGGTGCAGCCCGCCGCGGCCGCCGCTCTTCTCGATGAACTGCGCGATCGTCGAGTCCGGGGCGGTGGGCTCGAGCAGCTCCAGGCGAACGCCGGCGAGCGAGAAAAATCCGACGCGCACCTTCTGCGTGGGCACCTCCTCGATGCCCTCGAACGTGGCGCCCAGCGTCTTCTCGTAAAAGTCGCGCTGCTCGGCGATCGACGGCACGGCAATCCCGATGTGGTTGATGGCTTTGGCTTGGATGGACATCGCGTATCTCCATTTAGCCCCCCGTCATTGACGGGGGGCTAATTGTCAATTGAACGTCTCCGTGTATTCGCCGAACACGTTCTGTAACGCCTTGCAGATCTCGCCGATACTCGCGTAGGCCCGCACGGCGTCGAGGATCAGCGGCATCAGGTTCGCATCGCCCCGGGCGCCGTGCTCGATCGCGGCGAGGCAACCCGCCACCTTGCCGTTGTCGCGCCGGCGCTTGACCTGGTGCAGGCGATCGACCTGCTTCCGCGCCGTTTCCTCGGGCACGACGAAGATCTCGCAGTTGGCCTGCTCCTGCGTCTGGAACTTGTTGACCCCGACGATGATCCGCTCGCCGCGCTCGATCGACTGGCCGTACTCGTACGCCGACTGCTCGATCTGGCGTTGCACATAGCCCTGCTCGATCGCCGCGACCATGCCGCCGAGCTGATCGATCTTCTCGATGTAGCGCATCGCTTCGGCTTCGAGGTCGTCGGTGAGCTTTTCGACGTAATAGCTGCCGGCGAGCGGGTCGATGGTGTTGGTGACGCCGCTCTCGCAGGCGACGATCTGTTGCGTGCGCAGCGCGGTGCGGACGCTGTCCTCGGTGGGCAGGGCCAGGGCCTCGTCCTTGCTGTTGGTGTGCAGCGACTGCGTGCCCCCGAGCACCGCGGCGAGGGTCTGCACCGCGACGCGAACAATGTTGTTGTCCACCTGCTGGGCCGTGAGCGTCACGCCGCCGGTCTGCGTGTGGAACCGCAGCATCTGGCTCTTGGCGTCCTTGGCGCCGAAGCGGTCCTTCATGATCTTCGCGTACAGCCGGCGAGCAGCGCGGAACTTGGCGACCTCCTCCAGCAGGTCGTTGTGGCAGGCGAAGAAGAACGCCAGCCGCGGGGCGAACTCATCGACCTTCAGGCCCGCGTCGATCGCCGTCTGCACGTAGCAGATCGCGTCGGCGAGGGTGAACCCGATCTCCTGCCCGGCGGTCGAGCCCGCCTCGCGGATGTGGTACCCGCTGATGCTGATCGTGTTCCACGACGGCACGCTCTTCGTGCAGTAGTCGAAGATGTTGCTGATGATCCGCAGCGACGGCTTGGGCGGGAAGCGGTACGTCCCGCGGGCGATGTATTCCTTGAGCAGATCGTTCTGGATCGTGCCGTTGAGCTTGTCGGGCGACACGCCCTGCTTTTCGCCCACGGCGATGTACATCGCCAGGAGCACTGCAGCGGTCGAGTTGATCGTCATCGAGGTGGAGACCTTGTCCAGCGGGATGCCGTCGAACAGGATTTCCATGTCGGCGAGGGTGTCGATGGCGACGCCCACCTTGCCGATCTCGCCCGCGGCGACGGCATCGTCGCTGTCGTAGCCGATCTGCGTGGGCAGATCGAACGCGACGCTCAGGCCCGTCGAGCCCTGCGACAGCAGGTACTTGTAGCGCTTGTTGCTCTCGTCGGCGGTGCTGAACCCGGCGTACTGCCGCATGGTCCAGAAGCGCCCGCGATACATCGTCGGCTGCACGCCGCGCGTGAACGGGTATTGCCCGGGAAAACCGAGCTTTTCGTTGTATTCCTCGACACTTCCGGGACCCGGCGCGTAGAGACGTTCGACCGGCCGACCCGACCCGGTGACAAACTGCTTCTGTTGCTCGGGGAACTTCGCCAGCGTCTTGGCGACCATGCCTGCGTCCCACTTGGCTTTGGCGGTGTCGATGTCGGCATAGGCGTCGATGAGGTTGGCTTCGGTGGTTTCGGGGGCGGGCATGATCAGGTCTCCTGGGCGGTCCGGTCGATCAGTTCCTGGGCCAGTTCGCCGACGGTCGCTTCGCCGCGCACGATGCGATCGACCTTGGACGCGAACTGTCCGTTGCCGCTGAGGTGCGCGTCGATGCGGCGGCGGGCCTCTTCCAGTATCGCGTCGCGCACCTCGTCGGCGACGCGCTGCTGACGCTGCTGTCGCCATGGCTCGCCGCGCTGCGACGCCATGTCGTCGATTCGCTCCCACAACGTCTGCACGCCGGTCTTGTCCACGGCGCTGACCAGAAACACGTCCACCGGCCCACGGCCGCGATGATCGGATAGCGGCATGTCGTGCGCCGGCTCGTGACCGGGCTTGCGGTCCTGCTGCAGGTCGATCTCGCCGGCGCTGGCCAGCGCGATCGACCGGCCGGTCAACCGCAACGCCGCCAGCAGTTGAGCGTACAGCGACTCGGCGCCGGGACGATCGGCCTTGTTGATCGCAAAGGCGTCGCCGATCTCCATCAGCCCGGCCTTGAGCATCTGGATGCCGTCGCCCTGGCCCGGCGCGAGGATCACCAGCACGTGGTCGGCGACCTTGGTCACCTCGATCTCGCTCTGGCCCACCCCCACCGTCTCGATGATGATCGTGTCGCACCCGATGAGCCCCATGACGCGGGCCACCGCCTTGACGCCCAGGGTCAGCCCGCCCAGGTGCCCGCGCGTCGCCAGCGAGCGGACGAACACCATCGGATCGGTGGCGTGGCGCATCATGCGGACGCGGTCGCCCAGCACGGCCCCGCCGGTGAAGGGCGAGGAGGGGTCCACTGCAATGACGCCGATGCGCCGGTCGGGATGGCGGCTGCGGAACTCGGCGACCAGCGCATCGGTGAGCGTGCTCTTGCCGCTGCCCGGCGCGCCGGTGACGCCCAGGATCAGCCGCGGCGGGGCGGCGAGGCGCCGGTCGGCCATGGCCTTGAAGAGCTCGGGCAGGCGGTGGGGCTGATTCTCCAGCAGCGACATGAGTCGCGCCGCGGCGCGCGTGCGGGCAACCGTGGCGCCCCGATCGGGATCGGCGGCCTGAGCGACAAGTTGGCTCAGGTCTTCAGGCATGGGCCTGTTGGGTCAGAAGTTTTTCAATCGTGCCCAGGAACTCTTTGGCGCTGGCGCCGGGGGTGAACACGGCGGCGACGCCGATCGATTGCAGGTGCGGAATGTCCTGCGGCGGGATCGTCCCGCCACCGAACACCACGATGTCGCCGGCCCCCTTCTCCTTGAGCAGGTCGATCACGCGCTGAAACAGCAGGTTGTGCGCCCCCGACAGGACCGACAGGCCGATGGCGGCCACGTCCTCCTGAATCGCCGCGTCCACGATCTGCTCGGGCGTGCGACGGATGCCGGTGTAGATGACCTCGTACCCGGCGTCGCGGAGGACGTGGGCGACGTACTTGGCGCCCCGGTCGTGGCCGTCGAGGCCGGGCTTGCCGATGAGGATGCGCGGACGGGCCGAGGGTGAGGTCATGGGCCGCTCCTGTGCGGGGAGGTTCCGATCGCAGGCCGATGGGGGACCGGCCTGATCCGAGTTCGCCTTCCCCGCGACAAATATAGGTCAAGTCAGTCTTTTAATCAAGCGAGAGGTGTCTGGGTGTCTTGTACCAGAAACCCAGCCCACAAAGACACCCAGACCACTCTTCCCGTCACAGCTCGATGCGCGGGTCCACCCACGCGTACGCCACGTCCACCCCCAGGTTGAACAGCACCAGCATCGTCGAATACACCAGCACCACGCCCAGGATCAGCGTCTGATCCTTGTTGAGCACGGCATTGACGAAATGCTCGCCAATGCCGGGTATGTTGAACACCTGCTCGACCACGAACGATCCGGTGAGCGTGGCGGCGGCGGCGGGGCCCAGAAAGCTGAGCACCGGCAGGAAGGCGACCTTCAGGGCGTGATTGAACACCACGTTGCGCATGGGCAGGCCCTTGGCGCGGGCGGTGCGGATGAAGTCGCTGCTCATCACGTCGGCCAGGCCCAGTCGCACCAGGCGCGCGATGTAGGCCGCCGGCATCAGCCCCAGCGCGATCGCCGGCAGCACCAGGTGTCGCGGCGTGCCCCAGCCGCCCACGGGAGCCCACTGCAGCACCACCGCGAAGAGCATCAACAGCAGCGACCCCGTCACGAACGTCGGCAGGCTCACGCCCAGCAGCGCCACGCCCAGCGACGCCATGTCCCACCCGCTGCCCGGGCGCAGCGCCCCGACGATGCCCGCCGCCAGGCCGATGTGCAACGCCACCAGCAGCGCCGCCAGCCCGATCGTCGCGCTCACCGGCAGGCCCGACACGATGATGTCGTTGACCCGCTGGTCCGGGTACTTGAGGCTCGGGCCCAGGTCGCCGCGGGTCAGCCCCAGCGTGTAACTGCGCAGAAACGACCACGGGCTGTCGAGGTTGAACTGCTTGCGCATCGCATGCTCGACCTCCGGCGGGGGGCGCTGGCCCTCGGGCCGCTCCAGCGGATTGCCCGGGATCCACCACACCAGCACGAACGTGACCAGAAAGATGACGCCCAGGATCAGCGGCAGTTGCAGCAGTCGAGATGCGATGAGCCGGGTCATCCCCCGACAGTTTAATCACTGGCCGATCAACGCCAAGACGCGCACGATCTCGGCCACGCTCCACGCCTGGGCGAAGCATCCCACCGGGCGGTGCGGCGGGCTGGCCTCATGAATCTCGTGCAGTTGACCCACCCCCGGGAAGGGGCTGTGGGCCGAGCCCATCATCAGGTCCAGCAGGGGCTGGATCGCGGCCCGGGCCTCGGCTCTGGCGGCGTCGCTGAACCTGCCGACGCGGAGCACCGCCTCGGCGTACGGGCCGATCAGCCAGGGCCAGACCGTGCCCTGGTGGTAGGCCGCGTCGCGCTGCATCTGCGGGCCGGTGTAGGCGGGGTGGTAGTGCGGGTCGTGCTCGGGCAGGGTGCGCAGGCCGTAGGGCGTGAGCAGGTGCGTGCGGACGCAGGCCACCACCAGCTTCTGCTTGGCCAGGGGCAGGGGCGACCGGGTGAGGCTGGCGGCGAAGATCTGGTTGGGCCGGATCGAGTCGTCGGGGTGGGCCACGCCCTGGTCGTCGGTCCACACGTGGTCGATGAGGTGGTTGCGCGGGTCCCAGAAGACCTTGACGAAGGCGCGTCGGACCCGGCCCGCCAGCTTCTCGTAGTGCGCTGCAGTGGCCCTGTCGGAGTCGGCGAAGCGCTCGGCCATGCCCACCAGCGCCGAGTGCCACAGGGCGTTGATCTCCACCGCCTTGCCGTGTCGCGGCGTGAACACGACGCGCTCCGCGCTTCCCGGGGCCCCGCAGGCCGCGTCCATCCACGTCAGTTGCGTGTCGGGTCCGCCCGCCGCGATCAGCCCGTCGCCGCCGCAGCGGATGCCGTACTCCGTCCCGCGCAGGTAGGCGTCGATCACCTGCTTGCACGCCGCGCCCAGCCACGAGTCCCACGCCTTGTAGTCGCCGCTGGTGTTGACGTACTCGATCGCCGCGTGGATGTACCACAGGCTGGCGTCCACCGTGTTGTAGTGGGCCGCGGCGTCGTCGTAGTCGTCGAAGCGGTTGGGCACCAGCCCGCCGCGGATCGCCTCGGCAAACGCCGCCAGCACCGCGCGGGCCTCGTCGTAACGCTGCGTCGTCAGCAGCAGGCCCGGCAGCGCGATGAACGTGTCCCGCCCCCAGTCGCTGAACCACGGATACCCCGCCATGATCGTCGAGAGCGGCTTGCCCTTGATCGTGCGCCCCACGACGAAGTCGTCCGCGGCGATGCGCAGCGCGCGTTCGGTGGCGTCGCCGGGTCGGCCGCGACCCGACAGGTGCGCCTGACGCGCGCCGTCGTCGGCGACCGGCTCCACCGCACGCTCGCCCAGGGCCACCGTCAGCTCGAACGTCGCCTCGCCCACCATCGCCGCCTCGAAGACGCCCGGCACGAACGCGTCCTCCCGGTCCTCCTGCCCGCGCTCGGCATCGCACGGATAATGCAGGTTGCGCCACCAGTCGCCGGTCTGCTTGACCAGCGTCCCTTTGCAGCGGATGGCGATCGCGTGCCCGTCGTGGATCACGGTCAGCGTGTCCCCGTTGGGTCGCACGTCATAGTGGCCCGCCTGCCTGCAGATGCCGTGAAAATCGCGCAGCGTCATCATCGGCGACAGCTTGACAATCGCCGGGCCCGGCGTGCGGATGCGATACAGCAGCGTCGCGGCCTGCTGCTTCCAGTGCAGGTGCAGCTCGCGCTCGAAGGTCACGCCCGCATCTTCGTAGCGCCACGACACGCATGAGCCGCGCCGGAACTGCTTCAGCAGCGTGTGCCCCTTGGGCGCGAAGGTGCCATCGGGAAAGTGGTTGGCCGAAAACTCCAGCACCCGTGCGCCGAGGATGACCTGCTCGAGCATCTGCGTCAGCGCCACGATGCGTCCGACCGGCGGATGCTCGCACGCCACCAGCAGCGCGTGATACCGTCGCGTGTTCACCCCGGCTACCGTGCCCGCCGCGTACGCCCCCGTGCCGTTGGTCAACAGCCACTCGCGCCGCGTGAGATCCTCAGCGTTATCGGAGGCGTCAATAGTGTGCGTCGTCCAGGAATCACTCGCGCCCATAGCTCTATTACCATCGGTCAGCCGGGGAGTGTTTGGTGAGTGTTGGAGGTTCAGGACGATCCTGCCACTTGCCACCGACTCGTCACCTCAGCTTGATCGTCGCCAGCGCCGCGGCGGCGAGGACGGCGGTGACGAGCCAGAAGCGGACGACGACCTGCTGCTCGGTCCACCCGCCGAGGTGGAAGTGGTGGTGGATCGGGGCGCAGCGGAAGATGCGTTTGCCGCCGGTGGCCTTGAAGTAGCCGACCTGCAGGATGACGCTGACCGCTTCGAGGACGAAGATGCCGCCGACGATGAGCAGGAGGAACTCCTGCCGCACGACCACGGCGATGAAGCCGATGAGTCCGCCCAGGGCCAGCGATCCGGTGTCGCCCATAAACACCTGGGCCGGGTTGCAGTTGTACCAGAGGAAGCCCAGGCAGGCCCCGGTCATGGCCCCGGCGACGATGGCCAGCTCGTTGGATAAGGGCACGTAGGGGATGAGCAGGTACTTGGCGAGGATGAAGTCGGTGCCGGGGTGGCGGTAGCCGGCGATCAGCGCCAGGAGCATGAAGCTGAAGGCGACGATGGACATGACCCCGCTGGCCAGCCCGTCCATCCCGTCGGTGAGGTTGACGGCGTTGGACGAGCCGACAATCACGATGATGGCGATGGCGACGAACGACCACTGGCCCAGCTCGATGAGGTGGTCGGCGGGGACGAACGTGCCCTTGTCGAGGCTGAACTCCCACGCCTTGGTCAGCGGCAGGACCAGGGCCCGGGTCATGCGGCGGTACTCGTCCACGTCGATGGTGAACTTGGACTGGCCGTGGTGGTAGGCGAAGATGCCCAGCAGCAGGGCGAGTCCGATCTGCAGCAGGAGTTTTTCCCAGGTGTAAAGCCCCTCGCGCGAGCCGGGCTTGCGCCGCGCTGCAGTGAGCTTGAGCCAGTCGTCGAACCCGCCCACGATCGCCAGCCACACCAGGCAGACGACCGCCATGGCGATGTAGAAGCTCTGGAGGTTGGCGAGCATGAGGGTGGTGACGAGGATCGAGCCGTTGATGAGCAGGCCGCCCATCGTGGGCGTGTTGGCCTTGTTGCGCATCAGGTCGTTGAGGGTCTTGTTGTAGAACTCGGGGTTGTCGCCGACCTTCTGCTTGAGCAGCCAGCGGATGACCGGCTTGCCGAAGAGCAGGACGAGGGCGAAGGCGAGGACGACGGCCAGCACGGCGCGGAACTCGGGGTACGTGAACACGTTGAACGGTCCGTACCAGCCGTGCCGCTTGAGCCAGGGCGCCAGAAGCTCGATGAGGTTGTAGATCATCCGTGACCTGCGGGGATTCTAAGTCAAGTCGTGCCCTTCTGCGCCCTAGCCGGGACGCTACGCGTCCCCGGCTATGGGGCGAGCGAGGCCGTCATGTCGGGAACCGCGCCTCGATGGCGGGGATCAGCCGTTCGAGCCGCATCCCGCGCGAGGCCTTGAGCAGCACGACGTCGCCGGGCTCGATCATCGCCGCGATGCGCTGCGACAGGTCGACGGACCACGCCGGGCCGCCAAACCGTTCGCCGATGAGCACGACTTCGTCGGCCGACCGGCGCGCCAGATCGACGATCGCGCGGTGACTGTCGGCGGAGGCGTGGCCCAGCTCGAGCATGTCGCCGAGGATCGCCACGCGCCTGCGACCGAAGGCGCCCAGCACATCGAGGGCGGCGCGCATCGAGTCGGGATTGGCGTTGTAGCTGTCGTTGAGGAGCGTCACGCCCTGGCCCAGCTCGATGATCTGCGACCGGCCGTCCACGGCCGAGGCGCACGCCAGCGCCGCGCCGATGCTCGAATCGCTCACATCGAGACAGCGCGCCACCGCTGCAGTGGCCGCGGCGTTGGCGCGGTTGTGCCGGCCGGGCAGCGCAACCGTCGCCGCCACGGGGTCGTCCTCAGCGAACTCGACCAGCGCCACGCCCACGGGCAGCGGGAATTCAAACTCGTCGGGCCACGGCGCATCGTGCGGCACGATGGCCACGCCCTCGGGCTGCACGCACGCCAGCAGGCTCGCCTCCTCCCGCGCCACGCCCGCCAGGTCGCCGAAGAACTCCAGGTGCTCGGCGCCGATGCTCGTGATCACCGCGATGTCGGGGCGGACGATCGCGCCCAGCGCCGCGATCTCGCCGGGGTGGTTCGTGCCGACTTCGACGACGACGAAGTCGTCGGGCGGAGGGGTATGGGGTATGGGGTATGGGGTATGGTCAGAAGTTGCCCTGTCTTTGCCTTCACCCGATACCCGATACCCGATACCCGATACCCGCGCCCCCAGCAGCGTCAGCGGCACACCAATGTGGTTGTTGAAGCTCTTGGGCGATTGCGTGCCGCGCAGCTCTGCATGCGTCAACACGTGGTGGATCATATGCCGGGTGGTGGTTTTGCCGTTGGACCCGGCGACGGCGATGACCTTGCAGCCCTGCCGGGCCAGTTCGTCACGATACGCCGACGCCAACTGCTGCAGGGCGACGAGCGTGTCGGGGACCAGCAGCATCGGGTGTCGGGCGTCGGGCGTCGGGCGTCGAGAAGAAGCGGCGATGGCGAAGGCGGCGCCGCGATCGAAGGCGGCGGCGAGGAAGTCGTGACCGTCGAACCGATCTCCCTTGATGGCGATAAAGACCTCCCCCGGATGGATCGCGCGGCTGTCGATGCTCACGCCGCGCAGCGCCGTGTCGGGGACCGGCCCCAACCACTGTCCACCCAGCGTGGCGGCGATCGCGCGTGGCGTCCAGAAGTCGCTCATGACGGCGACCCTGCGGGCTGGCGATACACCCGCAGCGCCTCGGCGGCCTGCTCGCGGTCGTCGAAGTGCCGCTTGGTCTTGCCGATGATCTGATAGTCCTCGTGCCCCTTGCCCGCCAGCAGCACGGTGTCGCCCGGCTCGGCGAGGCTCACTGCAACGCGGATCGCCGCGGCGCGATCGGGCTCGATCGTGACCTTGTCCATCGCCTCCTGCGGAACGCCTTTGACGATGTCGGCGATGATCGCCTGCGGATCCTCGGTGCGCGGATTGTCGCTGGTGATGACCACGCGATCGGCGAGCTTGCACGCCACGGCCGCCATCTTCGGCCGCTTGGTCTTGTCCCGGTCCCCGCCGCAGCCGAACAGGGCGATGAGCCTGCCCCGCGTCACCGGCCGCAGCGCCAGCAGCGTCTTCTCCAGCGAATCGTGCGTGTGGGCATAATCGACGAGGACGGTGGGGAGGGGGGTCTGGGGTCTGGGGTCTGGGGTCTGGCCCGAGGAAGAGGGGGGCTCTTGGCCTTCTTCCGAGACCCGAGACCCGACACCCGACACCCGCTCCCCCGCTCCCACCGGTTCGAGCCGGCCAGGGACGGTCGGGCAGTTCCGCATCGCGTCGCGCAGCGTGCGCGCCATGGCTGTGACGCAGTTGGCCGCGGCGATCGCCTGCAGCGCGTTGGCGACGTTGTGCTCGCCGACGAGGGGCAACTGCAGCTCGAAGCTGCCCCACGGCCCGTCGTATCGCGCGACGGTGTGGTCGGCGGCGAGCGTGATGGGCGTGGCGCACGCCAGAAGCCCCGCATTTGCATGACGGGGCTTCGACGTAGCCCCGTCATGCAAATGCGGGGCTGCGACCGCTGTCCACACCGCACGCGCTTGCGCCGGCACCGCGTCGGCCATCCGCTGGGCGTACACGTCGTCGGCGTTGAGCACCGCCCACGCGCCGGCGGGCAACTGTTCGAGCAGCATCGCCTTCGCGTCGGCGTAGGCGTCCATGGTCCGGTGGTAGTCCAGGTGATCGCCGGTGAGGTTGGTGAACACGCCCACGGCGAAGCGCAGAGCGGCGACGCGCTTCTGGTGCAGGGCGTGGCTGGACACCTCGGCGACGGCGGCGCGGCAGCCGTGATCGACCATGGCCCGCAGCAGCCGGTTGAACTCGATCGCGCCGGGCGTGGTGAGTTCGGCGGTGCGCCGGGCCTGCCCGTCGTCGATGAAGATGGTGCCGATGAGGCCGCACTTGACCCCCGCCGTCGCCAGCAGGTGCTGGACGAGGATGGCGGTGGTGGTCTTGCCCTTGGTGCCGGTGATGCCGACGAGTTGCAGTTGCCGGGAGGGCTCGCCGAAGAAGCGGTGGGCGATGGCGCCGGCCAGGGCCTGATCGGCGGCGGCGGGGGCGTCGCACGTCAGCCAGCACACGTCGCCGCGCGGCGTCGCCTGCGGCGGCGCGAGGATCGCCGCCGGCCCCTTCGCCAGCGCGTCGTCGAGATACGCCTCGCCCCCCGCCCGCACGATGAACAGCGCGCCCGGCGCCGTGCGTCGTGAATCGTCGGTCACGTCCGTCACCGTCACGTCGCGCGGCATCGGCCCACCGCGATGCGACAAGACCAGATCGTGCGTGAGTTGCTCCAGGTTCATGGCCATGCGTCCGCGCGCACCGATGCCCTCGAAGAGGGACCGGCCCCACGCCCATGTTATCGGTCGCCGGCGACGCCAGTCAGCAATTTCCCGCGCCGCCGCCGCACGCGTGGAAAGTCGCCCCGCCGCACCGCCGATGAATGGCGGGGGATTCCAAGGTTCAGTGATGGCCCCTTCCAGAGAAATGAGCGCCCGCCGCATCAACCCGATCGAGACGATCCACCTCAGTGCCCGGGACAAGCGGCGCCTGGTGTCCGAGATCAATCAGAACAGCAAGACAGTCCCCGCCCAGATGGACCGACGCAGCCTGCGCGTCGAGTTCAACGTGGGGCAACTGGTGGTCACCATCACCCACCCTAACCGGCACGTGGCCGCCTACAGCGTGGCCCCGCGCAACCTCAGCCGCCGCGGCATCGCCTTCATCCACGGCCAGTTCATCTACGTGGACAGCCCCTGCACCGTCATGATGCCCACCCGCGACGGCAAGTGGGTCAACGTCACCGGCAAGGTCGTCGGCTGTCGCCATCTGTCGGGCTTGCTCCACGAGGTTTCCGTGGCGTTCAAAGAGGACATCGACCTCACCGCCTTCATTGATCTCACCGCCGAGCAACAGCAGCGGATCGATCTGGAGATCAGCCGCCGACTGACGCCGACCGACGCCAGGACGCCCAGCGACGCGGTGCGCCAGGCGATGCTGGTGATCGACGACATGGCGGTGCGGCGGCTGGTGAAGCTGTGGCTGCACCAGTTGGGTTTCGAGGCCGCCGAGGTCGAGCCGCAGGACGTGGAGCGATGGACACACGAGCGCGGCTTCGACCTGGTGGTGATCGACATGCTCGCCGACGTGGGCAAAGGCGACCGGCTGATTCGCAAGCTGACGGCGGCGGGATTCAAGGGCCACATCATGGCGGTCAGCGCCGATGGCCACGATCGGCAGCGCGGCGAGGCGATGAAGGCCGGCGCCGAGGCGTTCCTGGAGATGCCCTTCACCCACCTGGCGCTGCAGGAGGCGATCGACGCATTGGCGAAGAAGCCGCCCCACGCCGCTGAGGCGCAGCCCGAGGCGCTCTATCCCTCGATGACCGTCGATCCCCTGATGCGCCCGTTGCTGGAGGAGTTCGTCGGCACGCTCAACGACTCGGCGAGCCAGTTGGGCGAGGCGCTCAAGGGCCACGATCAGGCCGGCATGTTGCGTTTGTGCCGCCGGCTCAAAGGCTCCGGCGGGGGCTACGGATTCGAGCCCATCAGCGAGTCGGCCAAGCTCGCCCTCCTGGCGCTCGAAGCCGAGCAGCACAACCTCAGTGACATCAAGGATCGCGTCAACGAGCTGATCGCGCTGCTGCAGCGAGCCCGGGCGTCGTGACCGACCCCTCCGCCGTCACACGCTGTCACGCGCCGGCCACGTCGCGCTGGCGCAACTTGAGCTTGGTGATGTAGCGGTGGTGGTCGCCGGGGTTGTTCTTCTCGATGCGGATGATGTAGGTCACGCCGCTCTGGATCTTGAACGATCCCTGGTTGACGCCGTTGTTAGGCTCGGTTTCAAAGACATCGGCGCTGGCGGCGGTCTCGATCTCGAACTTGGCGAACGTGCCGCCGAGGCCGCGCACTTTGACCGTCATGCGGCCGGAGCGCGTGGCGGTGAAGGTGAAGTAGTCGCGGTCGTCGTTGTTCTTGAAGCGTCCCTTGAGCTGGGCGACGCCGGAGGGCGCGTGCAGGGCGAACGCGGTGGCTTGCGCCTTGTCGTCGTTGGGCTCGACCTCTTTGACCAGGCGTGACTTGGCGATCAGCGGCGCGGACGACAGCAACTGGCGCTGCTCCAGCGCCTCCAACGTGGCGAACGTACCCATATCCAGGCTCCTTCGTTCCCGCCCAATGCGTGGATTGTATGCGTCTGTCGGTCGGCGAGCCATGGTTCAGCGGCGGCGCTTGCCGCGGGGGCCCTTTTTTCGCTTGAGGCGCATGGACTGCTGGTGCGCCTTGCGGGCGCCGGGGGGCTGGGCGCGTTTCTTCTTGTGGGGCCGGGCGGCGTCGGCCGTGCCGGTGGTCGGGGGGATGATCGCCAGTTCCAGTCGGCGGATGACGGGATCCACCTTGGCGATGCGCACGACGAACGTGTTGCCGATGCTGATGGTCTTGCCCGAGCCCTGGGCGACGAGCATGCCGGTGGTGGGATTGAGCCGCCAGCGTTCGCCGCGCCACGGCAGGTCGCCGATGCGCACGAAGCCATCGACGAGGTACTTGTCGAGCTGGACGAAGATGCCTCCGCCGGTGACGCCGGTGACGGTCCCTTCAAAGTCGTCGCCCAGATGCTCGGCGAGCAGTTCGAGCACGAGGTAAGTGCGCAGATCGCGTTCGGCGGCCTCACTGTTGCGCTCGGTCGCGCTGCAGTGGCGGGCGATCTCGTGGAGGCGCTCCTCGTTGGGCACGCGCGCGTCGGCGAGGATGGCGCGGGCAAGCCCCGGATTGGCATCGCGGGGCTTAGCCCCATCATGCAAATGCGGGGCTTGAGCGGCGTCGAGGTAGGCGTCGAGGCCGCGGTGCACGATCAGGTCGGGGTAGCGGCGGATCGGACTGGTGAAATGGGTGTAGTGCTCGCTGGCGAGGGCGAAGTGGCCGATGAGCAGGGGGGCGTACTCGGCCTTGCTGAGCGTGCGCAGCACGGCGATGTGGACGGCGCGCTGGGCCGGCTTGCCCCGCACCGAGTCGAGCAACTGCTGCAGTTCCCGCCGACTGGGCCGCATCGGGATGTTGAACCCCGCCACCCGCGCGAAGTTGCGCAGCTCGCCCACGTCGTGCGCGTCCGGGTCGGGGTGGATCCGCCGCACCATCGGCACGTTGAGCTTGACGAACAGTCGGGCCGCCGCCTCGTTGGCCTCGACCATGAACATCTCGATGAGCTTGTGCGTGTACGCGTCGTCCTCCGGCTGGGCATCGACCACGCGGCCGCTGTCGTCGAAAATCAGCTCCACCTCCGGCAGGTCCAGCACGATCATGCCATGGTCGAACCGGCGCTGGCGGATGATCTGCGACAGCTCGTTCATCTGCCCGAGCTTTTCCAGCAGCGGACCGCCGTACTTCGGCTCGGTCCTGGCGTGCTTCTTGGCCTCGCGCAGATCACCGTCGATCAGCGCCTGGGCCTCCAGGTACGTCAGTCGCTTGGCGCTGCGGATCACCGTGCGGGCAAATCGCTCGCTCACGACGTGGCCCTTGGCGTCGTAACGGATGAACGCCGACAGGCAGAAGCGGTTGACGCCTTCCTGCAGCGAGCACACGCCGTTGGACAGCAGCTCGGGCAGCATGGGCACGACCTTGCGCGGCAGGTAGGTGCTGTTGCCGCGCCGCGTCGCTTCCTTGTCCAGCGCCCCGCCCGGCTGCACGAAGTGCGCCACGTGCGCGATGTGGACGCCCAGCTCCCACGCCGCCTCGCCTTCCGACAGCCGTCGGATCGAGATCGCGTCGTCGTAGTCCTTGGCGTCGGGCGGGTCGATGGTCAGTATGAACTCGCCGGTGAGATCCTGGCGGTCGGTCGGGACGCGCTGGTCGTCGAACGCCCGGGCCACGCCGCGCGCCTCGTCGAGACAGTTGGCGGGGAACGCGTCGCTCAGGCCGTGAGCCCGCATCGTCGCCTGCGTCTCGACATCGGGCTGGCCCTGCTCGCCGAGGACCTCCGTGATCACGCCCTCGGCCAGGCGATCGTCCTCGGGGTAGTGCGTCAGCTCGATGACCACCTTGTCGCCGGCCTTGGCGTTCTTGGCGTGCGGGTCGTGGATGACCACCGGGTCGGGCAGGGCCTGGCCATCGACCTGCACGAGCCACCGGCCGCCCTTCTGCTGCAGGTTGCCCACGTAGTGGCGGTCGGCGCGCTGCAAAATCTGAACCACGCGCCCGATGTAGGGCGATCGCCCTTCGCCGGCGCGACGGCGGTCGTGCAGCACGCGCGCCCGCACGCGATCGCCCGTCATGGCGTCGCCCGTGTTGCCCTGCGGCACGAACAGATCGCCGTGCTCCATCGCGCTGTCGGGCACAAGGAACCCGAACCCGCGCGGATTGAGCCGGAATGTGCCCACCATCTCCCGACCCGGCGGCGGCAGACCCACCGTGTCGGCCTGGCCCAGGAGAATCTGGCCTTCGTCCACGAGCTTGCGCACCGCCTGCTCGAACGCCTCGAGCTCGGCCTGGTCAATGCTCAGCGTGTCGGCCAGCTCGCGAATCTGCCGCGGGCGATAGCGCGGGTCGGCCAGGTGCTCAATGATTTTTCGGCGAAACCGTTCGGTCATGGGAAGATTGTCGATTGTTCGCCGCCGCTTGTCGAATGGCCCCGTCCAGTCGCTACCATGTCCCGGACGCAAGGAACCTCATCATGCCCACCACCAGTGAGATCATCACCGCGGCGGAGAAGCTTGGCGACCTCATCGCCCAGCACGACGCGGCGAAAAAGCTCGAGTCGGCGCTCAAGGCCCTGCAGAGCAACGTCGAGTCGCAGCGCGTGCTCAACGACTACAACCGGCACCTGCAGTCCCTGGGCGAGAAGGAAGCCTCGGGGCGACCCATCGAGGTCGAGGACAAGCGCAAGCTCGAGTCGCTGCAGCGAGCCGTCGTCATGAACCCGCTGCTGCGTCAGTTCCAGACCGCGCAGATGGACTACGTCGATCTGCTGCGCAAGGTCGATGACGCCATGCTGGGCAGGAGCAGCATCGCGGCGGAGGCCGGCCTGGCCCCGGCGGGCGGCGGCGCCGAGTCGCCCCTGGTCAATCCCGACCTGTCCGTCCGGTAGCGCCGCCGACGCGTCAGGCGATCGTCGCCAGCATGCCGGCGGTGATGACGCTGTGCAGCGGTCGCCCGGCGAGCCACGCGGCCACGTCATCGACCGCGTACCGGCCGATGGCGATCGACGGCGGGCCGGCAATGTGCGACGTGAGCATGACGTTGGGCAGGCTGCGCAGCGGGCTGTCGGCGGCGGCGGGCTCGGGCTCGGTCACGTCCAGGCAGGCGAAGATGCGGCCACGGCGCAGCTCGGCGATCAACGCCGCCTCATCCACGCACCCGCCCCGCGACGTGTTGATGAACGTCGTCCCGTCCCGCATCGCCGCGAACGCCGCCTCGTTCATCAGGTGACGCGTCGCATCGATCATCGGCGTGTGCAGCGACACGACATCCGACCGGCGGCACAGCTCGATCACGTCGCTGCACTTGACCGCGCCCATCGCCTGGGCGGCGGCGGCATCGACGGTCGGGTCGGCCAGCAGCACGCGGGCGCGCATGGGACGCAACAGGGCGATCACCTGGCGGCCGACCTCCGACGCGCCGATGATCCCCACGGTCGCCTCGGGCAGGGTGTGCCGCGCCGCGCCGCGCTTGCCCTCACGGTTGAGCCGCGCATCCAGGAACGCCCCGCGCACGCCCAGGATGATCTGTGCGAGCGTGAACTCGGCGACGGCCTCGGCGATCGCGCCCTTGCAGGAGGCGATCGTCAGGTCGCGCCCGTTCAGGTGCGGGCCGAAGAAATGCTTGACCGAGCCCGCCGCATGGATCCACAGCTTCAGCTGCGGGCACGCCGCCAGCAGCGTCGCATCGGGGTAGGGCGTGCCCCACGATCCGATGCCGATGGCGCAGCCCCGCAACAGCTCGATCGCCTCGGACGTGGTGATCCTGTCGTGCTGCGTCGCCCAGTGGACCTCGCCCAGCGCTTCGAGCCGCGCGCGGTCGGCGGGACTCAACAGCGTGTCGCGCAGCTTCGTGGGGATGACGACGGCAATGCGGCTTGGGGTCATCGTCCTTCCAGCAGCCTTTGGCCAAGGAAATCGTGCAGGTCGGGAATGGTCTTGACCTTCTCGATGACGGCATCGACGGGGTACTCGACGCGGACGAACTCGACGCGGTCGTCGTAGAGGATGGCGTAGCTGGCGCGGGGGTCGCGGTCGCGGGGCTGGCCGACGCTGCCGGGGTTGACGATGCAGCGTTCGTCCTCGTGGAAGAGGTACACGCCGTTGAGGTCGGTCGGGGGATAGAAGTCCGGCTCGTCGGTGAAGACGCCCACGACGTGCGTGTGGCCCACGAAGCACTTGTGATCGATGCGGTCGAAGATCTGCTGCATCTTCGTCGGCGCGGTGATCACGTCGTCGGGGAAGATGTATTCGTTGATCGGCCGACGGGGCGAGGCATGGACCCACAGCGCGCCGTGGTCGCGCCGCCTGATCTCCAGTCCGCCGAGGAACTCCCACCGCTGGCGCCGCTTGTCGGCGTCGGGCTCGATCTCGAACTGCCGCCGCGTCCAGAACGCCGCCTGCTCCGCCGACGTGTTGAAGCTCGTCGGCTCGTAAAGCACGGCAAAGTCGTGATTGCCCATCAGCGACCACTGGCAGCGCTGCATCACCAGGTCCAGGCACTCGCACGGCTGAGGCCCGTAGCCGACAATGTCGCCCAGGCACACGATGTTGGCGATGCCGCGCTTGTCGATGTCCGCCAGGACGACCTGCAGGGCGTCGAGGTTGGCGTGGATGTCGCTGATCAGGGCCAGGGGGTAGGGCATGGAAACGCGGGTGTCGGGGTTCGGGTGTCGGGTTTCGGGTTGCCCGTCTGGGACTTATAACTTGGACATCCGCGACACAGTTTGAGGATTCGGCGGCCTTCCGCAAGTTGACTGCCCATGCCCGACACCCCACACCCGACATCCGACACCCGATCCCCCCGCATCCTCATCGTGCGCCCCTCGGCCCTGGGCGATGTGGCCCGCACCGTGCCCGCCCTCGTGTCGCTGCGCACGGCGTACCCCGAAGCTCGCATCGACTGGCTGGTCGCCGCGCCCTTTGCCGACGCGGTGCGGCATCATCCGATGCTCGACGGGGTGGTCGCGTTCAAGCGTGACCGCTTGGGCCGCTTCGGCTGGACCCCCTCGGGCACGCGCGAGGGGCTGGCGCTGCGGCGGGCGCTGCGAGACGGACGCTACGACGCCGTGTACGACCTGCAGGGCCTGGCCCGCTCGGGACTCTTCACCTGGCTGACCGGCGCGCCGCGGCGGGTGGGGTACGCCAATGCACGCGAGGGGGGTTGGCTGGGCTACACGCATCGCCATGCGGTGGCCCCGTCGCTGCACGCGGTGGATCGCATGCTGGGCCTGCTCGAGGCCGATGGCCTCGCCGTCGAGCGCGACCTGCGGCTGTACGTCAGCGACGCCGATGCCGCCTGGGCGGCTCAACACGTGGCCCCGCCCTATGCCTGCGTGGCGCCGACGGCGGCGTGGCTGTGCAAGTGCTGGCCGCTGGAGGACTACACCGACATCGCGCGAAGGCTACTGCAGCGATTGCCGCGCGTCGTGATCCTCGCCACGCCGTCGGAGCGCGGCTACGTGCAGCCGATGATCGACACGCTGCTGCGCGAGCTGCCCCCCGGCGACGCCCATCGCCTCGCATGTCCCCGCACCAGCGTCGGGCAGATGATGGCCCTGCTCGCCCGCGCGGTGCTGCTGGTGTGCAACGACTCGGCGCCGCTGCACCTGGCGGGGGGGCTGGCCACGCCCGTGGTCAGCGTGTTCGGCCCCACCGATCCGGCGCTGGTCGGGCCTTACCCGCACGTCCCGGACGATCCGCGCGTCGTGACGCCGCCGGGCGGCCGCCCCGAAGGCTCGTACCGCGATCAGGACGATCAGACGCTCATCGCCACCGTGCCCGTCGAGACCGTGTGGGAGCGGGTGCAGGCGCTGCTCGACGCATCGACGTGAGCGATCACGCGTCGCCGGCGCGCTTCTGTCGCCGATCGGTGCGCAGCGCCCGGGCGAACACCACGAGGTAGTCGATCGCCGCCGCCGTCGCCACGCCCGCCGCCGCCGCGTACAGCACCGGCGTGGCCCGCATCGCCGCCTCCGAGTGCCACTGCAACGACTCGGTCAGCAGGAACGCATAGATGCCCGCCGTCGCCGCCTTGCCCAGCACGCGCGACGGCATATTGCGGATCGCGTCCCAGCGACGCAGCACCACGATGTAGGCGAAAATCGCCGTCACCGTCACGTCGCGGCACAACAGCAGCAGCATCGCCCCCACCGACAGCTCGCCCCCGACCGTCAACGTCACCAGCGCCGACAGCACGAACAGCTTGTCCGCCGCACCGTCGAGCAGCCCGCCCTGCCAGCTCGTGAACCCGAACCGGCGGGCGATGTACCCGTCGAAGAGGTCCGTCAGCGCCGACAGCACGATCGCCGTCGCCCGCCATGACTCGGGCAGGAACGGGAACGCCGCCGCCAGCGCCAGCCGCACGCTCGACAGGAAGTTGGGCACCAGAGACAGGACGCTCACACCACCAGCGTACCCGGCGACGCCGCGGCGCACCATAGGCCGACAGCCATGATTACCACGCGAACGCTGGCCTGAATCCCGACGTGGCGTCGCACGGGCTCATCTACCCGTCAAGCGTGCGGCAACTGCATCATCTCACGGCCCGCCCGACCGTCATTCCCCCGCATGCGGGAATCCAGCGATCGCGCGGGGGCGACCTATTCACGCCCGGCCTCGTTGGCGCGACCGACGACCAACCTGGATGCCCGCCGCTTTCACGGGAATTCAAGCCCGCCAACGCGTGATCCTCACCGCCATCGCCGAACCCCCGTGTCTGCGTCAGGATCATCGTGAAAGGATCAGGCGGCGACTTGCTCAAACGACATCGTCGCCACATTCGTCCGCTCCCGCGCGTGCTAGATGGTAATGGCGCAGACGTTCCCATCGGCATCCAGATCCAGGACGGTGTTTTCGTCCAGATCGCGCGTTTCCGCTGCCTTCATCGGCTTCAGCTCGATGAACAACGTGTCGGTGTCGTGAAAGTAGGTGACTTTCATGGCTTGTAATCCCGATCAAAGAATGCGTTGTGCACCGTCTCCCGATCCGGCAGCAGTACGACGCGAAGAAACTGCCCCTGGGCTTGCGGAACGGCGCCCCACAGTCTGATCCGACCATCGGCCTGAATCTGCTCGCCGATCGGTTGCTCGACCACACGCTCAATCCAACATAACTCGATGATTACCCCGTCAGGCGATGTTCGCCGGAGGCGACGCAGGCACTGCGCGGGGATGCGCTTTACGCATTGCTCGCGGCGATTTGCCGGGCGACGGGCGTCAGGAGGTTCGGCAGCAGCCGCTCGTTGGCGATCTTCTCTGCGTATTGCGTGAGCGTCTCGAAGTGCGTCTGCAGGTCCTCGATGTGGTGGATCGGGCCGTACTTGCGCAGGGTCAGGAAAAGGCTGATCGGCTCGCTGCGATACGCCCGGCTCGAACCGCGCCGACTCTTGGTGCGCGTCTTCACTTCCATGTACGCCTGCAGGTCACCCCGATCGCTCAACGCCAGCCCGAACACCGGCTGCACGTCCAGCATCTTCGCACCCTTGATCCGCAGCGCCTTGCCCATCGGCGTGTCGTGCACCAGCGCCTCGTACACCACCTGGTCGTGATCGCTCTTGCACTCCATGTCGAACCCGAAGAGTAGCTCCAGGTAATCGACATCCAGCGGGCTGACCGTCAGGTGGTACGGCACGACCTCGAGGATCAGACGGTGAAACGCGTAGGCGTCGGCCATCGCCTGCGGGTTGACGTGGCCCGTGCGCACGCTGGTGCGGCGCAGCGCCATCCACGTGTACTCGCTGTCCTTGCGGCCCGACTCCAGCGCCAGCTCGCCGTCGTAGCGGCGGAAGCGGTCCATCCCCGGCATCTGCTTGCGCACGCGGTCAAACAGGTGCAGGATCGTCTCCCGCTCCGAAGGCAGGTCCATTTTCAGGGCCAGCTTCTGGTTGACGTAGAAGTCGGTGCAAAGCGCGCCGTAACTGGTGGCCATTCGGGTCCTCGGTGCGGCTTCGCCACGCCCTTTTTCGGGGACAGCCGGGGGGCGGGTGAGCCATGGAAAGTATATCAGCGCGACGCATCGGCGGCGACCCGAAGCACGTGCGACTTGACCGTGCGACGGTCCAGACCCAACCGTCGAGCCGTGCCCTCGTAACTGCCCACGCGACGGTGAACCAGGGCGATGTAGCGCGTCAGCAGGGCCTCGGCCGTCAACGTCCCGGCCTCCACCGCCGCGGCCAGCGCCTGCGCCTCGTCCCGCGCCGACCCGGCGGGCATCGGCTCGTACGTGCCACGCACCACCACGTTCCGCACGCACTGCTCCAGCTCCCGGAAATTGCCCGGCCAGGCGTAGCCCCGGCCCAGGTGCGCCTCGATCCAGTCGGCGATCTCGTCGGCCAGCTCCGCCGCGCCGTGGCTCACCAGTTGACCGGTGACATAGCCCACCATGGCGCGCAGGTCGCCCGGTGCGTCGGCGAACTGCTCGCGCAGGCTCGGCGTGCGGATCACGTCGCTGCACAGGCGGAAGTAGAGATCGCCGCGGAAGCGGCCGGCATGCATGTCCGCCGCCAGGTCGCGGTGGGTCGCCGCGATCACCTTGCCGTCGAACCGTCGGGTGGCAGTGTCGCCCAGCCGCTCGAACGTGCGGGTCTGCAGCACGCGCAGGAGCTTGACCTGCAGTGAGCCGTCGAGCTCGCCGATCTCGTCGAGAAAGACCGTGCCGCGCGGGGGGCAGACTTCCAGCCAGCCCTTGCGGTCGGCGATGGCGCCGGTGAACGCCCCGCGCTGGTGGCCGAACAGTTCGCTCTCGATGAGCGTGGGCGACAGCGCGGCGAGGTTCACCGCGTGGAACGACGTGGCGAAGTCGGCCTCGAATGTGCCCTTCCGGGGGTCGAAGGGCACGTAGCGCGATCGCCCGATGGCGCGGGCCACCAGCTCCTTGCCCGTGCCCGACTCGCCGGTGACGAGGGTGGTGAAGTCGGCCATGCGGGTGAACAGCCCGCGGTAGTAGCGGCGCAGGTCGTGGGTGAAGATGGACTGCCAGATGTGGGCGCGCAACCGCGCCGCCGGCGCGGACGTGCCCACGAGGTAGTGGAAGATGTTCGTGAACGCACGGCGGATCTGAAAGAAACAGGCGAAGACGTGGTCGGGCTCGTGACCGTGGACGGTGGCGTCGCGCGACTGGAGCGCAGGCAACTGCAGGAAACGATCGAACGCTGCACTGAACCTCGGCCAGTCCGCGTGCGCCGCCGCCGACGCTCGACCAGTCAGCGCCGCCTCGCTGGCGGCATGCAGGTCCTGACGCGACTGCTCGTACAGCCGGTACAACGCCAGGTCCTCGTAGAGACTCAGCTCCTGGCTCGTCGCGCCCGCGCCCTCGACCAGCCGCTGCCGCACACGCTCGCTCAATGCCGTCGCCAGCTCGCCCAGCGCCAGCACATTCGCATCGCTCCCGTGCGACTGCAGACTCCACACCGGCCCCTCCTCGACGTACCGCGGCCCCAGCACCCGCCGCTCGCACGCCACCCGCTCGGGCGTGAACGGGTTGCAGTAAACCAGGTCCGACACCCCCTGGGCCACCTCATACTCGGTATCTGTGAATAGCGGCATTTGGACATTGATTGTACTTCAAATGGACATTCAATGTACATCACATGCCCGGCCGGAAGGCGGGATCAGTACGTAAATGATTGTCATTTCAGATATTGCGGTGTTTGCATCTCTCGGCACGGGGATCGCAATGTCTTTCCGCATGGCTTGGCGTGACCCATGACCGCGGCAGCGTTCGCCGCGACGCCAAGCCCTGGTCGGGGCGTCTGACGCTCGAATCTGAAGGAGACTACACATGCAAGCGCAACCTGCTCGACAACCTCTATCGAAGATCGCGTCCGCTGGCGTTCTGCTGCTGGCGCTGGCGGTGAGTGGGCTGGTGCCGCGCGCGGCGCGCGGCGCGGGTCTGCTCGTCGCCGACGGGCCATTCGGCGGCGTGCTGGACATCAAGGATCACCAGGTCGATGTGGTGATCAACAACGGTATCGCCGTGACGACCGTCCACCAGACGTTCGTCAATACGGAGAACCGGATTGTCGAGGCGCTCTACACGTTCCCCGTGCCCAAGGACGCATCGGTGGCCGACTTTTCCATGTGGATCAACGGGGTGGAAATGATCGGCGAGGTGGTGGAAAAGCAACGCGCCCGCGAGATCTACAACAGCTACAAGCAGCAGCCCCGTCCGCGCGATCCGGGCTTGCTCGAACAGGTGAGCTACAAGACGTTCGAATTGCGCGTGTTTCCGATCAACCCCCGCGCCGAGCAGCGGATCAAGGTCGTGTACTACCAGGAACTGGACTTCGACCACGACTGGGCGACGTATGTCTATCCCCTGGCGACCACCACGCGGGGTGATATCAACCAGACCGCCAGCGAGCGCCTGGCTGTGAACCTCCAGGTGCGCAGCGAAGTGCCCATCGATGAAATGAGCAGCACCAGTCACGGCGACCAGGTGGTCATTGCCAAGCACACGCGGCACGTGTACGAGGCGTCGCTGGAAACGTCACGCGGCGACCTGTCGCGCGACCTCGTGCTGGCGTTTCGCACCTCGCGGCCACGAACGGGACTGGACACCATCACCTCGCGGCCTGCGGGTGAGGACGGCTACTTCATGATGACCCTCACCGCCGGCGAGGAACTGGCCGGCATCCCCGGCGTCAGTGACGCCATGGACTACGTCTTCTTGCTCGACGTGTCGGGCAGCATGGCCAACGACAGCAAGCTGCGACTGTCGAGGGGTTCGCTCAACTCGTTCATCGGCGCCCTGGGTCCGCAGGACCGGTTTGAGGTGATGTGCTTCAACGTAATGCCGACGACGCTCTTCAGCGAACTGCGTCCGGCCGGGGACGACGCCAAGCGTCAGGCCGCGGCCTTTCTCGACTCGCAGCAGGCGCGAGGCGGCACGCAGCTTGCGCCGGCGATGACCACGGCCTACAAGTACCGTGACCCCGATCGTCCGCTGGTCGTCGTCGTGCTGTCCGACGGCATGACCGATCAGGGCGAGCGGCAGGCGCTGCTGCAGTTGATCCGTCAGCGGCCGGACAACGCCCGCGTGTTCGCCATCGGCGTGGGCAATGACGTGAATCGCCCGCTGCTGTCGCAGATCGCGCAGGACGCCGGCGGCATTGCCGCCTTCCTCTCCCGCGGCGACGACTTCGAGCGCCAGGCCCAGGCCTTCCGCCGCAAGCTGGTCCGGCCCGTCATCACCGACCTGTCGATCACCATCGACGGCGTGGACGCCTACGACATCGAGCCGCTGCAGTTGTCCAATCTCTATCACGGCGCGCCCATCCGCCTGTACGGCCGGTATCGCAACCCCGGCACGGCGAAGGTCACAATCCGCGGCGACGTGCTGGGCAAGGCCGTGTCGCAGCAGGTGGCCGTGGAACTCCCCGCGAAAGCCGACGGCAATCCCGAGATCGAGCGCATGTGGGCCTGGCATCGCGTGGATCGGCTCCTCAAGGACGCCGACCGCACGGGCTCACAGAACGCCGTCATCGACGAGGTCGTGCGATTGGGCGAGGGCTACTCGATCGTGACCGAGTACACGTCCTTCCTCGTGCTGGAGAACGACGGCGAGTACCAGCGATGGAACGTGAAGCGGCGCAATGCGACGCGCGTGGTGCGCGATCGAGCGGCCCAGCAGGCGGTTCGCGATGAGCTGGACCACATTCGTCGCCGCGCCGCCAATGATCTGGGACCGGCTGCCCCCGGCAGCATCGCGCAGGCGAACACGGCCACGCAGCCCGTTCAATCGACTCCGGCTGTTCAGGACGCACCCACGGCTGCGCCTTCGCGCGGCGTGGATGTGAGCTTCGATGCGGCGCCCTCGGGCGGTCGCAACGGTGGTGGCGGTGGCGGCGGCGCAATCGATCCGGTCAGCGGAAGCCTGGCGGCTCTGCTTGCTGCGGCGGCGTGGCTGGGTGCCAGGAACCGCAAGCCGCGCAACCCGGTCGGACGCTGATGATGCCGTTCCTCATGCGGCGGGCGCATGCCGTGGAGCTGCGCCCGCCGCCTTTTGGGATAGTCGCCATGAGTCTGTCTCGCACGCCCATCGTGACGATCGTGTTGGCCTCCGCCGCAACGGCCGCTTACGTCGCCGGCTGGGGCGACGTGCTGCAGTTGTCCCACGCGGGACTGGGCGCCGGACATGCGTGGACGCTTTGGACGAGCCACCTGGCGCACTGGTCCTCCAGCCACCTGGCGTGGGACGTGCTGGCGCTGATCGTACTGGGCGTCCTCATCGAGCGTCGCAGTCGCCAGAGGATGCTCGTGGCGCTGGCGTTGTCGGCGCCGCTGATCGGCGTCGGATTCGCCATGCTGCATCCGGGCCTATCGGGGTATCGAGGCCTGTCCGGGGTCGATTCGGCCCTGTTCGTGCTGCTGGGCGTGACCATGCTCGGCGACGCGTGGCGCGGCGAATGCGCGGTGCCGGCGTGGGCGGTGGCGGCGGTTCTGGCGGGCTTTGTCGCCAAGGTGATCTACGAGCTGGCGATGCACGACACGCTGTTCGTCGCCGCGTCGCCTGACCAGTTCGTGCCCGTGCCGCTGGCGCATGTGCTGGGCGGCGTCACGGGTTTGGCGGTGGCGTGCTGGCCGCGGCGAGGTTTCCGCCGCCGCAACGAATCAACGCGACTTCAACTCACCCACACAACGGAGCATCCATCATGCTGCACGGCCCGGTCCTGATACCCGAAGGCCACTTGCTCGTCGCGTGGGTCGGCATCCTGCTGGGCCTGCTCAGCGGTACGGGCATCGGCCTGTGCTTCCATCACGACGACTGGCTGGGCGGCTACGGCGCGTGGTCGCGCCGCATGGTCCGGCTGGGGCATATCAGCTTCTTCGGCATCGCCATGCTCAACATTGCCTACGGCTTGACGATGTCGCAGTTCGTAGGCATGTGGACTGATGAATCGCACCGCCTCGTCTGGACGATCAGCGGTTGGGCCTTTGTCGCCGGCGCTGCGCTGATGCCGGCCGTGTGCTTCCTCAGCGCGTGGCGCAAGGCGTGGCGTCATGCGTTCTTCGTGCCCGTGATGTGCCTCGTGCTCGCGGCGGGCATCACGACCGTGAACCTTTTCATGGGAGTCCTGCGATGAACATCGGCCTGATTGCGATGAGTGGCGTGCGTGCGTGCGATGCGGAGTTGCTGGCGATGGGGTTGACCCTGCCGGGCTTCGTCGAGCGGAGCAGGACGATCGCGTCGCTGCCGTCGCTGGGGCTGTTGACGCTGGCGGGGATGACACCGGCGGAGCATTGCGTGACGTACATCGAGGTGGATGACATTCACCATCTTTCGGGGATGCGAGGGCTTGCGGGGCCTATCCGGGGGTTTGATCTTGTTGCGATCTCGACCTTCAGCGCGCAGGCGCTGGAGGCGTACGAGCTGGCGAAGCGGTTTGTGGCGGCGGGCGTGCCGGTGGTGATGGGTGGGCTGCACGTGACGTGCTGCCCCGACGAGCCGGGCCACGTGGGGGCCAGTGCAGCGGTCGGCGAGGGCGAGGTCATCTGGCCCGACATCCTGCGCGACGCGGCGTGTGGTCAACTGCAGCCGGTGTACGACGCGCGGGGGCGCGAGTTCGACATGGCCGGCGCCCCGATGCCGGCGTTCGAGCTGCTGGACATCGGCCGCTACAACCGCCTCACCGTGCAGACCAGCCGCGGCTGCCCATGGCGGTGCAGCTTCTGCGCCAGTTCGATCCTGCTCACCCGCCGCTACAAGCAGAAGCCCCCGGAAGCGGTGCTGCGCGAGATCGACGCCATCGGCGCGTTGTGGCCCCGCCCGTTCATCGAGTTCGCCGACGACAACGCCTTCGTCAACCGCGACTGGTGGAAGCGATTCCTGCCTGAGCTGCGCCGCCGACGGGTGAAGTGGTTTGCCGAGACGGACGTGTCGGTCGCCGACGACCCCGAGTTGCTGGCGCTGATGCGCGACGCCGGGTGCGCCCAGGTGCTGATCGGGTTCGAGAGTCCGATGGCGGCAGGGCTCGACGGGGTGGAGCTTCGGCGCAACTGGAAGTGGTCGCAGCGCGGCCGCTACGCCGACGCGGTGACGACGATCCAGTCGCACGGCATCCGGGTCAACGCCTGCTTCGTGCTGGGCCTGGACGGGCACGGGCCGGAGGTGTTCGACGCGGTGTACGACTTCGCCGCCGAGGCCGGGCCATACGACGTGCAGATCACCTATCCCACGCCGTTCCCCGGCACGCCCCTGCACCGTCAACTGCAGCAGCAGGGCCGGCTGACCCACGACGGGCAGTGGAACCGCTGCACGCTCTTCGACATCAACTTCGAGCCGCGCGGCATGACGGCGCCGCAACTGCGCGATGGGTTCCACGACCTGACCCGCCGCCTCTACAACGCCCAGTTCACACAGCATCGCCGCCAGCAGTTCCACCGCCAGGCCCGGTTGCACCCGGCGGCACGGCCGACCCGTCACCGCCGCGACAGGAACAACTGGAGCAGGTACCAGAACAGCAGCGCCACCGCGGCAAACAGCGCCAGCGCCGCCGCCACGTGCTGATCCGTGCGGTAGTGATGGATCACGTTGGACGTGTAGTAGAGAATGTACGCGCAGGCCATGAAGATCATGACGCAGGTGAACCCCAGCCACACGGCGTCGCCAAAGCCCGTGAACGCGCCCACGACGATAAACACCAGCGCCGCCAGCCCGCCAATGGCAAGCATGGGCCCCATCCAGGAGAAGTCGTGGCGGGTCAGAAACACGCTGGCGGTCAGCCCGGCGAAGAGCACCACCGTTGTGCCCCCGGCGTAGGCGATCGCCATGGGGTTGACCGCCAGCGCGATCGCCAGCAGCGGCAGGAAGATGACCGCCTCGGCGACGACGTAAAGCGACAGACCCGCGTATTGCCGGCCCTGGCTGCCGCCGGACATCGCCCAACTGTTGGCGATCCAGCTCACGCCGATGAACGCGCCGAGGATGACCAGCCACGCCAGCCGGCCGTTCTGCATGAACTGCAGCATCAGGCGCGGCAATGGGGTGGCCAACAGCAGCACCGCCTCGAGCGCCACGAACGCCAGCACCGCCGCCGTGAGGTGGAGGTACGTCCGCCGGATAAACGCCAGCCGGGCGTCGCTGGGCGCTTCCGCGGCAAGCTCGGCGGCGCGACTGTAAAGCGATACGTCTTCCCGCTGATCATTCACATACGCCATGTCATTACCCCTTTGAACCAGATGCGTGGGCCACACCCCACGGAATGGCGGCATTGTAGCATCCCATCGCACCGGCCGTCACGTCAGGGCAGGCACTTGCGCCAGGGTGAAGACATTTACATCCGATCGCCTCCGGTGAGAGTGCGGATGAGGT
>CAZFDT010000028.1:0-59289 GCA_964518335.1 uncultured Phycisphaeraceae bacterium
CGCGTCGCGCCACGCGCCGGCCTCGCCTCGGCCGCAGACGCGAGACGCCACCCCAGCAACACCGCCAGCGCGGCCAGCAGCAAGGGCATACTGCTCCGCCGCACCAACGCACGAGGTGACGACCATGCTCCCCATCGCCCTTCGGCTCAGCGTTCCATGCCTTGCGACCCTGTTGCTGGTCGGGGCTGCGGCAGACCAGCAGCCCGCAAGGCTAGCCGACGATCACGCCGACCAGTACGGACACGCACCAGGCCGTGAATTCCCCCAGGATGTCGGCTGGATCGCCCACACCGGCGGCGGGTCGGGCTATTCTTCGACACTGCAGAACATCCCCGATTCCCGACAATACGCATCTTGCTTGCCTGCCCGCGTTTTTTCGGTGGTTCTGTAGTTGTGATTGCCTGTTTTCTACCAAAGGTGCTTCGATGAGTAGCATGCACCGCCCCGAGATGATTATTCTTGCGCCCGCCCACGAATTGGACAATCGTCCGGTGGCCTGGGCACCTATCGATGCTGCACACCGGCGCGTCGGCGACACCTATTTCAGCGACTGGGTTGAAGAGTTTCTCGACGAAGGCATTTACTTCGATTTCGATGAACATCAGCAGCTTCCCGTCGATTTGCCCGCCGACTTGGCGGGGGTGCGCTGCATCGTGATCGATCAGTCACGCCGGGAAGAGTTTCAGTCCGGGAAAAAAGCGGACCGGCTGCTCCAGTTCCGTCAGCTCGGCGGCTACGTGTTCTGGGTTGGTGAACCGCACGGCACCTTGCGGCCCCGCGTGCTTCGGGCCATTCCCACTGCAGGGCTGACGATGCAGCATCCGGAGTTGATCCGCACGTTGCACCATGTTGATGAACAGATGCTGCTTGATTTTTGGAGGCGCACCGCCCGCCAGCAGATACGCGTTCTGATGGATGCTGACGCCGGCTGGGCGTGGGGCGATCCGGTGCCGAACCATTACTTCTGGCCTATGGAGGCGGCAGCGCAGTATTTCAAAGATCCAAGCTGGATGGAGCCTGCCTGGGAAGCCATTGCCGAAGGCCTGGACATGAGCAGATGGTCGGGCGAAATCGCGTGCGGCCGGCGCTTCGCCCTCAAGTACGCTGAACGTGTGGGTGACAGATCAATCATTGAGCGGATTGTTCACGAAGTGAACGGCACCGGCGGCGGCAAACCTCGGGGCACACTCTGGCGGCTTGATGGCGTGACGATCAACATGGATCTGTTCGTTCCTGAAGGCGCAGATCGCGACAATCCGCCCGCCATGGTGCGCGAGAATGCGTGGGTCTGGCCTGAGGTCACCGGCAACATGGCCGAGAGCCTGAGCTACCTGTCGAAAGCGACGGGCGACATGTCCTTTGTCGACCGCGCTATGCATCAGGTTCGCACGCATCATCAATGGTCGTTCAATCCGCGGATTTCACTGTGGCATCACATGGGCCGTCCCACAGGACCTGACATGCGATCGGCCCCCTGGGGTCGGGGCAATGGGTGGATGCTTTACGGCATTCGCGGGCTTCTGGAAGATCTGCCTGAGAACCATGGGGCGAGAGCGGAACTGGTGAGCATGCTGGCGGCCGCGCTTGAAGGTCTGCTGCGATACCAGACGCCAAGCGGCTTGTGGCGCAATGTCCTTGATGCCCGTGAGGACGAAAGCCGAACCGAAACCGCCGGTGCGTGGATGATCGTGAATACCTACGCTCGCGCCTACTGGAAAGGCTGGCTGCGCGATCCACGGATCATCGACATGTGCGAAAGGGCGTGGAAAGGGCTTAAGACCAAGATCTGGCGCGGTATTCCGATCTCGCACTGTAGTGGAACGACCTACCAACTCACACGCCAAGGCTATCTCGAGCGGCCGCACCACCGCTTTCTGGGTTATGCGCCCATGCTCAGTCTCATCGAGATCCTTCGCATGCGCGAAGCATCACGTCGAGCGGAGTGAGATTGGCTTTTCACTCAGGCTGCACTGAACTGATAGGAGATCTCCGTTGAATCGATCACACGTCACGGTTCGACCGATGACTCGCGAATCTGTGGGAGCAGCACGGCCAGCGCCGCTGCCAACTCGGCTTGCATCCGCACCAGCCTTCAATATGGAACGTCCCGGAAGCGATATCCGCCCAGCGCATCACCCGCGCCATCGCGCGCCACGGCTGCGCTACGACGCTTTCGAGATGAGTGTCGAACTCACTCATGCTCGAACAGGACTGTAGCCTCGGCTGCAGAGGACCAGTGCGCGGCGGACGATGCTACACTATTTACCCTTCTCAGGAATCACCGTATGCCCTTCGCCGTTCGTCCCCGTCAGGCCGTTCTCTTCGTCGGCGACTCCATCACCGATTGCGAACGCCGCAGCAACCACGCACCGCTCGGAAACGGCTACGTCCGTATGATCCACGAGCTTGTCATCGCGCATCACCCTGCTCACAAGCTCCGCATCATGAACGAGGGCATCAGCGGCAACACCATCCGCGACCTGGCCCAGCGATGGACCGACGACGTGATCCGCCACAAGCCCGACTGGCTGAGCGTCAAGATCGGCATCAACGACATCCATCAGTGGCTGCGCAAGACGGAGCGCTCGGTCAGCCCGCGCGAATTCGCGGAGTTTTACGACCACATTCTCACGCGGGCTCACAAGGAAACGCGCGCCAAGTTCGTTCTCATCGAGCCTTTCTACATCTCGACCGAACGCGATCCCAGGTCGTTCCGCGCCGAGGTATTGGCGAACCTGCCCAAGTACGGCCGAGTCGTGCGCACGATGGCGAAGAAGCACAACGGCCGGTTGGTGGCGGCTCATGCAGCGTTTCAGCGCGCCCTCCAGCACCATGCTCCAGGTGTCTTCTGCCCTGAGCCGGTTCATCCCTTTGCATCAGGCCACCTGGTGATTGCGACAGAGTGGATGAAAGCAATGGGCGGGATTTAATTGTGCAACGTATGAGACCGAGGTGCTCCCAAAACTGGGCGCTGGGTTAAGTGACGCTCCACTGCGCATCGCTGTCGACAACGTCGGTAACGGTATCCGGGTGAAACCTGGCCCATCGTGACCGATCTGTCCATGATTCGGCGTTCGACTCTACTAACCTCAGTTGCACCTTCATTACCGATGGGTACGCTGCCATCACATACTGGGCCTGTTCGCCGATTGCGCGGCACATGCGACGTTTTTTATCGATCAGCCTCACCAGCTCACGCCGGACAATATCGCCGACCTGCGGCAATGCGCCCGGTTGGACTCGAACCAACGACCTGCGGTTTAGGAAACCGCCGCTCTATCCAGGCTGAGCTACGGGCGCGGCGCGTGACGCCGGTGGTCATCATAGCCGATCGGGGCGGGGTGGCGTCAGGCGGCGAGAGCATAGATATACCAGCGTTGGCGGGCGGCGCGGGCCGAACGGGGCTGGCGTTCGCAGTAGAGGGTCATGGTGTGGCCGGTGTCGGTGCGCAGCGTCCACCAGTGGCGGCGGAGGTACATTTCGCCGCTGCCGCCTTCGGGCGATGAGGTCTTCCACTGCTCGAGCACTTCGACGACGCCGTGCTCGACGCCGCGCCACGTGAAACGTCGCGGCAGGCCCGGCTCGCCGCGCGCCATGGCGGCGGCGTCGAATGTGCCGGGCGTGGGCGTCAGCGGCTCGCTGATGAACTGATCGCTCATGCGGCGGTCACGGGGTTGGTGAGTTGGCCGATCTTCTCGATCTCGATGGTGACCTCGTCGCCGGGCTTGAGGAACAGCGGCGGCTTGCGTGCCACGCCGACGCCCGCGGGCGTGCCGGTGAGGATCACCGTGTTGGCGGCCAGGGTCGTGTCGCGGCTGAGGAACGCGATGAGCTGGGCGACGGAGAAGATCATGTCGCTGGTGTGCGAGTCCTGCACGATCTGGCTGTTGAGCGTGGTGGTGATGCGCAGGGCCTGGGGGTCGCCGATGTGGTCAAGTGCAACGAGCCTGGGACCCAGCGGGCAGAAGGTGTCGAAGCTCTTGCCACGGACCCACTGGCCGCCGCCGCCGTGCTTTTGCCAGCGTCGTGCGGACACGTCGTTGGCGCAGGTGAAGCCCTTGACGTGGTGGAGGGCGTCGGCCTGGCGGATGTTGCGGCCGGGCGTGCCGATGACGACCGCCAGCTCGCACTCGAAATCGACCTCGGGCCCGTGCTCGCACGCGGCGGGGATGCGGATGGGCTCGCCCGCGCCGATGGCGGCGGTGGTGGGCTTCATGAAGACCACGGGCTGCTCGGGCAGGGCCGCCCCGGTCTCCTCGGCGTGCTTGCGGTAGTTGAGGCCGATGCAGAAGATGTTGGCGGGCTCAATGATGGGGGGCATGGGGGGTGTCCTTGGGGGATCGTGGGGGATCAGGATATCCGGAGCTTCGAAGACTCAGCTCCGGCGTGAGACTCAGCTCCGGCGTGAGACTCGGCTCCGGGGTGGCGGCCCATTGATATAATCGCCGAGCTTGGCCGCTCACGCCAATCAGGGACGCCGCGCACGCATGGCCGACACACCCGCCCAACCCGACACGACCGGCCGGCCGCCGCGGTCCTGGACCCAGGTCGCCGACACCGTCGCCGGCAAGCGCTCCGACGTGCCCGAGGGCCTGTGGATGCGCTGCCCCGTGTGCGAGGCGATGCTCTACCGCAAGAACGTCGAGGCCAACCTGCACGTCTGCCCCGAGTGCGATCACCATCAGCGCATCGGCGCCGACGAGCGCGTGGCGCAACTGTGCGACCCCGGCGGGTTCGAGCCCCTGTGGGAGGCGCTGCGCCCGACCGACGCGCTGCAGTTCACCGATCGCATCGCCTACAGCCAGCGCCTCGCCGCCGAGCAGACCAAGAGCGGCCACCCCGACGCCGTCGTCGCCGGCACCGGGTTCGTCAAGGGTCGTCGCGTCGTCCTCGCCTGCATGGATCCCCGTTTCATGATGGGCTCGATGGGCAGTGTCGTCGGCGAAAAGATCACCCGTGCCGTCGAGCTGGCCACCGAGCAGGACCTGCCGCTGGTCATCGTGAGCTGCTCCGGCGGCGCCCGCATGCAGGAAAGCGCCCTGTCCCTCATGCAACTGGCCAAGACCTCCGCTGCACTGGCCCGACTCGACGACGCCGGCGGACTGTTCATCAGCGTCCTGACCGACCCCACCACCGGCGGCGTCACCGCCAGCTTCGCCATGCTCGGCGACGTCATCCTCGCCGAGCCCAGGGCGCTCATCGGGTTTGCCGGGCCCCGCGTCATCGCCAACACGGTTCGCCAGGAATTGCCCGAGGGCTTCCAGACCGCCGAGTTTCTCCTCCAGGCCGGGTTCGTCGATCGCGTCGTCCACCGCAAGGACCTGCGCAGCGAGATCAGCCGCATCATTGACTACGCCGGGAAGTGAATCATGCCGTTGCACCGCATCGCCTCGTTCTGCGTGCTGATCTTCCTGCACCTGCCCGCCGCCGCCGACCTCACCACCTACACCAGCCGCGCCTACACCATCCACTCCGACCTGCCCAAGCCTCTCGTCATGGTCTATGGCGAGCACATGGACAAGGTCTTCGCCGAGTACCAGGCCCGCTTCGCCAGCTTCCGCGGCAAACGCACCGGGCCCATGCCGCTCTACCTCTTCCGCACCCAGGACGGCTACATGTCCTTCCTCGCCTCACGCGGCATCAACGCCGCCAACAGCGGCGGCATGTTCTTCGTCCGCGCCAACGGCCAGGGCCTGGCCACCTTCGTCGAAGACCATCCCCGCTCCCAGGTCTTCAGCGTCCTCCAGCACGAAGGCTTCCACCAGTTCGCCTACAACTACATCGGCGGCGACCTGCCCGTCTGGGTCAACGAGGGGCTGGCCCAGTACTTCGAGGACGGCATCATCGTCCGCCAGTCCATGAAACTGGGCATCGCCAACAAGCAACGCATCGACCGCGTCCGCGCCGCCATCGAGGCCGATGCGGCCATCGACTTCGACCGCCTGCTCACCATCAGCGGCCACGACTGGGGCGCCACCCTCAACCGCGACCCGCGCGAGGCGGCGCTGCTCTACGCCCAGTCCTGGTCGGTCGTCTATTTCCTCATCCACGGCGAAGGCGGCAAGTTCCGCGGGGCGTTCGAGAAATACCTCCAGAGCGTCGGCAGCGGACGCGAGTCCGGCCGAGCCTTCCGCGAAGCCTTCGGCTCCAACGACACGGCGCCCTTCAAGCGACGATGGGAACAGTTCGCCCGCCAGCAACAGCCCGACGACATCACCACCGCACTGGCGCGCATGGAGTTCCTCAGCACCGGCCTGGCCTTCCTCCACGGCAAGGGCGAGGCCATGCCCAAAGACCTCGACGAACTCAAGTCCCGACTCCGCGCCGTCAGCTTCCGCATCACCCGCACCAGCCACGGCATGGCCCAGGAAATGAGCGCCGCCGACGACGACCTGTTCCGCTACCCGCGCGGCAAGGCCGACCCCATGCCCTTCAAACTCCTCGAAGCCGCCCGCGCCGACCTGCCCCCACGCATCCACGCCCCCGGCCTCAAGCCCGAACCCACCCTCGTCTGGGCCAAGGACGACGCCGGCAAACTCACCAGCGAAGTCGAATTCCGCTAACTCCCCCCGGAAAGGTCCCCGGAAGTGTCCCCGGAAGTGCCGAGAAGCTGTCCTCCCCCAGGGGGAGGACAGGCCCAGCCGCGAAGCGGCGCCAGGCCAGGTGAGGGTTCGCCCGACAGCAACTGACATCCGGTTGGATTCAATGCGATTCCGATGACCGAGGCTTGGAAAACCCTCAACGCCAAGACGACAAGAAAGACTTGAAATCATGGATCTTCATAACCATGGCGTCTTGGCTCCTTGGCGCCTTGGCGTTTTTCAAAGGTCGCTGCAGTAAGATGACTGATCGCCATCGCGGCTGTAGCTGGGGTCTTCCATGCCCAAGCGCCATATCATCAAGCTCACGTGCGTGGCTTCTTCCGTCATCGTGGCCTTCATGATGGCCAATGTTGCCTGGACCCTCCGCCATTCAGACGCGCGGATCACGGCCTTCGGCTACCCGTGGCCGTGCGCCACGTATGACCGCACGCCCAAGCTCAGGCGGACGCCGCTGTGGACCATCGAGGGTTGGAGCTTGGCGGCCAATGTCGGCTTGGCTCTGCTCGTATCGGTGTCGTCGGCAGTCGCCGTGGGCAGCGTGTTGGGATGGTTTCGCAGGCCGGCCGGCATCTGTCCCGCATGCGGCTATGACGTGCATGCCACACTGAACGCAGGTCGCGTGTCATGCCCCGAATGCGGACAGCCCTTACCGAGTGCCTCACGCACAGCCCCCGATGTCACGAAGTGCTCGTGAGTCGCCACGGCAACGTCATGCGCGCGCGGGCGACGCGCCAACCACGGGAGCCGGATGACCATAGGCATTTCAGGCGTGACATCGTAAACTGCGCAGCCGCGCGAGCCTGCTTGGCACGATCGAAAGCAAAGCACAGCATGCGGTATTGTGTGCGATTATCGCCTCCGTCGGCACTCACGGTCATATCATTGGTCGCTCTATCTCTGCTGGCGACATGGCCACTACTCGATCTGACGTACACCGTCATTCGCTACGGCACTGAACTCACTCCAGATAGCGGGGGTTACAACTTCCCGCCACAGGCTTGCTTCCCACCATTCATTCTTCTTTCAATCCTCGGGCCGTTGACCCTGATCAGTCGCCTGCGCATAGCGGCCATAGTGATATTGGCGATCGTCGGACTCGCCGTCATGACATCGCTATTCGTGGTCATGTCCGTCCTCGCCGATCTCATCGCTGCCCCACAATCGGCAGATGCGCTGAAACTGTCCGTGCTGGGACTTACGGCAGGCATGGTGCTGCCGGCCATACCCATTGCGCGATGGGTACGCGGTCAGCCAACGCCGCGTGACCTGCTCCTGGCCGACCGCCAAAGGCGCACGTGACCCGATGCTGCGGCGACGCGCTGATCGGTCGCGCGGGGCGACGGGAATGCCGGCTGGCATTGACGGATGTGGATACACCCTATGGAAAGTCCAGAGCGCATGATTACGGTACAATCGCCGTGCGTGCGTTGCACATGACCCGAAGAGGATGACATGTACTATCGCATCTCAGGTCGTCTTGGCCAAGCGACGACGCCGGTCACGGCCATCGTCGATACGGCCGACGCGCAGGACGCCGGCCGCCAGGCGGCGCGGCTGGGCATGCAGGCCGTCGCCGTCGCGCCGACCTCGCTCGTCATGGCGGCGGCAGGCAAACGCTCCGCCACGTCGCTGCCCCGACCCATCGTGCTGCTGTTGACCATCGTGCTCCTCGTCTCGGTGCTGTCGTCCCTGCTGGGCATCGGCCTGATGATCTTCGCAGGCCTTCGCGTCGCGCGGGCCAATCTACAGGCCCAGGCCCTGATCGCCACGCATCATGCCCAGCAGCAGCAGATGTACGCAGAACTGGAGCAGAACACTCACGACACCCTCCGCGCCGCCCACGACGCGATGCAGCGCCTCGAGCACACCCGCCGCCAGGCCCCCGCGCCCGATGCCGCCGCCCCCATGACCCCACCGCGGCCCGACGACGAGTGACCCGCGAGGGCTTGGACAAACCCTCAACGCCCCCGGCCTGATTGGATAAGCCCAGAACCTTCTTGCAGGCGCATACGCGGGCGGCCGCGCGGAGTGCGCGTGGATTGGAGTTTGTGGCGGGCGATGGCGCGGTACGGGTTGGGGGCCGCCGGCTGCGGGCGGATCACGATGACGACGTACGAGTGCGATCCATCAGATGTATAGCCGCGACCATCGGTCGCGCCGCGCGGCGGCGGCGAAACAGCAGAGCGCGACCGATGGTCGCGGCTTTACATCGGCCCGAAGTTCCCCCCCGGAATTTTCCACGGCGAGGACTATGCGCCGCACCGGGCGGGGGTAGAATGAAGTGTTGCAGTGGACGAGGGAGGGACGGGGTTCGAGGTTCGAGATTCGGGTGTCGGAAGTCCAGCCATGGGAACGGGTCACATGCAACTGCTTATTCTTACATTCGACATCAGCCATCCGACGTCAGACGTTTCGGTGGAGGCTCCCTGCCATGCTGACAGGGGCGTCGTCTGGTCAAGATGAAAACCCAGTGATTACGATTAACCGAGCGCGGACGGGGCGGGGTTGGCGGGGGACATGTCGCGGTTGTGGCAGCCGGCGGGGGGCATGTCGAGCATGGAGCGCAGGCCGGGGCGGGCTGTCGGCAGGTGGGGGAGGTTGTTGAGGACGGCGGCGACGGTGGCGCTGTCGCCGGGGATGGCGCCGGGGATCTTGAGCATGAGGGCGACGGGACCTTCGAGCTTGACCTTATCGACGGGGTCGGGGACGCCCACGGCCATGGTGAGGTCGAGTTCGATGGCCAGACCCTGGCCGGACCAGTTGGCGACGTGGTGGACGCCGGCGACCTGCCCGGGCTGGATCACGCCAAACGCGAAAGGGCGGGCGGTGTCGGCGATGACGGGTTCGAGGCGTTCCTGGACACTGGCGGGCGCGACGTGACGGCCGAGGCCGGCGGCGAGCATGGCGACGGACTCGGGCAGGCCCTGGTGTCCGAGGTTGCCTTCGGCGGCGCGGGCGTGGAAGGTTTCGACGCTGAGGCCGGCGCCGACCTTCTTCTGGAGCGGGGCGCGGCGGAGTCCGGCGTCGAGGCGGCGGATGCAGCGCACGCTGGCGACGCGGCGGACCATCGAGGCGAGGGTGACGGCCAGGGCGTCCATGACGAAGCCGGGGTTGACGCCCGTGCCCAGCAGGGCGACGCCGGCGGCGGCGGCCAAGGCGTCGAGCTCGCGGGCCAGCTCGGCGTGGCGATACCACGGCCAGGCCATCTGCTCGCACGTGCTGATGACCGCCATCTTCCGCGCCACGCACGCCCGCAGGCTCGGAGCCAGCGCGGCCAGTTCCGACGCGGTGCAGAGCACAGCGGTGTCGCCGTCACACTCGTCGAGAGTGGCGACGACGCGCAGTTGCCCCTCCTCGGCCGAGGTCGCCGCACCCATGTCGTCAGGTCCGCCGGCCAGGTCGTCCAGCGACGCGCCGAGCTTGCGCGGGTCGCTATCGACCATGCCGGCCAGCTTGACGCCACCCTCGGCGCGAATGGCTCGGGCGCAGGCGACACCGATCGGACCCATCCCCACGACGATGACTCGCTGCATGGGCATCATGTCACGCACCCGATGGCGGCGGCGCCGCCCCCCCACCATCGCCCGGCCCGCCGCGACGGCGACGGCGGCGGCGACGACGACGCTTGCGACGCTGCTCGCCGCTCTCCCCGCCCTCCTGCGGCGCGGCGTCCGGCGGCGACGCGTCACCGCCATCGGCCACGTCGCCGACCTCGGTCATTTCATCGGCCTGGTCGCCCGCCAGCGCGTCGAAATCCACAGGCGGCCCGCCCTCGGCCGACTCGATCTCCTCCGGCTGCAGAGGCTGGCCGGGCTGCGGACGACGCGGCTCGGCGGGCGGCGACTGACGGTTGGCGTAACCTCGCGAGGGCGGCGCCTCGGCTCGCGGCGGCCCGCCCGGCCCCCCTTGTGGTCCCCCCGGTCCACCCGGACCACCCGGACCACCGGACCCGGCTGCCCCGGACGATGGCGACGGCCCGCCGCGGCGACGGTCCATGCGAGCCTGCCGCTCGGCGGCGACACGGGCTGCCTCCCTGGCACGCTCGGCACGCTCGATCTCGAACTGGCGCGCCTCGTCCTTGCCGAGGATGCGGATGTTCTCGATCGGGTACGCGGCCGGCGCCCCCGGCTTGTCGAAGCGGACGAGGGCCAGTTGCGTGAGGATCTGCGTGTCGATGACGACGCCGATGCCGTCTTCGGTTTCGACGACGGTGTTCTTGTGGGGCAGTTTCTTGCGGAGGGTCTCGTAGGTTTCGTCCTCGTAGCGGAGGCAGCACATGAGCCGACCGCATCGGCCGCTGATCTTGGTCGGGTCGAGCGTGGCCTTCTGCACCTTGGCGGAGCGCATGGACACGGGCTTGAGCACCTTGAGGAACTGGCGGCAGCAGCAGTGCTGGCCGCACTTCTCGTAGTCGGCGACCAGGCGGGCCTCGTCGCGGGCGTTGACCTGGTGCATCTCGATGCGGGTGCGGAACTTCTGGGCGAGGATGCGCACCAGCTCGCGGAAATCGACCCACTGCTCGCTGGCGTAGTGGAAGATGATGCGCTCGCCACCGAGCAGCAGCTCGACCTCGACGAGCTTCATGGGCAGGCGAAGCTCCTCGATGCGGGCCTTGGTGAACTTGATGATGGCCGGCTTGTCGTAGTCGAGTCGGCCCTGCTCGTTGAGGTCGTCGATGGTGGCGACGCGCAGGACCTTGCCGTTGGTGGTGAAGGGGTAGTCCTTGCCGCCGGAGCGCTCGATGTATTCGAGCATTTCCTTGCGGCTGACGCTCTTGGAGCAGCCGGCGTTTGGGCAGGTGCTGGTGAGCATTTCGCCCAGTTCGATGCCGCGGGGGGTGCGGACGACGAGCTTGCTGCCGCAGCCGGGCTTGACGGCGTCGGGCGGGGCGTCGTAGGGGAACTCGCCGACGAGGCGCATGTAGCCGTAACGCACGACCATGGACGTGGGCGGCTTGATCGCCTCGTAGGCCTTGCGATCCTCTTCTTCGAGGTCCAGGACAATCTGTGGGAGGGTGATCGAACCAGGCATATGAGGCTTACTCCGTGTCAAGGCCCACGACAAGCCCAGCCGCTTGCGGCGGCCGTCCACTTCCGGGGGTGTCGTCGGGCAAGCTGGAGTTTCACATCCCGCCACCGACCCGACACGGCGGCGAGGTCCAGACACGGAGTAAGCACACTGATCGTACGAGCGCCCCCGCCGCCACGCAAGGCGATGGCGCGGCGACGGGGCCAAACGTTGACGAGCGGAATCAGAACGGAGGCGGCTCGGCGCCGTCGCCGTCATCGCCGTCGAAGCCGCCGCCCATCGCGCCCTGGACGGTCATGGCCGTCTCGACGATGCCCTGCAGGGTCTTGATGGGCAGGTAAAGCCGGCCGGCGATGCCACCGTTGTCGGCGGACATGCCCATGGAAATCGGCGGCATGCCCTCGGGCACGGGCAGGGCCTGGCCGGCGAACATCTGCACCAGCGGGTTGACCGTCTGGAGGATGCCCTCGACGCTGATGTACATCTCGACGGCCGAATCGGGAGGCAGGGCCTTGGCGCGAGCCTCGGCGATGCCGGCCTGAGCGCCCAGGCCATCGGCCTTGTCGGCTGACTGCAGCGCACCGCTCATGGTCATCGCGTCCATCGAGGTGGTCATGACCACGCGATTGCCCTTGGCGCCGATGAGGCCCTCGTAGCCCAGGCCGCCCATCATGGCGATCGCCCCCGCCGCCGGGCCCATCTGCTGCATCAACTCGGGCGGCATGGCCATCTTCATCGAGTACTGATCCACGCTGACACCTTCGAGGTTCATCGCGCCGGCGGTGTAGCTGGTGGTGAACTTCATGGGCTCGGCGCCGACCTCTTCCATGGGGATCTGCACGTTGTTGAGGGCGTCGAAGTAGGTCTTGGTCGCCGCGAGGTAGCCCGGGCCATCGGTCGTGTCGTAAAGGTTGACCATGTTGAGCATGCCGGGTCCGGCCATCATCTGGCCTTCGGGCGGGGCGTACCAGACCGTGGCGGCGCCGTTGACCAACTTCATGGCGGGCAAGGCGTCCTTGTAGAGCTTGCTCAACGGGCCGGCGTCGTCCGGCATTTTGGCCAAGACGCGCTCGAAGATGGCGACGAGGTCGATGGCCTTGGTGTCGATGCCCATGGCCATGAGGTAGGGCTTGCTGGGTGCGGCGTTGAGAAGCGAGTCGCGCTTGCCGCCGGGGAAGTACCTGGCCAGCGTCGAGCCGGGGCGCGCCTGCAGGGCCTTGGTGATGCCGATGCCGTCGTCCGACAGGTCCAGGGCCATCACGCCGCCCTGCCCATCGGTGAGAATGGCGTCGATCGCCTCGTAATACATGGCGAACATGCCCTCGATCATCGCGGCCTGATCGGCGGGGATCTCCTCCTTCATCGCAGCGATCATCTCATCGAAGCCCTCCTTCATCTTGGGCTTGAGCACGGGTCCGAGGGCTTGCAGATCGACGTACACCAGGGCGTCGCCGCCGCTCATGTACCGCTCGCCGAGCTTGCCCACGGCGGCGGCGATCTTGCCCGCGCCCTGGGCGGGGGCGTAGGCCTTCACGTCGGCCTCGTTGGGGCCGAACACCGCGAAGTCGCCCACCTTGCGGGCGTACCCGTCGCTGCCGTCCATCGACAGGTGCGCCACCTCGTCGGCGGCATTGCCCTCGAAGTTGCCGACAAAGGCCGCGTAGTCCGTGACCTCGATCGCCACGGCCATCGGCGGCTCGTTGCCGTCGCCTTCCATCATCTTGACGATGTCGGTGAACACGATCATCGCCGCGCCGTCGTCCTTGAGGCCGTTGACCATGCCGGAGGTGTTCTTGAACTCCTCGAGCAGGTTGCTCATCTCAGGCGCGGGGATCTGCAGCGCCTCCTGCAGCTTGGCGAGCTTGTCGCTGAGGCCCTTCATGTTGGGGATGACCACGACGATCTGCGCGTTGGCGGGCGCCTGATCGAGCACCGCCGGCACCGCCGCGTGCAGCGCCGCGCCCATCGCCAGCACCATCGCCACCGCCACCACCCACACCCGACGCACGTGCGTCACGACCCGCAGAAAAGCTTGCATCGCCGTCTCCTCTAAATGGTTGATTGACTGCTGATCCGTCAGCTCGCTGACCCGCCCATAGCCTACGTCTGCGCGGCGACAGCGGCAAACGCCCGGCAGCGCGCAGAGGGCGGCTATCGCATCGAGGCCTGGGGCGAAGGGGCGGACGGCGCGGCATAGGTGGCGACCACGCCCTGCCACATCGTCTGGATTTCAGTCACGAGCTTGGCGAAGGCCTCGGCTTCGGCGCGACGACGAGAGGCGTCGGCGGCGGCGCGGCTGGTCCACGTGTTGGCGAGCTGCGTCTGCATCGACGAGGCTTCCGCCAGCCCGTAGATGTACCCGCTGCGCGTGTCGATCAGGGCGGCCGAGGCCGTCGAGGTCACGCGCGCCTGCTTGTTGGGCAGAAAACCCAGCGTGATCACGTCGATGGGGCTGTCGGTGTCGCCGATGTAAAACGCGGTGTCGATGGTGTAGAACAGCAGCATGTCCGCCTGCAGTCTGGCGGCGGCCTGGCGCAGCTCGTTGTCAGTCTCCAGCTTCTCGGGCAGGATCAGCCGGTTCATCATGCCCACGCCGCGCACCATGGGCAACTGCGTCAAGGCCGCAAACGCCTCGTCGCTCTCGACATCGCGGGTGGTGACGACGGAGTAGCGGCCCTTGCCGTAGCTCGCGGTGGTGTGGTTGCGGTAGCCCGGCGCCTGCACGCGCGCCACGGCGATCGACGCGGGAAACTTGGCCAAGGGCTTGCGTGCCATCAGCATCTGGATGTCCATGTGCGTCAGGTCGGCGCGATCCTCCTCGCTGACCACTCCGAGCACGCGGAAGTCGGCCGCGTCGTGAGGCGTCACATACGTGGCGCAGCCCGTCCAGCCCAGGGACAAAGTCAACCAGCCCAGCACGGTCGCGGCGCCAGCACGTGTCATGGTCGCATCATACCTCGGGGACAACTGTGAACAAGCGATTCGACCACGCCCCGGGGCGACAGCAGCATTATTGTGGTTCGGCGTGGCCGCGAATCGTGACATTTTCCCGGTGCAGCGCTACGTTTACTGTGAAGCTCACCGCCTCATCTGGCCGACAACGTTAGTTATCCGGTCGTGGAGCGATTGCAGGCCATGGTTCGCATCGATGCATCCTGGTATCGCCGGCCCGAAGGGATCAAGCGCCGCACCAGCGCCGGCGGGATCGTGCTGCGCCACAGCGGACACGAGTGGCTCGTCGCCGTCGCGCGCGAGCGCAACCCCCGCGTGCTGATCCTGCCCAAGGGCGGCGTCGAAAGCGGCGAGTCCCTCGAAAAGGCCGCCCGACGCGAAATCGAAGAGGAAACCGGCCTCTGGGACCTCACCCTCGTCGGACCCATCGGCCAGCGCAGCCGCCTGAGCATGAACCGCAAGCGCTGGGTCACGATCCACTACTTCCTCTACACCACCCCGCAGGAGATCGGCATCCCCGTGGACGCGGCCAAGCACCCCTTCGCCCCCGAGTGGTTCAGCTTCGACAGCCTGCCCCAACTCTACTGGCCCGAGCAGCACGAGCTTCTGGTGAGCCAGCGCGACCGCATTCTGCAGATGGCCGACCGCTGCTTGCACGTGTAAAGCCGCGACCCTCGGTCGCGCCTCGGATCCTGCGCTACGGGCAAGCGTGCAGGCCCTACGAGAGGTTCGCGGCATAAAACCGCAGCCAGTTGCCGCCGAGGATGGCGGCGATGTCGTCGTCGCCGTAGCCGCGGTCGCGCAAGGGTGCGGCGATCTTGTGGAGGTCGGCGATGCTGTCGAGGCCGCTGGGCACGCGGTCGAGGCCGAAGCCGCCGTCGAGGTCGCTGCCGATCGCGGCGTGGGCGACACTGCCGGTGAGCTGACAGATGTGGTCGAGGTGTTGGGCGACGTGCTGCAGAGTGACTTGGCCGCGCGGCGGACTGCTTCCGGAAGGACCGGGCAGTAGCATGCCGCAGTGCATGACCACGCCGATGACGCCGCCGCGCTGCGCGATCAGGCGAATCTGCTCGTCGCTGATCTGCCGAGCGCCGGGCACGAGCGCGCGGCAGTTGCTGTGGCTGGCCAGCACCGGGCCGTCGAACGCGTCCAGGGCCATGAACAGGCTGCGATCGCACAGGTGCGACAGGTCGAGGATCAAGCCCGCATCGCGCATCGCGTCGAGCAGCTTCACACCCATCGGCGTCAGCGGCAGGTCGGTCCCGTTGCCCCCCGCGTACTGCGTCGCCTCCACGTGCGTGAGACTGACCACGCGCACGCCCTTGGCATGCCAGCGGCTCACATCGTCCGGATCGAGCAACGGGTCCGCCCCCTCCATCAGAAGAATGCAGCCGATGCGCGGCGACGACTGCTCCGCATGCGCCGCAAGCTCGGCGGCGCTGGTCACCACTTTCACGTGCCCCCGCGATTCCATGAGGCGGTAGTACGCCAGTTGACCATGTGCCGCGGCCCACGCGATATCGCACGTGCCGTAGTCGCAATCGCTGCGCCGCAGCGTCTTCTCGATCGGGACGTTGCGGGCGGCACGGACGAACAGCGTGGCGACGCAGCACCGCACGCTGCCGACCTTCATCTCCGACAGGCTCACTGTCGCCTGGCCACGGTGGTCGTCGTAAGCGTGTGCCGCCTCTCGCCCCGACAGCATTCCCAGCGGCCAGGTCTGGTCGCGGTCGTACGCCAGCGCGTTCATCGCCAGATCGAGATGGCCGTCGAAGATGAGCATCAGCGCAGGTGCCGCCGAAGGAACGCCGTGCAAAGGTCGGCCCAGGTGGCGATGCTCGGATCGCAGGCGCGGTCGGGCCGATTGGCCAGCCCCAGACCGTGCGGTCCACGCTCGTACACGTGCAGCTCGACGGGCACGCCAGCGCCATGACAGGCGGCGGCGAACTGCATCGCGTTGGGCAGCGGCACGGACGGATCGTTGGCGGTGTGCCACAGGAACGTGGGCGGCGTCTGCGCGGTGACGTGGCGATGGGTGCTCAGCAGCTCGCGCAGCGCGGCGTCCTCCTGCCGGGAACCCAGCAGGTTGCTGCGCGACCCGCCGTGCGACGGCACGCCGGCCATGTCGATCACCGCGTAACACAGCACCGCCGCGTCAGGCCGGGCGTCGAACCGGCCCAGCAGATCGTCCTCCTCGCAGGCGAACGCGGCGTGATGCACGGTCAGTGTCGAAGCCAGATGCCCGCCCGCCGAAAAGCCCAGCACCGCGATGGCGTCAGGCTTGATGCGCCACTCCTCGGCGCACGCCCGCACCAGGCGCATCGCCCGTTGTGCGTCGTGGATCGTCGCCGGGTGATGATGCCCCGCCGAGCCCAGCCGGTAGTTGAGCACGACGGCGTGGAAGCCTTCGCGGTTGAGCCACAGCGCGATGTCGTGGCCCTCGTGCGGCGCGAGGCTGCCGTAGCCGCCGCCGGGCAGCACCAGCACCGCCGGAAGTGGTTCGTCACCGTCGAGCAGGTAGGGCACGACGCTGGCGTACCGCCCCGCCGGCGCGTCGGGATCGAACTCGCCCGGCCATAACGCGATCTTCTGCAACGTCGTCGCACCCATGCCACCGACCCTTTCAAGTCAAGGGCCGCGATTATAGCGGTCGCCTGTCGCTGGAGCAGGTGCGTTGCAGTGATCGCTACTCGACCAGGTGTCGGAACCCCACCGCGTCGTCGGTGCGGCGGACGAGGGCGAAATCGTTCTTGTACGACACGGGCACAAAACGGTCGGCGCCGCTGGCGGCAAATTCCTGGGCCACGGCCGTGCCCGTCCAGTCGAAATCGAAAAGCGCCTGCCGCACCTGCGCGGCCAGCTCGGGCTTGAGATGGTGAACATGGCCGATCGCCGCCGAAGGAAACGCTTCGGATGTGTAGATCACCCGCACCGCCCCGTCGCTGATCTCGTCCCGGGCGAGCGTGCGCGTGACCATGTCGCTGGCGACGGCGGCCGCTTCGTATCGGCCGGCGGCCACGCCCAGGATCGACTCGACGTGCCCGCGCGAGAACACCCACAGATAATCGCGCTCCGGCTCGAGCCCGAAGTCGCCCATCAGGATCACCAGCGCCGCCTTGTACCCGGAGTTCGACGCCGGATCGGTGAATGCAATGGTGCGGCCCTTGAGATCGGACACACCTCGAATCGAACTGCCCGCGGGCACGATGATCTGCATCGTGTAGCCACGCATGTCTTCCACACCGCCCGGCGCGCACACGGGCACGAATCCGCAGGCGTTGACGGCCACGGGCACGCTGCCGGTGTTCAGACCCGTCACGTGCAGACGCCCCGCCTTCAGCGCCTGCAACTGCTCACGAGCCGAGTCGAGCTGCACGTATTCGACAGGTCGGCCGATCCGCGCCGACAGGTGCGCCACCAGCGGCTCGAACACCTTGGCGTACTTCGACGGGTCGTCCGTGGCGACGTAGCTGAACGTGAGCGTGGGCGGGTCGATGAGCAGCGCCGCATCGGCGGGCGCGTCGGCGACCAGGTCGCCGTCGGCGTCAGTGAACCGCGCGTCCAGCCGGTTCTCGACGCGCAGCCCCAGCCCCGTGCTGATCATCGTCGCCCGGTGATCGTTCTGCTGCACCTTGGCCATGCCCACGCGATAGATGATCGTCGCGGCGACGCCCAGCACGACGATGATCCCGATTAGGCGCAAAGCGTGCGAACCGCGGCACGATGGAGAGGTGTCGTTCATGCTTTGTCTCGCAGGCCGATGTGGCCACCAGTGTCCCCGGCGGCGGCAAGCGAATCAAGCGTTATTCTCAGCCAGGTCGGGCTGGGCGACGAGCTCGCCGAAAAGCGCCAGGGTCGCCGCGCGCTGGATGCGGACGCGGACGATGCGGCCCACCAGCGACGCGTCGGCGTCGAACATGACGATGAGATCGCCGCCGGTGCGGCCTGTGAGCTGGCTGACCAGTCGCGGCCGCTCCCAGCCCAGCTCGACGTTGCCTGCGGGGGCGCCGTGGGAACTCTTCTGCTGGCGGGCGCTGACCGACTCGACGAACACCTCGACGGTGCGACCGACGTATTGCCGATGCACCCGCTCGCTGCAGCGCGCCTGGATCGCCAGCAGCTCGTTGTTGCGGCGGCGCTTGGTCGGCTCGTCCACGTCGTCGGGCAACCGGTCGTGAGCCGTCGTGCCCGGCCGGGGCGAATACTTGAAGATGAAGGCGTTCTTGAACGCGCACTTGTCCAGGAGCGCTGCAGTGGCCTGGTGGTCGTCGGCGGTCTCGCCGGGGAAGCCGCAGATGATGTCCGTCGCCAGTTCCGCGTCGGGCAGATACTCCCGAATCCGATCGACCAGATCGAGGTATTCCTCGACGCTGTATCCGCGGTTCATCGCCCGGAGGATGCGGTTGCTGCCGGACTGGACCGGCAGGTGCAGGTAGCGACAGATCCGGGGTCGCTGGGCCATGACGCGCAGGATGTCGTCGCCGAAGTCGCGCGGGAAGCTGGTGACAAACCGCAGCCGCGGCAGGTCGGGCAGCTCGTCGTGGATGCGCGCGAGCAGGTCGGCGAATGTCGTGACGCAGCGAGCCGGGCCGTCCCCGGCCCCGGCGTCAAGGGCGATCGGCGCCGGGGCCGGGAACGGCCCGGCTCGCTCGGCGGTCGTCCCCGCGTTGCGCACGATCCGACCCACCTGCGGCTGCTGCACGCCGTCGATCGTCACCGCCGCGCCGTGGTCGTAATGATAGTGGTTGACCGTCTGCCCCAGCAGCGTGATCTCCCGAACGCCGGCGGCGACCAGGCGGCGGCACTCCTCGACGATCGCGTCCGGCGGACGATGCACCTCCGCACCGCGCGTGTTGGGCACGACGCAGTACGAGCAGAACTTGTTGCACCCGCGCGTGATCCGCACGTACGCGCTGCCCTCGTGCTCGTCGGGCGAAAAGCTGCGCGACAGGTCCAGCAGCTCGAGCTGATCCTCCGCCGCTGCCAGCGTCCCGCTGCGACGGTGCGTGTTGCCCTGTAGCGCGACGCGATCGTCGAGCGACCGGGTCTTCACCGCGTTGTCGATCAGCATCGGGACCTTGTCCAGCTCGCCCGGCCCGCACAGCAGATCGATCTGCGGGTAGCGGCGGATCATGTCCGCCCCGTCGCGCTCGGCCATGCACCCAATCACCCCCAGCACCACCCCGGGACGCTCCTTCTTGTGAATGCCCACCAGTCCGACCCGGCTCCACACCTTGTTCTCCGCATGCTCGCGCACACTGCAGGTGTTATAGAGCACCACGTCGGCCCGGCGCCAGTCCTCGATGAAGCGATACCCCAGCCCCTGCAACTGCCCGCGCACGAGCTGGCTGTCCAGCACGTTCATCTGGCAGCCAAACGTCTCCAGGTACACCGTTCGTGGGGCGTGGGCGTCGCGCATGGCCAAGCCCCACATGATAGCACCGCGCATGATTCGGGCCGCCACGCCGGACCTGAGTCCGCGAAGGTCCGGATGGTTGATGATTTGGGGATCACGCAGCAGAATCCGGAGCTTCGAAGACTCAGCTCCGGCGTGAAAGCCCTCACGCGCTCTTGGACAGGGTGCTCACCGCCGTCTGCTGGGCGCCGACGATGCTCATCGCCGACCCCGCGGCGCCGCGGTTCTCGTCGGCGAGCTTCTTCATCAGCATCACCCACGTGTCGCGCTCGAAGCTGATCAGCTCGATCGCCTCGGCCAGCTTCTTCTCGTTGCGCTCGACGTGGGCATCGACGAGCAGGCGATAGATGTAGGTGTACAGGGCGCTGAGCTTGGCGCACAGCTCGGGATCGACCTGGTGGTTGAGGCTGGTGGACAGCTCCAGCACGATCTTCTGGGCGCGGAGGAGGTTGTTGTAAAGCTCCTCGTGGCGGCCGGCGGCCAGACTCGCCTGCGCCTGGCGGGCAAACTTGATCGCGCCGTCGAACAGCATCAGCCGCAGCTCCTCGCGGCTGGCGGTCATGATCTTGGTCTTCAGGTACGGGTTGGGACCGGTGGAAAGACTCATGCCAAGCTGTTATCGACCCTCCCGAGTCGGTCGCGTGAACGGGGCGGCGGCGAACGCGGCCGGCCCGATAATGTCGCGGTCAGTTGTTGCGGCTGCGGTTGCTCGTGCTGTTGCGGGCCTGCGTCGCCAGTGCCGACAGGCTGCTCAGCGCCCCGCCCTGGTCCTGGAGTTGCGCCAGCGCCCGCTCCATCGCCAGGAACTGCTGCTCCAGCCTCGCCCGCTTGGATTCGAGAATCTTGTCGATGTCGGCAAGACGCTTGTCGTTGATCTCGATCTGCCCGCCCAGCGTATCGACACGGCTCTTATAGACGCCGTCGATCGAGTCGGTCAGTCGTGCGAGATACTCGTCGATGCGCACGCCCACGCCCCCGCGGGCGATCTGCGTGTTGCCGGTGATCTCGTTCTCGGCCGTCTCCTTGAAGGAGAAAAGCTGCTGCACCGCGTCGCGGTCGGTCGTCAGGGCGGCGCGGAACTTGGCGTCGTCGAACTCCAGCACCGAGTCCTTGCCCACGCGGATGCCGATCTGCGACAGCGCCGAGAACTGGCTGGTCAACTCCGTGTTGCGGTTGGTCACCAGCGAATAGAGCCGGTTCTTCGTCGTCGTCACCGTCGGGTCGCCCAGCAGCAGGCCACGCCGCTCGTTCTCGGCGTCGTACGAGTCGTGCTTGTTGATCGCCGTGACCACCTTGTTGAAGTTGTCCACGAACGCCTTGGCGGCATTGACCAGGCCCTCGTCGTCGCGGTTGACCGTGACGGTGACGGGGATGTCGCTGACGCGCTTGAGCGTGACGGTGACGCCGGGCACGACGTTCTCGATGACGTTGCTCTTGGCGGTGATCTGCAGGGCCTTGGCGGGGTCGGCCGAGCCGAAGAACACCACGGCGTCCTGGGCGTTGTTGACGTTGGTGGCGTTGAGGCCCAGCCCGCCGTCGTCGAAGGTGAACGCGCCGCGCGTGCCCTCGGTGCGGGCCTGCAGGCTCAGGCGGTAGGGCGCGCCGGGCGACCCGTCGTTGATGACCGCCGCCAGCACGCCGACCTTGGCGTCGTTGATCTTGAGCACCGCCGATTCGAGCGTGTCGTCGCCGGTGAGGCTGACGGTCTTCTCGAACGAGCCGTCGAGGTTCTGACCCGGCGCCGCCGCCGCGCCCAGCAGGCCCAGGTCCGCCGCCGTCGTCGAGCCGTCTTCCTCGACCTTCAGCGCGAATGTGCCCAGCCCGGTGTCCTGCAGCAGAATGCCGTCGCCTGTGTCGTTGATCCGGGCCGTCACGGCGATGCCGCGGCTGTTGATCTCGGTGATCACGTCCTGGATGGTGATCTCGTTGCCCTGCGTGAGGTCAACTGTCGCTTTAGCGCCGGACGAGTCGGTGATGGCGAACTTGCCGCGGGTGACGCCCAGCGCGTCGAGCCGGGTGGACTCGAAGATGTAACGGTACTGCAGGCTGCCCGATTCGAGCGTGCCGACGCCCGCCGTGCCGCTCTTGGCCATGCGCAGCGACGCGGCGGCGGTCCCCGACACGTCGCTGACCGACATCGCGCCGGTCCCGGCGGTGTTGTCGATGAGCTGGATGCCCATGCCCGAGTTGCTGACCGAGGCGGTGACGCCGGCGCCGGCCTCGTTGATCGCGCGCAGAATGTCCTCGACCGTCTGCGCCCCGTCGAGATCGACATCGGTGCTCGCGCCCGCGCGGTTGGTGATGCGGATCACTGCAGCGGCGGACGCCGCGCCGGAGGGCTTGAGGTTGGCGGTGGTGACCTGGTTTTTCGCCGCGTCCACGGCGATGCCCAGCTTCGTCGCGGCCGTCGCGCCGTTGAGGTTCTCGATCTTGAGGTTCGACGCCCCGCCGCTGAGGTCGGCGATGCGCAACGACTGGCCGTCGAGCGACGCCTGCAGGTTGGGCGAGGCGGCGTTGATGAGGTTGATCAGGTCCTGCACCGTGCCGCCGGCGACCGAGTCGAGGTCGATCTCGACGGCGGCGCCGATGCGGGTGGTGATCTTCAGATCGGCCGCGCCGGTCCCGTCGCCGGCCAGGCCCGCCCCGTCGAAGAGACTGGCCAGGCTCGTGCCGCCCAGCAGCGTCACCTGCGTCGAGCCTGCCAGGCCCGCCACGCCCTCGCCGCCGTTGAGGTTCTTCAGCAGCTTCGAGTTGATCGACGCCAGCACGCGCCCGCCGACGATGGCCCCGTCGCCGTCGCCGTCGCTGCCGACCAGGCCCAGGTCCACTGCAGCGTTCGACCCGTTGATCGCGGCGACGGCGAAGCCCGCCCCCCCGCCGGTGTTGTCGGTGAGCTGGATGCTCGCGCCGTCGGCGGCGACGGTGGCGGTGACGTTGCCGCCCGTCGTCGAGTTGACCAGGTCGATCAGCTCGCCGATGGTGCGAACGCTCTCGATGTCGAGGTCGTAGGTGCCGCCGCCGCCGGTGGTGATGCGGATGTCCTCGAGGCCGGCGCGGTTGCGCACGCCGTTGCCGTCGTTGAGCGTGGTCAGCAGCGTGTCGCGGCCGATGGTGTTGATCGCGGCGCCGGCGATCTCGTCGTCGGCGACACTGACGGCCAGGCCCAGCGACGTCGCCGTGCCGTTGCCGCCCACGTCGGCGATGGTGAAGTTGCCCTCGCCGCCCGACAGGTCGGTGACTTTGATCGCGTTGCCGTCGATCTCGGCCAGGATGTTGACCCCGGTGGCCTGGTTGAGCCTGTCGATGACGTCGTTGACGCTGACGACGGAGCGCAGATCGACGATGGTGCTGCTGCCGCTGCGGTCGGTGACGCGCATGTAGCCGCGCTTGATGCCCGCGCCGCCGTTGAGCGTGGCGAGCTGGGTCTGGCTGTCGAGCCGGGCCTCGCCGCGATCGAAGCTGAGCGTGGCGCCCTGGGGGGCGAGCTTGGTGAAGTTGGTGTCGAGCAGGCCCTTGCTGACGGTCTGCTGGCCGCTGACGAGGCGGTTGACGGTGAAGCTGTAGCTGCCGGGGGCCGCCGACGCCGAGCTGCTGACGCCCATGATCGAGTCGTCGCTGCTGGTGGAGGCGGTGGCGCTGAACAGCGACGGTGTGAAGGCCCCGGCCGAGCCTTTGAGCGCCAGCAGCGTGGCGTTGATTTCCTGGTAGGCCACCTGCGTGGTCTTGAGGACGGTGCTGCGGTTCTGGATGATCGTCTTGGGGCGGGACTCGATGGCGATGAGCTGATCGATCAGCGCCTTGGTATCGATGCCGCTGATGAGGCCGACGGTGCTGCTGATCGTACCCATGTCCAACGCCTCGCGGTGAAAAGCCCTGTCAGGCCGCGGCCGCGACGAGCGCAGACCGCGTCCTGCGGCAGTTATCGACCCGTTCCCGAGCGGCACTTGAACCCGCCGGGTCGATATGCTAAAATTAACCTAACACACGCGCCCTCCCCGCTCGGCCGCGACGCGGGCCCGGCAGCGGCGGTGTGCACTCCGGAGGTGACGACTGCGATGACGCTGCGCATGCGGATGACCGAGGATGTGTTCGGGTTTGCCGATCTGGCGCCCGGCGCGCCGGCGGATGGGGCCACGATGGAGCCATCGAGGGCCATCAGCACGAAGGGCGTCCCCTCTACCGCCGGTGCAGGGCGACCGGGCGCGGGGGCTTGCGGGAGGGGGATCGGTTATGATGAACGGCTCGTCAACACCCTGTGGAGGTTTCAGCACATGGCCGAGGTTGTCATCGATCGCGTGTCCAAGATCTACCCCGGCTCGGGCGGCGCCGCCGGCGGCGTCAAGGCGGTGGACGACATCTCCCTGAGCATCCGCGACCAGGAGTTCATCGTGCTCGTGGGCCCCTCCGGCTGCGGCAAGAGCACCACCCTCCGCATGATCGCCGGGCTCGAAGAGATCAGCGACGGCACCATCCGCATCGGCCAGCGCATCGTCAACGACGTGCCCCCCAAAGACCGCGACATCGCCATGGTCTTTCAGAACTACGCCCTCTACCCGCACATGACGGTCTATCAGAACATGGCCTTCGGACTCAAGCTCCGCAAGTTCCCCAAGGCCCAGATCGACCAGCGCGTGCGCGAGGCGGCCAAGATCCTGGGCATCGAACACCTGCTGGAACGCAAGCCCAAGGCCCTGTCCGGCGGTCAGCGCCAGCGCGTGGCGGTGGGCCGCGCCATCGTTCGCAATCCCGCCTGCTTCCTCTTCGACGAGCCCCTGTCCAACCTCGACGCCAAGCTCCGCGTCGAGACCCGCGCCGAGCTCAAACGCCTGCACCACCGCCTGCGCACCACCACGGTGTACGTCACCCACGACCAGGAGGAAGCGATGACCCTGGGCGACCGCGTGGTGGTCATGAGCAACGGCCTGATCCAGCAGGCGGACACGCCACTGAATGTTTACAACCTGCCGAGCAACCGGTTTGTGGCGGGCTTCGTGGGGACGCCGCCAATGAACTTCATCGACGGGCGACTGCAGGGCGACGCCGGCAGCGGGTCGATCCGCTTCGTCGGCGGCGGGATCGACCTCCAGCTCGACCCCGTCAAAGCCGACGCCGTGGGCGATCACGTCGGCCGCGACGTGGTCATGGGTCTGCGGCCCGAGGGGCTGGCGCTGCGCCCGCACGAACACGGCAAGGCCTTCCAGACCTTCAGCGCCACCGTCAGCGTGGTCGAGCCGCTGGGCGGGCAGATGGACCTGTTCCTCGAAACCACCACCGCCTCGCGTCTCGTCGCCCGCGTCAAGGCCGAGCCGCTTCAGCCCAACGGCCCGGTCGAGCTGCACATCGACCAGGACAAACTCCACATCTTCGACCCCGGCGAGTTCGGCGAAAATCTCACGCTCCGCCAACCCGCCCATGCCGCGGCGTGACCGCGATCGCAGACCCGTCATGAGGTTGCACCTGCCGCCATCGCATTCGCCCTCGAACGTCCATCGGCTGCGATGGCTCGTGGCGGGTTGCCTGGCCATGGCGCTGCTGTTGCCGGGGACGGCCGCGGGACAGGGGCGGACGCTGCTGGACGCGGTGCGAGACGGCAAGACCGAGGAAGTGGACCTGTTCCTGTCGGCGGGGGCGGACATGCACCAGGCCGATGCCGACGGGCGCACGCCGCTGCACTTGGCCGCCGAGCTGGGCCACGTGAAGATCGCAGAGCTGCTGCTGCAGCGAGGGGCGCGCGTGGACGCCACGGACCGCGAGGCGATGACGGCCCTGCACGTGGCGGCGGCCGAAGGACACGCGGCGGTGATCGAGGTCATGCTCAAATCGCGGGCCAATCTGAACGCCGAATGCGACGGGAAATACACGGCCCTGCATCTGGCGGCCCAGGGCGGCCACGTCGAGGCGGCCAAGGCGCTGCTGGCGGCGCCGATCCGCGCCGACACGCGGGCGCACCTGGGCCAGACGCCGCTGCACCTGGCGGCGGCCAGCGGCAAAGCCGAACTGGTGGAGATCATCCTCGCCCGCCGGCCGAACGTGCGCCTGGCCAACGACCTGGCACTGACGCCACTGCATCTGGCGGCGATGCATGGCGATGCGACCATGGTGACGCTGCTCTTGACCGCCGGCGCCCCCGCCAAGGCGGACGGCCCGGCAGGGGTCACCCCACTGCACATTGCCGCCGGCCGCGGCGACGCGACCATGGTCACGGCCATGCTCGAACGCGGGGCCACCGCCACGGCGCGAACCCGAGCCGGCACCACGCCCATCGACTGGGCTCGAGGCAACGGACACGACGCGATCGTGGCCCTGCTGGGCGGCGGCCCGGCGACACCCGCGGCCGGCGACGGCCCGACGCCTCAGCCTGGCGTCGGCGGCCTCGTCGACGCCGTGCGCCGCGGCGACGCCGAGGGCGTGCGACTGCTGCTGAGCCAGGGCGCGTCCGTATCGCAGAAGGATGCGGACGGCCGGCTGCCGCTGCACCATGCCGCCGACGCCGGCCAGGCGGACATGGTCGATGTACTCGTCGCAGCCGGGGCCCGACCCAACGCGCCCGACGGCAAGGGCCGTGGCCCGATGCACATCGCCGCGGCGGCGGGCGACGTAAAGGTGATCGAGGCCCTGCTCAAGCGCGGCGGCGACGCGGCGATGCGCGACGCCACCGGCCGCACGCCCATGCACGAGGCCGCCGCCATCGGCTGGCATGAGGCCCTGGCGACGATGGCTGCCAATCGCCGCGTGGTCAACGCCAAGGATGACGCCGGCAAGACGCCGCTGCACGACGCCGCGGCGGCAGGCAACCTCGATGCCGTCCGCGTGCTCTTCGAGCAGGGCGCCTCGGCGGCGAGTTTCGACGGCCAGCGCCGCACGCCGCTCCACGATGCGGCTGCCGCGGCCCGGGTGGACGCCATCAAGCTGCTGGTCGAGCGGGGTGCGAATGTCAACGCCCGCGATGCGGACGGCATGACGCCGCTGCACCTTACCGCCGCGGCCGGTCACACCGCCGCCGCCAAGGCCTTGCTCGAAGCCGGCGCCGACCCCAACGCCCGCAACAGCAAGGGCCAGACCCCCCTGCTGCTGGCACTCAACGCCGGCCACACTCAGACGGCCCAGGTCATCCAGGCTCACCTCAAGTAGCCCGCGTCGATCAAGAGCGCTTTGATCGATTGGGTACTTTTACCCATGCCTGGCGACTTGCCTTGTCGTTGCAGGTCGGTATTATTCCAACATCCAAGTTGCCCCCGGAAGCCCTCGCCAGGCCTCGTGTCTGGCGGGGGTTTTTTCTTTGGCCCGATTACCGCGGCACATCGCGCCAGTCCGGCCGGGCAAAAAACGCCCGCGTCTCGCGCACCACCAGCGGTGACAGGATCAGCAGCCCCAGCAGGTTCGGCAGCGCCATCAACCCGTTGGCGATGTCGGCGAAGTCCCACACAGGCTTCAATTCCATGTTCGCGCCCACGTAGATCACCGCGACAAAGAGCACGCGATAGGGAACCACCGCCGCGCGGCCGACGAGATAGTCCATCGCCCGCTCGCCGTAGTACGCCCAGCCGATGAGCGTCGTGAACGCGAAGCACGCCAGGCCAAGTGCAACGATGATGCCCCCCCAATCGCCGGGCAGTCCCGTCGAAAAGGCCTGCGTGGTGAGCTTGGCGCCGGTCAGATCGCTCTTCCACGCTCCCGTGGTGACGATCACCAGCCCGGTGAAGCTGACGATGACGATGGTGTCGATGAAAGTCTGCGTCATGGAGACCAGGGCCTGCCGCGCCGGCTCGGTGGTCTTGGCGGCGGCGGCGGCGATGGCGCCCGTGCCCAGGCCGCTCTCGTTGGAGAAGATCCCGCGGGCCACGCCCATGCGGATCGCCGCGGCGAACGTCGCCCCGGCGAACCCGCCCACCACCGGCTCGGCGCCGCCGAAGGCGTCGAGCACGATCAGCCGGATCGCCTCGGGGATGCCCTGAAAGTTGATCACCAGCACCACGGTCGCGGCGAGGATGTAGCCGATCGCCATGATGGGCACGAACCCGGCGGCGAAGCGCCCGATCCACTTGATGCCGCCGACGATGACGATGGCCGCCGCCACGGTGAGGATGACGCCGGTGACGCTCGGCTCGAGCGCGAACGTGCCGTGCAACGCGTCGGCGACGCTGTTGGCCTGCGACATGTTGCCGATGCCGAACGCCGCGATGGCGGTGGCCACGGCGAAGAAGATGCCCAGCCCTTTGCCCAGCGGGCCGCCCACGCCGCGCTCCAGGTAAAGCATCGGCCCGCCCGACTGCTCGCCCCTGGCGTCCAGTCGCCGATACTTCACGCCCAGGAAGGCTTCGCTGTATTTGGTCGCCATGCCCACCAGGCCCGTCACCCACATCCACAGCAGGGCGCCCGGCCCGCCGAGGTGAATCGCCGTCGCCACGCCGGCGATGTTGCCCACGCCCACCGTCGCCGCCAACGCCGTGGACAGCGCCTGGTAGTGTGAAATGTCGCCCTGCCCGCCGCGCTCGTGGCGATGCACCAACCCCAGCCACAGCGCGTACGCCAGCTTGTGAAACTGAAGCCCGCCCAAGACGACCGTCAGGTATAGACCGGTCAACAGCAGCAGCGGAATAAGCAGATAGGGCCCCCAGATGACGCCGTTGATCTTGTCCAACATTTCGGGAATCCGTTCGAGCATGCGCGGTGTCTCCTGCGAGTGGTGAGTATGTCCCGGCCGGGCAACGGTCGCCGGTACAATACCGCGATGTCGCGGCGGTGTGTCATCGCGGGCCGGGCCGGGGCGATGGCGGCGGCGCTGTGGCCCATGGGGGTCGCCGCCCAGGACCCGCCCGCGCTCGACCGCGCGGGCGACTGGCCCGACCTGGTGCAGCCCTACCTGGCGCTGGTGCGTGGCGCTGCTGCGTATGAGTCGCTGCGCTACCAGTGGCGCGTTGTCTGCGACGAGCCGTTCGACGATCGGCCGGATCGCACCTGGCGCGTGCCCGATGGTGAACCGATGGCCGCCGTCGTTCCACAGCAGCTCGACGGCCGCAGTGTTGTGGTGTTCCAGACCGACGGCAAGCGTGCGGGCTGGATCGCCGTGGGCGAACCGGTTGGCGGCGACTACAGCATTGAGTTGGTCGGCTGCACGCTGGCGCCCGCCGACGTCGAGCCGTGCGACCTGAGCGTCTTCGCCGGACGAATCGGGCACGGGCCGGGTGTCCAGTTCGGGGCGTGGTTCAACAAGCGCAACCTGCTGTGGGTCGCGCCGACTCGCCACAGCCAATCCGAGCGTCACGGCCATGCGGCACGGCCCTACGTCGAGATCGACGTGCCCGCCTCCCGCCTCATCGAGCGCGGCCGCTGGCATCGCGTTCGCATGGAGGTGACCGACGGCCGGATCAGCGGGTTCGTCGATGACGAGTTGATCGGCGCCTCGCCCCTGGGCCGTCGCCATGACCGCGATGAACTGCGGCAGCCTTACGTGTATCTGTACGGCACGACGGCGGCGATCGATCGCGTCGTCGTGCGGCAGCGCGGCCCGGTTGTCGGGGATGCGGACGACCGGCTGTTTGATCAGTGCTTTGCCGGCCGATCGCGGCAAGAGGTCAGCAGCGCCATCGGCGAACTGGCCGACCTGCTGAACCACGAGTCCTGGCCGGTACGTGACGCTGCCCAGCGCCTGCTGACGCTGCTGGGCCCGCACGCGCAACCCTCCCTGCAGCGGCTCGCCGACGCCGGAACGCTCGAGCAGCAGCACCGCGCCCGTCGCATACTCGACGGCCCCGCCGCCGCAGAGTAGCCTGCCGCCATCGCCCGGGGTCACTGCGCTTGTGAATTGGCGGCAAATGCTCTTGATTTCCCCGGTGCGAATCTTAAAATCGTCGGCGTGACGGGCGGGCACGGGTCCGCTCGGTATTCCCTCCCGGTCAAGGGGTCACGGCCTCCGGGACGCCGGCGCGGGTCTCGCCCGAGGATCACGTTCGGAACGCTTTCACGACCGTCGGGCAAGAGTTCAGGTTCGGCATGCTCAACATCTACGTCGGCAACCTTCCCTTCAGCACCAGTCAGGAAGACCTCGAGCAGCTCTTCTCCCAGTTCGGGCAGATCGCCAAAGCCAGCATCATCAGCGACCGCGAGACCGGGCGCAGCCGCGGCTTCGGGTTCGTCGAGATGCCTAACGCCGAGGAAGGCCAGAAGGCCATTGAGGCCCTCAACGGCAGCGACTTCGGCGGCCGCGCCCTGGTCGTCAACGAAGCCAAGCCCCGCGAGCCCCGCCCCGCCGGCGGCTTTGGCGGCGGCCGCAGCAGCGGAGGCTACGGCGGCGGCAACCGTGGCGGCGGCTATTCCGGCGGCGGCGGTGGCGGCTACTCCCGCCGCGCCTGAAACGCTGCAGTCACCTCGCACAACCTCCCCACACCCGCGATCCCTTGCGGGTGTTTTCCATTGACATCACCACGTTATAGTCAAGGAGCCGTCGTGCCGCGTTTGAGGCTGGGTCTCTCTCCAGGACGATGCCGTGGACGCCAAACGCAAAGAGAAACGCCAACTTTGGGTGCTCGCAGCCGCCGTGGTCTTCATGCTTGCGATCGCATTCGGCTATCGCATGTGGGCACAGCCCAACATCGTGCGAGCGGGAATGACCTGGGCCGAACTTCACGAGACGCTCGAGCGCAGCGGTGTTCGCCGATATCCATACGCTCTGAGCATGCAGGCCGGCTCGATGACAGACCCCCAGACCGGTGACCCACTCACTCGCGCTCGCTTGGGCAACTTCCTGACCCCCGACCGCACCTTCATCTGCGTCTTCGCTCACGCACCGTTCCGCGGCTGGGAGTACCCCTATGACGACAGCGACTTTGTCATCAGCGGACTGGAAGTCGGCAAACGCTCGCGCGGTTACTGGGGCAAATTCAACTCCGGGCACTTCGTCACCGAACTCGATCTGACCCCACACACAACCCTCGCAACGCTACCCGTCCTTGTCACGATCCTTCTGCTTCCATTCCTGATCTGGCGTGTCTGTCGCATGGCCAGACCTGGCAGATCATCAGCTTGATGCCACATCGATCGGCACGAACTCGGCGATGGACAGGCCGTAGGCGCTGAGGGCGGTCGGGTGGAAGGGGTGATTGGTCAGCAGGCGGAGCTGGTGGATGCCCAGGTCGCGGAGGATTTGGCAGCCGATGCCGTAGGCGCCTTTGTTCAGGGGCGGGGTGGTGCCGGGCGTGGGGTGGCGTGGTCCGAGTTTGACGCGGTCGGGGCTGTCGGGGTCGGGGTGACTGCGCGACTGCAGGCGCTGCAGTAGCCCTGTGCCCATGCCCTCGTGGCGGAGGTAAACGACCGCCCCGCGCCCGGCGGCATGGATGGTGCGCATGGCCTCGTGCAGCAGCGGCCCCGACGGTTGCGTCACATCGCCGAACACGTCGCCCAGCAGATTCTGGCTGTGCATGCGCACGAGCACCGGCTCGTCGATCGCCACCGGCCGCCCCAGCGCGTCGCGCCGACCAACCTCGCCGCACACTAGGGCCACGTGCGGAAACGGATCGACCAGGCTGCGGTAGGCGATGAGCGTGAACTCGCCGATGTCGTTGCGTAGCGGCACGGTGTCGATGCGCTCGACGAGCATTTCGCCCGCGAGGCGGTGCTCGATGACCTCGGCGACGGAGCACATCTTGAGGTTGTGCCTGCTGCAGATGGCCTCAAGCTCAGGACGGCGGGCCATCGAGCCGTCGTCGTTCATGACCTCGATGATGACGGCCGCGGGTTCGAGGCCGGCCAGGCGGCACAGATCGACGGAGCCCTCGGTCTGCCCGGCGCGGACGAGGCTGCCGCCGTCGCGGGCGCGCAGCGGCTGGACGTGCCCGGGGCGGGCGAAGTCGTCGGGCCTGGCGGTGGGATCGGCCAGCAGCTTGATCGTCGTCGCTCGGTCGGTCGCCGACACGCCGGTGCTGACGCCAAAGCGTGCGTCGGCATCGACGGTGACGGTGTACGCCGTGCCCCGCTGCGTCGTGTTGACGCGCGACAGCGGCTCCAACTCCAGCCGATCGCACACCTCCCCGGCAAGTGCCACGCACATCATCCCTCGGGCCTCGCGCAGCATGAAGTTGATCACCTGCGGCGTGACGAACTGGGCCGCGCAGACCAGGTCCCCCTCGTTCTCGCGGTCCTCGTCATCGACAAGCACCACCATCCGGCCGGCACGCAACTCGTCGAGAATCTCGGGAATCGGGTGCATACTGACACCATACCACCGGGAGCGCCGCGATGGCCGTGTCACTGTGGGCTAGAACCAGGCTTTCTTCTGCTCGACGTAGGTCTGGACGAATTCCTCGTCGCTCTTGGTGAGGTAGATGATGCCTTCGATGAGGCCGATGAGGCTTCCAACACCACAGGTGACGAACGTGATGACGATGCGGATGATGCCGCCGGTCATGTCGCCCAGATAGAAACGATGAATGCCCAGCCCACCGATGAGAATGCCCAACAGACCCGCGACCAGTTTCTTCTCCGCGCCAGGGATTTTGTCCGCCATACTCGAACCCCCAATCCAGATAGGGTGATGGTCCGGGTGCGCCCAGTGCGACCCGTACGGGAAGGCAGATTACGTCGGGGCAAGCACTTACGCAACTGTCGGCCCCAGGCGCACCACGGTCTTGGGCGACAGGGGGTAGGTGGACAGCAGGGTGCCGACGTCGTCGGAAGTGACGGCCATGAGACGGGCCAGCTCCTCTTCAAGGGGAGCGTAGCGGCCCAGGTAGGTCCACTGGCTGCCCAAGAGGTGCATACGGCCGCGGGGGTTTTCGCCCTGCAGCGTGGCGCTGGTGGCGAGCTTGTTCTTGACGCGGACGATCTCATCGGGATCGATTGAGGACGTGACGCCGTCGATCGCTGCAGTGAGCCTGGCCTCGACCTCGACGGCGCGCTGGGGGTCGCAGGAGGCGTAGCCGATGAAGCTGCCGGCGTGGTCGGCGGGGCTGAAGCTGAAGTCAGCCTCGTCGGCGAGGCCCGGCTCGATCAGCGCCCAGTAGAGGCGGGAACCTTCCTCGTCGCCGATGGCGTCGGCGAGCACGCGGGCGGCGTAGCGCGACACGTCCTGAGCCGCGGGGGCCGGGCACATGAGACCGACGTAATGGCGGGTGACTTTCTCGTCGCGCACGTTGACCTGGCCGCCCACGGGCCGGGGCGAGCCGAGGGTGCGACCGGCGCGGGTGGGTCGCCACGACGCCGTCGTCGCCGCCACGTCGTCGAGCAGCCGGGCGAAGTCGATCCGCCCCGCCGCGGCGACGGTGATGTTGTCGGCACTGTATCTCTGCTCGAAGTAGCCACGCATCTGCCCGGCGGTCAGCGCCTTGATCGTGTCGGTCGTGCCCAGCACGCGAAAGCCCAGCGGATGCCCCCGGTAGTGATTTTCCAGCATCGCATCCTGCAGTCGCCACGTCGGGCGGTCCTCGTACATGCCGATCTCTTCGAGGATGACGTTGCGCTCCATGTTGAAGTCGTCATCGCGCAGCGCCGGCCGCAGCATGTCGCCCAGCAGGTCCACCGCGCGCGGCAGGAACTCGGGCAGCACGGCGGCGTAATACACGGTCATCTCGTGCGAGGTGAAGGCGTTGTAGTTGGCCCCCATCTCGTCGAACTCGCGGTTGACGTCGTCGGCACTTCGCCGGGCCGTGCCCTTGAACATCATGTGCTCGAGGAAGTGCGACACGCCCATCAGCTCGGGCGTCTCGTCACGCGCCCCGGTCTTGACGAAGAAGCCCACCGCGCCCGTGTGGGCGTCGGCGTCACATTCGGCGATCACGGTCAGCCCGTTGGGCAATGTCTGCTGGCGAAAGTCGATGCTCATACCCCAATCCTAAGCAAAATACTTCGCGTTGGCATGACCAGACGGTGTGGGCGAGGCCCACGTGCGATGGTCGTCAAGTCTCGGGCGAGCCGACTCAGGCGTGGCCGACGGTGGCGAAGTAGTGGTCGATGAATCGTCCTGCATCGACGGTTTCGGCGACGCGGTGGGGGCGGGCGTCGCCGGCGTGCAGCGTGGTGCGGCCCGGCTCGCGGGGGTCAGCGAGGTCCACTGCAACGCGTCCGTCGCGGTAGCGGCACAGATCCGGCTCGAAGATGGCGGCGGCGGCCAGCGGATCGTGGAAGGTGATCTCCGGTCGATCGTGGAACCACACCTCGGCCAGGTCGGCGACGACGCCCAGCGGCCCGCCGGCGCGTGCGAATCGTCGGCGGCAATCGTCAGCGCCCAGCTTCACCTGCAGCGTCACGTCCAGCCCATAAGCGGTCAGCGAGGCGCCGGGCGTACCGTACACCACCGCCGACGCCGCTGGATCGCAGCGGACGTTCCATTCCGCGCCGCGGTTGGGCCGGAAAAAGTCGCCGTTCATGAGCACGATCGATCGCAGCAGCGAGGCGATGCCCGGATCCAGCGCCAGCAGCACGGCTACATTGGTGAGCGGGCCGATGGCGAAGAGGCACAACTCACCGGGTCGGGCGCGAATGGTGCGGCGCAGGTATTCGACGGCGTCGCTGGCGAAGCGTTTCTGATGCGGCCGGTCTTTGACGGCATCGTACTGGGGCACGTGGGGCTGGCCGGGGCCCAGCCCGGGCACGAGCGGCCCAGCCAGCCCGGCGTGGATCGGCACGTCGCCGCGGCCGGCGGATTCGCACACCAGCGCGCATAGCGCCGCACGTTGCTGCGTGTCGCCGGACACGGTGGTGACGCCCACCAGCTCGCATCGCGGCTGCTTGAGCAGATACGCCAGCGCGACCGCGTCGTCGATGTCGGAGCCAATGTCGGTGTCGAGCAGAACAGGGATCGTGTCAGGCATGGGTGGTCACGGATGGCTGGGGAGGTCGGGGAAAACGCGGGCCACTGCAGCATTGACGATGCGTCCGTCGCGGACGTTGAGCGACTGAGCGATGCCTGCATCGGCGGCGACAAAGCGGTCCACCCCCTCGTTGGCGAGCTTGATCACGTAGGGCTGCGTGGCGTGGCAGAGGGCCTGCGTGCTGGTGCGGCCGACGGCGCCGGGCATGTTCGCCACGCAGTAATGCACGACGCCATCGACGATGAACGTCGGGTCGGTGTGCGTCGTGGGTCGGCTGGTCTCGATGCACCCGCCCTGGTCAATGCCCACGTCGATGATGACACTGCCGTTGGGCATGGCCTTGAGCATCTGGCGATCGACCAGCACGGGGGCCAGCGCGCCGGGGATGAGCACCGCGCCGATGACCAGGTCGCTGGTGGTCACGTGGTGGCGGATGGCGTGGGGATCGCTGTAGATCGTGCGCACGTTGGCGGGCATGACATCGTCGAGGTAACGCAGGCGATCGATGTTGACATCCATGATGACGACGTTGGCCCCGAGGCCCGCGGCGACCTTGGCGGCGTTGGTGCCGACGACTCCGCCGCCGAGCACCGTCACCTTCGCCGGCTCGACGCCCGGCACGCCCGCCAGCAGGATGCCCCGGCCCATCATCGGCCGCTCCAGGTACTTGGCTCCCTCCTGAATCGACATGCGTCCCGCCACCTCGCTCATCGGCGTGAGCAGCGGCAGGCGGCCCTGCCGATCGTGCAGCGTCTCGTATGCCACCGCCGTGATCCCCGCCTTCAGGCATGCTGCAGTGAGCTCACGCGACGCGGCGAAGTGAAAGTACGTGAACAGCACCTGGCCTTTTCGCAGCAGCGGATACTCCGCCGCCAGTGGCTCTTTCACCTTGACGATCAACTCCGCTTTGGCGAACACCTCCTCGTGCTCCTCCACCATCGTCGCGCCCGCCGCGGTGTACTGCTCGTTCTCGTACCCGCTGCCCACCCCGGCGTCGCGCTCGACCAGCACCTGATGCCCTGCCTTGGCGAGCAGCTCGACGCCCACCGGCAGCATCGCCACACGGTACTCGTCACTCTTGATCTCACGCGGTACACCGATAATCACGGGTGAGTCCTTTCTGCGAAAAAAAGGCCCAAGGAAGATGCCTTGGGCTCGTGGGTCGATTCCGCTAAGCCGCAAGCGGCCGCCGGATGGTTCGCGAAAGTCACGACAGATTCACCGGCATCACGACGTAGAGGAAGTTGCCCGCGGTCTTGAGGACGCCGGGCTTGTTGCCGGCCTTGAACTCGAAGTTCACTTTGTCCTCCTCGATCACCTTCAGGGCGTCGAGCATATAGACGGGGTTGAAGCCGATGTCGATCGCTTCGCCGCTGTATTCGGGCAGTTCGACGTTGATCTCGGCCTCGCCCATCTCGGGGGCGCGGCTGGACAGCGTCAGGCCGTCCTTCGAGAAACTCATCTTCACGCCCTTGCTCTCCTCATTGGTCAGCAGAGCGGCGCGGCGAAACGCCGAGACAAGCGTGTCGGTGTTGAGCGTGGCCTTGCGGTCGCCGTCCTTGGGCACGACGTCCTTGTAAGGCGGGAAGTTGCCCTCGACCAGGTTGCTCGCCAGGGTGGCGGCGTCGGTGGCGAAGAGGATCTGACTGTTCTCGATCTTGACGCGCACGGTTTCCTCGCCGTCGTTGAACAGGCGCTGCAGCAGGTGCAGGGCCTTGGTCGGCACGATGGCGATGGTGGCCTTGCCTTCACCCTTGGCGCCCTTGCACGCGCCTTTGGCCATGGCCAGCCGGTGGCCGTCGGTCGCCACGACGGTGAGCTTGTTGCCGTCGCGCTCGACGAGGACGCCGTTGATGGCGTAGCGGCTGTTCTCCCGCGCGGTGGCGAAGATGGTCAGGGCGATGAGGCGGTGCAGGTCGCTGGCCGACACTTCAAAGTCGGCATCGCCCTTGAACTCGGGCACGGGGGGAAAGTCAGCCACGGGATAGCCGAAGATCTTGAACTTGCTGTCTTGGCCGGTGATGGTGGCCTGGTCCTGTTCGACGCTGATGGTGAGCGTGGGGTCGATCGATTCGCGGACGATGGCCGAGAGCTTGTCGGCGGGGACCAGGGCGCTGCCGGGCTGCTGCACCTCGACGCGGGCGGTGGCGAGCGTGATGCCCACCTCCATGTCCGTCGCCGCCAGCGTGAGGGTCGAACCCTCGGCGGTGAGCTTGACGCAGGTGAGCACCGGCTTGGGCGTGCGGGCCACCACCACGCCGCCGACCACGTTCAGGGCCTCGACCAACGCACCACGATCGCAGATGACCTTCATAGACAAGACCCTCTCCGGCGAGGGAGCAACCCGTCGCCAATGTGTCCCAGACGGGAAAAGTTACCTTCACGGCGATGAGGCGGCAAATGGGCGGCAAGCCGCGGGAACCTCACAAACGACGAGAAGCGAAGCCATCCGAAAAGCACCTCCGCGGCGCCGGGTCGTGTGTTTCCCGCCCGTCCATGGATTACTGCAGCCCCCAGCTTCGCATGTTTTCGAGGCTGATCTTGAGGCTCTCGAAGGGGTCAAGGTCGCCGGCGTCGCGTTCGACGAGATACCACTGCACGCCCGCGGCCTTGCAGGCGTCGAGGATGCGGGGCCAGTTGAGGTTGCCGCTGCCGACCTCGACCATCTTGTGCTGCCGGTCGGGGGTGATGGTGATGTCCTTGAAGTGGACGGCGGGAATGCGACCCTTGACTTTCTCGATCCAGGCGGCCGGATCGCCGCCGCCGTGGGCCACCCAGTAGGTGTCGATCTCGAACCACACGGCCGGGTCGCACTCGCGCAGCAGCACGTCGATGGCCGTGACCGCTCGGCGGCCGTCCATGGCCACGGTCGCCCACTCGTGGCTGTGGTTGTGGTAACCGATCGCCAGCCCCTTGGCCTTGAGCGCCTTGGCCGTCTCGCTGTAGTCCCTGGCAAAGGCGGCCCACTCGGCCTGGGTCAGCGCCTTGCCGAAGCCGAACCCGCCGATGGCGGTGAGCTTGCACCCGATGGTCTGGTGCTCGTCGATGATCCTGGCGGTGTCCTTCATCTGGTCCATGCTGCGGTGCGTGGCGGCGCAGACCAGGCCGTTGTCGTCGAGGATCTTGCGAAGCTCTTTGGGCTCGATGGCGCCGATGCCCGAGGCCTGCACCGCGCGGTAGCCCATCTTGCTGAGCTTGGCGCAGCTCGCGGCGATGTCGGCGGGGGTCTTGCAGAAGTCGCGGATCGTGTACATCTGGGCGCCGATCTGGGTGGCCATGGGCGTTCCTTGGTTGAGGGTGAAGGGCCAGAGTGTAGCCGAACCTGACGGGTAAATCTAATCGGAGCGGTTCATCCGCTGGCCCCGGCGCACCAGCAGGATCGCCCACGCGATGAGTGCCGCATTGATAAGAAAAAACGCCAGAAAAACCCGCAGTCCGCCGACGCGCGACGCCTGGGCGTGCGCGTCGTACAACGCCGTGATGTCCACGCTGTGCAGTCGGATCGCCTCGCGCACCACCGTCATGCCCAGGATGGTCACGAGCACGCCGACGGTGGTCAGCACAAGCTGGCCGGCACGAATGGCTCCCGCCCGCAACAGGGCGCCGAAGCCGGCGGCCTGAGCCATCGCGCCGACGGTGGCGATATGCCGGTATGACGATGCGAGCGGGCTCGACGCTGCTTTCCACACCGTCGGCTCCATCGTCGCGTACCACCCCGCGCAGATCACGGCGGCGCCCATCGCCACGAGCGCCGCCAGCGCCAAGGCGCGCACCTGTCCAGGCGCGACGTCGCGGCCGTCACGCTGCGCAAACCACAACTGCCACAGCGCCAGCATCGCCATCGTCGGCACGGACCCGATGAACCACATCCCCAGGCGCGGCACGAGCGCCGGCTCGAAATGGCTCACGCGCCGCTCGCCGTAGAACGCGCCCCATTCCACCGGGGACTTCACGCTCAACAGGTGGTTCTCCGTCCACGAGTACGCCACGAACGCAAAGCAAGCGAACGCCACCACCGCCACCCCGCTGCGCAGCCACGCCGGCCACCGCCCTGCCGCCTTCGCCTTGAGCACGTACAGAAGGTAGAACCCCACGATCAGCACCGGCACGATCGCCATCCACCGGTGGAACAGCAGCAGATTGGCCGTGTAAAACCGCTCGTGATAGAGGATCTGGATGAACAGAATCGGCGCCACCCCCGCCGTGATCGCCGCGCCCAGAGCAAAAGGCAGCCAGTCCCGCAGCACATCCCGCACCGTCGCGCCGTCGCCGTTGCACTTGCCCGACATGCCCGTCACCGCCAGCCAGCCCGCGCCGGCCACCACATAGTTCATGAACACCACGTGGACCGCCAGCGTCGCCACGTAAAGCACCAGGTACAACGCCGTCGGCCAGGAAAACCCAAGGGGAAACGTCGCGTTCATGTCGTCACCGGTTGTCCTGTTCCGCATGCGGAGCAGCGTCTGCCTCCGCCGCCCTGGCCATCGCCACGTACCCCGGCTCCACGCCCGCCTCGTCCAGCCAGCTTCTGATCCGCTCCATCACATCCGCATATGCGGGATCCAGCGTCGTGTCGGTCCAGGTTCGCGGCCGACCTGCCGCCTCCCACCCGATCCATTGCACCAGGGCTTCCAGTTCCGCGGGTGTGCCGGCAAACGGAGGCATGAACGGTTTGAGCAACTGCAGCTTGGCCAGGTTCTGCCGTCGCATCTCCAGCGTCCACGTGCCTGCCAGATGCGTCAGGCCGTTGACGCCGCTCACCGTGTGGCACACGCTGCACTGCATGCGGTACACCTTCATGCCGAGCTGCAGTTGACCCGTCGGGTATGCCGCCGCGTCGCGCAGCGGATAGGGGTCGTCCGTCACGCTGCCCACCTCGCGCAGTCGCGCCACCTCGTCCCGGCCGATCGAGTTGGAGTAGAGCATCTGGCGGATCGTGAACGGCTTGCGCACACCCTCGCGGACGAACTCGCCCCCGGCGCTGGCGCCGAACGCCAGAATGACCAGCAGCGTCGCCGTCGCGCCGTTGATGTACAGCTTCTGCCGGATCATTCCGACGATCGCATAGGCCCCCACCAGCACCGACGCCCCGATGGTGATGTTCAGAAACATCGTCATCGCCGCGCTGCCCCCCAGCACGTACAGACGGCTGTCCTCGGGAATCACCGCCAGAAACCAGGCGCCGAGCCCCGGCATGAGCACCATCGGCCCCAGCAGCAGCGCCGCACGATTCACCAGCCACGTCTTGTCAGCCCGGTCGATCCGCATCGTGTTGATCACCACGCATGCCACCAGCGACGCGATGGTCAGGCACGCGATCGTGCGGTACACCAGCGACGGCCAGAAGCTGGGGTTGAAAAAGCCCGCCCACACATTCTTGGTCTGCACCCAGTCCCCGGGGGTCAACTGCCACGAAATGATCCCGTTGATCCAGAACAGGCTGAACCACGCCGCCACGCTGTAGAGCAGCAGGAGCGTCATCCGCGCCCGGTCGTGAAGCTGCGCCCCGTAACGGTAGAACGCATAGCCAGCGACGATCTCCAGGCAGAAGAACGTCCACTCCGTCGCCCACAGCCAGTGGAACTCGTGGACCATGACCCCGATGGTTCGCGGCGAAATCTGAATCGTCGTGAACCACATCCCCACGCCCGTCAACGCGCCGAGCACAAAGGACAGCAGCACCAGGAGCTTGAAGTACGAATCCAGCAATTGCCTGGCCAACTGGCGCGGGTCGCGTCCGCTCTGCGCCATCCACTGGAAATAGCACATGAGCATCCCCCCGCCGATGGCGAACTGCGCCAGAAAGACGTGCAGAATCCCGACGCCACCGATGACCAGCCCCTTCATCACCGGTCCGAAGTCGTTGACGGGATAGTACGGCAGATCCATGACGACCCCGGCCGCATCAACATCGCACCAGCGGCCAACGGGAGTATATCGCCAAGCCCCCTTGCGGTCCGGCCGCGAGCGCAGGGCCGGCGTGCTTGACACGGCAGGCGGCGGGGACTAACTTTAATCGAATGATCGATTTTGCCGGGCGGGCCGCGGCCCAGTTTGCGCCGCTGGCACGGCCCCGCATCACTGGAGCGACCTCACTCGCCTCTAAAGGGACTATCACGCATGAGCACTCGACCCACACGATCAGGCAGCATCCGACCCGGGCGCGGGCGCGACGGGCGTTTCGCCCTGCCGACGGCCATGGCGATCCTGCCGTTGGCGTGCTTGCTGCTGTGGGCCATGAGTTGGCCTGTGGTGGCGGCCGGCCGCGAGCCGGTGACTGAAGTTGAAGCGGTGACGGTTCGCAACGGCAAGGTCACGCTCGGCGTGGGCGAGCGAAAGCGGGTGGTCGTCGATCTGCCCGTGTCCGCGGCGGGGCAGCCACTGACGTACGAAAGCGGCAACAGCGGGTTTGCCACCGTGGACGAGCGGGGCGTGCTCACCGGCATCCACGAAGGCGTCACCGCACTGTCGATCATCGCCGCCAACGGCGTGCGGACGGACATTCGCGTCGAGGTGCAGCCACGGGCTGCTGCGCCGGCCGCGACGACCGCCGGTGTCCCGCGCGACGTACCCGACGAGGGCATCGTCATCGCCAATGCCGGCGGCCGGATCGAAATCGGGCGCATCGAGCGCATCGTCGCCCACGTTCTGCCCTACCAGGTGATCGGCGCCAACCCGTTCACCGTCACATCGTCGGACCCGTCGATCATCGCAGCGATCGATGAAGCCAAGGTCATCCGCGCGGTGAAGGAAGGCACGGCCACCGTGTCCGCCGTGACACTCGATGGCAAGCATCGAGCGTCGGTGACGTACACCGTGGTGGCGGCGCGGCAGTTCGACTCGCCGGACGCCAAGACCTACCACCTGGAGCCGGCCAGGTTCGGGATTCGCTATGACGAGGCGACGGAGGAGGCCGCCAAGGCCAACAGCGCCGGGCTTTACCAGGCGATGCGGCACACCGCGGATGGCGGATTCACCCGCCTCCTGCTGGAGCCCAAGAAGGTGATCTACATCGAGCCCAGGGACACCATCCACATGGTGAGCCACGTGCAACTGGACCTCAACGGCTCGGAGATTCGGCTGCGGCCCAACGACTATCCGCGCTACGTGGCGTTCCTCTTCGCCGAGAAGGACCGCTCGCGCGTGCTGGAGAACGCGTCGATCGTCAACGGGACCCTTACCGGTGAGCGCGATCACAAGGAAGCTCACTTTCCCAACTGGGCCCGCACCCCCGAGACCGAGGGCGGCTGCACGATCGAGTTCGACGAGGGTTACAACAACGGCATCCGCAACCTGACCGTCCGCAAGTCGATCGGGTTCAACATCGCCAGCGGCCTGGGGTCGAAGTCGCACGGCGTGCGTCAGTTTTCGCAGAGCCCGGTCAGCGTGGGCAACATGGAGCGCGGCGCGTTTGACGCCGACGGCAAGCCGGTGGACACCGCCGGCCAGATTCGCACGAAGCAGCCGCTGTCCGTCGCGGCGTTCACCACGCCGTACTACACGTTGGGCTATCCGCTTGGGTACATGGGCTATCCGTTCATGAACAGCCGCATTTATGACGCTTACTTTTTCGACAAGGACATGAAGTTGCTGTCGGCGGCGCGGGGCCTGATGCGCTATCGGCAGTACGCCCTGCCGCAGGACGCGGCATTCCTGCACCTGGCGTTCTACCACGCCGACGTGCCCGCCAGCGCCAACTCGGACTTCGGCAACGCCTTCGCCTTCGTCGAAAACCGCGCCATGCCCATCGACAACTACATCATCGACTGCATCATCGAGGACAACTACTCGACGGGCGTCGCCGCCTGCGGCGGACAGGGCTGGCTCATCAAGAACAATGTGTTCCGTCGCAATGGCGGGCGCATGCCGGGCTGCGACATCGACTGGGAGGACGGCTGGGAATACATGCAGTCGGACCTGGTCGAGGGCAACACCTTCGAGTCGCGGCTTAACGTCATCACCTGCGCCGGCGTCGGACTGGTCTTCCACAACAACACGTTCCGGGGCGAGAGCGTGTTCTACGGCCGCACGCAGCACTACTCGCTGCTCGACAACGTCTTCGAGAAAGCCCAGGGCGACTCCGCCCACGCGGTCAAGGTCTCGCTCAGCTCGCAGTCGGACATCTACTCGTTCGGCAACCGCTACACCCACGCGTCGGTGGGCTACGCGCGCCAGCACGCCAAGGAGCCTTTCATCGGAACCTACGAAGCGACGTTCGTGAACGAAACCTTCGATAACACTCAGATTCTGCAAGGCCACATCACCCGACTGGTCCACTGCACCATACGCCACGGATCGGATCACGCACTGATCTCGACCGAGAGCCTGCTCCACTGCACGATCGAGCGAGGAAGCTACACCGCGGCCGGGACGATCCGAAACGCCACGATCCGCGACGCGACGTTCCGCGTGGCGCCAGGCAGCCTGCTGCAAGTCCACGACTCGAAGCTGATCAACCCCTCGTTCGCCGCCAGCGGCCAATGCCAGGGTGTGGCGATCGACCGCTGCACCATCACGGTGGATGAGGACAAGGTGCTGGTCACGCCCAACGACATGAAGGAGTTTGCGATGCGCAACTCGACCGTCACGATCGGGAACAGTGTTTCGACCTGGACGCTCGTCGGCGGCTGGGACGCTCGCGGCGCCGACACGACGGTCACCCTCGACGCCGTGCGTTTCGCCTTGCCGACGACCTTCGAAGGCTACCTGCACAAGTTCGCCTGGTATCCCCCCGCGACCGACGGCAAGAAGCTGACGTACGACATACGCAACACCGACGTGTCGAAGTTCCACCGCACCGACGACAAGGGCAAGAGCAGCAACGCCGTGTTCAACATCCCGACGCGATAAGGCAACCCGCCATCGCACCGCGCCGTCAGACGGCGTACACGCGTACTTCGAATACGCTCGCGGGGCATGGTCCCCAGGACGACAGACATTCGAGCGTCAGTGTGTCGGTCTGCACCGGTCGGCCGAGCACGATCTCGCGGCGATCGTGATGGTTGGCGTCGTCCTCGAACAGCGTCGCACCCCCGGCGTCGCGCAAGCGGAAGTGACGGACGCAACAGGGCATGTGCCGTTCGGGCTGGCCCCACAACACCGATTCCATCGGGTGGTCGTAGTCGGCGTCGAAGGTGACGACGACGCGGCCGACGGCCTGGGGCTTGGGCCACTGCAACGTCACGGCGGGCAGCGGGTCATTCGGGTCGGCGATCCATGCGTTGCTCCCGCACGTGGGCCGCTGCACGCCGTTGGTGAGGTTGTCCGTGCCGAACGTGGCCAGTGGCGGGTCGAGAGAAATCGCCAGGTTTTGCGGGGCCGGGCGACGGACTGGCGTCCATATCTCCAGCGGCTCGACGCCGATGTCGCCGGGCTTCTGGTCATGTCGGTGATACACCGCCAACAGGCCCGCGATGAGGGCGTCGCTGTAATGCACCTTCAGCGCCGGGTTCTTCATCACGCACACCCACACGTAGCGCGGCACGTCGATCTCGACGCCGAAATCGACGGTCACACGCTGGGCCAACCCCGCGGCCAGTCTGACCTCTTTCGCCGCCAGCACCTTCTCGGGCGTGTGGTGGTCCGGCCTGGTGCAGACTCGAAGCTCGACGCGCGCGGTGGTGGCTTCGGCGGCATCGAGCGTGAGCGTGACTTTCGGCATCGGGCCGGGGCGTACGGGCAGCATCTGCGCGCGGCTGCGGTCCAGCAGGACGATGTCACCGCTGGCTTTCAGGTGCGACAACTGCAGCACGCTGCTCGCGGTGATTGTCGCCTGCCGCGCCAGGTCGTCGGGGCCGTCGAGCCTGACGCCGGGGATGTGCTGGCCGCTGCGGATCAGGTTGCGTTGCAGTAGCCGGATGCGCTCGCCATGGGCGATGTCGCGCGGCAGCAAGCCGTACTCTTTGCACAGCGCCGCGGCATGGGCCACCGCCTGGCCGCCCAGCGCGCATGTCGCCATGACGCGTGTCGAGCCGAACGCCACGTGGGAGCTGCTGACGATGCGCCCCGCCAGGAACAGGTTCTTGACGTTGCGGCTGAACATGCAGCGGTAGGGGACGGGGTAGATGCCGCGGGTGTGCCACTGCGTGCAACCGTGGTGCGGGCTGTACACGCCGTCGGCGGGGTGCAGGTCAATCGCCCATCCGCCGTAGCTCACGTCGTCGTCGTGGCGGCGCTGCTCGACGAAGTCCTGTTGCCTGAGCATGTAGTCGCCCTCAAACCGGCGGCTTTCACGCTTGCCCGGCACATGGCCGATCCACTCGAGCGTGAGGTTCTTCGCCTGCGGGAACTTGCCCGAGTTCTTGTAGTAGTTCCACACGCCGTAGGCGACCTTCCACAGCTCCCACTTGATCGTCTCGGTGTCGTGGACGGTATCGAGCCGGCCGCCGTACTCGATCCACCAGAGGCGGCAGCCCTCGACGCCGACCTTGAAGCCCTCGTGCCGCGGGATCTTCTCCTCGATCTCCCGGGGCGTGAGTGCGAAGCTGGGCGGGACGAACTCGACGGGGCGGCCGGCGTCCTTGGAGTAGAAGTAGATCGAGTGGCCCAGGAGCGAGCCGTAGCTCTCGTCGGGTGCGAACTTCTCGTCGAACTCGTGGCGCGACTCGGCGCCGACGCGAAATGCCGCGCCGGCACGGAACCCGAGAATGCCATCGCCCGAGGCGTCGCAGAACAGCGGGGCGCGCAAGTCGTACATCGTCGAGTTCTGCGAGCAGAACGCACGCACCGCGGTGATCGTGTCGGCGTCGCCCTCTTTCTTGCTGCAATCGATGGCGGCGGTGTTCAGCAGCACGGTCAAGTTCGGCTCGGCCAGGCACATCTCCAGAAGCAGGGCATCGACGAGCAGGGCGTTGCCCTCGGGGTTGCGGGCCAGGTTCTCGACCATCAGTTCGCCGATGACGCCCGACTCGCGTGCCCAGCGGCAGTTGTTGCCCATGTGGGCGGTGGCGCCGAGAATCCACAGTCGCACCTCGCTGGACGCGTTGCCGCCGAGCACGGGCCGGTCCTGCACGAGCACCACCTTGAGCCCGGCCCGCGCCGCGGTGATGGCACAGCACGTGCCCGCCAGCCCCCCGCCGACGACCACCAGGTCGGCGTCGTGCGTCATCGTCTTCAACTCGCGGTGAACGGCGGGCGATTCCTTGGTAATCATGGGGGGATGATACAGACGGAAGGGAGTAGGCAGTAGGCAGTCGTCAGAACGAAGAGACGCGGTGCTGGCACTTGGTTACAATCCGCCCATCGTCCACCGAATGGTGCTCTTTACTACTGCCTACTGCCTAATGACTACTCCCTAAACCCATGGCCGAAACACGCACCACGCCCGGCAATCAGATCGCCTTCACCATCGCCGGCAGCGACTCGAGCGGCGGCGCCGGCATCCAGGCCGACCTGAAAGTCTTCACCACACTCGACGTGTACGGCGCCAGCGCGATCACCGCCATCACCGCCCAGAACACCACGGGCGTAAAGAAGACGCTCGTGCTCGACCCGGCTCTCGTCGAGGCCCAGATCGACGCCGTCGCCGGCGATCTGGAGGTCAACGCCACGAAGACCGGCATGCTCGCCACCGCTGCAGTGGTCCACGCCGTCGCCGGCGCCATCAAGCGCCACAACCTCTTCCCCCTCGTGGTCGATCCGGTCATGGTCAGCCGCAGCGGCGACAGCCTCATCGACGACGCGGCGGTCAAGGCCCTGTGCGACAAGCTGCTGCCCCTGGCGGCGGTGGTCACACCCAACCGGCACGAGGCGGCCCGACTCATCGGCCGCGAGCAGCCGATCGACGACCTGGGCTCGGCCATCGCCGCCGCCCAGGCGATCTGCAAGCGATTCCAGGTCAAAGCCTGCATCGTCAAGGGCATCAAGCGGCCTAATCAGGATGAAGGCGAAGCGGTGGACATCTTCTACGACGGCGGCGAGCCGCAGGAAGTCGTCGCCGACTGGCGCAACACCGCCAACACGCACGGCGCCGGGTGCACGTTCAGCGCCGCGATCTGCGCCGCCCTGGCGCTGGGTCAGCCCCTGCCCCAGGCCGTCACCACCGCCAAGGCCGTCGTCAGCGAAGCCATTCGCCAGGCCACCGACCACGGCAAAGGCGCCAGCCCGGTCAACCACCTGGCGTACCTCAAGGTCAAGAAGTAGCTCCCGACGGTGCGCTGGGCGTACTTGGTGAAACGCCAGGCTGCGTCTAGAATCGGCGCGTCGCTGACACTGGGAACCACGGAACTCGCCATGGGCATTGAAGCCGCGCTGCCGACCGATTCGTTTCTGACCACGCAGTTGCAGAAGGTCATCAACTGGTCGCGGCGGACCAGTTTGTGGCCGATGCCGTTCGCCACGGCGTGCTGCGGGATCGAGCTGATGGCGACGGCGTCGAGCCGCTTCGACCTGGCGCGGTTCGGCGCCGAGGTCATGCGTTTCAGTCCACGGCAGAGCGACCTGCTCATCGTCGCCGGCCGCGTCAGCGTCAAGATGCTCCCCGTCCTGCAGCGCATCTACCAGCAGATCACCGAGCCCAAGTGGGTGATCTCCATGGGCGCGTGCGCCTCGACCGGCGGCGTGTTCGACACCTATGCCGTGGTGCAGGGCGTCGATCAGTTCATCCCCGTCGATGTCTATGTCCCCGGCTGCCCGCCGCGGCCCGAGACGCTCATCGAGGGCGTCATGGCCATTCAGCGCATCGTCGATGAAGACCGCCTCCCCCCGCGCGGCCCCGACGGCAAGCGCCGCCCGCTGAACATCGCCATCGAGCCGACGTGGCAGCCTCTGCCGCAGCCGATGCCGCTGACGGTGGGGAGAAGCTGACTATCATTCAGCCGGAGACTGCTCATGGTCGCTCTCAACATTGAAGTCAGTGATGAAACCAATCGCCGTGTGGTTGAACTTGCGCGGAAGCAAGGGATCGGCCTGAAGGAGTACGTTGAGACCTTGCTGCATGCAGGTCTGGCCGCTCATACCGATCGCGACTATTGGGACGATCATCCGCAAGAGTTGGAAGCGCTCATCGAAGAAGGAATCAACAGCGGTCCCGCTGAACCGTGGACGCACGAGGACTTTGAGCAGATGAGGCAGGACCTGATTCGCCGGCACACCAAGCGGGGCGCGACGAAGTGAAATTGAGTGTGTTCCGGCATCCGCGGGCACGAGCCGACGCGATGGCGATCGCGGATTACATCGCCGATCACAGCATCGCTGCGGGCGTGCGGTTTCTCGAAGCGGTTGAGAAGACGGTTTACGATCTGGCGGACTACCCCCACACAGGCCGCGTCCGATTCCCGCCACGCGCGAGGCACCCCGCGATCCGATCGATTGCCGTTTGTGGATTTCGGAACTACCTCGTCTTCTATCGCGTCACCACGGATAGCGTCGAGGTGCTTCGCATCATGCACGGGGCACAACGCCTGCGCAGAAGAGACATAGACGAAACCTGATCGCGTCTTCCGTTTTGCATAGGTTCCGCAGCAGTTGTGCGGTGCGGATCACCTACCGGTCACATTCCCGAAAACCCGAGTAACACGTCGCGGCCACGTGCCGGGGATTATTCACGCCTTGGCGAGTAAGGCCGGCCCTATGCATCGGCGTCACTTTTTCTGCGTCTTCCACACGGGGTCGTGGTGGGTGGCGCCCTGGGGGGCGAACCAGCGGGTAAGCGTCATTTTCTGACGGGTGTAGAAGTGGACGCTTTCGAGGCCCTGGATGTGCAGGTCGCCGAAGAAGGAGTGGTTCCACCCGGTGAAGGGGAACCATGCCATGGGCGCGGGCACGCCGACGTTGATGCCGATCATGCCGGCGTTGAAGTGCTGGGAGAACTGTCGGGCGGCGTAGCCGTCGCGGGTGAAGATCGACGCGCCGTTGCCGTAGTCGCACTGAAGTCCGACGGACAGGGCCTCGTCCAGATCGCCGGCACGCACGACCGACAGGACGGGGCCGAAGATCTCCTCCTTCCAGACGCGCATCTGTGGCGTGACGCGGTCAATGACGCTGGGGGCGATGAGGAACCCCTCGCTGTCGAACCGGCGTCGGCCATCGAGGGCCACTGCAGCGCCGTCCTTTCTGGCGATGTCGAGGTAGCCGGCGACCTTGTCGCGGTGCTCGGCGCGGATGACCGGGCCCATGTCCACGTCCTCGTGGCCGTCGGTCGGGCCGACGCGCATGTTGCCGGCGTAGTCGGCCAGACCCTCGACGAGCGGATCGCCCGCGCCGCCCACGGCCACTGCAACGCTGCCCGCCATGCAGCGCTGCCCCGCACAGCCGTACGCCGACGCCGCCAGCGCCTTGACCGCCAGGTCCATGTCGGCGTCGGGCATGACGATCAGGTGGTTCTTGGCGCCGCCGGCCGACTGCACGCGCTTGCCGTGTTTCGTGCCGGTTTCGTAGATGTACCTGGCGATCGGCGTGGAGCCGACAAACGAGATCGCCGCCACGTGCGGGTGCGTCAGCAGCGCATCGACGCAGGGCTTGTCGCCGTGGACGACGTTGAACACGCCCGGCGGCAGGCCCGCTTCCATCAGCAGCTCGGCGGTGCGCACCGACGAGAGGGGAACCTTCTCCGACGGCTTGAGCACGAACGTGTTGCCGCAGGCGATGGCGACGGGATACATCCACAACGGGACCATGAACGGGAAGTTGTAGGGCGTGATGCCGACGCACACGCCTACGGGATGGCGCACGGTCTGAGCGTCCACCTCGGCGGCGATGTTGGCGAGCATCTCGCCCTTGACGAGGCTGGGCATGCCGCTGGCGAACTCGACGACCTCGATGCCGCGACGGACCTCGGCGCGGGCCTCAGCGAGCGTCTTGCCATGCTCGCGCGTCACGAGGGCGGCCAACTCGTCGAAGTGCTTCTCCAGCAGCTCGAGGAAGCGGAACATGATGCGGGCGCGATCGACCACGGGCGTGTCGCGCCAGGCGGGCAGGGCGTCGTGGGCCGCTTCCACCACCGCGGCCACTTCCGCGGGGCTGCACATGGGCACGTGGGCGATGACGCGGCCGGTCGAGGGGTTGAACACCTCGCCGCGCCGATCGCTGTCGCTCGTTCGCCATTTGCCGCCGCTGAGAAATCGCACCGTGTCCGTCGAAGATGCTGTTGAAGTGGTCATGGCCTTGTTACGATACGTCTGGTCTTGCACCGGCGTCAATGGAGATTTGCATATGGCACGCATCGTCCGCGGCGGTTTGATCCAGGCCAGGCTCAGCGAACCGACCACCAGCCCCATCGAGAAGATCAAGCAGTCGATGATCGACAAGCACGTGGCCCTGCTCAAGCAAGCCGCGGACAAGGGGGCCCAGGTCGTGTGCATGCAGGAGCTGTTCTATGGCCCGTACTTCTGCGCCGAGCAGGACGCCAAGTGGTACACGCTCACCGAAAAGGTCCCCGATGGGCCGACAACCAAGCTGATGATCGAGCTGGCGAAGAAGCTGGGCATCGTGATTGTCGTGCCGATGTATGAAGAGGACCTGCCGGGCATTTACTACAACACCGCGTCGGTGATCGACGCCGACGGGACGTACCTGGGCAAGTTCCGCAAGATGCACATCCCGCACTGCGCCCCGGGGTTCTGGGAGAAGTTCTACTTTCGCCCCGGCAACATGGGGTATCCGGTGTTCGACACCAAGATCGGCAAGGTCGGCGTCTATATCTGCTACGACCGCCACTTCCCCGAAGGGGCGCGAGCCCTGGGCCTCAACGGCGCCGAGATCGTGTTCAACCCTTCCGCCACCGTCGCGGGCCTGAGCGAGTACCTGTGGAAGCTCGAACAGCCCGCCCACGCCGTCGCCAACCAATACTTCGTCGGCGCGATCAATCGCCCCGGCGTCGAGGAGCCGTGGCGCATCGGCGAGTTCTACGGCCAGAGCTACTTCTGCGATCCCCGCGGCCAATTCCTCAGCGTCGGCAAACGCGACGACGACGACATCGTCATCGCCGACATGGACCTGGACAAGATCCGCGAGGTCCGCAACACCTGGCAATTCTTCCGCGACCGCCGGCCCGACAGCTACGACGTGCTCGTGGCGGGATGATGTTCACCCTGTGGCCACCGGCGCGACGAGTTGCCCGCGGCTCACCGCAACCATCACGGAGATGTCTGGTTCACCAGCGGGGGCTCGATCACCAGGCGCACGGGCAGGACGGCCAGATCGAATAAGAACTTGACCGGCTGCGTCGCGGCGGCGGCGGCGTTGCACGCGCTCCAGCCGTCGTGGGTGTCGCCCGACAGGTACTGCTCGAACGCCGCCTCCGGCGTCACGGGGTTGACAGGCTTGGCCTCGTACGGGCAGTCGCGGAAGTACACGGGCCAGTGCAGCGTCCGGCCGTCCGCAGGGCCGACCGTCACAACGTCCCATGCGCTGCGGTCCTCGAACGTCTGGGGGATGACCGTGTTGGCCGTGCCGCCCGTCGGGCCGGGGGCCGTATCCACCACGATCTGCTTGTCGTCGGCCAGCGCCGCGTAGTGCCGCTCCAGCACGCTCATCGGCTTATGCTCGGTCTCGAACATCGGCCGATCCTCTTCCAGGAGCTTGTAGTTCTTCTCCTGGCTGTTGGCGGTGCAGGCGGTCATCGCCGCCGTCAACGTCAGTGTCAGCGCACAGCGCATCATGCGAATGCTCCCTAAGTCGCCCCTGCCGTCCATATCATGATAGCAACCCCATACGGCGGCAAACTCGCCGCGGTGCCTATACTCCCCGCATGACCATCCTCATCATCAGTTGCTCATTGAACCCGTCGAGCCGGTCGGCGCGGCTGGCGGCTTTGGCGGCGGAGCGCCTGGCGGAGGCCGGCGTGGACTGCCGTCGGATCGATCTGCGACAGTGGCCTCTGCCGTTGTGCGGCACGCCGGGGGCGTACGACGATCCGCGGGTCGTCGAGCTGCAGGGCATGGTCGGCGCCGCCGCGGGCGTGATCCTGGCTGTGCCGATCTACAACTTCGACGTCAACGCCGCGGCCAAGAACCTGATCGAGCTGACGGGCCAGGCGTGGAACGACAAAGTGGTCGGCTTTCTCTGCGCCGCCGGCGGCCGGGCGAGCTACATGTCGGTCATGGGTCTGGCCAACAGCCTGATGCTCGACTTCCGCTGCCTGGTGTTGCCGCGGTTTGTGTATGCGAGCAAGGACACGTTCGGCGCCGACGGGGGCGTGGCCGACGCCATTGCCGCCCGTGTCGAGGAGTTGGCCGACGCGATGCTCAGGCTGTGCGGCGCACTGCAGCGGGCTGATGGCGAAGCTTCGTTGCGACCCACGCCGTCAGCAGCCACGTCGTGACGCCGGCGAGGTTGATCAGCCAGTCGTGGATGCAGGCGTAGCGGTACGGCACGACGAGCTGGTGCAGCTCCTCGGCGGTGGCCAGCAGCATGACGAGCAGCCCGGCGAGGAGGAACTGGCGGCCGCAGGCCATGGCCAGGGCGACGGCGAGCAGTCCGTAAACCGCAAAATGCCCGGCGCCGCGCACCACCGGCTCGGGGATGCCCGGCAGGCTCATGTCGCCGCCGAACAGCCTCGCCGCGGCAAACAGCGTCGCGCCCCCGCCGACGACGAACGCCAGCAGCGTTGTCCGATAAACCAGGCGTGGTCGGACGATGTCGAGCATCATCGTTGGCATCGCAAGGATCATGCCGGGGTATTGGCATTAACGCAACCGAAGTTGCCCGCATCATTTGCGGGGCGATGGCCGCGGAGGGTCTGCACCCCGACGTGGTGCGGCGGCAACGCGAGGGCGGCGCCCGGGCATCACCGATGCACGTCGCGCCGATTGTCTATGATGTGCGCATGGCCGCGCCGCGGCGCCGGAACGCAACCGATGTGGAAGTGGCTGGTCGATCACACCAAGCGCGTGCTGAAGGACATCGCCTCCTTCCACGGCTCGCCTACGCAGGTGGCGCGCGGGGCGGCGGTGGGCACGTTCATCGCCTTCACGCCGACGCTGGGCATCCAGCTCATCCTGGCGGTTTTTGCCGCCACGGCGGTGCGGGCCAACCGGGCGATGGCCCTGATCATGGTGTGGATCACCAACGCCTTTACCGCCGTGCCGATCTACACGTTCTGCTACGCGGTGGGCCGGCGATTCACGGGCGGGCCGGGCGTGCGCGGCGTGTCGGAGCAGCTCGCCCACACCTTCCGCCGCGTCGAGGCCTACGAGTTCTGGGAACTCTTCGACCGCGTCACGCAACTGCTCAAGCTCAGCGGTGAAGTGCTCCTGCCCCTGACCGTCGGCGGGATCATCGTCGGCCTCGTCGCCGCCGCCCCCGCCTATGTGCTGGCGCTGCTTCTGGTCCGCCTGGCCCGCGCGGTGTTCGGCCATCACCACGCCACGCCCACCGCCCAGCCGCAGCCCGGCGAGCAGGCGCCCCGACAGGCGGCGTAAAGGGTGCGCAACGCCCGACCGCGTTTCTCAATCGTCATTCTCAATCGTGCCCACGCCCACGCCATCGACGAGGATGCCGGTGCCAACCTGGGCCATCGTCAGCGATACGAGGAACGTCTCGTCGGCCTCGACGTCGGCGTCGCCGTTGACCAGCACATCGAACGTCTTGGTGGTGTCGCCGGGGCTGAACGTGACCGAGCCGCTGGCGGGCTCGAAGTCGCTGCCGATGGTCGCGGTGCCGCTGGCGGCGAGGTAGTTGACGACCACGTCGCTGCCGATGTCGCCGGTGAGTGTGACGGTGAAGGTGAAGGTGGTCGTGCCGGCGTCTCCCTCGGCGAGTGCGACGTCGTCGATGCTGATCAGGGGCAGCGCGTCGTCGTTGACGATGGTGCCGGTGCCGGTGGCGTTGGCGATCGTGGCGTTGCTGGGGTTGCTCAGCACGACGGTCATCGTCTCATCGGGCTCGAAGTTGGCGTCGTCGCCGGTGGCGATGGTGATGGTCTTGCTGGTCTGGCCGGGATCGAACACGAGCGTGCCGTTGTCGTCGCCGTAATCGCCGTCGATCGTGGTTGCCGTGCCGTCGGCGGTGGCGTAATCGACGCTGATGCTGTTGCCCGACGCCTGCGAGAGCGTGATGGTGAAGACCAGGTCGCCGCCCTCGGTGACGGAGGCGTTGCCGATGCTCAGCGTGGGGTTGGCGTCGTTGTCGAGAATCGTGACCACGCCCAGTCCGTCGGCCACTGCAGCGCCGACCACGTCGGTGACGCCGACACTGAACGTCTCGGTCGGCTCGGCGATCGCGTCGCCCTTGATCGTGATGGCGACGGTCTTGCTCGTCTGCCCCGGGCTGAACACCACGTTCCCACCGGCGGCCACGTAATCGCTGCCGGCCAGCGCCGTGCCGTCGATCGTCGCGTAGCGCACCACCACCGTGTCGTCCGACGCCGACGACAGTGTGAACGTCACATTGACCGTCTTGTCGGCTTCGCCCTCGTTCACGGTCGCGTCGCCGACGGACACCGTCGGGATCGGCTCGTTCTCGAGGATCGTACCCAGCCCGTTGGCGTCGCTGATCGTGGCGTTGGTCGGCGCGCTCAGCGCAATGGTGAAGGTCTTGTGCGACTCGACCCGGGTGTCGCCGGGCACGAGCACGTCGATGGTCTTGCTCGTGTCGCCCGGTGCGAAGGTGAGCGTGCCGCTGGCGGCGACGTAGTCCTTGCCCGCGATGGCGGTGCCGTTCACCGTGGCGTACTTGACCGTGACGGTCTGGGCCGACACCGCACTGAGCGTGACCGTGAACGTCATCGTATCGACGCCGCTGTCGCCTTCGATGATGGTCTGGTCGTCGATGCTCAGGTCGGGTCGATCGTCGTCGAGGATCGTGCCCACGCCGGTGGCGTCGCTGATGCTGGCGCCGATGGGGTTGGACAGGCGGACGGTGAAGGTTTCGTCATCCTCGCCCAGCGCGTCGCCGTTGATGGTGATGCTGATCGTCTGGGTGGTGTCGCCGGGATTGAAGGTGACGGTTCCGGCGTCGGCGTCGTAGTCGCCGTCGCCGTTCTCGTCCTGGGCGCTGCCGTCGAACGTGGCGTAATCGACGGTGATGACGTTGGCCGAGATCGCCGAGAGCGTCACGGTGAAGTCCAGCGTCTTGGTCCCGGCGTCGCCCTCGGTGATCGATACGTCATCGATCGACAGCGACGGAGCGTCGTCATCGACGATCGTGCCCGTGGCCTGGGCCGTGACGATCGTGCCGCCCTTGGCATTGCTGAGGTTGACGACAAAGGTCTCGTGCCCCTCCTCGTCGGCGTCATTGTTGACCACCACGCGCACGGCCTGCTTCTTCTGCAGCGGACGGAAACGCAGCGTGCCCGAGGCGGCGTTGAAGTCCACGTCCTGGGTCGCGGCATTGGGCGAGCCGTCCTCCGCCGTGGCGAAGCTGACTTTGGTCACCCGGTTCAGCGCGTTCTTGCCACCGGTGCGCGTCACGTTGAAGGTCATGACCGACGCGTCGCCGTGGACCCCCTCGACGATCGCGGCGTTGGCGATCTGCAGCTTGGGCACGGCCGCCCGCTTGGCCCGGGGCTTCTGCTTCACGATCGACGCCAGCGGCCGCGCCCCCTCGGCGTCCAGCCCCGACGGTGCGGCCGACAGCATCACCCGCGGCTCGAGCATCTCCAACGCAAACGGACGTGACGCAACGAGCGGGCAATCGGTCAACATGCAGCCTCCAGCGGCAGGATTGGGGGGTTCGGACAGTGTTCTACTGATCGGCGAAGCCTCGCCTTGAGCAGTAAAACACCATGAAAAAGACCCCGGCCACAGGGCCAGGGGCTGATGCGTGCGACATTCTCAGGGCAACGTCCGACGATCAGTCGTCGTTGACGATCGTGCCCAGGCCCGTGCCGTCGGCGATCGTCGCATTGTCCGCGGCGCTGAGCACCACGGTGAAGGTCTCGTCGTCCTCGACGTCGCCGTCGTCGTTGATGGTGACGTTGACCGTCTTGGTGGTCTCGCCGGGGTTGAAGGTCACCACCTGGGCGACGACCGCGTCGTAGTCGCCGTCGCCGTTCTCGTCCTCGGCCGTGCCGTCGGCTGTGTTGACGGTGACTTCAACAGTCTTGCCGCTGGCGGCGCTGAGCGTGATCGTGAAGACGAACGGCCCGTTGGCCTCGTCGTCGCTCACGTCGTCGATGCTCAGCGTCGGCGCCGCATCGTCGTCGGTGATCGTGCCCGTGCCCACCGCCGTGTCGATCGACGCGTTGACGGGGTTGCTCAGCGTGACGGTGAACGTCTCGTTGTCCTCGTCGGTCGCGTCGTCGTTGATGGTCACGACGATGGTCTTGCTGGTTTCGCCCGGCGCGAAGCTGAGCGTGCCGGCGTCGGACTGGTAGTCGCCGTCGCCGTTCTCGTCCTCGGCCGTCCCGTCGCCCGTGGTGTAGTCCACCTCGACAGTCTGATCGCTGGCGTTGGTCAGCGTGACCGTGAACGTCATCGTCCCGGCGTCCTCATCGACCGTCACGTCGCCGATGTTCAGCTCGGGCTCGGCGTCGTCCTCGGTGATCGTGCCCACGGCCACATCGGCCAGCGGATCGATGGTGGCGTTGATGGCGTCGGTGACAGTGACGTTGAAGGTTTCGTCCACGCCGCCGTTCTCATAGACGGTGTCGCCGGTCACGTTGATGGTGACGGTGGCGGAGGTCTGGCCGGCGGGGATCACGCCGAAGCCGCCTGTGACGGCGGTGTAGTCTTCGCCCGCGGTGGCCGAGTCATCCGAGGTGCTGTAGATGAAATAGACCGGCGCGCCGGCAGCCTGGTCGAGCGACACCGTGAAGGTCAGCGCCGTGGTCCCCGAATCGCCCTCGGCGACGGAGGCATCGGCGATGCTCAGGACCGGGGGCGTGTCGTTCTCGATGATGAACCCGACGCCGCGCGGTCCGCGTCCATCCTGGGCGCGGCTGAGCTGCTTGTAGTTCTTGCCCCCCGTCGCCGTCACGAACAGGCGCTCGTAGGCGCCTTCGTAAGCGTCGTCGCCGATCACCTGCACGGTGATGGTCTTGCTCGTCTCCCCGCGGTTGAAGCGGACGCGCCCCGTCCCGCCGACGAAGTCATCGCCCACCGTGGCGCTGTTGTCGCCGTCAGACCCGCCCAGGCGATACTGCACCACGGTGGCGTTGCGCAGCGCCCGGTTGTTGCCCGTGCGGTTGACCGTGAACGTCATCGAGGTCGTCTGGCCGTTGTCCACTTCGGCGACCGCGGCGTTGCCGATGGAGATCGCCGGCTGCGGGTTGGCTGCCAGCAGCACGCGCGGCTCCAACGCTTCCATGCCGCTCCACCGAGCGGCGCTACCTTCCAGGGATCGGAACGAACGGGGGTCCAATGTCATCACTCAGGCTCCTCGTGGTACATCGAGAGATACAGACCTGCTCCGGATGTCATGTTGGCGGCAGACCTAAGGGTTTCCCCAGTCCGACCGTGACGTACGGCCGGGTCACTCTCGTGGGACGATACGGCTTTGTCGGTCGCTTCGCATCGGTCGCTCCACAATATACATCCGATAATTTCCCGTCAATCACCTTGCCAGCCCACATTTGGCGGCGCGGCGCTGTTGACCGCAGGTGGCCGCCGTGTACCATGCGTGTGGGGTTCACGTCTGTGTCGCTCTCACGCCTGCTCGTTCAGGGAAAGGATCTGGCATGGCTTCGTCATTGCAGTCGCTCGTCGCGTGCGGAACTCGTCTGTGGCTGGATTCGGTCGATCCCGATGAGGTCGCCAAGAACCGCAAGTTCGGCGCCACCGGGGCAACCTCCAATCCCATCATCGTCGCCGACCTGATCAAGACCGGGCGGTTCGACGACAAGCTCAGCGAATTCCTCGAAGAGGGCCAGCCTGACGACGCCATCGCCTGGGCCATGACCGACCACCTCGTCAAGCAGGCCCAGGAGGTGTTCGCCCCGGTGTGGGAACAGACGCGCGGCGACGACGGGTACGTGAGCTTCGAGCTCGACCCGCTGCTGGAGGATGTCGAGGCCGCCCCGCCCCACGACCAGCGCGTGCAGCAGTACATCGACCTGGGCAAGCAGTGGTCGGCCGAGCACAAGAACCGCATGATCAAAGTCCCCGCCACACCGGCGGGCCTGGCGGCGCTCGAGGAACTGGCCGCCGCGGGCGTGGCCCTCAACGTGACCCTCATCTTCAGCGAGCGCCAGTACGTCGCGGCCCGTGACGCCGTGTGGCGCGGCGCCCAGCGGCGATCGAGCCTCGACCACTTCAAGAGCGTCTATTCGATCTTCATCAGTCGCGTGGACGTTTACACGAAAAAGCACGTGCCCGACCTGAGCCCCGCCGCGCAAGGCCAGGTCGGCGTGGTCAACGCCAAGCGCATCTGGAAGCTCAACGCCGACTTCTGGGCCCAGCACCGCACGCCATGCCGCCAGGAGATGATCTTCGCCTCCACCGGCGCCAAGCTGCCCGGCCAGGCCGAGGACTTCTATGTGGAGGCCATGGCCGGCTCCGACATCCAGACCAACCCCCCCGCCACCAACGACGCCGTGCAGAAACTGGGCAAAACCTACACGCGCCAAGTCGATCAGTTGCCGCCCAAGGCCACGCTCGACGACATCGACGCCAAGGTGGACCCCCGCAAGATGGAGGAGGTCCTCATGAAGGAGGGCCTGGCCAAGTTCGCCGAACCCTTCAAGGCCCTGCTGGCGCTGATCGGCGAAAAACGCCAGACACTGGCGACGGCCAAATAGTCCCGATCGAACCTGCCCGAATATCGGAGCGAAACCATTCACCCCCCAGCGCCTCGGCCGTCATTCCCACGCCCGCGGAAAGCGGACATCCGGTGAGCGTGCCGGCCGGACGCGAACGTCGGTCGCATCGAGCGCAGCAGCACGCCCCCGGGTCCCCACCTTCCGGCGGCGCGGCAACGACACGCGGCAAAGCCCCCGCCAACCTCGTCCGCCCAGCGCCGGGCAGTGCGCTTCGAAATTGAGTCCGCCGGCGGTGTCAAGCTAGAGTTTACTCGCACGCTTCTCCGTCCTCGACTTGGGGCGGCGTGTCCTCTTCATCTGCGGCAAACCCGCCCTAGCCGGCCCTACTCGCAGGGGAGATCGAGCTTGACCCCGTACAAGCCCTGATCGTCGTCACCGCGATCCCATCCGCCGACGATCATGGCTTTGCACGTACCCGTTAGGTTCGGTACGCCAGCAATGATTAGCTGCTTGCGATAGGCGACGGCATCCGCGCGACTGAGGTAGCCGCACACACGCCCGTCGATCTGAACCTGCACCGCGTTGGGGTCGTGGCGGTTGTTGTCATCGAGTACCAGCGTTGCAGTGACGACCTTCTCGCACCCATCGACAGAATGTGGTCCGGCCACCGCTTCGATGTTGCCCTGATAGCTGGCTTCGCCAACGACGTTGATCGCGAATCGACCGGGGCCGGATAAAAATCCGACGCGAGGATTTGGCCGTGCTCGAGCCGCTTGCACGCTACGACGACCTGTAAGCCAACCCAGAAAACCCATGGTACTGTCCTTTAGCGGCTTGTTTAGTTACCAGCTTCCCTAATGTACCGGCTCGATAGAAATGTCCTCATCATTGTCTCAATAGAAGTGTCCTCTT
>CAZFDT010000029.1:0-59276 GCA_964518335.1 uncultured Phycisphaeraceae bacterium
CCCACCCGCGGCCTATCGGTCACGCTGGTCCGACGATAAGCCTTTTACGTTAGGCCCCGCCGTGCTCGACACCATCCGCGAAGCTTGGGGTTGGCTCGGGTTCGATCCCGCTCGGGTCGAAGCGTCCAACGACTTCGGCAACATAATCTTTCGGTCCCGAGATGGCGCCTTTTGGCGTATCTGTCCAGAAGAACTCACGTGCGACCGCATCGCGCAGGATGCGGAGACATACGCTGCGTTATGGAACGACGAAGACTTTCTCCTCGACTGGCGCATGGAGCGTCTTGTTTCCGTGGCAAGAGATGTTGTTGGCGCACTTGACGAAGGCCGTTGTTACTGCCTCAAGATTCCTGCTGTCCTCGGCGGTGCTTACGAGGCCCATAATCTCGGCTCCATCTCCCGCACCGAGCTTGTCTCTTTTTCTGGCGATGTAGCTAAGCAGATCAAAGATGTGCCGGACGGTCAGCACGTCGTGTTCAAGTTCCGCCACTAGGGGCCTAACCAGCGGCTGCAGTTGACCGGCGACGCCCGCGATGGAGAATAATGTTGTCGGTTGGGAGTCCGCTTCCGCGGGCGGCCGGCAACTGAGACATCTGAGGTTATCCGTCAAGTCTTTTCTGTGGAATGATCCACAGGGTTATCGTCGCGGCGATGGGGTCTCAAGTCGCTTGGAGGTATTGGCACAGGGGCGAGGCTCGGTGTTGCAGTTGTCGGAGGTGGCGGGCCTCGTCGTAAGGGGTTCGGGTCTGCCAGCAGACGAAGAGGATGCGGATCCACTTGAAGGCCAGGGCGCGGACGGCGGCGTGGTGGCCGTGGCCGCGGCTGGTTTGAAGCTGGTAGTAGGCACGGGCCCAGTTGCACTTGGCGATCGAGTGCTTATCGCCGGACGTTGAGACGCTGGCGTCGTCATCTGAGTGAGGCGTCTGGTCCAAAGCCATCGCCCCGGCTCGAACGTCTCAGTTGGAGCGTCGAACGCTGGCCGATTCGATTCGTAGCCGGGGCGATGCGTGACCCACAATCACCGCCGGCCGACGTAGGCCGGCGGCGTCACGCGACGTGCCGCACACGCCGCGCGACGGCAGCGTAACCGACAGCCCGCGGGCGACGGGGGCTCCTCGACCCAGCCCCACCCGCGGCCTATCGTTTACGCTGGTCCGACGATAAGCGGATGCACCTGCTTGTGAAATCAGGCTCCATACTTGAACTCGTACCCTTGTCTGCCCGGATGATCACCTGCACTCTCACCGTTGACTGCGTCACCTCGCGAATTCGGACGAGACGGGGCGTGTAGAATTCTGTGCGGGGCGCGGCGGGTGACTTTCCCGGCGACATGGGGTTTGAGGAGTGTGATATGGCCGGTTCAGAATTGGCCGTGGGCCTGATCGGCCTGGACACCTCGCATGCCACCGCGTTCACCCGTTTGTTGAACCACACGGAGGATGCGGATCACGTGGCCGGCGCACGGGTGGTGGCGGGCTATCCGGGCGGATCGGCAGATTTTCCGCTGAGCATCAACCGCGTCCACGATTTCACCCGAAAGCTTCGCGATGAGTTTGGTCTGGACATCCTCGACCGCCCCGAAGCGGTAGCGGAACGGGTCGATCTGCTGTTCATCACCGCGGTGGACGGCAGGATTCATCGCGAGATGCTGCAACGCATCGCGCCCTATCGCAAGCCAACGTTCGTTGACAAGCCTTTCGCCACGACGGTGGCGGATGCCCAGGCCATGCTGGATCTGGCCCACCAGCACGGTTTTCCGCTGATGAGTTGCTCGTCGGTCCGCTATGCCGATCCGCTGGTGGCGGCGCTTGCCGATGATGCGTTGGGGCCGATCACGGGCATCGACGTGTTCGGCCCCATGGCGGTCGAGCCGCCGCTGCCGGGGCTGTTCTGGTACGGCATCCATGCTCTCGAGGGGATCGTCACGGCGATGGGTGTGGGGTGTCGGCGGGTGCACGTGATGCGAAACGAAGCGTTCGACCTGATTTCACTGGAATGGCAGGACGGGCGGATGGCGAGCTTCCGCGGCACGCGCAAGGGACACAAGAAATACGGATGTACGTTGCATCGCGAGCAGGGGCTGACGATGGTTGCTGACCTCAACGCCGGCCGACCGCTGTATGCCTCCATGCTCGAGGCCATTTTGAGCAACCTGCCCCGTGGCCGATCCGATGTGCCTGACGAGCAGATGCTCGAGATCATTCGCATTGCCGAAGCCGCCAACATCAGTCGGGAGACCGGTCGCTGCACCTCGCTGGAACCGATGGCGATCCGATGACGGCGGGCGGGCATGTGCAACACGTGCTGAATCGGGGCAACGCGCGGAGGGCGATCCTGGAGGGCGACGCCGACGACGCGGCGGTCGAGCGGGTGTGGGCCGAGGGGTTGGGGCGGATTCAATTCCGAAGCGCAACACCGGGGACGGGGATTAAGGAATCGGCCTCGGTTGCCGCGCAGGGTTGTGGTTGGTGAGCAACCGATCACGGCAAGGAGGCTGATCATGGACGATCCTATCCACGGACGGGTGGGCGGTCACGTCGAGCGGCTCATCGCGCAGGACGGCCTGGCGTTTTCCCGGGTGTTGACGGCGGAGAGGGTGGAGGCGGACTAAAATCAGGCATGGTTGGCTCGGCGGCGCGATGGTGGCATGCGGAGGGGGAGGCGGGGAAGGTCGTTTGCACGCTTTGCCCGCGGGAGTGTCATATCAAGGAAGGCGGGCGGGGGTTCTGTTTTGTGCGGGCCAATGAGGGTGGGCGGCTGGTGCTCACGACGTATGGGCGCAGCTCGGGGTTCTGCATCGATCCGATCGAGAAGAAGCCCTTGAATCATTTTCTGCCGGGGACGAGCGTGCTGAGTCTGGGCACGGCCGGGTGCAACCTGGGGTGCAAGTTCTGTCAGAACTGGGACATTTCCAAGAGTCGGGAGATCGACACGCTGGCGGAGGAGGCGACGCCGGGGATGATTGTCGGTGCGGCGCGGAAGGCGGGCTGCCGCAGCGTGGCGTTCACGTACAACGATCCGACCATCTGGGCGGAGTATGCGATCGACATTGCGCGGGCGGCGCGGGAGCAGGGGATCAAGACCGTGGCGGTCACGGCGGGGTACATCAGCCCCGAGGCACGCGGCGAGTTTTATCAGTGGATGGACGCGGCCAACGTCGATCTCAAGGGGTTCACCGACGTGTTCTATCGCAAGCTGTGCCAGGCCCAGCTCGATCCGGTGCTCGACACGCTGGTGTATCTCAAGCGGCAGACGAACGTGTGGTTCGAGATCACGAACCTGATGATCCCCGGCGAAAACGACAGCGAAGACGAGACGCGGCGGATGTGCGACTGGCTCGTGACGGAGCTGGGGCCCGACGTGCCGACGCACTTCACGGCGTTTCACCCCGACTTCAAGATGATGGACACGCCCGCCACGCCGCACGAGACTTTGATTCGCGCCCGCGCTATCGCGCTGGACTGCGGCATCCGTTTCCCGTACGTGGGCAACGTGTACGACAAGACGAACGAAAGCACGTACTGCCCGTCGTGCGGGGCGCTGCTGATCGGTCGAGACTGGTTCGAGCTGTCGGAGTGGAACCTCGAAGGCAACCGTTGCGGGTCGTGCGCTGCAGTGATCCCCGGCGTATTCGAGTCGACGCCCGGGCGATGGGGCCGCAAGCGCGTGCCCGTGCGCATCATGGCGCAGCCTGGCGTGGCGGCATGAAGTGGTAGAGGAACACCGCCGCCGCGGTCGCCACGTTGAGCGAGTCGGTGCCGTGGTGCATCGCCAGCGTGACTTGGTGGTCGCACAGGCTCGTCCAGCGCTGGCCCAGGCCCTGGTCCTCACTGCCCAGGACGATACCGATGCGGTCGCCGCGGCGGGCGGTGTGGAGGTCGGCCGCGTCGTCGTCGAGCACGGTGGCGATCAGCTCGACGCCCCACTGCTGGCGGAGTTGCCCCAGGTCGCGCGCCAGGTCGTTGCTCACGTGCAGGGGCAGGTGGAAGATGGTCCCCATCGAGACGCGGATGGTGCGTCGCCAGAACGGGTCGGTGCATTCCTCGCCGATGAGGATGCCGTCGGCGCCCAGGGCGGCGGCGTTGCGAATGATCGAGCCCATGTTGTCGCAGTTGCGGGTGTGGGGGCAGATGAGCAGCGTGAGGGTGGGTCGCGGGCCGAGACTGCCGAGCCACTGGCTCAGCGCGGGCCTGGGCTGGCGCAGGCCGACCGCCAGCACGCCGGAGTGAAACTTGTAGCCGACGATGGCATCGACGACGCGGTCGGGGGCGACGAAGAGGTCCACTGTATCGGGCACGTGCGGGCGAACGGCGTCCAGTCGCTTGCGGCCGCACAGCACCGACTCGCACGCATACGCGCTCGACAGCAGCCGCATGGCCACGTGACGCCCCTCGGCGATGAAGCGGTCGCCCTGGCGGGCCAGCTCGTGGTCCTTCAAGTTGCGGTAAGGCCAGACCCGCGCATCGTCCATGCTGTCGATGTCGATCAGCGGCATGGCGATAGGGTAGCGTCAGTTGCAATCCCCCTGCGCTTCCCCGATAACATCCGGCCCACGGAAGAAGCCCCGCATTGGCATGACGGGGCTATCCCAATCAAGGAGACCTTCGCGATGCCCATGGAAACCAGCTTCATCTTCCTCAAGCCCGACGCCGTGCAGCGCGGCCTCGTCGGCCAGATCGTCGCTCGCTTCGAGCGCAAGGGCCTTCGCATCATCGGCATGAAGATGATGACCGTGCCGCGTGATCTGGCGGAGAAGCATTACGCCGAGCACAAGGGCAAGGGCTTCTACGACGGGCTGATCAAGTTCGTCACCAGCTCGCCGATCGTCGCGTTCGCCGTCAAGGGCGTCGATGCGATCGCCTGCTGCCGCAAGCTCATCGGCGCGACCAACGGCCGCAAGGCCGAGCCCGGCTCGATCCGAGGCGACTTCGGCATGTCCGGCGGGTACAACATGATCCACGGCAGCGACAGCCCCGAATCCGCCGCACGCGAACTCGCCCTCTGGTTCACTGCAGCCGAGCTGAACGACAATAATCGCACCATGGAGGAGTGGGTGTACGATCCGTCTGATCTGTAGGCAGACCCGCTAAAGCGGGTCTGTCTCCGGCGTCACACCTTCGGGTTCGCCACAAATTCTCCGCCGCGGCAGTGCTGCAGGTAGCGCAGGGCGTGGACCTGCCCGGTCATTTCCATCTCGCCGCAATAGACCGGGTCGTGCCAGCCCTCGATGTCGATGGCGCCGCGGAACTTGTGCTGACGCAGGATGGAGATCACGTCGGTCCAGTTGGTGTCGCCGAAGCCGGGCGTGCGGTGATGCACGTGTCGGTGCGGCGAGCGGATGCCGTAGCGGCGGATGCCCGGCCAATCGATGGTGGCGTCCTTGCCGTGGATGTGAAACACCCGCCCTGCCGCCAGCCACTGGCGCAGTTGCGGCAGCGGGTCGATGAGGCTGTTCATCTGGTGGCACGGTTCCCACTCCAGGCCGATGTTGGCGTCGGGAAGCTCGTGGAACATCATCTCCCAGGCGTCGGGGGCGTGGGCGATGTTGTACCGCGGTGAGTTCCACGTGCCGCCCATGTCGCAGTTTTCGAACGCCAGGCGTACGCCCTTGTCGGCGGCGCGTTTCGCCAATGGGCCGAAGACCTTCCGATAGACCTTCATCGACTCGGGCACGGGCTTGCCCTCGACCGCGCCGGCGAAGCCGCACACCAGATCGCACCCGAAGTCGCCGCAGGCATCGATGCACTTGGCCCACGCCTTGGCGCACGACGCATCCTGCAGCGGGTTGCCGAACATGCCCAGGCTGCTGATCGCCGGCCGCCCGCCATGCGCGCAGTCGGGCGCGGCATCGAGCACCTTCTTCACCTGCTTGGCCATGTCCTTGAGCGACACTTCCGGGGGCAGCTTCTGCCAGAAGTTGATCTGAAAGCTCTCGAAACCATGCGGAAGAATCGCCTCGATGTAGGCGGCGGTCTTGGCGCCCTGGCCGGCGAGGGTGCCGATGCGGATGTCGTCGTGAGGCACGGAAAACACTCCAGGTGGGGGGAAAGTCAGGTGCGGCATTGTCCGATGTCGCGGTGAAAACGCAAGCGCGCCCGGCCGCGAATCGCGGCTTTATGCAAGTCGGCAACGAAAACAAACGCGACGCCGGCGCTTCACTTGCCCCCCTTGGCACGCAGCAGCTCGACAATGTCGCCGTGCCCCATCTTCGTCGCCCACGCCAGCGGCGTTGCCCACGGCGGGGCGTCGGGCTCGTCCACTGCAACGCCGCGATCGAGCAGCAGCCGAACCAGCTCGATGCGGCCGTAGCGGCACGCCCAGCCCAGTGCTGTGCTGCAGAGCAGCTCGTCCCGCAACAACGGGTCGGCCCCGGCGTCGAGCAGCAGTTCGGCGAAGCGCGTGCGGTCGTCGGTCGGCTCGCCGCCCCAGGCGCTGCCACTGGTCGCTACGAAATGCAACAGTGTCAGGCCGAAGCTCGCCCGTGTGTTGGGGTTGGGACCCTTATCGAGCATCATCTTCATGATGGTGAAGCGCCACTCGTAGCGATACTCAGTCGGCCGCAGCGCGGCGGGCGGATCGCCGCGACGCATCGGTTGGCGCAGCAGGTCGTGCCACTTCGGATCATCGCGCGACAGGTTCAACCGCGGCAGCGCCAGCTCGATGATGGGCAGGCTCGTGCTGCATGCCGCCGACCACACCATCTCGCGGACCAGGTCGGGGTCGTCGCCCGCGTCGTCGAGCATCCGCCGGGCGGCTTCGACATCGTGCGCGTTGCACACGGTATAGACCGCCGCCTTCGCCCCGCGCGCATAAAGCAGATCCACCATCGCCCGGTCGCCGCGCTCGTAGGCCCGGTCCAGCGGCCAGCTCGAGGCATAGACGTTGGCGCTGGGGTCGGCCCCGCAGTCCAGCAGGAGCGTGGCGATCGCATGCTCGCCGAACGCCGCCGCGTGCCACAGTGGACCGCCCCACGACCAGGCCTCGTCGTCCGATCCCTCCAGGCGAATCGGCTCGTCGGGGTTGAGGCCCAGGTCGAGCAGGCATCGCACGGACTCGAGTTGCCCGAAGCGCACCGCCGCGGTGAGCACGCCGCCGCGGAGCCAGTTCTGCCCTTGCGTGAGCCGCGCGTGCAGCCTTCGCAGGGCCTCGACATCGCCCAGCGCCGCAGCGCCCAGCGGTGTGATTTCGCACCCGCGCGCCTGCAGCCGCTGCAGGATGCGCAAGGCCGGCTCGCGACGCTGCTGTTGTCGCCAGTTCAAGCTGTGTACCGCGCGATCCATCGGCGTGTCGCCCTTGATGTCCTCCTTGCGCGCGTCGGCGCGGCGGTCGCACAGCCATTCCACCATCGCGGCGTTGGCCGCGCCGCACGCCACGTGCAGCGGCGTGGCGCCCTCACGGTCGCACTGCCGCATCAACTCGGGCTGCGCCTGGAGCATGGCCATCGCCTCGTCGTTGCGGCCGTCGCGGATCGCCGCGTTGAGCCTGTCCTGCTCGGGGCTGATCGTGACGTTGGGGCAGCTCATCGCCTCGCGGCGGTGGGCTTCCTCCTCCTCGATCGCCGCGACGAGACGGCCCAGGCCCCGCTCCTTCGCCATCGTGTACGCTGCAGTGGACTCGCGGTGCGGCCAGATGCCCACGCGGGCGTCGGCGCCGGCGTGCATCAGCGCCCGCACCATTGCCTCGTCGTCGGCCATCACCGCCCAGTGGATCAGCCGCCGCTCGCCGTCGTCGTCGCCGCTGTAGTTGACCAGCTCCGGCCGGCGGTCGAGCATCCGCCGCACGGTCGCCACGTCGCCGACCTTCGCCGCCTCGCGCAGCCGTCCGAACGTGACGCCATCGACGTACGCCTTGAGCCGGGGCCAACTGTCAAAGCCATACGACCGCGCCAGGGCGAGCTGCGCCTGTGACAGCGTGAGCGGTTCGCCGGGCTGCATCGTGAAGAACCGCGCCACGTCGGCCACTGCAGCGGCGTCGCCCGTCTCGCAGGCGCGGTGCAACTCCTTGGCCTGACGCTTGAGCTGCTCGATATCCGGCCGGGGCGGTAGTTTCCTCAACGCCACCGGCGAACGCGACGGGTACAGGTGCGTGGGGTGCGAGGCCATGACGATCTCCTTTCCGAGTGCAGCCCCGTGTCCGCTTTTCCGGGGGCGAAAGAAGATCATCACAAGGATGAACTCGATATTCTCGAACGCTTCAGGTGGACTCGGTCCTTCCCGCGGACACGGCGGCGTCCTGAACGCCGTCTGAACGATACTCACGATACCGTCGCCGGGCAACGGGCGACCGCGCACCCACGGTGAACTGCCCGCCTATGCTTACCGGCACGCGCGGCGGCGCAGCGCGGGCCACAGCCACCCGGCGCACACCAGCCACCCCGAAGGAACCAGCCTCATGTCCACATTTGAGAACAAGCTTGCCATTGTCACCGGCGGCTCGCGCGGCATTGGCGCGGGGATCGCCCGCCGCCTGTCCGCCGAGGGCGCGGCGGTGCTGGTCAACTACGCCCGCGGCGCGGCGGCGGCGCAGTCGGTGGTCGCGCAGATCACCGCGGCAGGCGGGCGCGCCGAAGCGGTACAGGCGGACCTGGCCGATCCCGCGGCGGTGCGCCGCATGGTGGCGGCGGCCGACACCGCCTTTGACGGCGCGTTTGCCGGCCGCGTGGACATCCTCGTCAACAACGCCGGCCTCTTCGAGCTGGCGACGCTGAGCGACTGCACCGACGCGCACTTCGACCGCACGATGAACCTCAACGTCAAGGCGGTGTTCATCGCCACGCGCGAGGCCGCCGCACGCATGCCCGACGGCGGCCGCGTCATCACCATCGGCAGTTGCATCGGCGATCGCATCAGCTTCGCCGGCTGCTCGCTATACGCAATGTCCAAGTCGGCGGTGCAGGGCCTCACCCGCGGCTGGGCTCGCGACCTGGGCCCGCGCGGCATCACGGTCAACTGCGTCCAGCCCGGCCCGATCGACACCGACATGAACCCCGCCGAGGGCGAGTCGGCCGCCGATCAGAAACGCAGCACCGCCCTGGGACGCTTCGGCACCCCCGACGAGGTCGGCGCGCTCGTCGCCTTCCTCGCCTCCCCCTCCGCCGGCAACATCACCGGAGCCATGCTCACCATCGACGGAGGAACCAATGCGTGAGTTGATGAGTTGACGCCATGGGGAACCTGCGGCATCGTTCCTCGTCTAAGGCTTACATCCAGACGAAGGGAGTAACGCGATGCGTGCTGCTTTCATTTCTCTCGTCGTGTTGATCAACTGCAGCCCTGCCCTGGCGGATGGCATGTTCGTCTGGCGCAAGGGCGCCGACCTGAACGAGCCGAGCCAGAAGGCCGTCATCCTTCACAAGGACGGCCAAGAGGACCTTGTCCTGCAGGTGAAATATCAAGGCCCGGCGGTGGACTTCTGCTGGATCGTGCCCACACCCAGCAGGCCGGAGGTCGCGGCGGTGGACGGTGATCTGTTCGAGGAGTTGAGCCTCTACACGCAGCGGCGCGGCAAGTGGGGCTATCGCCAGGCGGACACGGCTGACAAGGACGTGGAGGTCATCGAGCGCAAGAAGGTCGGCGTGTTTGACACGACGATCCTTGAAGCAAGCGACGCATCCAAACTGTTGGCGTGGTTGAAGCGCAACGACTACGTGTTCCCCGATCGACAGGTGCACATTCTGGAGCACTACACGAGCCAGCCCAAGCCGTGGGTGTTCACCGCCATGCGGGTTCACGCGGAGGACATGAATGAAGACACAGCACAAAAGCTGCGGGAGGGCACGATTCAGCCCATCCGATTGACATTCGAGAGCAAGCGGACCATCTACCCGCTGCGCATCAGCACGGTCAACGCCGGGCAGACGGAGGTGTTGCTGTACGTCTTCGCGGAGACGCCGATGACGCACGCGTGGTTCGAGGAGGGGACGGCCCCACACCTATGGGATTTCAATGACCTGACGGAAGAAGATCTCATGTACAAAAGCTTCTTTCGGCGATATCGCGATCAGTTGTTCTATCGGCCGGTCGCCGCCGAGGAACTGCCTCGCACCGCCGCGGCGCTGCCCCGACTGCAACGCACGCCGATGTTTCTCACCAAGCTGCGGGGGCGGTTCTGCTCGGCGGTCATGCTCGACGATGTGGTGCTACGCCCGTGGGAGAGTTTGCCGCAGCACGCGCAGGCCGCGACGGCGCGGCAAACGTTCGTGCAGGCGGCGCGGTCGATCGGGGCAGGCATGCGCCACGAATTTCCAGATGAAACGGGCCAGCGGTGGAACGACCTCGAATCCTGGGGCGAAGCCAGTCGCCTAGAAGCACCGCAGCGCAGGTTTGACCTCTCCCTCGCGGCCCTACGACATCTGCACGAGCCTACCGCGGACGACCTCATGCTTCTGGTCGGTGACACACATCGCTGGGTCCGCAGTGAAGGAGCGGACCTATCGAGAGCCGATGCCGCACGGTGGATCGGCGCGTGGGTCCTTGGACGGCCGGATCTGGCGCGTGGCGACCGCGAGGAAGCCTGGCGGGTCATCCTTGCCCCAAGGTGATCGCACAATCGCTGTTACTTGCGACGGAATGAATCGGATTGGCCAGCGGTTGGTATGGGCATAGGAGACCACGCCATGACTACGACTACCCATGCCTCCACGATCACCATTCGCCGCGGCGATGACCGCGGCAAGACCGCGATGGGCTGGCTCCATAGCCGCCACTCGTTTTCGTTCGGTGGGTACTACGACCCGCAGAACATGGGCTACCGCTCGCTTCGCGTTATCAACGACGACGTGGTGGCGCCCGGCGGCGGGTTCGGCGAGCACGGGCACGACAACATGGAAATCCTCACGTGGGTGCTCGAAGGCTCGCTTCGCCACGGTGACAGCCTCGGTCACGACCGTCTGCTCGTGCCGGGTGAACTGCAGCGTATGAGCGCCGGCAGCGGCATTCGGCACAGCGAGCACAACGGGTCGTCGCGCGACAAGGTTCACTTTCTGCAGATTTGGATCGAGCCGGACCGCGTCGACGTTGCGCCCGCCTACGACCAGCAGATGTTCGACGCCGCGGATCGGCGCAACCGCTGGCAGACGCTCGCCTCCGACGACGGGCGCGACGGATCGATGCGCATCCACCAGGACGCCGTCGTCCGTGTCGCCGACCTGGCCGCGGGCGCTGCAGTGGACCTGGGCGTGCAGGCGCAGCGTCGCGCCTACGTTCACGTCGCCTTCGGGGCCGTGCGCGTGGGCGGACAGACGCTCGCCGCCGGCGACGCCTTCACCGTCGAGGAGACGGGCGGGCTGACGTTGGTCGGCGTCGAGCCGGCGCAGGTGCTCTGGTTCGATTTGGCGTAACTGTCGCCAGACCCGGCCGCGATCACCACTCGGCGATCGAGCCGTCCTCCAACGCGAACGTCGGCGTGTCCCAGTCGCCGGCGAAGGCGCCCGCCGCGACCTTCTCGTCGTCGAGCTCGACGCCTAATCCGGGGGCGGTGGGCACGTCGATGTAGCCATCCTTCACGACGAACGGCGTCTTGAGGTAGTCGGCGCCGAGCGTGACGTGCTCCTGGATCATGAAGTTGGGCGTGCAGGCATCGACCTGCAGGCACGCGGCCAGGGCGATCGCGCTGAGCGGGCAGTGCGGGGCGAGGGCGATGTTGCGGCTCTCGGCCATCGCGGCGATCTTGCGCGTCTCGAAGATGCCCCCGACGTGCGACAGGTCGGGCTGGATTACTGCAACGGCCTGCTGCTCGATGATGTCCTGGAACTGCCAGCGGGTGAACAGCCGCTCGCCGGTGGCGATGGGGATGCTCGTGGCCTGCGCGATGGCCTTGAGCGCGGCGGTGTCGCCGGGCAGCACGGGTTCTTCGATGAAGAGCAGGTCGTAGGGTTCGAGCTTTTTCGCCAGGCGCAGCGACAAGGCCGGCGTGGTGCGGCCGTGCATGTCGATGGCGAGGTCGATGGTGTCGCCCGCCGCCTTGCGCGCCGCGGCGACGATGTCCACCGCCTTCTGCATGCCGGCGGGCGACTCGAGCATGCGGCAGGCCTCGACCGGGCAGAACTTGTACGCCGTGAACGCATGCCCGCCGATGTGGTGCATGAAGTCCTCGATGTAGTTGCCGGTCTTGCCTCCGCCGGTCCAGCCGTACATGCGGATGCGGTCGCGCACCGCCCCGCCCAGCAGCTGATACACCGGGACGTTGAGCGACTTGCCGAGTATGTCCCACAACGCCTGCTCGATCCCGCTGATCGCACTGCAGAGGATCGGCCCGCCACGATAGAACGTCTGGCGGTACATCATCTGCCACAGCCGCTCGATCCGCCGCGGGTCCTGGCCGACGAGCATGCGTTCGTACTCGTGGACGCACGTGGCGACGGTCTGCGCCCGCCCTTCGAGCGTCGCATCGCCCAGGCCGACTAGCCCAGCGTCGGTGTGAACCTTGAGGATGAGCCAGCGCGGGCGAACGTGAAGCGTCTGGATGCGGGTGATCTTCATGGCGGCATTGTCGTGGCCGACGTGCCACGTGCAAGCACCCAGCCGGCGACGACACGCTTTGGCGGGGACCGAATCAATCTGCTACACTGCCCGCGTTTGAGGGGACCAAACCCTCCCAACATCCCCACCCACTCACACGGAATCCCACCATGAGCTTTGAAATCGAATCCATCCACGGCCGCCAGATTCTCGACAGCCGCGGCAACCCCACCGTCGAGGTCGAAGTCGCCGTCGCCGACGGAACCGTCGGCCGCGCGGCCGTGCCCAGCGGCGCGTCCACCGGCGAGAACGAGGCGGTCGAGCTGCGCGACGGCGACAAGAAGAAGTACCTGGGCAAGGGCGTGCTCAAGGCCGTGCAGAACGTCAACGACGTGATCGCCCCCGAACTCATCGGCGTCGATGTCCGCGACCAGGAGTACATCGACTCGATGATGCTCGAGCTCGACGGCACCAAGACCAAGTCGAAGCTCGGCGCCAACGCCATCCTCGGCGTGTCCATGGCCGCCGCCCACGCCGCCGCCGAGGCCTCGGGCCTGCCCCTCTACCGCTACCTCGGCGGCACCGGAGCCAAGACCCTGCCCGTGCCCATGATGAACATCCTCAACGGCGGCAAGCACGCCGACAACACCGTCGATTTCCAGGAGTTCATGATCCAGCCCTGGGGCTTCGACGACTTCTTCGAGGCCGTGCGCGCCTGCGTCGAGATCTACCACACCCTCAAGGGCGTGCTGCACAAGAAGGGCTTGTCCACCGCCGTCGGCGACGAAGGCGGCTTCGCCCCCAACCTCAAGAGCAACGAGGACGCCCTCAAGATCATCGAGGAGGCCGTCGGCAAGGCCGGCTACAAGTGGGGCCAGCAGATCTTCGTTGCACTGGACCCCGCCACCAGCGAACTCTGGAACGAGGCCGCCAAGCTTTCCGGGGGCAAGGGCAAGAAGGGCTACTGCTTCTTCAAGAGCGACCCCAAGAACGTCATCAGCAGCGACGAGATGGTCGGCATCTGGGCCGACTGGTGCAGGAAGTACCCCATCCGCTCCATCGAGGACGGCCTGGCCGAGAACGACTGGGCCGGCTGGAAGACCCTCACCGACAAACTCGGCGACAAGGTCCAGCTCGTCGGCGACGACCTGTTCGTCACCAACAAGACCTTCCTCAAGAAGGGCATCGACTCGGGCACCGCCAACGCCATCCTCGTCAAGGTCAACCAGATCGGCAGCCTCAGCGAGACGTTTGATGCAGTGAACCTCGCCATGCGCAGCGGCTACGCGGCCGTGCTCAGCCACCGCAGCGGCGAAACCGAGGACGCCACCATCGCCGACATCGCCGTCGCCACCAACTGCGGCCAAATCAAAACCGGCGCCCCCTGCCGCAGCGACCGCAACGCCAAGTACAACCAGCTCATCCGCATCGCCGAGGAACTCGGCCCCACCGCGATCTACGGCGGGGCGATGTGGCGAAAGGGCTAATCAGGAACCAGGGATCAGGGACCAGGCGCAGCCCCGTCATGCCAATGCGGGGCTGGGCTTTCCGAGGGCGGGAATCCGTCGTCAATGTCTCATCGTTTGCTCCTTGGCACCCCGACGAGGTATCGATACTCGACATAGGCATGCACGGCCACCAATTCTACCCTTAGAATCACGCGATGCGCACTCGTCGATTTAGCAAGTAGGTTGGGCCGGGTTTTCCGGGGGGATTCGAGGCCCAACATGTCGGACCCGACCCGCGAAGTATGCCGTGTGAAAACGGGGGGCATAACACGGTGGGCCTCGAAGACTCGGCACCACCCTGCGTGCGGCCCAGACTACTTACTCTGGTCGCTTTGCCCTCCGCCTTACCCTCCGCAAGCTCCGCGGGCTCCGCGGATTCCGGGGGCTCCGCGCGAAACCTGTCTTGCGACGAGGCGGTGTCTGGTGGTCTTGGTGGTCTGGTGGCCTGCCCTGAGTTGATCGAAGGGTCTGGTGGTTGCTCTGCACGACTCCCCACTCACGCCTCGATGACGAGTACGAGTACGAGGAAGTAGGGCCAAGGGGCAAGGGCCAAGGGCCTGGCAGAGGCAGCGGCGTGTTGCTCTTGCCCTCGTCGCTCGACCCTAGGCCCTAGGCCCTGACGCCACACCCCTGTGCTACTTCCGAGGGTCACAGCAGGACCAGCGTCCGGCCGACCTTGTACTTGCCGGGTTGCGAAAGGGCTTGCGGTTGATGTCCATGCCCCTGCGATGGATCGCATCGTCAGCCCGCGCTACACTTGCTGCACGTGCGGATGGCTTGCTGTTGTTCGGAACTCGCGAAGGAGTATTTACGGATGAGTCTTCAAACTGTGGGCGAACGGGTGGTGGAGTTGTGCAATCAGGGGAGGAACTTTGATGTCATGCGCACGATGTATGCGCCTGACATCGTGTCGGTGGAGCCGACGGGGAAGCAGACGGTGGGACAAGAGCCGGTGATTGAGAAATCGGTGCGGTGGGCCCAGGGCGTGGAGATTCATGGTGAGACGGTGGTGGGCCCATTCTTTTGTGCACCAGACCAGTTCGCCACCAAGACCATCTTCGAGATCACGCGTAAGGCGACGGGCGAGCGGGTGACGCTTGAGGAAATCAGCGTTTACACGGTGAACCAGAGCGATCTGATCACGCGGGAGCAGTTCTTCTTCGGCGGCGATACGTGGTGATGACTGGATGTCTGGTGAGCGATGCGCCTGCGTGGCGGTCGCGCGGGTTGCCAATTGGGCTGGGGCGATCTGTGTGCCCGGTGGCGTGTTGCGCATGGCGACTGCGGAGGAGGTAAGCTCGGTGGTGTGGCCGCCGAGGACATGCGCATGAGATCCCGACTCGACTGGCGTGGGCTTGCCGGATTGAAGTTGCTCGATACCGAGCCGCCCTTCACTGGTGCGACGGGGTACGAGGCGGCGGATGTCGGCGTGGGGTTGCAGTGCAGCGTGACACCCGGTCAGCTCACGGCCGGGACGTGGCTCAGCGGCGACCTGTTGCTGGACGGCCGGTTCATTGTGGTGTTCGAGTTGCGCCTGTTGGAGCGGGGCGAGGATGCGAGGCCGTTCCGACTGGTGTTCGGGCTGCAGCCGCAGTGCGGCGCCCGGCTGCGGTTTTCGCTGGCGCACCTGTCGCTGAACCGCTGGATGCTCGAGCGTGAGGGCGGGCTGCTCAAGCCGATGTGCTATGGCCATGCCGTGCAACCGGAGCGGGTGGAGCGACTGGAGCTGCGCGTGCTTCGCAAGGCGGCCGGCGTGGCGCGGTGGTGGATGACGCCGTTGCGTGCGACGCGGCGGGCGCCCACGAAGCTGGCCCGGCCGGCGCTGCCCTGCGGCCCGCTGCTGGACGACATGGGGCAGAGCACGCTGCACGACTGGCCCGGTCGCACACGCGACACGGACGAGCTGGCGCGGCGCCTGAAGCTGCAGTTGACCGTCGCCCCACGACAGGCGTGGCCCGCCACGTGGTCGCGCTGGGGCGGGTGGACCGCCAAGCCCTTTCAGGCGACCGGCTACTTTCGCGCCGAGCATGACGGGCGGCGATGGTGGCTGGTCGATCCCGACGGATTGGCGTTCTGGTCGGCGGGGTGCGATTGCGTGCGCGGCTCGATCGACACGAACATCCGGGGTCTGCGCGCCGCCCTGTCGTCGCGGCCGCGCGGCGCGGCGGGTCGGGCCGACTTTTTCGCAGCCAACTTCAAGCGGGCATTCGGACGCCATGCCGCCCGGCACTGGGGCACGATCGCCCTGGCCGAGCTGAGGCGCATCGGATTCAACACCATCGGCAACTGGTCGGACGAGTCCATCGCGCGGGGCGGATTCCCGTACGTTCACCCGATGAAGCACACGGTCGGCACGACCCCGCTGGTGTTCCGCGACTTTCCCGATGTGTTCGATCCTCGCTTTGCCGAGGATGCCCGGACGTTCGCCGGTCAACTGCGCGACACGGCGGAGGATCGGGCCTTGATCGGCTATTTCCTGATGAACGAGCCGACGTGGGGCTTTGCCGAGCAGACGCCCGCCGAAGGCATGCTGCTGAACACGGATGCGTGCCACAGTCGCCATGCCCTGGCGACCGAGCTGCGCAGCCGCTACGTCACAGACGCTGCACTTGCCCAGGCGTGGGGCATGGACGTGACAATCGACCGCGTGGCCCAGGGGCGATGGCGCGAGCTTCGTCTCAGCGACGCCGGCCGCGCCGACCTGGCCGCATTCAGCACGCGGATGGTGCGGCGACTTTTCGACACGCTCAGCGCCGCCTGTCGGCAGGTCGATCCGAATCACATGAACCTGGGCGCCCGCTACTACAAGGTCCCCCCCGACTGGGCCCTGGCGGGCATGACCAGCTTCGATTGCTTCAGCGTCAACGGCTATGCGCAGCGAATCGACCACGCCGGGATCACGCGCATCGCCGAGGTGGCCCGCCGACCGGTGATGATCGGCGAGTTTCATTTCGGGGCCCTGGACGTGGGCCTGCCCGCCAGCGGAATCGGTCACGTGCCCGATCAGGCCGCACGAGGCGCCGCGTACCGCGTCTATGTCGAGGACGCCGCCGCCGACCCCAACTGCGTCGGCGCACACTGGTTCACGCTGTACGACCAGTCGGCGCTGGGACGATTCGACGGCGAGAACTACAACGTTGGCTTCCTGGACGTGTGCCACCGGCCCTACGACGAGCTGTGCGAGGCGGCCCGGTTGACGCACGAGCGGCTGTACGCCGTCGCCGACGGCCAGACGACGCCGTGGTCGCATGCTCCTGCTCACTTGCCGTTGCTGTTCCTGTAGCTGGTCGCGGCAGACCGTCGCGCCCTGCAATACGCGAAAGCGACCAGGCGTTACACAGAGAGTATCGCCCTCGCGCCGCATGTGGCGGCGGGGATCGACGATACGTCACCGGAAGAAGCGGGCAACCCGCCAAGGAGTTTGAAATGGTTCTGTCGATGCGTCGAAGCGTGTGGATGTCGTTGCTGGCAGGCATGCTGGCGCTGCCGTTGGCGCTGGCGGTGGCGGAGGACGGGCCCAAGCCCACGGACGAAGCCAAACCCAAACAGAAGGAGCCCAGGGAGGCGAAGGCCAGGGAGATCAAGGTTGCCGGCGTCTATGCCAAGCTCGATCTGAGCGACGAGCAGAAGCAGAAGATCAAGGCCATTCAGGATGACATCCGCGAGCAGATGAAGAAGCTCCGCGAAGAGGAGCAGGCACGCATCGATGAGGTCCTCACCGCCGAGCAGAAGCGTCAGCTCGAGGAGCACAAGCCCGAGCCCAAGCAGCCCAAGGCCGCCAAGGAAGCCGAGGGCAAAGCCCGGAACTGAACCGCCTGCGACAACCAAGCGCGACACAAGGCCCGGCCATCATGGTCGGGCCTTGTCACTATGGGGTCTGCCTGAAACTCCGGGGGAGGCGCATAACGGCTGGCGGAGGCCTTTCTGCTCGTACCTCGTACTCGTCATCGTGACCCGCCGCGACCACCGGGTGTGGACGAGCACGAATGCGAGCACGAGCAACCAGTCCCGGACTTTTGCAGAACCCCCCCCACCCTTGTCGATTCGTGCGCCCTCTGGTGCAATCGCCGACGCGCAGGTACGATAGGTGCCTTGTGGTCGTCCCGGTGGTTCACCATCCCTTTCAAAGGAGTCGGCCCATGAAGAGCAAGTTCCGTACGAGTGTGTTGGCGTCGCTGGCGGCGGTGCTGCTGGCCCTGCCTCTGGCGCTGGCGTTGGCGGAGGACGACGCCAAGGCCAAGCCCGACAAGATCACCGGGCCCTACAACAAGCTGGACCTCAGCAGTGAGCAGCGCGCCAAGATCGCCGCGATCCAGGCGGAGACGGTGGAGAAGATCAAGGCCCTGCGTCACGCCGAGTCCGAGCAGATCATGGCCGTGCTGACGCCCGAGCAGAAGGCTCGCGTCGAGGCCATGCGACAGGAAGAAAAGGCCGCCAAGGAAGCCAAGGAGCAGGGCAAGGCCGACAAGAAGCCGGACAAGCCGGATCACGGCAAGGACGACGGGCACGGCCACTGACCCTGCCGTCAGACCCGGCGCAGCGACAGATGCACGATCTCGGCCGGTGCGTGGGTGCGCAGCGGGAACCAGTTCCCCACGCCGTTGCTGACGACCAGCCGCGCGCCGCGCTGTCGGTACAGCCCGGACCAGTAGCGGAACATCATCGGCCCCGCGCCGAACTCCGGGCTGAGCATCAGTTGCCCCCCGTGGGTGTGACCAGCCAGCGTCAGGGGAATGCCGTGGTCCACTGCAGCGTCAAAGGCGTGCGGATGGTGCGCCAGCAGGATCGGAAAAGCATCCCGATCGCGCAGGGCGGCGACCTGCCGCACGTGGTGATCCACGCCCATGCCTGATCCGCGGTAGTGCCAGCGGATGCCCAGGATCTGCACCGGCTCGCCGCGCACGGCAACGGTGGCAGCCTCGTCCAGCAGCAGCGGCAACCCCGCGGCACGCAGCGACTGCTCGAACGCCTCGCGACCCTCGAATAGGTCGTGGTTGCCCTCGACCACAAACAGCCGGTCAGATCGATCGATGCGCTTGAGCATGGCGACCGCCTCGGGCACGTCGCGCAGCGAGAAGTCGATGAGATCGCCGGTGAACAGCACCAGATCGGCGTCGAGCCGGTTGGTCTGCGAGGCGATGCGGTCGAGCACGTCGCCGCGCGTGAACTTGCCCACGTGCGTGTCGCTGAGGTGGGCGATGGTCATGCCGTCGAGCGCCGGCGGCAGGCCGGGAATGTCCACGTCGATATGCCGCACGCGGAACCGCCGCTTCTGCGGAATGCTCACGCCCGTCGCGCCCAGCGCCAGCACCATCGGCGCCAGGGCCACTGCAGCGCCCAGCACCTCGCGTCGCGTGGGGCCTGTCGCGGCCTCGGCCACGCCGCCGCGACGGATGCGGCCGATCGATGCCGCCACACGCCACGCCGCCGTTGCCGCCATCAGCGGAACCGCCACACCCGGCAGCACGATCATGCCCCACAGCATCAGCCCCGCCGTCCACCACGATGGCGGCCCCACCGACCACCCGTTGAACCGCACCATGAAAAACCCCGCCAGCCCCACCACAAACGCCAACGCATACGCCGCGACCACCCCGCGCCACCACCGCCCACCCGGCAACGCCCGCACCCGCGCGTCCGCCCACCACCACCACGCCAGCGTCAGCAACGGCATGCCCCACACAATCGACAAAAAGACCCATGAAAATCGCATCCCACCATCTTAGGCCCTCCAATCACCCTTTTGAAGCACACACGCCGGCATCTCCCGAGCGATCGCCATCCGCCGATGAACGCGCATGCCGCAACGATGCAGGCGCAATCGCCCCCCCGGTTGAGAAGGTCAGCAGCAGGAAGTACGAGTGCGACGCCGACAGCAGCCGCTTGCGGCTTAGTGATCCGGCCGCCGATGACGTCGGGGCGTGCCGTCATTGTTGAAACTTGGCACTGGCCAGATGCCGCCGCTTCGGCGATCATCGTGGCATGGCGCGATGGTTCCTGCTGACGACCTGGTGTGTGCTGACGGCGGCGTGGGCCGAGCCGCCGGCCGACGTGGACCCTCACCTGTGGGACCAACTGCAAAAGTTGGAGGACAGACGGGGCGCTGTCGAAGACCTCTCGGCGCGATTCGTGCAGGAACGCTTCACGCCGCTGCTGCGAAAGCCCATTCGATCCGAGGGCACGGTGCGCCTCAAGAGCACGCAGATGCGCTGGGAAGTGCTCGAGCCCACGCGAAGCGTTGTCCACCTGTCCGACGCGGAGCTGCGCATCTATCTGCCGGAGGACCGGCTGGTCGAGGTTTATCCTGCGCAATCGCGGGCGGGCTGGACGTGGGGCCTGGCGCCTGAGGCCGAAGCGCTCGCGCGGGCGGGTCGTCTTGAGCGCCTCGATGCGGACGCCGACGAATGCGCCGTGCGCATGACGCCGCGCGATGAGGCGATGCGCCGGCACGTGGATCACATGGACATCACCCTCGACGTCGCGTCTGGGCTGGTCCGACGCGTCAAGCTGGTCGAAGGCGAGGGCAACGTGACTGTCATCACGTTTGCGGACATGGCGATCAACACCGGGCTCAAGGATGAAGACGTGGCGCTGGTGCTTCCCGACGACGTGACCATCAGTCGGCCGCTGGGCGAGCGGGAGCCGTCACCTTCGAGCGCGGAATGAACGGATGCAGACAGCGACGATGAGAGCAGTTGTGGCCGATCAGCGCGGGTCCGTGACGGATGCTGACCGGTGGCGGCATGCGCGCCCGACGTTGCGCGACCGTTGTGCCCGGTTCTGGCTGTGGCTTCTGATGGCCAGCTCGCGCCGGATGCCGTGGCTGGCGGCGACGACGCGCCCGGTCTGGGTCTGGGGCGCGTGGCTCTGCTCCCCGGTCCTGCGATCGATCACCACGGACAACGCCCGGTGGCTGCTGGGCCTCCAGTCCACTGCAGCACAGCGCCGCCGGCTGGGCCGCGCCGTCGTCAACCAGTTCTTCCTGTTCATGCACGACGTGGCTCGCGGCGCATCGCTCAGTCCTGATGCGCTGCGAGCCCAGATCGACGCGGTCGAGGGCGACGAGCATTTCGACGCGGCCCGACGACTGGGGCGCGGCCTGATCGTCGCCACCGCCCATCTGGGATCGTACGAGGTCGGCATGGCGGCACTGCGCGAGCGTGACCGCGGCCCCATCCACGTGCTCTTCCAACGCGATCGGCTCGATCAGTTCGACCGCCTGCGCGAACAACTGCATCGCAAGCTGAGCATTACCGACGCGCGGCTGGAGGACGGCTTGGTGACGTGGTCGCGCCTGCGCGACGCGCTGCGGCGCAACGAGGTGGTCGTCCTGCAGGCCGACCGTGTCATGCCCGGCCAGAAGGGCCGAACCGTTCCGTTCTTCGGCGGCACGGCGCGGTTTCCCACCGGGCCGACGCGATTGGCGTCCATGACCGGGGCGCCGATCGTCCCGATCTTCACCGTGCGCCGCTGCGACGGGCGCGTGCGCATCGTCATTCACGAGGCCATCCCCGTCGCCGCCGACGACGACGCCCAGCGATCCGCCATGCTGCAGTTGACGGGCGCCATCGAGCGGCAGGTTCGGGCGGCGCCGCATCAGTGGCTGGCGCTGCACCGGCCCTGGCGCCACAGCGGAGAAGGCGATGACTGACACCGGCGTGGTCATCACGGGCATGGGGCTGGTCACGCCGCTGGGTCTCGACCTTGCCGCCACGTGGGCCGCGATGTGTGCCGGCCGCAGCGGCATCGGGCCCCTGACCGCGCTGGAGCAGCCGCCGCGCGACGATCGCGGCGGCGGCCAGGCCCCGCCGTGCCCCGCGAATGCCGCCCTGCCGCGTGAAGCTCGCTATCTGCGCCGCGCCATCCAGGCGGCGATGCTGGACGCGGGCACGCACGACGACACGTATCCCCCTGAACGTCGCGGCGTCATGCTGGGCACGACATTGCACGGCATGTCGGCCGCCGGCCGATACTTTCGCCGCGGGGACCCGGCGCTGTTCCGCGACTTCCCCGCTCCCGCGGTGTTGCAGTTGGCGGTGTCGGGCCTGAGCGTTCGCGGCGGCGCCGCCACGACGTGCTCGGCCTGCTCGTCCGGACTGGGCAGCATCGCCCTGGGCGTCACGCTGTTGCAGGCCAGCGAACTCGACCTGGTCATTGCCGGCGGGTACGACCCGATCAGCGAATACAGCTATGCCGGGTTCAACAGCCTGCGGCTCATTGCCGACGGACCGGTGCGGCCGTTTTGCCACAACCGCACCGGCATGAAAGTGAGCGAGGGCTACGGCATCGTCGTGCTGGAGCGACTCGACGACGCGCGCCGCCGCGGCGCGACCATTCGTGCGGCGATCCTGGGCTTTGGCGAATCGTCCGACGCACACCATCTCACGCAGCCACAACCTGACGGCGAGGGCATCGCGCGGGCAATCCGCGCCGCCATGGCCGCGGCAGAGCTGGACCCGAACCAGATCGGCATGATCTGCGCCCACGCCACGGGCACGCTCGACAACGACGGCGCCGAGCACGCCGGCATGGTCGCCGCGCTGGGCCCACATCTGCGGCAGATACCCTGCGCGGCGATGAAAAGCCAGATCGGGCACACGCTTGGCGGCGCCGGGGCCGTCGAGTTGATCCTCGCCATCGAGGCCATGCATGCAGGCCGGGTCCCGCCGACGCTCAACGTCAGTGGCGACGCGCTGGCGTTCGACGACCTGCGAGTGGGCGGTCACGTGACGGCCGCCGCACCGCCGCGAACGTCCATGAACCTGTCGCTGGGCTTTGGCGGCGCCAACACATGCATGCTGACCGGCATGACACCCGCGCCCGCCACGACTCGACTCGAACCGCGCGACGTGGTCATCACCGGCGTCGGGATCGTGCTGCCCGGGGCCATCGGCAACGCGGCGATGGCGGCGCTGCTGGCCGATCCGTCCCCGCCGACCCTTGCCGCCGACACCGGCGCCATCACCGACAACGAGCTGCTGCATCTCATCGATTCGCGTCGCGTCCGCCGCATGAGCGAGTATGTCAAACTCACGCTCGCCGCGGTGAGCCTTGCCTGCGATGACGCCGACATCGTCGATCGGCGCGTTTTCGCGGGCGGTTGCAGCGCCATCCTCGGCACATGCCACGGCTCAGCCAACTACAGCACTGCGTTTTACGAGCAGATCGTGCGAGAGGGGCTCGATGCCGCCAACCCGCTGCTTTTTGCCGAGGGCGTGCCCAACGCGGCGGCGGCGCACCTGAGCCTGATGCTCGGCGTCAAGGGTCCGTGCCAGACGATCCTGGGCAGCCGCACCAGCGGACTGGACGCCCTGCGCCTGGCGGCCCTGCGCATCCGACTGGGCCACTGCAGCAGCGCGATCGTCTCGGCAGGCGAGGAGTTCTGCACGCTGGTGCGCGACGCCTACCGACAGTGCGGCATGAGCCTGCCCTGCGGCAGCGGCGCGGTCGCCCTGGTGCTGGAGAGCGCCGACGCCGCGCGTTCGCGCGGCGCCAGGCCCCGCGCCGCCCTGCACGCTTGCGCGGCGGCGTCATTCAACCCTGACGACGTGCACGCCGGCGTCGAGTCCGCCTGCGCCGCACTGTCGCGCGTCGGGCCGTGCGACCGCGTGTTGACCAGTGGCCCGGGCACATGGGTCGATCGTGTCGAGGCCGCCGCCATCGACCGTACCGGCAGCCGCGCCGAGGCAGCTCTCCAGGATCGCGTCGCCGAAACGTTCAGCGTCATGCCGCTGGCTGCGATCGCTGCCGCTCTGCTCGACGGGCGCGACGCGACCGGCACGACAGGTGTATGCTGCACCGACAGTCACGGGCTGTTCGCCGTCGCACGCCTGACTGTCGAGGATCGTCGTTGATGCCGGTCACTGTCGCCGACATTTCATCGTGCGAGCTCCCCGCATGGGTGAGTCGATGGGTTCCCCACTCCGGCGAAGCCCTGCTGGGTGGACACCACGACGACATCGTGCTCGCCGCGTGGCGGAAGCGTGAGGTGGCGCTCATCAAGGTCGTGGTCCGTGATCTGAAGGACTCGCACCTGAGCGAGCGCGTGACGCAGATGTACGGCCGCGCCTTTCAGGCCCTGGACGACCTGGACACGCCGCACTTGTGGCGATGTTGGCATTACGTGCCGGGCATTCATCGCCAGGTGACGATGGGGGAGGATCGCTACATGCACTTCAATGCCGGTCGTCACGCGGCATACGTCGCGCGCTTCGGCGGGGAGGCCTTGGGCGCGCAGTTGCCCGCCGCCACCGCTGTCGGGTGGGTCGGAGACGACCTGGTTTGCCACATCCTGGCCGGCCGCGCCCCGGGCAGCGGCGTGGAGAACCCCAGGCAGATCCCCGCATACTGCTACTCGTCGCGCTACGGCCCGCTGCCGCCCTGCTTCGCCCGCGGCACGATCGTCGCCCATGGCCACGCGCAGATCCTGCTCCTGGCGGGCACCGCCAGCGTGGTCGGCGAGGACACCCGGCACGACAACGATCTGGCCGCGCAGTTGCACGAGCTGTGCGCCAACCTGCAAGTCATGTGCGCGTCGGCCGGGGCGACGATGAGCAGCCTGCGCGCCTACGTTCGTCATCGCGCCGACGCGGCTGCAGTGGCCTCGGCTTTGATGGATGCCTTCCCGCGCGTCAGGCGGATCGAGCGCATGATCGCCGACATCTGTCGCCCCGATCTGCTCGTCGAGGTTGAGGGCGTGGCCCGCATCAGTTAAGGTCGCGCAGCGCCAACGCCTCGGAGATCTTCACGTGACCTTTCTGCCGGGCGATCTGCAGCAGCGTCGGGCTGCCTTTGGGCACGATGGTGTGGTCGGCGTCGTGAGCCATGAGCGTTCGCACCGTGTCATAATGCCCACTACTGACGGCGATGTAGAGAGGCGTGCGGCCCTGGGCGTCGGTCGCGTTCACGTCGGCGCCGGCCGCCACGAGCTTCGACACGGCGTTCTTGTGTCCGTTCGTCGCCGCCAGGTGCAGCATGGTCACGCCCTGGGTGTCGGCGTCGCGGACATTGGCGCCGGCTCGGATCAGCGAGTCCACGTTGTCCGCGTCCTTGCTGGCCAACTCGGCACGTAATTTCGCCGTGGGGTCCGCCACTTTCGACGTGGACTCACAGGCCGCCAGCAGCCCCAGCATCATGGCTGCCAGCATCCCCATCGCCGCGAGCGCGGTGTGTTGTGTCGTCATGCTCGGTCTCCTTGGTGAAGCGCCCACGACAGTTGTAACACCGCGCCCCTTCGACGGCAACGCATTGCCCGGTCACCGAGCGCGACTTATCATCGAGCCGGCACGGGCGCTGGGAAACAAGCCGTGAGGCATGACGCAATCATCATCGGCGGCGGGCCGACCGGCTCGACGGCGGCGCTGGTGCTGGCGCGGGCCGGCTTACGCGTGGCGATCCTCGAAAAGGCGGCGTTTCCCCGGTTCCAGATCGGCGAATCGCTGCTGCCGGCGGGTTACGACGCCCTGGTCGCCCTCGGCCTGGCCGACCGCCTCGCCACCATCCCGCACACGGTCAAGTTCGGAGCCACCCTGGTCTTCGGCGACGACGTCGCCGCTCGCTCGTTCTGGTTCCGCGACGGGCTGGTCGGTGGCCCCGGCCGCACGCTCAATGTCGTGCGCGCCCCCTTCGACGCGATGCTCCTGGACGCGGCGCGTGAGGCCGGCGCGGAGGTGTGCCAGCCGCTGGCCGTCACGCGGATCGATCGCCTGGCTGACGGAGATGTTGCAGTGAGTGCGGGCGAGCGGCGCTTCGAGGGCCGAGTGCTGCTGGATTGCAGCGGCCACGCGACCGTTGTGGGCCGCCACCTGGGCACGCGGCGTATCCTCGACCAGCCGCACCTGCGGAAGGTGGCCTACTTCGCCCACTACCATGGCGTCCAGCGGGACGGGGGCGAGCAGGCCGGCTCACCCGTCATTGTCATGTGCGACGAAGGCTGGTTCTGGCTGATACCCGTGGATGAGCGGACGACCAGCGTGGGGCTGGTGCTCGATCCCCGCGTGGCGAGGCAGGTGGCGGCGCCTGCGGACCGAATGCTGCAGTGGGCCATCGAGCGGTGCCCTGCCGTGCAACGACGGATGCGCGACGCCGTCGGGCCTGCCACCAACATGGTGCGCAGCGACTTCAGTTACCACTGCCGGCCATACGCAGGCCCCGGGCACTTCCTGCTGGGCGATGCGGCCACGTTCCTCGACCCGGTGTTCTCCACGGGCGTCTGCCTGGGTATGAAGACCGCGATCGCGACCGCCGACACCGCGCTGGCCATGCTTCGCGGCGACCTGACGCCGCAGGCCGCGCGACGGCGCCACGAACAGCTCGTTCACTGCAGCACCGCCCCCCTGGTGCGCGTCATTCGGCGATTCTATCGCCATGCGTTCCGTGAAATGTTCATGGAGGGCCAGGGACCACTTCAGGTCCATCGGGCGGTGCTGAGCCTGCTTGCGGGGCATGTGTTTCCAGGGCCGGCATGGAGCATTCGCTGGCGCTGGCGATTGTTTGAGGTCATGATGGACCTGCAGCGGTGGGTGCCGCTGTGCCCGCGACGGCCGAGGTTCTCGCTGCTCAGCAGCACCCCGCAGTCGCTGGAGCAGGCGTATCCCGCGGCGACGGCAGGAGTCCCCGCGTCATGAGCTCAGGCGTGCTTGACCAGCTCGACGAGCAGGCCCGTCGTCACGCCGATGCCGTGGCCGTGGTCGAAGTGGACGGAGAACACGTGCGACAGTTGACCCGCGGGCAACTGATGGCCCGGGCCGGCGCATTGGCGGCGACGGTGCGGCGTCACGTGCCCGAGGGCGGCGTGGTGATGATTCGCAGCGGCAACTGCATCGAGTTGCCCGTGGCCCTGCTGGGTACGTGGCTGGCCGATCGTGTGGCGTTTGCGGTGTCGCCCGACTTGACCTGCGAGGAGCTGAAGCGAGCGGCCGAGACCGTCGGCGCCGCGGCGTTGATCGCCGATGCGGCGCATCTGAGCATCCCGTGGTTTCTACCCATCACCCAGGTCATGGAGCAGGCCGATTCGCCCCGCGCTTCGTGCGGGCACCGCGGTGCGCTGCTGTTGCAGAGTTCGGGCACCACCGGGATGCCTCGCATCGTGCGTCGTGAAATGGCGGCCCTCACAGCCGTGTCGGATAACTGCAGCGAGGCTCTGGCGATCGGGCGAAGCGACCGCATGCTGATGGCGCTGCCGATGCACCACTCCTACGGCCTGGAGCACGGCGTGCTGGCGTGCCTGGCATCGGGGGCGACGCTCGAGGTTCATCGCCGCTTCGAGCCGCACGCCATGTTGACCGCACTGACCGGTCGCAGCGTGACCCTGATGCCGGGCGTGCCATTCATGTTCGACGTGCTCAGCCAGCTCGGGGCCGGCCGCGTGAGGACCTCGCTGCGACTGGCGTACTCGGCCGGCAGCGCGCTGCCGCCGGCGGTGTTCGACGCGTTCACCTCGCGATTCAACCAGCCCCTGGGTCAGATCTATGGCGCCACCGAGTTCGGCTCGGTGACGTTCAACGATCCGCACGGGCGGGACTTTGACCCCCATAGCGTCGGGCGGCCTCTGCGCGGCGTGACGTTGCGAATGGCCGATCCAGACGACACCGGCCAAGGGCACATCACCGTACGCGCCCCGTCGATGCTTAGCGGGTATGCGGACGCCGGGCCATTGGCCACGCGCGATGGCTTTGTGCAATCAGGCGACCTGGGTCACGTCGATTCTGCCGGGCGCCTGCACGTGACCGGAAGGCTCAAGCTCATCATCGACGTGGGCGGCCCGAAAGTGAACCCGCTGGAGGTCGAGGCCGTGCTCGTGCAGCATCCTTGCGTTCACGAGGCGGTGGTGGTGCCCGCGCCGATCAGTGCGACGGTGACGCGACTGCGCGCGGTGGTGACGCTGCGGCCTGGCGCTGCGGCGACCGAGGCGAACCTGCGCGACTTCGCCCGGGCACGACTGAGCCGCTACAAGGTCCCACGCTACTTTGACATCCGCGAAACCCTGCCCCGCACGGCCACCGGCAAGGTGCTGCGCCAGGCCCTGGCATGCTCATGATGCGCTACAGTTGCCTGATCCCGGTCGTCGCCGCGACGCTGCTGGCAGGCTGCCACGGACACTCGACGCTGCCGATCTACCCGTCGGTTCATCCGCAGGTCACGCTCGACATGATGGCGGCGCGGGCCGATCGGCTGCACGCACTGACCGCGGCGGTCGATGCGAAACTCACACGCACCGACGGACAGTCGATCCGCCTGGACGGGGCGATGGCGATCCGGCAGCCCGACCATCTTCGGCTGCAGCTATGGAAACTCAGCCGCACTACTTTCGACCTGACCGTGCGACCCGATGGCGTGTGGCTTTGGCAGGACCCGTCGTCGCCCCCGGCGCGCGCGTTCCCCTGGCTGGCGACGCCGCTGACCGGCGGCAACCTGTTTCGCTCGCCGTCGAGCCGACGCCTCGAAGACGGACTCCTGACGATCACCCGTGAGCTCGACCATGACGTGACGCTCCATGCCGTCATCGATCCGGTGACGCAGACGCTGCGTGAATGTCGAGCGATGCGCGGCGGCGACGAACTGGGCCGGATGATTCTCGACGCGTATCGCGTGATGGACGGCCACACCATCCCCACGCGCTGGATACTGCGCGGGAGCGATGGCGAGATCGAGCTGGTGCTGCGCGACATCGAGCTCAACGGCCTGCTGGGTGCGCGCGCGTTCGATCCCTCGCCGCGGGCCGTGCGGCTGGAACTGGAGCCCTGAGCATGGGCCAGGCGTATCCGCTGCGCACGCTGATCCTGACGGTGATCGTGGGCCTGCTGGCCGTGCCGGTGGTGCTGCGCATCGAGTTTGACTCGTCGCTGGAGTCGCTCGTGGCGAGGGATGACGCCGCGACGGCGGCGACGCTGCGCGTGCTGCGCGACTTTGACGCTGCAGATGACCTGCTGGTGCTGGTGTCGGACGACACCGCCGCGCCGAGTCGCGACGCGCTGGCCGCGTATGCCCGGCGTTTCGAGGCCGCCGCGGCCGATGACGCCGAGGCTCGCACACTGTTCGACGCGGTGACGTGCCGGCCCGGGCCAGACGCGCGGCAATTCGTCGAGGACATCATCGTGCCCAATGGTCTGTATTACCTGGGCGATTCGCAATTCGAGCAGTTGCTGCAGCGCCTCACGCCCCAGGGCATGCGCCGACAGATTCGCCGCACCGAGCAGATGCTGGCATCGCCCGCGCCGACGGCTGTGGCCGTGGCAGGCGACCCCCTGCGCCTCCACGAGCTGCTGGCCGATTCGATGCCCCGGGCGCTGCCGGGCGCGGTGGCGAGCGACGCGTTCTACAGCGACGACGGCCGCGCCATCATGATCCGTGTCAGCGGTCAGCGCCCGCCGACCGATCTGGCGTTTACGCCACGCTTCATCGCCGCCGTCGAGCGCGTCGCGTCGGCCGCCGAACCCGGGCCTCTGCGGGTGCGCCTGGGCGGCAGCTACGCCATCAGCGACTTGAGCCATCGCGTCATCCGCGGCGACATGATCCGGGCGGTCGTCGGCTCGGTCATATTGCTGCAGTTGCTTTTTCTGCTGGTGTTTCGCCGATGGTGGAGCTTTGTGCTGACGTTCATCCCGGTGGGTCTGGGCATTCTTGCGGGACTGTCGGCGTTCGCGCTGCTGCGTTCGAGCATGACGCCGCTGGCCGCCGGTGTCGGCGCGATCCTCACGGGACTGGCGATCGACTACGCCGTGCACTGGCTCTCGCATCGCGCCTTGCATGGCGACAGCACGGCGGGCCGGGGAATCACGGCCGACCTTGTGGGCGCGTGCGTCACGTCGGCGGCGGCATTTGGAGCGATCGGGCTGTCGCGCGTGCCGGCGTTGCGCGATTTCGCTCTGCTGGGCGCGTTGGGGCTGGTGGCGTCGCTTTTCGCCACGTTGATCGTCCTGCCCGCCATCCTGGCGCTGCTGGCCAAGGCCACGCGCCAGCCGTTCGCCGGTCTGGGCTCGCGCCTGCGGGTGGAGGGGCTGCTGGCGGGTATCCACAGTCACGCGCGGTCGTGCATCGGCGCCGGCGTGACGATCGCGATGTGTGCTGCACTTGCCGCATGGGCCTGCTACCCTGACGACGGCCTGCTCGACCACGACAGCGACGCGATGCACCCGCACCCCAACGAGCCTTTGGCGGTGCAGCGGGAGATTGCACAGCGGTTCGGCGCGCTCGGCGGCGCGCTGACGATTTACCTGCAAGCGTCCGACCCCGATGCGCTGCCGGGCCGGGCACGCCTGCTGGACGAGCGGCTGTCCGGCCACGTGCGGGGCACGCTCAGCCTCGGCTGGCTGCTGCCGCCACCGGATCGCGTCGCCCAGCGTCGTGCCACGATTGCTGCAGTGGACCCGGCAGTCGTCGTCGCCGACTTCCGCGGCGCGATCGCCGACAGCGCGTTGGATCCCACGCAGTTTGACGGTTACGCCCAGACGCTCGCGCGACTGTTGCGGCCTGGTGACCCGCCCGACGTGCTCGACCTGACGCGCTACCCCGCCATCGCCCGTGCCCTGCTGCCACGCCGGGCGATCGAGCAGGGCGAGGCGCCGACCCAGGCCTTGACGCTGGCGACGCTCGTCGATCCGCTGGCTGCGCCGGAGCATTTGGCCGGAGTCATCGCCGACGTGCCCGGCGCCCATGTCACCGGTCTGGGCGTGGTCGGTCGCGCGGTGGAGCGCGGCGTCCGCGCCGAGTTGCCCCGACTCACGCTCGCCGCCGGCGCCGTCGTCGCCATGATGCTTATGCTCAAGTTCCGCAGCGTGACGGCCGCGATGCTCGCCATGCTGCCGGCCCTCACCGGGGCACTGTTTCTCCTGGCGACGTTGACCCTCACGGACACGCGACTGAACCTCATCACGCTCGTCGCCCTGCCGCTGCTGGCGGGCATTGGCGTGGACTACGGCCTGTTCACCGTCGGGGCCACGCGCCGCGCCGTCGCCGCGGGGGCTGACACGCTTGCCACCATCGCGCCGTCGATCCACGCCATCGTCATCTGCGCGGCCACCACCATCGTGGGCTTCGGCTCGCTGACCTTGACGCGCGTGCCGGCCATGCAGTCCCTGGGGCTGGCGATGGCGGCGAGCATTGCAGGCTGCTGCGTGGGCACGATGCTGATCCTGCTGCCCGTCGAGTTGATTCGCCTGCGCCGCGGTACGATGGCCCGTTGAGTCATGCCCCCAGCGCCCCGCATCATCCTGTTGCCGGCCCTTGTCGCACTGTTGGGCGGATGCATCGCGCCGCGCGAGCGGCTGACCTTTCCCGAGGCGGCGCTGACGAGCAGTCCCGAGGCCCGGCGATACGACACCGACGCCAACGACCGGGCCGACTTTTCGCTGCTCTTGACCGACGGTCGGTGCGTGGCCGTCGCCTACGACGATGACGAGGACGGCCGCGACGACCGAGTGTATCGGCTGGACGCCCTGGACGACCAGGTCCTGCCGCACGTGGTGCTGATGCTCGACTCGGTGCCTTATCACGCCGCCGCCCAGCGTTGGGAGCGAGGCGACTGGCCGTGGTTCGCTCCGCCTGCCAAGGTGATCCCGCCCTTTCCGACGATGAGCGGCGTCATTTTCACGTCGCTCCTGCGCGCGCCGCCGTTGCCGGGCGTGATCAACCGCTACTACGACCGCGACGCGGCGGGCGTGAACAACATGATCGTCCGCCGGTCGTTTGGCGCGCGGCATCCGTGGCATCGCCGGCTGCACTACACGGCGGCGTACTGGGAGAACGGCCTGGCGTTTCTGCAGCCGCGGGTGTGGTATCCCGCCGAGATGGCCCGGGCGTTCCAGGCGGTGGACCGCAGTCCCGATCGCGTGACGCTGCTCTACATCGCCTCGAGTTCGGGCATGCTCAGCCGCTACGGCCGGGCGGGCGCCGAGGAGGTGCTGGACCAGGTGGCCCCGTTCTGCCTGCAGTTGCTGCACGCGCGGCAGGGTGCGGTGCGCATCAGCGTGCTGGCCGACCACGGGCACAACTACCTCGAAGGTCGTCGGGTCAATGTCGCGGCGATGCTTCAGGAGGCGGGGTTTCGTCCCGTCGGCCGCCTGCGCCACGAACTCGACGTGGTGGTCGAGCAGGACGGGCTGGTGAGTTACGTCGGCCTGCACACGCGCAGCGCCGGCCCCGTCGCCGAGGCGATGGCGGCTCGAGCGGAGGTCCAGCTCGTGGCCCATCTCGAGCAGGACCAGGTCATGGTGCGCAACGCCCACGGGGCCGCGGCGATCGACGAGCGCGACGGCCGGCTGCGGTACCGCACGATCGATCACGACGTTCTGGGCTACGAATCGGTCGTGCGACAGTTGGCCGACGCCGGGCTGGCCGACGCCGACGGCTTCGCGTCGCCCGACGACTGGCTCACTGTCACGGCGGACCACCCGTACCCCGACGCACCCGTGCGGCTGTGGCGGGCTTTTCACGGGCTGGTCGTCAACACGCCCGATGTCATGGTGTGCCTGGCCGACGGGTACTGCGGCGGCATCGCCATGTTCGAGTGGTTCATCCGCATGAAATCCACCCACGGCGGGATCGACCAGATCAATAGCGCCACGTTCCTGCTGGACATGACCGGCCGCGCCCCGCCCGTGCTGCGCAGCGACCAGGTCCTGCACGCGATTCTGCCCGGCTACGAGCCTCGTACTCAACGGTGACGCCGTCATGATCGGTATCGCCCTATCGCTGCCCACCCTTGCCGGCGCCGGCGTCGTCGGCGCCGCCGCCCTGACCGCGTATGGAACGTTCTGGCCTCGCAGTCGCCTGTTCGCGCCGGTGATCTATCGCGGCGACGCAAGCGACCCACCGCGCGTGGCGCTGACGTTCGACGACGGCCCTCACCCGCAGGCGACCGCCGCGATTCTCGACGCCCTGGCCGTACGGCAGTCGTCGGCGACGTTTTTCGTCATCGGCGCCAACGTGCGGCGCTGGCCGGACCTGGTTCGCCGCGCCCACGAGGCGGGCCACGTCATCGCCAGTCACAGCTACGACCACGCATGGAGCGGCATGTGGCGCGGCCAGGCGTACTGGGAGGATCAACTGCAGCGCACGATCGACGCCGTGGCCGGGGTGATCGGCCGCCGCCCCGCACTGTTTCGACCGCCGATGGGCTTCAAGCAGCCGCGTCTGGCCGCCGCCGCGCGTCGCCATCATCAGCACATCGTCACCTGGACGCGCCGCGCTCTGGACGGCCGACCCACCTCGCCCGACCGCATCGTCGCGCGTCTGGCCAGTCACGCGCGACCCGGCGACATCCTCGCCCTGCACGACGGCATTGAACCGCATCACCCCCGCCGGCTCGGACCCGCCGCCGCCGCCCTGCCGCCGCTCCTCCACGCCCTGAGTCGGCGACGCCTGGCCTTGACCACGCTCGACCGCCTCACGGGCTGCCCGGCCTACCTGCCCGATTGAACCGGGCCCATCCGGGCGGCACGAGTGCAAGCCACGACACGCCCGGTTTGCCGCGAGGGCGGGGGGCGTGTTAGACTGCCTGGCTCGCACCGTCGCCTCGGGCGTGTCCCGAGGCTGCCATCCACGACGGAGAATCAACATGGCGGAATTCACCCAGTTCGGAACGGCCCCCAAGGTCAAGCTCGCCCAGAAGTCCAGCACCGGCGACGTGTACGTGGACTACAAGCGGGCGGAGGACCTTCGCCGTCTGCTCACGCCCAACGGCAAGATCCAGAGCCGCAAGCGCACCGGCCTCGACGCCCGCGAGCAGCGGATGGTCTCGCAGGCCATCAAGCGGGCGCGATACATGGGCCTGCTGCCCTACACCTCGGCGACGCTGTAACCGCACCGCCACCTCACGACGCCGCTCGACGCCACATCACCCTGCCGCGCGCAGGGCGATGGCTGTCATCAAGCCCACGGCCGGGGGCAGGATGGCGTCGTTGAAGTCGTAGTGAGGCGAGTGCAGATCGGGGTTGGCCCCGTCGCGGCCGGCGCCCAGCAGCACGAAGCAGGCAGAGACCTTCTGGCCGTAGTAGGAAAAGTCCTCGGCCGTGGTCAGCGGCGAGGCCAGCACTCGGCACGTCAGCCCGATCTGCTGCGCCGCGGCCAGCGCGTGATCGATCGCGGCCGCGTCGTTGACGGTGGACGGATAGCCTTCGTGGATGGTCGCCTGGGCCCGGCAGCCATAGGCCGCGGCGACCTGCGCGCTCAGCTCGGCGAGACGGCGGTGCATGCTGCGGCGCACCTGGGCGTCGAAGCAGCGGATCGTGCCCGCCAGGGCGGCGCGGTCGGGGGTGACGTTGCCGGTCGTGCCGCTGTGAAACTGGGTGACGGACACGACGGCCGGGTCGGTCGGGGCGACGTGGCGGCTGACGATGGTCTGCAGCGCGGCGACGATGGCGGCGGCGGCGACGATCGGGTCGTGCGTGGTGTGGGGCATGGCGCCGTGTCCGCCGCGGCCGGTGACGGCGATGTCGAACAGGTCGGTGCTGGCCATGATGGGCCCGGGGCGGGTGGCGACGAGCCCGGCGGGGAGCTGGGGCCAGTTGTGCAGGCCGAAGATACGGCTCACTGCAACGCCGCCGACGCGGCCGTCCATGGCCCCGGCGTCGATCATCTTGGCCGCCCCGCCGCCGACTTCCTCCGCCGGCTGGTAAATCAGCTTCACCGGCTGGGGCAGGTGCTCGCGGCAGCGCAGCAGCACGCGGGCGACGCCGAGCAGGATCGTCGTGTGCCCGTCGTGCCCGCAGGCGTGCATGTGCCCGCGGTAATCGGCGCCGGCGGCATAGGGCAGGCCCGTCTCCTCGGCGATGGGCAGCGCGTCCATGTCCGCCCGCAACGCCACCCCCGGAAGGTTGGCCTTCTGGGCATCGGGGGGCTTGATCCAGCCGACGACGCCCGTGCCCGCCATGGCGCCGACGTGCTCGATGCCCAGGCGCGACAACTCGCGCTGCACGACGCCGGCGGTGTAGGTCTCGCCAAAGGCCGGCTGCGGATGCGCGTGCAGGTCGTGCCGCAACGCCACCAGCTCGGGCAGGGCACGGGCCACCTCGTCGTCCAGGACGGTCTTCCACGGGGCGTTCATGACGGCCAGCATACCCGCCGCCGCCAGGCCGCGCGCACCGTGGCTTTTCACCGGCCGGGACGGGCCGCCGTTCATGCCGATGCCCTTCGATGGCTCCATCGTGGCCCCATACGCCAGCGCGGCCGCCGCCCGATCGGGCACCCCGGACCCCGCCCCCTCGGTCGGCAAGTTGCTCAGAAGCACCATGGTCGTCACCTCCAGGCCGCGCGCCAACGCCCCCCCCCGCGCCCGCGGCGCGGCCACGCGGGGAGGGATCATTTTGTTAGGTTAATTTTAGCATATTGCCCCTGCGCGATCAAGACCCGCGACCACACGGGGGCGGGGCCTTGCGCCATCGTGGATGAAGGGCGGGTTGACACGTCGGCGTCGCCCATGGAAACATGCGCGTACTCGACTCGGAGATGCGACACATGATCCAGGTGCGGCCGGCGCGACGCGACGAAGTGGACCTCATCGTGACGTGGCAGATGGCCATGGCGCAGGAGACTGAGGGGATGGCGCTGGACCGCGCCACGGTCACGCGCGGGGTGACGGCCCTGTTCGACGATCCGCACCGCGGCGCCTACTGGGTCGCCGAGTGCGACGGCCGACCGGCGGGGTGCCTCATGACCATGGACGAGTGGTCGGACTGGCGCAACGGGACGGTGATCTGGATCCACTCGGTGTACGTGCCGCCGGAGCATCGCCGCCGCGGCGTGTTCCGGGCGATCTACACGCACCTGAAGCAGCGCGTCGAGGCCGATGCGTCGCTCAAGGGCCTGCGCCTGTTCGTGGACGCGACCAACGAAAAAGCCCAGCGCACGTACCGTGCGCTGGGCATGAGCGACGAGCATTACCGCATGTTCGAGTGGCTCAAGCGCTGAGTGCGAGCCGGGCCGTCCTCGGCCCCGTCGTCTGACAACCCTTCGCCGGGGCCGCGGACGGCCCGGCTCACTCATCGCCTTCAACCGCGCGACACCATCGACTTGCGCCGCCGCGCCAGCACCAGAACGCCGCCCATCGCCAACAGCGCGACGCTACCGGGCTCGGGGATGTAGGTGTAGTCAATCATGAGTACCGGCCTGAATGTCTCGAATGTTGCCGGCAGCAGCGTATCTTCCGATGCGCGGAAGTTTACAAAGTCATTCTGCACAAACGACGTGGAAACTGCGAAGCCGTAATTCTCGCCCAACGTGTACATGTCCTTCATCATTTCGGTGATATCAACGCCAACATACGTTCCGTACGTAGGTGTGACAAAGGGGACACCCAGCGCGGCATTGGTGTTGGTACGGTCGGAGGCGCCAAAGTTGCCTCCACCCGCCCAGGGCTGACCATTGACGACAGGATTACTCACATCACCATTTCGCTGAGCGGCTGAGACACGTGTGTCGTTATTTCCAGCGGGATTGGCCAGCCAGTCCGTCAGCACGCGACGAACGTCGATGGTGTAGTTGGCGGGCATCGTGGTCGTGCCACTGGCCAGGTAGAGCGTGGCGGAGTTGATCTGAATAGAATCTCCGCCGCTCGTGGCCGGCACAATGCTGAACATGTCCTTGACTGCAATCAGCGCGAAATTCGTTAAGCCGCTCGACGTGGTGCGAATCTGCATGCTGGAGCCGTTGCCGAAGTTGGCGGCAAGACTTGACGCCGAACCGCCGAGCTGAATGTAGGTGTCATCAAAGATAGCTTGCGTCACTGGCGTACTGTTGAACGTAAAGCCGGGGTTTCCTCCGACATCCTGCATATACACCACCGCGGCCGGTGAAGTATTGACCACCACGAACAGAACGAACATTCCCGCTAAACCATGGAGCTTCATCATCATGAAATCCTCCCGCATGTAAGGTGCCAAATCAGTCGTGAATCCTCAGTTCGATACGACGCTATCACGCTTACGCGATCGCATAAGCAACACTGCCACGCTCATCGAGACCAGCGCCGTGCTGGCGGGTTCGGGGATGGGCTGATACTCGTAGTTGATCTCCAGCACAGGTGTAATCGTGGTGGTCTGCTCCGACGAGCGGAACGAGAGTGAACCAACAGAATTCGTCACCAGGGCGAAGCCGTAGTTCTGTTCCAGTTCGTACATCTTTGCCACGATAGAGGTCACGGAAATGCTGTTGAGTGCGTTACTCGTCCCCGTCCATAGGACAGAGCCCGACTCGGCGGTGGTGTAATCGGCGGTGCTGAAGGAGTTTCCGACCTGCCAGTTAGTCGTCGATGAAACGATCCGGTAACGACCGCTGACATTGCCCTCGTTTGCCCCGGCCGCCGCGCCGAGCCAGTCCGATGTCGTCCGGTAAGCGAACACCGTCGAACTCGCATCGCCGGGAAACGAGGAATTGGCATAGACGTGCAGTGTTGCCGAAGTGATGACGATCTGATCGGTGCCCACGGTCTTGGGCAGCAACGAAAACAGATTCTTAACTCCGATCAATGCGACGTCGAGCAACGTCGGTGTCGTGCGAATCGTCAGATTAGAAGCCGCCCCATTGTTTACGGTGCCTCCGTTCCCGCCGATGACCCCCTGAACCATCGTGTCGTCAAATGTCGTCGTGGTGACAGCATTGCCGTTGAAAGCCGATGTGTTATCCCGAAGGTAGACAACAGCGGCATCGACAGGGGCATGCCACAGCAGCATGCACACTGTGCAAACAAGCGCAATCCGAGATCGAAGCGTCAACATGGCGGGTTTCTCCTGTCCCGGCGATAGGTTTGCTGGATCTCTGACAAAAAGTGAGATATCGGGCAAGCAGGTCCGTTCAAAGGCGATCTCCGCTCCTAGTCTTCCTCAGACCACTCAGGCGGTCAATGCGTTTTGGTGCAATCTGGGCCATGGGGTCATCCATGATGAAAAAGCCGGCCCCCTCAGCGGGCGTGGGTCGGGGGGGATTCGTGGCCGTGGCGGTCCACGGCGGTGATGGCGTAATGGGCGTCGGCGTGGGGGTTGGACCAGTCGAGGTAGGTGGTCGTGCCGGCGGGCGGGGAGGCGAAGCGGCGGGCCTGGACGGGCTGGGGCGGGCCGTCGGTCGAGCAGTAGAGGTGGTAATGTCGCACGTCGGCGTCGGGGGGCGGGGTCCAGGTCAGCCGGGGCCGGCCGGCGTCGTCGCGGGCCACGCGCAGCTCGCCCGGCGGCGCGGGGGGCGTCGTGTCCCAGTTTCGCACGGCCTGGCCAACCTGCCCGGTCGTCGCATCCAGCACCGGCGAGGACGTGTCGCTCGCCATGCCCGACCACTCGACGGCGGCGACCATATACGTGCCCGGCTCGACGGCGATCTGCAGCGTGGGGCGCGGGACGGCGGCGATCTCGCCCCAGCCTTCGGCGGTGCGGCGATAGACCAGCCACTGCCGCACCTCGCGGGACAGGGCGTGCGGGGTCCACTGCAGCACGCCATCGGCGTAGGCCAGCTGCGTCGGGGCGTGCGGCCGGCGATACACGACGATGAAGCTGCCGGTGAAGGTGTCGTCGGGCATGAGCATCGACGAGTGGAACCAGCACTTGGTGGCGTCGGGGGACTGGGTGGGCCTGGGGATGGCGTCGAAGCCGGCCTTGCCGCCGCGCTGGCGGTCGTAGGCATGGGCGAGGATGCGCAGCTGGGGCTTGTGCCAGCTTCCGGGGCCGGCGACGATCGTGCCGGCGTAGGGTTTGTCGGGCCAGTCGCGGCTGACGTTGGCGAAGAAGGTGTCGGGGTCGAACCCGGCCCAGGTGGCGTGCCCGCCGGGCGCGGGGCCGCCGATTTCGATCGGGTCGCTGTCGCCGCGGCGGGCCCAGAGGGACCAGCCGCCGGTCTTCTGCCCGCCGATGGTGGCCGGCCCGCCGAAGTAGGCGATCGAGTCGCCCGGCCCGACGCCGGGGTGGGACAGGTACTGGCCGAAGGGATCGGTGCGGACGCTGCGATGGGCGGGCATGGCGTCGAAGTCGGACAACTGCAGCGTCCAACCGACGTACTCGCCCTCGCTGTCGGCCGGGCCGTAGTTCCACGACACCGCCGTGCCCGCGCGGTCGATCGAGATCGAGTGGACGTGGTACTCGTGCAGCGGGTCGTGGCCCTCGACGCCGTCGACGCCGCCGAGGTGGAACGACCGGCTGAGCACGCGCGGCGGATTCTGCTTGACATCGATGACGTAGAACAGCGGCGCGTCGTCGGGCTTGTCCCCATTCTTGTCCTGCACGAGCAGCAGGTCGTTGTCGCTGATGTTCTGCAGGATTTTCGGGCGGTTGTTGGGGAAGGTCCACAGCAGCGTGGCGGTGTTGTCCTGTCCGTCGCGGCCGACATCGACCTGGAACAGCTTGTCCTCGATGACGTAGAACAGCCGGCGGGGTGTGAGGTTGCTCCACGTGTCGAACTTGGCGTTGAACCCCTGGAAGTGGCCCTCGTACTTCGCCCAAAGCTTGCGGCGAGAGGTCAGGTCGCCCTCCATCAGGAAATTGTGCCCCGCCCAGCGCGTCTTGTAGATCGTCCCGTCGAGCTGGCGGAACGCGCGGTTGCCCTTCATGCTGAACACCGACCCGTCGGCCGACCACACCGGCCGCCGCTCGATGTTGGCCAGCTCCGTCGCGTGCTCCATCGTCAGCGACCACACCTCGTGGCCGGTCTTCACGTCGGTGAAGATCAGCGTCTCCGACTGGTAGTGCCCGCGCTCGTCGATGAGCCGATCGTGCGGCTTGTCGGCCATGCGGGCGATGCGCGCGGTGGCTTCGTCGAGGTCCTGAAACACAGTCAGTTCACCGGCGCGGGCGACGGCGACAGCCACGAACATCACCCCCAGCAGGTGCGTCACGTACAGGGTCAAGGAACGTTCTCCCTCTGCGGCGTCCACCTCAGCGTGCGGGCTTGGCTTGGCCGTTCTCGAAACGAATGGTCGTCTTGCCGGTGGTCACGTCGAACCAGCGCGGCGCGTCGGTGTGGCCTTCCCAGCGGATCATGTCGGGCCGCACGCCCTTGCCGAAGGTCGAGTCGATGAAGGCGTTGTCGGTGCACTGCTGGTTGCCGTGGCCGATCTGCACGAAGCGAAAGCGATCGAGGTCGCCCTCGCGCTCGAAGGTGTTGCGGACGAAGCGGGTGCTGTGGCCTGCGCCGTAGGGTTCGCCCAGCAGGACGTGGCAGAAGTTGGAGATCACGCGGTTGGCTTCGAAGAGGACGGGCGAGCCGTCGCTGCTGCCGGGCGGGCCTTCGCCGCCGCTGATGACGATCGCGCCGCGGACATCGGTGGCGGCGTTGTCGCTGATGGCCTTGATGACGTTGTGGCGGATGACGTTGCCCTTCTGCTGGGGGTCGGGGCAGTACCAGACGCCGCGGACCATGCCGCCGTCGCGGCCGCGGGTGACGAAGGTGTTGTTCTCGACGAGGATGCTCTCGCCGCCCCAGGTCACGCGGAAGCAGTAGGCGCCGGACTGCTCGCCATACTCGGCCCAGCTCGCCGAGGGCGCGGCGGCCTGGAGGTGGACGAAGTTGTCGAGGACCTTGACGTTGGCGGTGCCCTGCGACAGGGCGCCGATGCCCACGGCCAGATACCCGCCGCCGAACACGCGGTTGTCGCGGACGACGAGGTTCTTGGCCTTGTACCCGTGGATGCCGGTGCTGTTGGTGGCCATCGAGTCGATGTAGATTTCGTTGCGGAAGACCTCGCCACCGTCGGTGGCGGCGTCGATGCCGCGCTGGCGGGTGCGGGCGATGAGGTTGTGGTGCGGACGGGGCACGGTCTGGATGGCGGACACGCCCTGGTGGCGGTTGGTGATGGCGGTGCCTTCGTCGATGAGGACGTTGTGGTGCACGTCGATGGGGGGATTCCAGAGCATGCACATGCCGACGACCTGCTCGCCGTGCCAGCGGATGGTGAGGCCGGCCATTTCGCCGCCGCAGCCGCTCATGGCGCCGACGGGGTTGGCGCCGCGGCCGTTGGCCTGGGCGCCGTCGCCGCCGGCGCCCTGCACGATCGTGCCGTTGACCACGCGCACGTTCTGGAGGTTGCGCTTGGCCAGCACCACGCCGTGGGGCGCCTGGTCGAACCAGACGTTGCCGTCGTCGCTATTGATCGGGGGCATCTTCTGCTGGTTGTAGGTGACGGTGTGGCCGCCCAGGTCCACTGTCACATCGCCGCTTTCGATCACGATGGCCGAGTGGTCGGCGACGAGGTCGGCGGCGACCAGGTAATAGCCCGGCGCGGTGATGCGGTAGGGATGGCCCGGCGGCAGTTGGGTGATCGGCTTGGGCGTCGCGGGCACGGCGGTGCGGAACGTGCGCGTGGGCGATTCCCAGCGCCGCCCGCGCTCATCGACCCCGGCCATGCGATAGTGGTAGGTGGTGTTGGGCTTGAGATCGCGCAGGTAGTGAACGTGGGTGTAGTAGTGGCGGTCGGGCGGCGCGGTGGACTGGCCCAGCGAGGCGGTCGGGCCGTATTCCACCACGGTCCTGGCGGGCAGTGTCGTCGCCCACGCCACGCACGCCGAGCGCAGCGATGCGTGCGTCCACGAGCTGTCGGGCAACAGCAGCAGCTTGTCGCCGAACTTCTCGTAGGTCAGCGGCTCTTTCTCCGCGCCGAACGACTCGGCGCAGAACCGGCTGAACTGGTCGTATGCCGTCTCCTGTGCAGCCGCACCGCTCGCCATCGTCATGGCCAGAATCCCGGCCCCGATCCACGTCACACGCATGTCTTCTTCTCGCTGTGTCAGCCCCGCACGGGCGGACGGGACTTCAGATCAGCTCCACTTCCACGGTCCACGTGCCGGGCACGAGCACGGGGGCGGCGGCGACGACAAACGTCGAGGCCTCGTCCCGGTAAGCATAGAACCCGTCGGTGTCCGACGGCGACAGCTCCCGCCCGGACCAGCGCACACAGGCCACATCGCGGTGGCCCGCGGCGCGGATCATGACCCCCCCACCATGTTCGAGCATCGGCCCGTCATACGTCACCATGACCGTCTTGAGCCGCGGCGGCTCGGGCAGGATCGACTGGATCGACGTGACAGCACTGCGGTGGCGCCAGATGTCGATGCGGCTGCGACGCCGCGCCGCCGCCGTCGCTCCGACGGGAACCATGGCCCGGCTGTTCATACCCAGCACCGGCGAATTGGGATAGCCCTCGTAGCGTTGCTTGGGGTGACGCCGGTTGCCCCACGCCAGGAGCGCCATGATCCGCGCCACGCCCACCTTGGCTGTCAACTCGCGCGGGTAATGATGGCGATTGTCCTCGGTGCTTTCCGTGAGCATGACGATGGACTTGAAGTTGCGGTAGGCAAACGCCGTCGTCGAGGCGACGTCGGCGGGCGGCTCGGTCCACCACGCCAGCGGGTGGCTGATGTGCGGCAGGCCCGCACGCTCGCCCGCGGCCACCATGTCCGCGGCAATGGCGTGGAAGGTGTTGTCGTCCTCGGTGTACGTCTTGGTCTGCGGGTAGAGCACCATGTCGTAGCTGCACCCGGCGTGGCCCCGCGCGTGCATGTCCACAAACACGTCGGGTGACAGCTCGAAGGCGACCTCCTCGACCGCGCGGCCCTCGGGCGTCGTCGGGCCGTCCAGACCATGGTCCATGTTCGGGCGCACCCCGTCGGGCGTCTCGTACGAGTCGGCCTCGGCCCCGTCAGGATTGACGTTGGGCATGATCACGATCTTCTGCTTGCGCAGCGTGCCGCGCTGCGCGTCGTCGAGCAGGTGCGTCATCAGCCGCAGCGCCACCAGCCGGCCGCTCTCCTCGTTGCCGTGCTGACCGGCGACGATCAGCACCGTCTGCTTCAAGTCGTCGCTGACGCTCGGATCGGTCAGGGTGACAGCGTCGATCGGCCGGTCCATCGCCGTCAGGGCGACGGTGCGCACGCTCGCCAGGCCGCCGGCGTCCTGCTGCAGTTGCTCCAGGAAATGGCGGACCTCGCGCGACGTGGGGCTGACCCCGCCCGCGGGCTGATCGGCGACCGTCGGGATTCGGGGAAGCACGGACATTCGCAGGGGCTCCACCGGCAGGCCGCCGCCATCCGCCGCGCGGCAGACCGGGGCCTTCGACAGTTTGATCCTAAATCTCACCGGGATGCGGTCAATAAGTTTCACTGCAATCCCATGCGATTGTCATCTATGATGAATGGTCGGACCGCCCGATCCCCTTGGGCCTTGCGACCGTGCGTGCGGCGGCATAGGTTCGCTCGCGGCGGGCCACCGCGACGGGACGCCGATCGCCGGGGACATTCCGGGGCAACGAGGACATTGCCGTGGCGCACAGTGATCTGGTTCGATCGGTACTGCGAGGGCTGGACATTCTCGATCTGGTCGCGCGCTCGGAGCGCGGCATGACGCTGCAGGAAATCTGCACCGTGCTGGGGCTCAAGCAGCCGACGGCTTATAACCTGATCCGCACGCTGGTGTCGCGCAACTACGTCCAGCGCACGGCGGCGCCGGTGCGTTACCGGCTGGGGCGCACCGTGGTCCATCTGGCCGACGAGGTCTCCAACCACGAGATGGTGCGTCGCGCGGGGCACGTGCTGCAGCGGCTCTACCAGGACATGGTCAGCGTTCTGCCGCGCACGCCCGAACCCGCCGACGACGTGGCCGTCTCCTTCGCCCAGTCGATCGGCGGCGAAATCCGTCTCATGCTGCGCATCCGCAGCGATCGTCCCAACGTCGTGACCCGGCCGATGTCGCTGATGGGTCCTTATCGCAGCACGTCGTCGCTGCTGTACCAGGCCTACTGGACGCGCGAGGAGCGGGCGGCCTATCGCCGCGCCCATCCGTTCGAGGTTCATGGCGCGCCGTGGTGGAAGACCCTGCAGGCCCTGGACAGCTACCTGCTCAACATCCGCCAGGAGGGCATCGCCAGCCCGCCGATCTATCACCACGATGAGTTTCGCATGTCGGCGCCGGTGTTCGGCGAGGGCCACATGCTGATGGGCGCGATCGGCGTAGGCGTGTGGATGCGGATCAACAAGCTGGTGCGCTTCCGACTGACGCGTCTGACGCTGGACGCGGCCAAGGCGCTGTCGGCGCCGCCGACCGCGCCCACGCCGTCGCTGACGCCCACCCGAGCCGTCCCCCGCGCCATGCCCCGACGATGACCACGCCGCTGACCATCATCGTCACGACGCCCACGCGCGACCTGGAGGCGTTCGGCGCCGTGGCCGCGCTGGCGGCGCGGTTGAAGCGTCACGGCCGCGTCGAGGTGAACGTTGCTGCAGTGGCCCAGGCCGAATCATGCGAGGCGCAGGCGGGCGGCAGCCCCTGGCACGCCTACGCGACATACAACCCGGCGCTGGAAAAAATCGTGCCCCACGAGGCGATCGCACCGCACCTGCCCGCCGATGCCGTCGCCGCCAACCGCGCCCTGCTGCTGGACAAGGCCGCCATCCTCCGACGCCACGGGCTGGGCGCGGCGTTCTGGAACTACCTGCCCAACTTCCTGCCCGAGTCGTTCTTCGAGGCCCATCCCCACCTGCGTGGGCCGCGCACCGATCATCCTCGCCGCAGCACGCGCGAGGCGTTCGCCCCGTGCGTCGATCAGCCGCAGATGCTGGCCATGATCCGCGCGATGACGGCGGAACTGGTGCGGCTCGTGCCGGAGCTGGGCACGTTCTACTTCAAGACGAACGACGCCGGGCCGGGGCTGTGCTGGTCGCACTGGCAGTACGCGGGATCGAACGGTCCGGCGTCGTGCCGCGGGCGGAGCATGGGACGGCGCGTGCGCGAGCTGATCGACGCGGTGCGCGGCGGCGCGGCGGATGCGGGCGGGGCGCTGCGCGTGCACTTGAGCGGCAATTTCTCCGCAGGCGAGCTCGACGACATTGCCGCGCAGTTGCCCGACGGCTGCACCGTGCGCGGGCGCGGCGAGTCGCCTGTCACCGTCGGCACGTTGGCCGATCGCTGCTACCCGGTGCGCGGCGTGTTCGATCCGCTGGGCGTACTCGAATCGCTGCAGGGGCTGCGCGGGCGCTCGTCGCCGACATTGTTCGTCGATCTGCGCTGCGCCTACGACCGCGCGATGGAGCGGCTGGACACGGCCGAGGCGATCATCGACCTGGTGGACGGCTTCCTCGCCGCGCCGGCGTGGGGAACGCTGGCGATGCTGCAGCGGCTGCACGAGTGCTGCGTGCGCTGGGCGGGCGACCACGACGCCGCGCGGCTGATGGAGGCCTTCGTGTCGCTGCGCGAGGCGGTGAAGTTCAAGCAGGCGGCGCTGCCGGGGCTCAGTGCGATCTACGGCGGGGTGTCGATGCGGTTTGTCACGCGGCCGCTGGTGTTCGATCCGCTGCAGTTGACGCCGCGCGACGAGGCGTATTTCCTGCCGCACGTGTTCAACGTGTCGGTGGAGCGCGCCCGTCTGGACTGGCTGGATCAGCACGGCAGCCGCATCCGCCCGGCGGCGCTGCTGGGAACCGAGGCGGGCGACCCGCGCCTGTGGACCGCCGACAACGCCGCGGCCCGGTTCGTCCAGACCGCCAGGGCGTTCGAGTCGCTCGGCGACCCGTGGCGGCGCCAGACGATCGGCCTGCGACTCTATGCGGCCATCGTGCGGAGCTGCGCCCACTTCTTCGCCGCGCAGGTCATCCGCGACCGTCACGGCCATGGCGCCGACGCATCGCCCGTGGATCCGTGGGCCGGCCATCCCGACGGGGCCGTATTCGCCGAGCTGTTGCGCGACGAGCTGGACAACGCCGCCGAGTTCGAGCGCCTGCTGCGCGACGGCGGCATGGACGCCATCACGCACGCTCACGGCCCCGTGGTCGAGGATACCTTCGTGCTCGGCGCCGATCTGCCCGAGCAGGTCAGGACGAAGCAGCGGCTGATGCGTCGGCACTGGCGCGATGTGGAGGCGGCGTTGGCCCCGCCCAACCGCTGAGCGCCACCGCGCGGCGCGCCATCGTGCAGTACGCGCACCGCGGGTTGCGGCACAACAGCGCCAGCGGGTCGTCCACCAGCAGGGATACGGCCGCGTCGATGGCGTCGGAGGCCTTGAACAGCAGGCACGTCGCCTCGCCCAGCCGACCGCGCTGCAGTTGGCCTCGACGCTCCAACAGCGCCGCCACCTTCACGAACTGCGACGAGTCGCCCGGCGGATCGCGCGGCTCGACCAGCCGCTCAGCGCCCGCTTCATCCACCAGCGTCAGCGCGCGGTCATAGCCCGGATACCACGCCCGGCCCAGGTACGGCACGCGCACGATTGCCTCGGCCACGTGAACCACGCTGCACGTGGTCAGATCGCATCCGATCATGAGCACCCGCGCCCCCACCCCCGGAAGGGCCGCCAGGTGAAACGGGCTGAGCACGCCCAGACCCGGCGTATCCTCGTGCCCGTCCAGCAGCTCGTCACGCCGCCGCCCCCACGCCGCCACCGCGTGCGTCACGTGCCGGCTTCGCCTCACGCCCGGCATCGTGCGGAACACCTCGGTGATGACGCCCGTGCGGCTGGGCGTTAACCGCACGTCGAACCGCCCGTCCTGCGCGGGATCGGCAAACGTCGGCATCAGCAGCGTCCCCTGCTCGCCCACCGACAACTGCAGCGCCTCGACCACCGCGCGGGGGCCACCCTCCACCGCCCCGATCGCTTTCATCGACGAATGCACGATCAGCACCTGCGCCGGCGCCACATGACATCGCTCGCGCAGGTCTTGCGTCAGCGATGGGATCGTGGCGGGTTGGGTCATGGGCCGGAAAGGGTCAATTGGCGGGCAACGGATAAGTGGAGCTGTATTCGGTGCGGTTGAGCCAGGGGAGCCAGCCGCCGCTGGGGGTGAAGCGTCCGCGTGCATCGGCGAGCCGACTCTGTGTGCGAGCGCCGCCGTCGGCGTAAAGCACATTGATGCGATCCGAGTGCCAGCGCGCCACCGTCTCGCCGGTGACGCTGTCGGTTTCCATGTTGTACACCGCGTTGCCGGAGCTGTTGTTGTAGGTGTCGGCAACGACGTACACACGACTGGCCTGCTTCGTCGAATCCAGATGGTAATAGCCCGTGCTGCTGTTCCAGTTGTTCGAGTTGTGGTCCCAGACCGGCCTCGACCACGACATGCGCACCCCCGCCACCACGTCATTGCCCAGGTACCAGTTCATGGCGTACGTGCCGCGCGGCTTGTTGACCACGCCGGGGAAGGATGGACAGTGAAACAGCTTGGGCGCATCCACAAGCGGCGACTTGCCCATCTGCGCGAAGAGAAAGTTGAACCAGCCGCGCCAGTCCGTCACCGCCGTGCCGTACTTGTTGTAGATCGGCATCACCCAGCCCCGATTCTCCGTCGCGTAGGAGTGAAGCAGCAGCCCGATCTGCTTCTCGTTCGACAAGCAGCCTGTCGTCCGCGCCGCATCGCGCCCCTTCTCCAGCGCCGGCAGCAAGATCGCAATCAGCAGCGAGATGATCGACACCACCACCAACAGTTCGATCAGGGTGAATCCGCTTGCGCGGCGCGATGAACGGAGGACACTGGCGTTCGACGTTCGGCTCCCCATGCTTGGGCTCCATGCCCGGAAGCACTGCCCCGCGCGATGGCCTGCTGGTGCTAGGGCGCGCTGGGCGTCGTGACGGATGACAATATGCCCTCGACCCGCAAAGTCAATTTCTGACAGCAGTTGCGCTCCATCCATGATCATGCCGCATCACGCCCGCCAACCCGCCGACACCGACCGTCGCGCCGCCAGGCCAGCACTAACCCATTTCAAATGTACGCCTTGCCGCGTGACGCTCCAAGCCCCAATCGCCCGGACGCCGCTGTAGCTTCATCCCTGATAAAGGAAAGGCCCGCTTGGTGCGACCATTTCACCGGCAGAACAACTTGATCGCCTCGTGGACCCGGGCGATGACCACGCTCAAAGGCGCTTCGACCTTGGCCCCTGCCGCCCGTGCGTGCCCGCCTCCGCCGAACTGCTCGGCCAGCCTCGCCACGTTCACCGCGTCCGGCCCCGGTTTGCTGCGGAAGCTCAAGCGCGTGTGCACCTGACCCCCGAAGCTCGATGAGTCCAGCCGTTCGGGCGTCACCACCGCGCGACCGCCGTTGCCGCCAAACGGCGGCGGCTCCGTGACGAGCACCACCACCTGCACCGTGGCCACGATCTGCGGCACGTCCACGAACCGCTCGGTCTCTTCCAGCAGCGCCCCCGTCTCGATGAAGTCGCGCGCCCGCAGTGTCATCACCGCGGCCTTGCCGCCAGCGAGCAGCTCCAGGCTGTCCAGCGCGCGGATCATGAGCTGGAGCTTCTCCGGACGCTCGGTCTGCTCGAGCTGGGCGTACAGCTCACTGTGATCGACGCCCAGGCGGATCAGTCTTGCCGCCAGCTCGTGGGTGCGCGGCCGGGTGTTACTGAAGCGGAACCAGCCCGTATCGGAGGCGATGCCCGCGAACAGCGCCTTGCGCACGGTGGGCGTGTAGTGCGGGTTCTGCCAGTCCGTCGCCCGCGTGCCGATCGGCGCCGTCCGGCGATCGGGCCCTTCCAGCCCGGGCTTGTCGGCCAGATAGTCCAGCAGCACCGCCACCACTTCCGCACACGCCGCCGCATCGCCCTCGATATGCCGATGCACGGCGGGGATGTCGCCCGACAGGTGATGGTCGATGATCAGCGTCCGGTCCAGGTGCGACTCGATCGCCGGGCGCAGCGGCCCGATCTGGGAGTACGCGCCGGTGTCCACGATCACGTACATCCCCGCGTCCGGCATGGGCTCGCCCTCGCCCAGCACGCGAACCGGCTCGTCGTCGATGAGCGTCATCAGACTTGCCGGCACCGGGCCCACCACCACGCCCTCGGCGGCGATCCCCAACTGGCGCGCCGCCGCCACGAGCGCCACGACGCTGCCCATCGCGTCGCCGTCGGGCTTGGTGTGCGTGATCACCACCAACGAAGGCGCCTCGCGAATGAGTCGTGCGGCGGCGGCCAAATCCAGGCTCGATTCGTATGCGGGTGGCGTGGGGGTCATGCACTCTGTCGCAGCGTCGGGTGGTTGGCCAGGCTCGGGTGCGCCAGTTTACCCGCCGCGTGCAGGCGGCGCACTTCCGCCACGTCGCGGGCGATCTGCGCCTTGAGCGCATCGATGCCGGGGAAGGCGTGCTGATCGCGCGTCCAGCGGATGAAGCGGACGGTGACGGTGCGGCCGTAGAGGTCCACGCCCGTGGGCAGGTCCAACAGATGGGCCTCGATCACGCGGCCGCGCCGGCCGAACGTCGGCTTCACGCCCACGCTGATGGCCGCGGGATGGATCGCCGGGGGCTGCACCGATTCACTGACGTCGTTGTGGATGACGACGCGGCCGGCATATACGCCGTCGGCGGGGACGATCAGACCCGCCAGCTCCGTCGCGTTGATGTTGAGCGTGGGCACGCCGATCGTTCGTCCGCGCTGCTCGCCGCGCGCCACCGTACCCGTGACGGCAAACGGACGACCCAGGCACAGCGCCGCGTCCATCATCCGCCCGTGCCCCACCAGCCATCGCACGAGCGAGCTGCTCACCGGCGCCATGAGCTGGTCCAGCGTCGCCACCTCCACCTGATCGACAGGTGCTGCAGTGAACCCAAGCTCGCGACCCATCCGCTCGATCATCGCCACGTCTCCGAGGCGGTCGTGACCGAACCGGAACGTGCGCCCCTCCACCAGGGCGATCGGCGCGTGCTCGGCCGCCAGCCGCCTGAGAAACGCCTCCGCCTCGATCCGCAGGAAGTCCGGGGTGACGCGAATCACCTCCACACGATCGGCCCCCGCCGCCCGCAGCAGCCGCTCCCGCTCGGCCAGCGGCACGATCGCCGGCGGCGCCTCCGTGGGCCGCAGCAACGCGATCGGGTGCGGGTCGAACGTCATCGCCACGACCGGCAGCCCCCGGCCCGCCGCCACACGCCGCGCCGTCGCCACGATCCGTTGATGACCGCGATGCACCCCGTCGAAGTTCCCGATCGTGATGACGCACCGGCCGCAGCCGTTGTTCGACGACATCGCCCGATTATAAGCGCCCCGCCGCCTCACGCCGCGGCGTTGTCAATATCACGGCTCCAAGGCGGTCAGATCGTACAACGTCACGCGCGACGATCGGGTGTCGAACTCATCATCCAACGCCACGGCACAGAACCGGCTGTCACTCGTCACACCCACCAGTCGCGGACGGGCGTCGCCGCTGGCGGCGCCCGGCACATCGAGCCGCGCGACGCGGCGGCGGTGCGCGATGGAATAAACCTCCACGAACACACCAAACGGCTCCCACTGCTGCCAGTGGATGACGACGAACCGTTCGTCGGGCGTCACTTCGTAATCCACGATGTGTCCATCATCAGGTGTGGCGATGTGCAGGCCGGCCTCCCGCCCACTGACCGTGTCGATCTTGGCCAACCCGTTGCGCAGCGGCAGGTATGCGTACCGGCCGCCCTCCACGGTGATGCGGTCGGTGTTGCTTTCAACAATCCAAGGCCCGACCGCCACCACTCTCAGGCGACCTTCAAAGAAAATCACAAACCCAGGCCCATCGATGCCCAATGATTCATCGTGCGGCTCGGGCGGCGTGGTGTCGGGAGTGTCAGCCCGATGCCAAATTGGATTCGACCTCGTGCCGCCGGGCACCAGAGCGTCGGCGAGGAGCCTGTCCTCATCGAAACGTTCGTTGATCGACACTTGGCCCAGCCGCTTCCCGTTACGCTGGCTGTAGGTCGTACACCATTCCTCCCCGTGCAACTCGAATACGTCACCATCGCGCGGGACGTGGACTTCGCCCTGTTCCACGCGGATGCGTCGCAGCGTGCGAAGCCGCTGGCCCGTGCGCGGGTCGATGGCATCCACGTACCAGTATCCCGTTGTCCAGTATTGACGTTTGTCCACAGAGAGCCACCGGTATGCCGTGACGGATGGCCACTCGAACCATTCGCCCGCATCGTATGGCAGGACCTCATTGTGCCAGTTCCATCTTGCCGACGTCGCCCAGCGCGTCGTCACGTAGGCTCCGCCGATGATAAGGACGGCAACCAGCGGCCCCCATCGCCTCACGCGCTGCCGCCACACGCCCACCTCGATGCGGACCGCTCGGCGCTTGTGCAGCAACGCGCCACATTCGGGGCAGGTGTCCGACGTGTGCCCGGTCAGTTGATAACGGCATCGCCGACAGTACGGTTGACCAGGGTCCACTCTGGCACGCGACCGTACGGCCCGCCACAGCGCATACAGCAGCACAAGGGCGGCAAGACCATATACAACATTTGTCGCGTAGTGCTGATGCTCGATGAGCAGCGGCCACAATTTGACCGCCGGCTCCTGCCGCACCAGGAGGAGCTGCCCCGGCACGCCGCCCACGTGAACGTCGGGATGCCGCGTTCGGTCGAGATGTTCGTAACCGCTCCACTCAAGCTTAGATTCGACCAGGGTGAACTGGTGGATCGGTTCGAGCACGGAAACCTGCTCAGTCATGGCGAGCCCCGCCAGGGGTGTCGATCGCGCCATGATACCCATGCTCAAACCGCAACGTTCCCAAGCACTGGTCAAGCCGATACGGGCTGCGCGTGCAACTCCGCGGCGACGGCTTCGAGCTGGGCGAGTTCGTTCTGGTTGTCGGCGAGAAGGGTTCGCAATTCACCGGCGATCGCTTCATCCGTGCCGGCGTGCTCGAGGGCGCGCTCGTAGGCGGCGATGTGGGCTTTCTTCTCCTCGAGCAGCAGGGGCACGAGGATTTCGACCTTGCTGAAGTGATAGGAAGCGACGTTGGGATCGCGCGGTCGCGGGCGCATCGGCAGTTCGAGGCGATCCAGCAGCAGCGACAGCCGGCCGATGTGATCGGTTTCGGCGTGGATGACTTCGCTGATGCGACGCCAGAGCTTGTAGGTGCGGGGCGTGAGGTAGGGCGTTGCCTCCTCAAGATGTGTGGCGAGGCTGTGCTGCTCGCGCGAGAGCAGGTCGTTGAGTTCGTCGGCGAGGGCCATGCGGTTCATCGCGCGGCCTCCGTTTCAACCTGCGCGGTTTGGGCCGCCGGCGGCGCGGTGAGCACGGCGTAGTCCTTGGACAGGCTCAGCCCCATGCCGGTGAGGCCGGTCCACAGCACGCCCAGGGCGCACAGCGCCAGCAGCGCCACGCCGGCGCCGGCGGGTACGAACGCCGGCCGCTCCTGTTCCTCGCGGGCCAGGAACATGAAGTAGATCGGGCGCACGTAGTAGTAGAGGCTGATGAGGGTGTTGAGCAGCAGCACGGCGAGCAGGGCGAAGCCACCGGGGCCGAGCTTGACCATGGCGGTCGCCAGGGCGATTTTGCCGAGGAACCCGCCGAGGCCGGGCATGCCGAAGAGGCTCAGCAGAAACAGCGACAGGAGCACCGCGAGCACGGGGGAGCGGCGCGACATGCCGACGTAGTCGGTGATGTCCTCGCTGCCGGCCCCGGCCGTGGTGCATTGCTCGGCGATGAGGGCGGCGACCATGAACGCGCCCAGGTTCATGAACATATAGACGAGCAGGTAGAAGAGAATGGCGGCGGCGACCTCCGACTGCACCAGCACGGACGCGGCGACGGCCATGATCATGTACCCGGCGTGGGCGATCGAGCTGTAGGCCAGCAGGCGCTTGATGTTGGTCTGGGCCAGTGCCGCGAGGTTGCCCCAGGTGGCGGTGACGGCGCCGAGCGTGCCGATGGCGATCGCCAGGCCGGTGGCGGCGAGCGAGCCCTCGGCGGCGGGGATGCCGAACGCGCTGACGACGCGCACCAGCAGGCACACGGCCGCGCCCTTGCTGGCGACGGAGAGGAAGGTGGTGATCTCGATGGGCGCGCCCTGGAAGACGTCGGGGCACCAGAAGTGCATGGGCACGGCCGAGAGCTTGAAGGCGATGCCGGCGAACATCGCCAGCAGGCCGATCGCCAGCAGAGGCGAGACGCCCTCGGCGGCGGCGCGGGCGGCGATGGGGCCCAGGTCCAGCGACCCGACGGCGCCGAAGATCAGCGACATGCCGTAGAGCGTGATCGCCGTCGAGGCGGCGCCGAAGATGACGTACTTGAGCGAGCCCTCGGTGCCGATGCGCGTGCGCTTGCGGAACCCGGCCAGGGCGTAGCTGGGGATCGACGCCGACTCGGTGGCGATGAAGATCATCAGCAGGTTCGACGCCGAGCTCATCAGCGCCATGCCCGTGGCGGCGCCGAGGATAAGGCAAAAGAGGTCCGGTGCGTCGAGCTCGTGCGTGTGGCCCTTGGTGGCGATGAGCCACATCGACACGACCAGGATCGAGAACGCCACGAGGATGAGCTTGAAGAACTGGCTGAAGGGGTCGATGGCGACCATGCCGGCGAAGGCGATCGTGCCGGCGTCGGGCAGGGTCAGTGCAACGGCGACGAAGGCCAGCACGAGCGTGACGAGGGTCACCGCGGCGGGAACGATGCGGCTGCGTCGCACCAGGAACGGGGCCAGGATCACCGCGCACATCCCGCAGACCAGCAGGATCTCCGGCGACAGCAGCATCGCGTCGCGGCGGAGGATGGACCAGAACTCAGGTTGTCCGAGGGTGTCGAAGGTCACGGGTTAGTTCATCGCCAGGAGGGTCATGATGTCGCCGAACGTCGCATCGGTGAGCGCGAACACGAGCACGGGGACGATGCCGAAGACGATCGCCGCCACGCCCATCACGGCCATGATGGCGTACTCGCGTGCGTTGACCGGCTCGTAGTGGTCGTAGTCGGGCTTGGGCTGGCCCATGTAGATTCGCTGGAACATCCAGAGGATGTAGCCGGCGGTGAGCACGACGCCGGTGGCGGCGAGGATGCCCAGCGTGTAGGCCATGGCGAGCTGCTCCGGGAAGAGCTTGGCGGCCTCGAACGTGCCCAGGAGGACCATGATCTCGCCGATGAACCCGCACAGCCCGGGCAGGCCCATGCCGGCGAAGAACCCGATGAGCGACCACGCCCCGTAGCCCGGCCACTTGAGCCACATGCCACCGAAGTTGTTGATCTGACGGTGGTGGGCCCGCTCGTACACGACGCCGACGAGGAAGAACATCATCGCGCTGGTGATGCCGTGAGCGATCATCTGGAAGTACGCCCCGTCCCAGCCGGTGCGCGTCAGCACGGCGATGCCCAGCGTGACGTAGCCCATGTGCGATACGGAGGAGTAGGCGACGAGCTTCTTCCAGTCAGTCTGGGCCATCGCGCACAGGGCGCCGTAGAGGATGCTGATGACGCCCAGGGCGCCGACGCACTGCCAGAAGAGCACGGCGGCGTCGGGGAAGAAGGGCCATGTGATGCGCATCATCGCGTAGCCACCCATCTTCAGGAGCACGCCCGCGAGAATCATCGAAATGGGCGTGGGGGCCTCGACGTGGGCGTCGGGCAGCCACGTGTGGAACGGGGCCATGGGCAGCTTGATGGCGAAGGCGATGAAGGTGAGCCAGAACGCGGTCTGGGCGAAGCCCCAGTGCGGGCCGTCCTTGGCGAAGAGGGCCTGGATCGATTCGCTGGATTGGATGGCGATCATGTCCCACGTGTTGCCGTCGCCGCTTCCGGGGGCCGCCGCGTTGGGCGTGAGGAAGTAGATCGCCAGCATCACGATGAGCAGACAGATCGACCCGGCCAGGGTGTAGAGGAAGAACTTGATGGCGGCGTATTCCTTGCGGGGACCGCCCCAGATGCCGATGAGGAAGTACATCGGCAGCAGCGACACCTCGAAGAAGACGTAGAACAGGAACAGGTCAAGTGCAACGAACACGCCGAGCATGCCGGTGAGCAGGAAGAGGTAGAGAGCCATGAACGCCTTGGTGGCCTTGTCGATGGTCCAGCTCGCGGCGACGACGAGGACCGACAGGGCCGTGGTCAGCAGCACCAGGGGCAGCGACAGCCCGTCCACGCCGGTGCGGTACTCGACGTTGATGGCGTCGATCCACGTGATCGCCGAGACGAACTGCACGCCGCCCTCGCCGAAGTTGTACGCGCTCAGCAGCACGATGCTCATCGCAAAGACGATGATGCTCGTGCCCAGCGCCACCGCCCGCGCCGCCTGCCGCGTGGGCACGATCAGGCAGAGCAGCGCCCCCAACAGGGGGAAGAAGACCATGGTGTTGAGTAAGGCTGGCATTGTTTTCTCTCAAGCTCAAGGCAGTGCGTGGCGAGCGGTGCGAACCACACGCGAATCCTGACTACTCACCTTTGACCATTCACCACTCACTCCTACCACTCCTACCCCATGACCATCACGCTCGTGACCACGACGAGGGTCACGATGCAGGCCGCGCCGAAGAGCAGGGTCACGTAGAGTCGGATGCGGCCGGCCTGGGCGCCGCGGAGGACCGCCCCACCGCTCTGGGCCATGTTGGCCGCGCCGTCCACCGCCCCGTCGATCACGCGCAGGTCGAACTTGCCCACCAGCCACGCCGTGCCCTTGCTCACCGTGCCCACCAGGTTCACGATCCCGTCCACGATGTTCCGGTCGATCCAGCCGCTGATCCCGGCGATCGCGTCGCGCCACAGCGACACCGTGAAGATGTCGTACAACGCGTCGAAGTAGAACTTATTCTTGAACCATGCGTACAGCACATTGACGACGGGCAGCGCGGCGATCCTCGAACTGACCGCCATGCCCTGCATGTACATGTAAATGCCCGCGCCGAGCATGAGGATCCACGAGATGCCGTAGAGCAGATACGTATGGACGGCGTGGAAGCCTTCGTGGTTGAGCTTCTTCTCCGTCACCTTGAACACGTCGCTCACCGGCATGGCGGTCCATTCGGCGCTCTGCGCCGCGACAATCAGGTCGTGGAAGAACCACAGCAGCGCGGGGGCTGACAGGACCGCCATCGCCGCCAGGACGACCTGCGGGATGAGCATCGTGATCGGGGCCTCGTGGGCGTGGTCGTGCAGGTGCTGGTCGCGCGGCTTGCCCAGGAACGTCAGGGCGAAGCTGCGGGCCATGTAGAACACCGTCAGATACGCCACGCACATCGGGCCCAGCCAGTAGAGGCTGGCCCACCCGCCGAGCACCGCCTCCATGCCGTGGGCATAGTTGACCACGCCGGCGATGATGCCGTCTTTGGAGTAGTACCCGCTCATGCCGATCGCCGTGTAGGGGATCGACGCGCCCGCGATGGCGAGCGTGCAGACGAAGTAGCACGCCGCGGTGACGGGCATCTTCTTGAGCAGGCCGCCGTAGTAGCGCATGTCCTGCTGATGGTGCGCCGCGTGAATCACGCTGCCGCTGCACTGGAACAGGCAGCACTTGAAGAAGGCGTGGGTGATGAGGTGGAACAGTGCGAAGGCCCAAGCCCCCGCGCCGAGGCCCAGGATCATGTACCCGAGCTGCGACAACGTCGAGTACGCCAGCACGCGCTTGATGTCGGTCATGACCAGGGCCATGCACGCGGCGATGACCAGGGTGATGAGGCCGATGGTGGCGATGAAGAGATGGGCTTCAGGCGTGAGGATGGGGTAGATGCGTCCGGTGAGGTACACGCCGGCGGCGACCATGGTGGCGCTGTGGACGATGGAGGAGACGGGCGTGGGGCCTTCCATGGCGTCGGGCAACCAGGTGTGCAGGGGGAACTGGGCAGACTTACCGACCGCCCCGAAGAACAGGCCGATGCCGGCGAGCGTCAGCCACCACGGGGCGGCGCCGGACATGACGACGCCCTTGCCGCCGAGGTGCGTGCCCAGCGCCTCGAACATGTTTTCACTTCCGGGGGCGGCGGGCATGAGCAGTTGGCCCCCGAGCTGCATGAACAGGATGCCGAAGCCGATAAGGAACCCGGCGTCGCCGATGCGGTTCATCACGAACGCCTTCTTGCAGGCGAGCTGCGGACCCTTCTTCTCGAACCAGAAGCCGATGAGCAGGTAGCTGGTCAGGCCGACCAGTTCCCAGAAGACGAAGATCATCATGACGCTGTTGGCCAGCACGATGCCGAGCATGCTGAACGAGAACAGGGAGAGATAGGCGAAGAACCAGTTGAACCGCTTGTCGCCGTGCATGTAGCCAATGCTGTAGATGTGCACGAGCAGCGAGATCAGCGTGACCATGACGAGCATGGCGACGGTGAGGCTATCGACGAGCACGCCCAGGTAGAGCCAGCCCGCCTCGGTGCCGGGAACAGGGATCCACTTGAGGTTGTGGATCACCGGCTTGGGCGCCTCGGCAGTGAGCCACATGACGAGGATCGCCAGCGAGGCGGCGAAACCGGCGCCCATCGCGCCGGTGGTGAGGTAGGCGGCCCCTTTGAACAGCACGCGGCGCGTGGCGAGGATGCTGATCGTCGCCGACAGCAGCGGCAGGAGCAGGATCGCGTAGGCGAGAATGGTGACCAGGTCGTTCATCGAGCGGCTTCGTAAGGTGGGCCGAGTCTTCGAGGCCCACCAATGTGCTTACGTTGCGTCATGGTGGGCCTCGCGGACTCGGCCCACCCTACAAGTCATCCCTTCAACTCGTCGGCGCGTTCCACGTCGATCGAGCTGAAGTTGTTGTAGAAGTTGAGGAAGATCGCCAGCGCTACCGCGGCCTCGGCGGCGGCGAGCACAATGATGAACAGGGCGAACATCACCCCGTCCAGCGCGTTGTTCCACACGTACTGATTGAACGCCACGAAGTTGATCCCCGCCGCGTTGATCACCAGCTCGACGCCGATGAGGATGCCGATGGCGTTGCGCTTGGTCAGCATGGTCGCCACCCCCGCGCCCAGCAGCAGCATGGACACGAGCAGGAAGTGGTGCAGCGAGATGGAGAATACTGGATTCATAGGGCCTGGGGCCTGGGACTGAGGGCCTAGCAGATTGACTGGCTCTGCTAGGCCCTAGGCCCTTACCCCTTCTCCCCTCTCTTTCGTGCCATGAACGCCGCGCCGATCATCACGACCAGCAGCAGCACGGCGGCGACTTCAAAGGGCAGGATGTACGTGGACAGCAGGGCCCGGCCGATCCACTCGACCTGGCTGTAACCCTGCGTGGTGGCCTCGGCGCCGGAAATCGGCACGGGCCGCTGCGACTGCGGCAGGTCCGTCCCCACCATGGCCAGCAGCACCAGCCCCATCAGCACGAGCGACACGCCCACCGCGACAAAGACCTCCCAGCTCTTGGGGTTGAACTGCAGGAATGGGTTCTTGCTGGTGAGCATGACGCCGAAGATAATCAGGATCAGCGTCCCGCCGACATACACGATGAGCTGCACCGCGGCGAGGAACTCGGCGGCAAGCATGAAGTAGAACCCGGCCGCGCCCGCCAGGGTCAACAGCAGGTACACGCTCATGCGCACGATGTTGTTCGACAGCACGATCGCCCACGCCGACAGGACAATCAGCGCGGCGAAGGCGTAGAACATCAGCGGCGCCACCGCGTGGATGGGTGCAACAGTCGCGTCTTGAGCGAGGGTCAACACCGACGCAAGTCCTTTTGCCACAGTCGTTGGCAGTCCCCCAACCGTTCGCCCCGTCTCCGAGCCCAGACCACGGGGTTGGGCAGAGAATAGCCACGCCCATCGGCGCGGTCAACACGACGCGCTAGATGGGCATGCCCGTGATCGTCGCCTCGAACACCAGGTTGCCATTGACCAGCCCCTGCGCCTTGCAGATGCTGCGCCGCGGCCGGCATTCCGTGCCCTCCCCGATGATGTACAGCCGATCGCCCGGCACGACCTGCCCGCGAAACTTCACGTCGTCGAGCCCGACAAATCCCATGAACTTGAGCCCGGGCAGCCGCAGCACCGTCAGGTAGCTGGCGACCTGCGCCGCCGCCTCGATCATCAGCACGCCGGGCATGAGCGGTCGGCCGGGGATATGGCCCGGCACCCAGAACTCATCGGCCCGCACATCCTTGAACGCCACCGCGCGGTTCTTGTCCTCTGACATCCAGCAGATGCCGTCGATCAGCCGCATCGCACCGCGGTGCGGGTTGATGCGCTCGATCTCGTCCGCGTCGAAGGCGACGCGGTTCAGGTCGATGCCGGTGATGTCAAACAGGAGCTGAGGGGCCATGGGATATAGGCCAGAGAGTCGATAGAAGAGGTCAGGGTCAGCATGTCGGATCCCGACCTGCAGACCTCTGACCTGCGACTATGGACCACTGCTGCCGGGGTCAGGCTGCCTGTTCGTCCTCGCGGCTTTCGAGGATCTTCTTGCGAAGCTCCTGCGCCAGGTTCTTGATGTCCTGCATGCTCTTGCGCACGCGCGTGCCGGCCGCCTTGTTGCCGCCGGCGGCCTTCTTCACGTCGTCCTCCACCGAGGCGACCATTGACTTGAGCTGCTCGTATTGCTCCAACATGCCCGTTGCTCCTTCAAGTGAGGCGTGGAGGGAATCGTCCGTTCACGATGCAAAAAGCGTAGCGACCACGCTCATGCTCCGCAAACGCCACCCCCCCCTGTTGTACCGGCTCGATAGAAATGTCCTCATCATTGTCTCAATAGAAGTGTCCTCT
>CAZFDT010000030.1:0-58740 GCA_964518335.1 uncultured Phycisphaeraceae bacterium
ATCGAGCTGACCGACGACGGCGCCCAGAACCTCGACGCCATCGACGCCTTCACCATCACCGGCGGCGGCGCCAAGTTCAACCTCGGCCCGAAGGTCGATATCCAGAACCAGGTGAGCGTGGGCATCGGCAACGTCGCCTCACGCAAACTCGGCTCCATCACCAACGGCTTCCTCAGCGAGCTGGGCTCGGGCAAGGGCTCCAACGTCGTCGATGGCGACCTGGCGATCGCCCAGAACATCGTCAACGACGCGATCAACCAGATCGCCAGCACCCGCGGTCGCCTCGGTGCGTTCCAGAAGAACGTCATCGGCGCCACCATCCGCAGCCTCGGCATCGCCCTGGAGAACACCAGCGCCGCCGAAAGCTCGATCCGCGACACCGACTTCGCCGCCGAGACGGCCGAACTCACCCGGTCGCAGATCCTCGTCAACGCCGCGACCAACGTCCTGGGCATCGCCAATGCCCAGCCCCAGTCGGTCCTGGCGCTGCTCGGCTAATGTCCACCAGTCAGTCCGACGGACTGTCCCTCGGGACATCCGATCACTGATGCGAGCGGCCGTCCGAAAGGGCGGCCGCTTTCTTTTGCGCCCACGCTCGCCCATGGCCGATAACGCTCCCTGTCATGACCCCCCCACTCGACCGACACCTCTTTTTCATCGTCGGATGCCAGAAGTCCGGCACGACCTGGCTGCAGAAGCTCCTCGACGGCCACCCCGCCATCCGCTGCGACGGCGAGGCACGCCTGGGCACGCTCCTCTTGCCCATGCTCAACCAGCTCGTCCAGCAATACAACGCCCAGCAGAAGACCGGCCCGCACGGACAGTTCGACAGCGACGACCTCAAGCACCTGTTCCGCGCCGCCGTCGCCCGGCTCTACCGCAAGTGGGTCGGTGACGACCCCGCGATCCAGGCCATCGGTGAGAAGACGCCCGAGCACGCCCTGTGCCTGCCCACGCTCGACCAAGCCTTTCCCGGCATGAAAGTCATCCACATCATTCGCGACGGCCGCGACGTCGTCGTGTCGGGCTGGTTCCACAACCTCCGCAAGGCCGGCCCGCAGTTCCAGCAGAAGTTCCCCACGCTCGATCACTACATCCAGTACACGCTCCAGTCGCACTGGCTGGCGTACATTCAGCACGCCCGCGCGTTCGGGCAGGCGCACCCGGATCGCTATCTGGAGGTGCGCTACGAATCGCTTCACCACGACGGACGCGCCACCGTCGGCCGCGTGCTGGCGTTCCTGGGCGTCGAGGCCGATGACGAGGCGGTGCGCCAGTGCCTGGACGCCGGCTCGTTCGAGCGGCTCAGCGGCGGCCGCGACCGCGGCGACGAGGACCGCGCCTCCTTCTTCCGCAAGGGCGTCGTCGGCGACTGGCAGAACCATCTCTCCCCCGCCCACCTCGCCACCGTCGAACGCATCGCCGGTCCCCTACTGCAGGAACTGGGCTACGTCCGGGCCGCGGCGGCGTAGGGCTCTCACATCGCGACCGGATTTCGTTTCACCACGCTCCGGTGGTACGATGGCTTTGCATTTGGGAAAGCTCGGGCGGGATAACGGCAGGTAGTGTGGGTTGGATCACGTGTGCTGTCCTGGCCGCGGGGCACTTGCGCCGCGTCGCCCTATGGACGTACAGGAGAACCTCTCATGACGACTCAGGGCCACATCGAAACGGTCGCGGTCAACACCATCCGTTGCCTGGCGATGGACGCGGTGCAGAAAGCCAACTCCGGCCATCCCGGCACGCCCATGGCCATGGCGCCGGTGACGTATCAGCTCTGGAACCACCACCTGCGCTACGATCCGGCCGACCCCATCTGGCCCAACCGCGACCGCTTCGTGCTGTCCATGGGCCACGCCTCCATGCTGCTCTACGCCATGCTGCACTTGACCGGTGTCAAGGCGGTCAACAAGGCCTACGAAAACGTCGGCACGCCGTCCGTCACGCTCGACGATATCCGCAAGTTCCGCCAACTCGACAGCCGCTGCCCCGGCCACCCCGAGTACCGCTGGACCTCCGGCGTCGAAACCACCACCGGCCCGCTGGGCCAGGGCTACGCCACCTCCGTGGGCATGGCCATGGCGGGCAAGTGGCTCGGGGCCCACTTCAACCGCCCCGGCTTCGACATGTTCGATTTCAACGTCTATGCCCTCGGCGGCGACGGTTGCATGATGGAGGGCGCCTCCTCCGAGGCCGCGTCCCTGGCGGGCCACCTCAAGCTCGACAACCTCTGCTGGATCTACGACAACAACCGCATCACCATCGAGGGCGAGACCTACCTGGCGTTCAGCGAGGACGTGGCCACGCGGTTCATCGCCTACGGCTGGAACGTCACGCGCGTCGGCGACGCCAACGACCTGGCCATGCTCGACCGGGCCTTCAACGTGTTCAAGAGCACGTCGGGCCGGCCCACGCTCATCATCGTCGATTCCCACATCGGCTGGGGCGCCCCGACCAAGCAGGGCAAGCACTCGGCCCACGGCGAGCCCCTGGGCGCCGACGAAATCAAGGGCGCCAAGCGCAACTACGGCTTCCCCGAGGACAAGGACTTCCACGTCCCCGACGGCGTGGCCGAGCACTTCCAGGCCGGCATCGGCAAGCGCGGACAACTGCAGCGCGACGCCTGGCTCAAGCTCTACGGCGACTACAAGGCCAAACACCCCGACCTGGCGGCGCAGATGATGCAGATCCAGAAACGCGAGCTGCCCGACGGGTGGGACAGGGACCTTAAGCCCTTCCTCGCCGACGCCAAGGGCCTGGCCAGCCGCGACAGCTCGGGCAAGGTGCTCAACATGATCGCGCCGCACGTGCCCTGGCTCATCGGCGGCGCGGCCGACCTGGCGCCCTCGACCAAGACGCGGCTGACGTTTGCCGACGCCGGCGACTTCGGCCCGCCCGCGCTCACCCAGCAGACCGGCGGCATCGACTCGCACGGCGCCGCGCACGCCACCGAGCAGTTCGCCTGGACCGGCCGCAACCTCCACTTCGGCGTCCGCGAACTGGGCATGGGCGCGATCCTCAACGGCATGAGCCAAACCAAGGTGCGGCCCTTCGGTTCGGGTTTCTTCGTCTTCTCCGACTTCTCCAGGCCCGCCCTGCGACTGGCCGCCATCTCCGAAATCCCCGTCATCTACATCTTCACCCACGACTCGATCGGCGTCGGCGAGGACGGCCCGACCCATCAGCCCATCGAGCACCTGGCCTCCCTGCGCGCCATCCCCGGCCTCGTCACGATCCGCCCCGGCGACGCCAACGAAGTCATCGAGGCCTGGCGCACCATCATGCAGATGCGCCACGAGCCGGTGTGCCTGATCCTCTCACGACAGGCGATGCCCACGCTCGATCGGGGCAAGTACGCCGCGGCGTCGGGCCTGGCCCAAGGCGCCTACGTGCTGGCCGACGCGCCCAACGGCAACGGGCGGCCACAGGTCATCCTCATCGCCACCGGCACCGAGTTGCAGTTGGCCGTCGCCGCCCACGAGCAGCTCGTCGCCGACGGCGTCGCCTCGCGCGTCGTGAGCATGCCCAGTTGGGAGCTCTTCGAGCACCAGGATGAAGCGTACAGAAAGCAGGTCCTCCCGCCCGAGATCACGGCCCGCGTCAGCGTCGAGCAGGCCTCGACCTTCGGTTGGGAGCGCTACGTCGGCGCCACCGGCACGGCGATCGGCATGAAGACCTTCGGCGCATCGGCCCCGCTCAAAGAGCTGCAGAAAAAGTTCGGCTTCACCGTCGAGGCCGTCACCGCCGCGGCTCGACAGCAACTCCAACGCACCCTCCAGCCCGCCTGACCGCACACCGGCCGCAAAAGTCGGTTCGCCTGGCCCCGCCCGCACGGCTGTTCCCTTCCGCCGCCAGGAGCGCTACGATCCTGCGCGGCGGGTGTGTGGCCCGCGGTCATGTCGGGTGACGGCACACGTTCAGCGAAAGGAGCCGATCATGCCTATTCGACAGATCAGGGAGTTCCTCGACGGTCACGGGATCCGGTATGTCACCATCAGTCACAGCCCGGCGTACACGGCGCAGGAGATCGCGGCCATGGCGCACGTGCCGGGCAAGGAGCTGGCCAAGACGGTCATTGTGAAGGTGGACGGGCGGCTGGCGATGGCGGTGCTGCCGGCGACGCGCAAGGTGAACTTCGCCATGCTGCGCGAGGTCACGGGCAGCGACCAGGTGGAGCTGGCGCACGAGGATGAGTTTGCCGACCGCTTCCCCGGGTGCGAGCTGGGGGCGATGCCGCCGCTGGGCAATCTGTACGGCCTGCCGGTGTACGTGGCGCAGAGCCTGGCGGAGGACGACGTGATCGCGTTCAACGCCGGGACGCACACGGAGCTGATCCAGATGCGATACGCCGACTTCGAGAAGCTGGTGCAGCCGAAGGTGGCGGCGTTGTCGTACTGAGCCCTCGCCGTCAGGCCACTGCAACAGGCGCAGGGACGTGGCGGGCGTCGCGCTCGAGACGTGCGATGCCTTCGAGGAGGTAGTGGCGCATGGTGTCGGCGGCGGTGAGGGCCTGCACGTCGCGCTTGAGGTGGGGCCAGGGCTGGAGGTGGGGGCTGTACCAGCTCATGCGGCTGCGAATGGTGTTGATGGCGATGCGTTCGTCGCGCATGCGCAGCAGGTGGTCGAAGTGCTGCAAGACGAGGCGGGCGCGTTCGCAGCGGGGCAGCGGCTCGGGGAGGCGGCCGGTCGCCAGGAAGTGGGCGGTATCGCGGAAGATCCAGGGCTGGCCCAGGGCGCCGCGGCCGATCATGACGCCGTGGCATCCGGTAAGTTCGAGCATGCGCCTGGCGTCGAGGGGCGACTTGACGTCGCCGTTGCCGATGACGGGCACCTCGGGGAAGGGCGCCAGGGCGTGGACCACTGCAGCAATGCAGTCGTCGCGGCCGGTGTCGAGCCTCGCCTGGCCCCGGAACATCTGGGCGGTGGTGCGGCCGTGCACCGTGATGGCGGCGATGCCGGCGTCGGCGAGGGCGACGGGCAGCGTGCGCGTGATGATGCTCGAATCGTCCCACCCCAGCCGAATCTTGGCGGTGACGGGGACGCTCACGGCCCGGACGACCGTGCGGGCAAGTGCAACGGTTCCGCTAGGGTCGCACAGGAGCTTGGAGCCGCCGTTCTTTTTCGTAACCTTGTCCACGGGGCAGCCCATGTTGATGTCGATCACGGCGGTGCCGTGGTCCTGGGCCCAGCGTGCGGCATCGGCCATGATGCGCGCGTCGGCGCCGTAGAGCTGCATGCACAGGGGCTGGTCGTCGGGGCAGGTGGCGGCGAGCCACTTGGACTTGTCCGACTCGCTGAGGACGGCCTGGGGGCAGAGCAGGTCCGTGCAGGCCAGACCGACTCCCGGATGCGGGCCGATGCCCGTTTGCGGCGTCGCTGTCACCGAGCGCACCACCAGCCGAAACGCCAGGTCGCAATACCCGGCGATGGGCGCCAGCAGCAGCGGGGTGCGGAGCTTGACGCGGCCGATGCGAAGCATACCGATAGTGTACGCCCGAAGCAGGCGTGCCAGGGATGGCCGCGCCATGGCGCGATGCCGCCAACGTGGGGGTGGGCGACAGCGGGCGAGCGCGGCGGGGGCAGCATTCGCGTCAGAGGCGGATGGAGGTGCAGGTGTCGGTCTTGAATCCGAGTTTCTCGTAAAAGCCGTGCTTGAAGGTGAACAGGAAGACGATCGAGCCCGCGGGCGCGGTGGCGCGCAGTTGACCCAGCAGGGCTTCCATCAGGGCGGTGCCGATGCGCTGGTTCTGGTAGGCGGGGCGGACGATGACGTCCCAGACGCTGTACCAGGCGCGGGCGTCGTTGACCGCGCGGGCCATGCCCACGGCCTGGCCGGTGCTCGCGTCCACGGCGACCACGCCGGCGCAGCAGCGGCCCAGGAGCGAGGGGTCGTCGTGCGCGGCGTCCCACCCGACGGCGCGCTTCAGGTCGCGGCACTCATCCGGCGTGGGCAGGCGAGGCTCGACACGGATGGTCGCCGGCATCGTGTCCAGCGCCGTCGGCGGGCGCTCGTAGGCCGGGGGTCCACTGAAGCGCAGGTGGTAGCCGTCGGGATCGCGCACCGTGTACTCGCGGATGCCCCAGGGCTTGTTGTCGATGGGCGAGATGATCGGCGCGGCCTTCGATCGGTGCAGCTCGTGCAGCGCGTCGATCTCGTCGGACCAGTAGTGGTGCTGCAGCCCCTCGATGCGGGCGGCGAGGTCCGGCTGCTGGTTGAACATCACGTGCACGTCGCCCCAGTGGATGCCGCCGAAGCACACCGGCTCGCCCCAGAACCACGGACCGCGGAACCCCAGCACATCCTGGTAAAACGCGATGGTCGCCTTCACGTCGCGCACGGCGAAGATCGGCTGGGAACGCTTGAGCATGACGTGGCCTCAAGGCGACGTCGCCGCCGTGCTCACCGCGAACACGGCGAAGAGGAGGAACAAGACGCCGGCGATGAGCAGCCCGAGGATCATCAGGGCGACGCTAACCCAGCCGGTGATGATGCCCGCCTTGGCCAGACCTTCGCCGCCGATGCGACCGCCGGAGGCCTTGATCTCGCTCATCGCACTGTTGCCCAGGAAGATGGCGACGACGCCCAGCAGGGCGCAGGTCATCAGCCCGAGGATGCCGAAGATCAGCGAGGCGACGGCCATGCCCGAGTTCTGCGGCGGCGCGACAACCACGGGCGGCGAAGGCGATGGCGAAGACGACGGTGGCGGAAAGTGGCTCATGGCGATAACCCTCGGGATGAACCGCCGTATCGTACCGCGACCCCGACGGGCGTGCCGATAGAATGAAGAACCATGACCGTCAGCACCGAGCACATCGCCATCGTCCCGGGCAAGTGCGGGGGCAAGCCGCACATTGCCGGCCACCGCGTCAAGGTGTCGCACCTCGCCGTGCTGCACGAGGACCACGGCCTGACGCCCGCCCAGATCGTCGAGCAGATCCCCACGATCACCCTCGCCGACGTGTTCGCCGCACTGGCCTACTACCACGACCACCGCGACGCGATCCGCGCGGAGATCGCGGCGGATGAGCAGTTCGTCGAAGAGCTCTTCAGGGGGCAGCCGAGCTTGAGTCATAAGCTCGGGCTGAATGACGAATGACGATCCGCTATCACACCGACGAGCACGTGCCCGGCGCAGTGATCGATCAGCTTCGCCGCCGCGGGATCGACGTGACGACACCTGACGACGCCGGGTTGTCCGGCGAGTCTGACGAGGATGAACTCGCCTTCGCCCATGCCGAGCATCGGGTCATGGTGACGCGCGACACGGACTACCTGCGGCTGCACACGCGCGGCACGCCGCGCAGCGGCATCATCTTCTACCGCGATTACTCCCGCATCATCGGTCGGCTTGTTGCTGTCCTGACCCACCTGCATCGTCAGCGTTCGGCGGAGTCGATGATGGGGACGGTCGAGTATCTGTGACCGGTGCGCCGCATTCGGGGCAAGTCGCTCCTATTGTGGTCGCACGAAGATCGTAGTGGCAAGCAGGGCATGCGGTCGGGTCACGACGATGGCGTGCGCGATAGACCCATGTGAACCATATGGCGGGTGCGCTGATGCAGATGAGCATTCCCAGTTCCATGGGTATGGTAATCCACAGCCAATGGTCCTGGGGGTTGTTGCTGATGATTGCCATACCTCCCAACGTGAGCCTGAACTGCTCCCGAAGCGGTGGGCGAGGATCGCTGGGATCAGATAACCATACATATTCCCATTCAGGCAAAGAGTAAAAGGACCACGACAAGGGTGTAGTCTGACATACGACGAAGAACATGCCGCTGTCAAGAGCTACACCTAGTTCACCAACTTCTGGCGGACCAAGGAAACCCAAAGCAAATGTACGGCTCCAACTGAACGGCCACAACACAGTAAGAACGATGCCGAAAAGCAGCATTCCGCTCAAGGTGAGATGCATCGCCCATCGGAATATACAGCGCATGATTTCATTATAAGAAAAACCCCGTATGGGATGCAGGGGGATAGCACGGTGCTTGAGTGAAACAGCCGGGACGCGTAGCGTCCCGGCTAGTGGGAATTGTTCTCAGCCGAGCATGCTCTTCACCGTTTCGCGCTCTTCGACGAGTTCCTTGTTCGTCGCAGCGAGCTTCTGCTGGGCGAAGGCGTCCATGCTGTAGGTAGTGATGGGCTCGTAGTTGCCGGGGGTCGTCGTTTTGACGGGCATGCCGGCCCACACGTCCTTGTCAAAGCCGTAGTGGCCGTTGCTCTTGATCGCGAGGCTGTGGATCTTGCCGGGGGTCACGAGGCTGTTGACGTGGTCGATCAGGGCGTTGGCGGCGCTGGCTGCACTGGACAGGCCGCGGGCGGCGATGATCGCGGCACCGCGCTTGCCAACGGTTTCACAGAACGGGCCTTCGAGCCAGGCGCGGTCGGTGATCGCCTCGGTGGCGGGCTTGCCCTTGATCCTGGCGTGGGCGAAGGCGGGGAACATCGTCGGGCTGTGGTTGCCGAAGATGAAGATGTCGCTCACGTCGGTGAGGTCGACGCCGGCCTTCTTGGCGAGCTGGGCCTGGGCGCGGTTCTGGTCCAGCCGCACCATCGCCGTGAACCGCTCGGGGGGCAGCCGCTTGGCCTGGCTGGCGGCGATCATGCAGTTGGTGTTCGCCGGGTTGCCCACGACGCATACCCGTGCGTCATCGGCAGCGACCTTGTCGATCGTCTGGCCCTGCGCGATGAAAATCTTGCCGTTGTCCTTGAGCAGGTCCGCCCGCTCCATCCCCGGGCCTCGCGGCTTGGCGCCCACCAGCAGGCACCAGTTGGCGTCCTTGAACCCTTCATTCGGATCGCTGGCCAGCACCATGCCCTTGAGCAGCGGGAACGCACAATCCTCCAACTCCATCGCCACGCCTTCGAGGGCCTTCATCACCTTGTCCACAGGCACCTCGAGCATGTGCAGGATGACCGGCTGGTCCTTGCCGAACATCTCGCCGGCGGCGATGCGGAACAGCAGGCTGTAGCCGATCTGTCCTGCGGCGCCGGTGACGGCCACACGGATGGGGGATTTCATGTCGCGTCCTTTCGGGTACGTGGGGGGTTAAGGTCCGGGGGGGTTGAGGTCCGGGGGGTTTCCGGGTTCCGTTACGCGACAAGAGTATATAGTCCTTTCATTCGCCGGGCCAGTTCATCCCCGCGATCCATGGCCACGTGTCGCCGGGGTCGTACAGCGTACGATCCGCGATTGACGCCGCGCGGGCGATGAACGTAGGATGCCCGCCACTATGACTATCAGGGCGCATCGTTGGCAGGTGATCGGGGCGACGACGGCGGTGGCGTGCGGACTGGCGGCGGGCTGCGCCAAGCCCCTGGAGCGGCACACGCAGGAGGCGCTGCGCCGCCAACTCATCGAGTCGCACCGTGCGTACCTGTCGGCGACGGCGGCGGCGCCGGTCATCGAAATGCGCCGCGCCGCCAGCGAGGTCGAGGAGGAACTCGTCAAAGAGGGCCGCATCGGCGAACTCGACGAGATGTCCGGGCCCGGCGCCTATCAGCAACAGAAGCTCGACCTCGGCGGCGACCTGATGAACGTCGCCGAGTCGCCCAAGGTGACGATGACGCTCAAGCAGGCGATCCAGCTTGCGGTGCAGAGCAACCTGGACCTGCAGGTGGCGCGGATGAGGCCCGCCATCGCCGACGCGCAGCTCGTGCAGGCCGAGGCCGTGTTCGACGCCGTGCTCTACACCAACTTCGACTGGAACAAGCTCGACACGCCCAACCCGGCCGGGCCGATCGCCGGTCTGTCGGGCGACCGCATGGAAGACACGTGGAACCTGGCGACCGGCGTGCGCAAGCCGCTGACGACCGGCGGCACGGTGTTCGCCCAGACGGGCCTGTCGCGCGTCGATGAAGTGCCCAGCGTCTTCGCCGTCAACAAGTTCTACCGGCCCGACATCACGCTGGGGATCGAGCAGCCGCTGCTGCGCAACTTCGGCACCGACGTGAACCGGTCGGAGATCAACCTGGCGCGCAACGCCGCCACCGCCGAACGCGAGAACCTGCGCGACGCCCTGCTGCAGACGGCGCTGAACACCGAGGCGGCATACTGGAGCCTCGTATTCGCGCGGCAGCAGTTGCTGATCCAGCTTCGCCTGCTCGATCGGACGATCGAGGATCGCGAGCGCCTGGTCAGCCGTCGCGAGTTCGACGCCGCGCCCGTGCAGATCACCGAGGCCAGCAGTTTCGTCGAGCTGCGCCGCTCGGACGTGCTGCGCGCCCGCCAGGCGCTGCGCACGGCGTCGGACAATCTCAAGCGGCTGATCCAGTCGAAGGACCTGCCGGTGGCCGGCGAAGAGCTCATCCTGCCCGCCGACCGTCCCGCCGATGCCCCGCTGACCTACAGCCTGCTCGACGCGGTGACCACGGCCCTGCAGAACCGGCCCGAGCTCAAGGTCGCCCTGCTGGCCATCGACGACGCCAGCATCCGCCAGCGCGTCGCCGACAACCAGCGCCTGCCCCTGCTCAACCTCGCCTTCAGCACACGCGTCAACGGCGTGGCGCCCGATATCGATGACGCCTACGAACGGCTAACCGAAGTGGACTACGTGGACTACATCCTCGGCGTGCAGTTCGAGCAGGCGATCGGCAACCGCGCCGCCGAGGCCGCCTACCGCCAGCGCCAGCTCGAACGCCGCGCCGCCGTCCTCGACTACCAGCGCCAGGCCCGTGACGTCGTCTTCGACATCAAGGACGCGCTGCGACAGTTGATGACGACCTACGAGCTGATCGGCGCCACCCGCGCCGCCCGCCGCGCCGCCGCCGACAACCTCCGCGCCATCCAGGCCCAGGAGGACGCCGGGTTCCAGCTCACCCCCGAGTTCATCAACCTCAAGCTGCAGAGCCAGGAACGCCTGGCCAGCGCCGAGATCCAGGAAGCGTCGGCCCTCACCGACTACAACACCGCCGTCGCCACGTTCTTCCGCACCGCCGGCACACTCCTGCAACGCAACAACATCCAGTTCAGCGACGCGCCGACCGATTGAGCTTTCGCCGCCGGCGGCCATGGCATAACATGACGAAGCACGCATGATCCCGGGATGTGTCCGATGCGCTGGGTCATGGCAACTTCACTGTGGCTGGTTATGCCCGTCTGGGCACAGGACCTGCCGCGCATCGAATACGACCTGCACTATCGGTCGAGCTGGATACCTGCCCTTGAGGGCGGTGCGCCGGTGGGCACGCATACGGGTGTCGGCATGGCGGCGTACCGCCTGCTGTATGCGGTGGAGGCGGAGACGTTTCGTCCGCTCGTGACGGCTCCTGATGCCTCTGGGCGTGTCGCCATCAGCCGCGCGTTCCACCTCGAGCAAGCGACCTTCCTTCTGGGCGAGCCGATCGTCGTGGGGCTGACCATCCGCAACTTCACCGGCCGGCCGTACCGCGAGGCGCAGGGCGGCACGTCGCAGGCGCGTGGCCGCGACGACCACTTCCGATTCGTACTCCAGCGCGCCGATGGGACGTTCGTGGTTGACCCCTTTGCGCCGATCGTGCCTTCGTGGAGCGCAGCGATGAGCGCGTGGACGCTTGCGCCGGGGCGGGCCATGCATCTGTGGCAGCCGCTGCAGCAGTGGTGTGTGATCGACGCGCCGGGCCGGTACGTGCTGCACTGCTTCTACAGCGCACCTCCGGGCGATATTGTCGGACGGGAAGAAGCGGCAATGGCGGCGCTGGACGAACCGATGCGGGCGCGATTCGTGTGCGGCGATGATAATCGGTTGGTGGACCGTCAGACGGGCCAACCGATCCTGGTGTTCGCAACGCCGACGCTTCGCCCGATGTGGCATACGACCTCGCCGGTGCTGAAAATGATCCCGACGGCACTGCGCCAGCACCTGGGCCATTCGCACGTCGTGGACTTCGCCACCGACTACTGCCGCATCGACGTCATGATCGAGGCGGGCACGGAGGACCAGCGCCTGGCGATGCGCGAGCGGTGGCTCAGCCGCATCGACTTCGCCGACGACCGCCCCGGCCCCAATCGGAGAGCGTCAACTGCAGCGATGCTCTTCGCGCAGCAGGACGACTGGCTCGACGCGATCGAGCAGGCCGCGCTGCCCCATGCCGACCGCTGGCCGGTGGCCATAGCGCTGGCGGTGCATCCCAGCCCGCGAGCGTTCGACCTGCTGCGGCGCCTCGAGCCGGCGCAGTTCATCGACTCGCTCCGGTGGTGTTACGCCAAGCACCCCGGCCAGGTCATCCCTCTTCTCATCGACCTGACGGGCCCCGAGCACGACCTGTCGATCCGGCGAAAAGCTGCCCAGTACCTCACACTCTTCACGGGCGTCGAGTTCGACGATCGCCTGACAGACTCCCGCGCGGATGAACTGTCGCCGCGCGAGCTGACCGCGATGCAACAGCAGTTCCGTGACTGGTGGCGCACGGCCGCCGATACGCTCGTTCCGCTGCGACAGTGAACCCGTACGCGCGTCATCCCCTGACCGACAGGATGACAACGCCTGCGATCAGCGCGGCCATGGGCAAGGCGCCGATGGCGGCGGCGGGCCAGGCGTGGCCGGCGACAGTGAGCCAGATGCCCGCGACGACGGCCGCCACCCCGATCACCGCCGCGGCGATCATCAGCCACTTGATCATCTGCGCCTGCTGCGGCGACGAGTTGGGCGCGCTGGCGACGAGGAGCACGAGCCAGGCGAGCGTGCCCAGCGCGCCGACGACGATGCCGAGGATCGCGGCGACGAGGGCCAGGGCGCTGGGCGCGGCGGGGTCAGGCATGGGGGGCGTCATCCGGCCAGGTGCTCTTCGATGATGGTCTGGGCGACCTCACGCGCATGCCGCGCGGACTGGTCGTCGCCCGCGACCATGCGCCGGGTCAGCGCGCCTTCGAGCAGCAGTACCAGCTTGGTCGCCAGCGTCTCGGGATCGGCTGCGCCGGCGCGCCGCGCCGCGTCGGCGAGCGACGCCTCGGCCACGCGCGCCACGTCCGCCGCCGCCTGGTGCACCGGATCGTGCGGCATCGGAAACTCGGCGCACGCCTTGATGAACATGCACCCGGTGTAGTCCGGGTGCGTGAACCACTGGTGATACACGTCGAACGGCGCCAGCAACTGCTTGCGCGGGTCGTCCCCGGCCAACTCCGTCACCAGGCGCTTAAACGCCTGCCCCTCCCACTGATCGCGCAGTTTCAGCGCCGCGATCGCCAGGGCATCCTTGCTCTCGAAGTGGTTGTAGAAGGTGGTCTTGGTGACGCCGACCGCCGCGATGATCTGATCGATGCCCACGGCGTGGAACCCGTAGCCGTAGAACAGGTTCAGCGCCGTCTCGATGATGCGGTCGCGCGTGGTGACGGCGGGCTTGTCCGGCCCGAAGAGCTGCTTGGCGGTCTTGCCCGCGGCGTTCTGGATGAGCATGGCGCTGGCTCCGGTGGTTTACCTCAAGTCAACCCGAACTTGACTCCGAGTCAAGCTGGAAACCGGCCGATTCCGCGTATGTTGTAGAGCAGGGAAAGCACACCGGCGACGGTCGCCGGCCCCCACTGCACACCATAGCAGGAGACGAACGATGACGGCAACGATCGGAACGCAACTGATGTCGGCCCGCGCCGAGACCTTCGACCAGGCCAAGGCCGACGCCATGAGTGAGCGGCTGCTGCAGATTCTCAACGCCGGGGGCCTGACGCTGATGCTGTCCGTGGGCCACCGCACGGGCCTGCTCGACGCCATGGCGAAGCTGCCGCCGGCGACCTCGCAGCAGATCGCCGACGCCTCCGGCCTGCAGGAACGCTACGTCCGCGAGTGGCTGGGCGCCATGGTCACCGGCCTGATCGTCGATTACGACCCGGCCGACAAGACCTACGCCCTGCCCCCCGAGCATGCCGCCCTGCTCACCCGCGGCGGGTCGATGGGCAACTTCGCCACCACCATGCAGTGGCTGAGCGTCCTCGGCGGCGTCGAGGACAAGATCATCGACAAGTTCCGACACGGCGGCGGCGTGCAGTACCACGAGTGCCACCGCTTCCACGAGTGCATGGCCGAGGAGAGCGCCCAGACCGTCGTCGCCGGCCTGCACGAGCACATCCTGCCGATCGTGCCCGGCCTGATCGACAAGCTCGACGCCGGCATCGACGTGCTCGACGTGGGCTGCGGCAGCGGCCGGGCGATCTGCGAGATGGCGGCGGCCTATCCGCGCAGCCGGTTCCTCGGCGTGGACCTGTGCGAGGACGCCATCGCCGCCGCCCGCGCCGAAGCCGCTCACCGCGGCCTGACCAACGCCCGCTTCGAGGTCGGCGACGACACCCGCCTGGGCAAGGTCGCCGCCTTCGACTTCGTCACCGGCTTCGACGTCGTCCACGATCAGCGCGACCCGGCGGGCCTGCTGCGCGAAATCCGCCGCGCCCTGCGACCCGGCGGCATCTTCCTCTGCCAGGACATCGCCGCCTCCAGCCACCTCGAAAAAAACATCGGCCACCCCCTGTGCCCCTTCATGTACACCATCTCCACCATGCACTGCATGAGTGTCTCCCTCGCTCAGAACGGCGCCGGCCTGGGAACCTGCTGGGGCGAGGAACTGGCGGTCCAGATGTTCAACGACGCCGGCTTTGCCAACGTCCAGGTGCGCGCCCTGCCCCACGACATCCAGAACAACTACTACCTCATGACCAACCCCAGCCCCGACTGACCACGATCGCCCCGACCGCGCCGCGCGTGGCCTGTCACCGCGGCGCGGTCGGCGGCATCCCAGTGCACGAACCTACGAACGGAGCCTGCCATGTTCACCGAATTCCACCTGCCCGCCCTGCGCATCGACGCCGTCCACTGCAGCGACGAGCTGGCCTTGCGCTTCGTCGGCGAACTCACCGCCCAGCACATCGAGCCGCTGCGCCGCCACCTGCACCGCCTCATCCATCGCCATGCTTGCGACGTGTCGATCGACCTGGAGCAACTCAACTTCGCATCGATCAACGGCCTGGGCCTGCTCACCTGGCTCGCCGCCGAGCTGCGCCAACTCGGCCGCGTCCTCATCCTCCTCCGCCCCACCCGACACCTGCGCGAGGTCCTCGAACTCACCCGCCTCGACCGCGTCTTGGCCATCGCAGACGAGCGCACCGCGACGATGCTCCAGGAAGAACCGGCGCTCGTCGCGGCATGAGCCCACGTGTCATCACGCATGATCCTGCCTGATGCGGACGCCTCTGGCGGTCACGATCCACAGCCGCCCAGAGAGGTCGTGCGTCTTGACGACCTGAACCAGTCGCGCCATGAACGTCGGAACCAGCAGGGGATTGGGCCGTGGCAGCCGCAAGACCACGATCCCTGGATACTTCGACGGCGGGTACTGGCGGATATCCGCGAAACCCACGTCGAGCGTGATCAGGACTCGCTCCTCCCGACGGCACACGTCGATGATTCGCGTCGGGTTGGCCGCCGAGTCGCTGCTGTGGCACAGTCATCACGTCGTAACCAGCGACAACAAGTGGATCGGCCAGTTTCAGCGACAGGTTCTCGTCGAGCTTAAAGCGAGGCATCACGCAGCCGCCGGTTCAATGTCCACGATCTGTTCATGGGCCAGTGCAGCGGCGTAGTGAACGCACGCCTTGATGTCGTCAAGCGTGAGCGTCGGGTGATGCTCTACGACCGTTTCGGCCGTCTGACCGTCGGCCAGCATCCCCAAAACCACCCACACCATCACACGCGTACCTGTCACGCAAGGCGTGCCGTGACAAATCCGGGGGTCAACCGTGATGTGCTTTCGCCAGTCCATTGGTTCATTATAGTCGCGACGATTGGCTGATCGAACGTGACTTGCCCACTTCCGGGGAACGGGTCTGCCCCATTTTCCGGGGGCTGTCGCACAGCATCCCGCAAGGGTGCTGTGTGGCGCCCGGCAACTTGAAACTGGGAACTTGAAACTCACTTCCCGTTGAGCTGCCGCGCGATGTCGTCGATCAGTCGGGGGAGGTTGACGAAGGCTGTGTGATGGTTGCCCGGGAGCAGGACGTGTCGTTGCCGGTCCAGGCCGATGGCTGCGGCCAGGGCGTTGGAACAGGCGGCGGGGATGACCTGGTCGGCGACGGCGACATGGAGCCATGTGATCGACGGATTGATGCGATGGGCGGTGCGCAGCGGTTCGATCTGATAGACCATGCGCCCAATGGCCTGCGCGTCGTACCCGCCGGACTCCAGCGACGCGCGCACGCCCGCCGCTTCACGCTGGCCTTCCAGCAGCACGCGGTCGATCTGGCCGCCCGCCAGGGTGATCCACACCGATTCAAACGCATTGTCCAGCGCCGCCGTCGGCGAGACCACAAAACCACCCAGGCTCGTGCCCTGAATGGAAATCCGACCGGGCAAGACGTGCGGCAGCGCTGCGATCGCGTCCCGCGCACGACGTGCATCGCAGATCGCCTGACGCATCCGCGGCACCATCACGTGCGGATCGTATCGCTGCGCCGACCGGCGCAAACCATAATCCGGCAGGTGCATCACGAACGCGTGAACACCCCGCTGCGAAAGCGCCCGCCCGATCGCCCGCGCGATCACCAGTGATGACTGGATCTCGTGGATCAGCAGAATGGCCGGCGCGTCCACCGCATGGCCCTGGGCGTCCCGCGCCGCGTGCCACTCCATGCTCACGCGATCCACCTCCGCCTGGCCGCGCGGCTTGGGCGATGCAAAAAACACAAACGCGTCGCACACCCTCGTAGCGTCCTGCACGCACATCACGTCGAACTTTTCCACCGGCCACGACAGGTCGTCCAGCATCGCCTGCGCATCAGGCGAATCGTCCGGCGCCACGCGCAGCGTGTCCTGCGCCGCGAAGCTGCGCGTCGCCACTTCGGCGTGCGCCGGAGCACTGGGCAACAACGCAACCAGCAGGCAGAAAACGTGTCGCATTCGCATGGGCAGCCTGTCCAAATCGCAAGTCTCAAACAAGCTCCGAGAGCCCTTAAAACCGCCAAGCCGCAAGGATCGCAAGACATAGGCTACCACGAACGGGCGCCAATGAAAGCAAATCACGGGACAGCGTCAACAGCGGCATCAGCCGCGGTGCATCGGAATGCAAGTGACGTCCGCACACCACATCTGATCCGCGCGATCGATCACCAGGTCCCGCAGCAGGTACGGATACGGATGATGACACGGCTCTGTCGGCGCAGGGGAGCTGGCGAGACGTGGCGAAAGGGCGCTATTGTTTCTCTTGCGCTTGCATGCATCGTGTGTCGATGTATAATACATCGGCTGGCAAGGTATGCCCGCGCGAAGGAGCTGGACCATGGGACTGTCACAGGAGCTGGCACGGGGGACCGTGATGCCGATCGTGCTGGCGCTGCTGGGGGAGCGGCCGATGTACGGCTACGAGATCGTCAAGGCGGTCAACGACCGCACCAACGGGGCGCTGCAGTGGAAGGAGGGCACGCTCTATCCCCTGCTGCACAAGCTTCAGGGCCAGCGGCTGATCACCGCCCGATGGGAGACCTCGGCGTCGGGCAAGGACCGCAAGTATTACGCCCTCACCCCCAGGGGCGAGCGTGCCCTGCACGAAAGCAAGGAGCAGTGGCGGCAGCTCAGCGACGCCGTGAACGTCTTTCTACAGGGGGCCTGACATGATCGATGATGTGGTCAAGCGAGCGACACACCGGCTGCGCGACGACCGCGAGTTGCAGTTGGACGTGGCCCACGAGTTGCAGACGCACCTGGACTCGGCCGTGGGCGAGTACCGTCGGGCGGGGTACGGCGACGACGACGCCCGGCAGGCGGCGGCGAAGGACCTGGGCGACCCCGACGACCTGGCTGCGGATCTGTGGCAGGCCAACCGCTTCCGCATGCGTCTGCGCTCGATCGCCTGGTGGATCGCCCGTGCGACGTTGCTCCCGGCGTGCATCATCGCCACGGCATGGTTCCTGTTCACGGGCATTGCGTCGCAGACGATGATGACCGAGTTCACCCCGCGGTCTGGCGGCTTCTACTCAGCGTTAGCGCGCCGGTGGGTCGAGCAACGCATCAACGCGACGATGACGCCGCAGCAGTGGCTGATCTTCTACGGCGATCACGCGGCGCCCACGCTGGCCCGACGATGGCAAGCCCTGCGCGACGCCCATCCAAACGAGCCGCTCTACCAACTCAACTACATCAACGCGATCATGAGCGACGAGGGCTCCCCGCTGTCGACCGACCCCAACCCGCAGGTGCTGGACCCATTCCTCGCGGAACTGGAGCGCGGCAAGCCGCTGGACCCGGACAACGGCATCTACGCCTACCTTCGCGCCGTGGTGATGCTTCACGAAGTCAAGCTCGTCAACGACGAATCGCACAGCGTCTTGACTCTGAACGCCGATGGCACGCGGTCGCCTTCGTACCCGACGGTATTCGCCGACGGCACTGCGCCCGCGGGTCTCGACGAGGCCCTCGTATTGCTGCGGGCGGCAGCGACACATCGTCACCTGTCGCTGCACACGCTGGACATGCTCCGCCACCGCATCGAGCAGTTGCCTCCGCCCCGATCCATGCGCGAGTACGTCTATCGCGTCAGCCAGGCCATCAGCATGCTGCTGCCGACGCTGTCGCATCAGCGCCATGTCGCCCGGGTCCTCTCGACCCAGGCGATTCGCCTGGCCGATCAGGGCGACGGCGAGGGGGCGCTGGCGCTGATGGACCTGCTGCAGCGGATCACGCAGATGCAGTCGGCGGCGGCGGAGACGCTCATCGAGATCCTCGTCGCCCAATCGACGGCGTATATCGAGTTGGTCACACGGGTCCAGGTTCATCAGGCGCTTGGCGACGAGACGGCCGCCGCGCAGGCACAGGAGGCGATGGATGCGCACTACCGGCGATTCCGCGAGCTGTGGTACGGCGATCCGCAGGCGGCGCAGGTGGCCGAAAAGGTCAAGCGGGCGGGCGTGCTGCTGAGCCAGTTGATGCCGGCGGTTCCGGGATACGACGTGGATGTGGCGTCGTTTCGCAAGGCGGAGTACACGCTGCTGGATCGCGGGGCGCTGGCGACGCTGCTGTTGCTGCTGGTCGTGCTGGCAATGCTGTGTGGAACCGTCGGACTGTGGCGACTGGCGCGAACGCCGGAAGCAGCGCGGCGGCCGGTGCTGCTGTGGCCGGGCTGGCGGCGCTACGCCCGGGTGATGGCGCTGGCGGTGCTGCTGCCGGTGGCGCTGTTCGCGGTGTTCACGGCGACGCCGTGGAGCGGCCGGCAGTGGGGGCTGAACTATCACCCCGCCGCGGCGTTCTGGCACGCGCCGCTGATCGTGCTGATGCTGCTGCTGATCTGGAACGTGGGTTCGTCGATGCTGCGCCGCCGCGCGGCCGAAGTGGGGATGGCCGTGCCGACGCCGCTGCGCTGGTGGATCGAAGCCCTGCTGGCGCTGGGCATGGCGGCGCTGTTGGGATGGGCGGTCCTGTTCTCGTGGGGACGGCTTGCGCAGCGTAACGCATCGTGGGGGTTGCCGGCGCTGCTGTGGAGCGGGCTGGTGCTGGCTCTGTGGGGACAGATCGGCTGGCAGATCGTCTGGATGCACGGGGTTGATAGGCCGACGGCACGCCTGGCCAGGGGTCTGCTGCTGGGGCTTGCGGTGGGGACCGGGGTGGCTGCGTTTCTCTCAGCGGTCGTGTGGCTCACCGTTCCGAGCATCGATCGGGGCGCGTTTGTCGTGGTCGCGAGTCTGTGCAGCCTCGTCGGCGGGCTACTTGCAGGCTGGCTCTGGCTGCCGCCGCGTCAGGGGCGCACGCGCTGGTTTGCAGTCTCGGCGACGCGGTCGATGACGCCGCTGTTCGCCGGGGCGGGGCTGCTGCTGGCGGTGACGGTCGGGGCGCTGCTGCACTGGCACGAGGCGATGCTGGCGGCGGAGATGGTCGAGCAGTCGCAGGTCTTCGTGGACCTCGAGATCGATAGGTCCGACGCGAAGCTGTTGCGTGCGGACCTGGCGCAGGGCGCGCCTCGACCACCTCGGTTGCCACGATGAACATCGGGTGCTGTGCCACGCCACTGTCCGTTACACCAAACCGTGCTGGAAAAAACCGCAGTGAGACTATGCGCCGCGCGGGGCGGGGGTAGAATGAAGTGTTGCAGTGGACGGGGGGAGAGGCGGGGGTTCAGGGACCGGGGACCGGGGATCAGGGTCGGAAGGCAGAATGCAGAATGCAAAGGACAAAAGGCGGAAGGGATCGGGGAGCAGGGAGCAGGGGTCGCAAGGCAATGGGAGTGGCCGCATGACGTGGTTTGGCTTCACATCATCCATGAGCCATCAGCCATCAGCCATGGCCCGGAGGGCCACTGCCAGGATGGCAGGCGCATCGTGTGGTGAAGATGAAAACCCAGTGATTCCGATTAATGACGCCTGGCACAGGTGGGCCATGTCGGGGGTGGTCGTCACTTGCTCGCCAGCATGCCGCTTTGTCGGGCGTAGGCGAAGACGCCGCCGGCTTCAATGATAGGCTTCACGTCACCCAGGGGTTTGAGGGTGAACGTTTGGCCGGTGGTGTGGTCGGTGAGGGTGGCGGTGTCCAGATTGACTTCGACGTCGTTGCCGGTCTTGATGGCCTCGACGAGCCGGGCGTTGCACTCGCAGGGGAGGAGGTAGCCGCCGTTGACGCAGTTGCGGAAGAAGATGCGGGCGTAGAACTCGGCGACGACGACGGTGGCGCCGGCCTCGGCGATGGCGAGGGGGGCGTGCTCGCGCGAGCTGCCGCAGCCGAAGTTCCTGCCGCCGATGACGATGCGGTACTCGGTCTTGAACTGGCCCTCGGGGACAAAGCGGGCGTGGCCGTCGGGCAGGCCCATCTGGCCCTTGGGCACGCCGGCCATGGCGTACATGCCGAAGTATTTGCGTTCTTCGGGGTCGGAGGGGTTAAAGGCCAGGTACTCGGCGGGGATGATCTGGTCGGTGTCGATGTCGTCGCCGAGCACGTACGCCTTGCCGCGGATGATGCTGTCCATGATGAGGTCCTTGTCGGGGAGGAAAGTATAGTGGGTTTTGCCGGGGGCGGCCGCCACTTGTGAGATGGGCGGTTTGGCCTTATTTTGCCCACATCGGGGCTGGTCCCGCATCGCCATGGAGGGCGACAGGCTTGGCACGAACCCGCAAACGCAAAGACGACGACGGAAACCTCTTCGACGGATCCTCCCCCGCCGCCACCGCCTCCGGGGGGAACGGCCAGACGCCGGGCATTGTGCCCGTCCGCCTGCACGAGGCCGCCCGCGTCCGCTACCTCAACTATGCCCTGTCGGTCATCACCAGCCGGGCTTTGCCCGACGTGCGTGACGGCATGAAGCCGGTGCAACGCCGCATCCTTTTCACGATGTGGCAGAACGGCCTGGACGCCACCGCCAAGCATCGCAAGTCGGCGACCGTCGTCGGCGACGTCATGGGCCGCTACCACCCCCACGGCGACTCGGCGATCTACGAGGCCCTCGTGCGTATGGCCCAGCCCTGGGTCATGCGCTCCACGCTCATCGACGGGTCGGGCAACTTCGGCTCCATCGACGACGACCCGCCCGCGGCCATGCGGTACACCGAGTGTCGTCTCACGCCCATCGCCGCCGAGCTGCTGGGTGAGATCGACCAGAGCACCGTGCCGTTTCGCCCCAATTTCGATGGCACGCGCAACGAGCCGGTGATCCTGCCCGCGCGCTTCCCCGCCCTGCTGGTCAACGGCTCCAGCGGCATCGCCGTGGGCATGGCGACCAACATCCCCCCGCACAACCTGGGCGAAGTCTGCCGCGCCGCCCTCAAGCTGATGGACGATCCGGAGATCAAGCCCTATCAGCTCATCGCCAAGGACGCGATCCAGGGCCCCGACTTCCCCACCGGCGGCCTGATCCTCAACAGCCAAACCGAGCTGCGCGAGATTTACAAGACCGGAGCTGGCGCCGTACGCATGCGCGGCACGGTCGAGTCCGGGCCCATCACCCGCGGTATCAAGAAGATTTACATCACCAGCATTCCCTACGGCGTGTGCAAAGCCACCCTCGTGGCCCAGATCGCCGAGGTCGTCGTCTCGCGCAAGCTGCCTCTGGTTCTCGACGTCCGCGACATCTCCACCGACGACGTGCGCATCGAGTTGGAGCTGAAGAAGGACGCAGACGAGCAGATGGTGCTGGCGTATCTCTACAAGCACACCGCGCTGCAGTCGAGCTTCAACGTCAACCTGACGTTCCTCGTGCCCACCGAGAACCCCGAGGTGGCGCGGCCCAACGAGCCGGGCGAACGCAACATCAAGACGATGTTGTGGCACTTCCTCCACTTCCGCCTCGATGTGGTGACCAACCGGCTCGAACACGAGCTGGATTCGCTCAACCGCCGCATCCATATCCTCGAAGGCTTCGAGCTGGTATTCGACGCGCTGGACGAGATCATCAAGATCATCCGTGCCAGCGACGGCAAGGCGGACGCGGCGGGCAAGATCATCAAGCGATTCAAGCTCGACGAGGAGCAGACCGACGCCATTCTCGAACTCAAGCTTTACCGTCTGGCGAAGCTGGAGATCCTCGTCATCCAGCAGGAACTCAAGGACAAACGCAAACGTGCCCGCGAGATCCGCAAGCTGCTGGAGGAAAAGGACGCCAAGGGCCGCTGGAGCATCGTGCGTGACGAGGTGCAGGAGATCATCGATAAATACGGCAAGCTCGACGTCAACAAGCGGCGCAGCCAGTTCACCGACGTCGAGGATGAGCCGGCGTTCACCGCCGAGGACTTCATCATCGACGAGGATAACCACGTGCTGGTGACGCGCGACGGGTGGATCAAGCGTCAGAAGGAGATCAAGGACCCGTCCAGCACACGACTGCGCGAGGGCGACAGCGTGCTCACCGTCGAGGCCGGCTCGACCCGGGCGACGATCGTGTTTTTCTCGAACTTTGGCGTGGCTTATTCGTGCAGAATCATCGACGTGCCCGCCACGACGGGTTACGGCGAACCGATCCAGAAGCTGTTCAAGCTCAAAGATGGCGAGAAGATTGTCGCTGCACTGAGCCTCGATCCCAAGGCCATCGGCGACATCGGGAAAGTGCCCGAGAGCGAGGGCAACGGTGAGCCGACGATTCCGCCCACGCACGCCGTTGCCGCCACGAGCGATGGTTACGCCCTGCGTTTCAGCCTCGCGCCGTTTGTCGAACCGAGCACCCGCAGCGGCCGCAGGTACGCCCGTCCTTCCACGTCCGGGAGTGCGGAGGCCCGTGCCGTCGGCGTCGCCGCGATCAACGGCAAGGAGATTCTCATCGCCGCCGCACGTTCCGGCCGCGCCCTGCTCTGCAAAGCCAAAGAGGTCAACTTCCTCGCCGGGCCCGGTAAGGGCGTCCTGCTCATGAAGCTCGCCAAGGACGACGCCCTGCTGGGCTTCATCGCCGCCACCGATGACCGCGACACGCTCGTCGTCAAGACCACGCTCGGTGGCGAACAGCGCATCAACACTGCCAAGTACGAACTCACCAGCCGCGGCGGCAAAGGCCGCGAGATCATCAAGCGCGGCCAGTTCACCGAGGTCGTCCCCGAAGAACCCAGCGTTCCGGCACTCGTCGCGGAGGTTGAGGAATGATGACGCTGTTGCGCAGTCACCGCCTCGCCTGCCTCACTTGCGTCGTCGCGCTCGCCACCGGTTGCGAATCTACCCGCCCCCCTAAACCCACCATTCCCCTCACCGACGCGATCAAGAGCAACAACGTCGATCAGGTGCGTTCGCATCTCTACTGGGAGCCGGTCACGAACGATCGTGGCTACAACCTGTCTCTGTTGCCCCTGGCCGCGTCGTATGGCCACGACGAGATGGTCCTCCTGATGCTCGACGCGGGAATTCCAGTCTCGCCCAGGCTCAATCCGCCCCGCCCCGCCGCCCTGCACTACGCTGCGGCGCGCGGCCATGCCTCAACTGTCACGCTGCTGCTGTCGCGCAGCGCCCCGGTCGATCCGATCGACGAAAACGACAAGACCCCGCTGATCTGGGCCGCCGAGACCGGCCAACTCGATTGCGCCAAGCTCCTCCTTGACGCCGGCGCCAATCCCGCCCACCACGGCCGCTATGGCAGCGCCTTCGACGCCGCGGTGAAGAACAAGCACGCGGAGGTCGCGGACCTGCTTCGCCCAGTACCCTCCAAGTGAGAAGAGCTTTCGCCATAGGTGACCGCTCAAGGATGAGCCTCCATGACCGCGACATACACCGCCAAAGACATCCAGGTTCTCGAAGGCCTCGAACCGGTGCGCAAGCGCCCGGGCATGTACATCGGGGGCGTCGGCGCCGCCGGGCTGCACCACCTCGTGTGGGAGATCCTCGACAACTCCGTGGACGAGGCCATGAACGGGCACGCCTCGGAGATCGTGGTCACACTGCACGCTGACGGGTCGAGCGTGACCGTCAGCGACAATGGCCGCGGCATCCCCATCGACAAGCATCCCAAGACCAAGCAATCGGCGCTGGAGGTCATCCTTTGCACGCTGCATGCCGGCGGCAAGTTCGATGTGGGCAAGACCAACTACAAAACTGCCGGCGGCCTGCACGGCGTGGGCGCATCGGTCGTCAACGCCCTGTCCAAAGAGCTTGTGGCCACCGTCAAGCGCGATGGCGCCGCCTGGGAGATGCGCTTCAAACGCGGCCGGGTCGTCGCTCCGCTCAAAAAAACAGGGCCCGCACGCGGATCGGGCACGACGGTCTATTTCCATCCTGACCCCGACATCTTCCCCCGCATCGAGTTCAATCCCGACACCATCCGCGAACGGCTCGAAATCACCAGCTATCTGCACCACGGCCTGAAAGTCGTGTTTCACGACGAGGTCAACAAGCAGAAGCACACCTTCGAGGGCGAGCTCGGTCTGGGCGATTACCTCAGGAAGATCATCGCCGGCCGCAACGCCCGCGTGGTCCACGAAACCCCTTTCGCCTTCGAACGGGAGAACGGCGACCGCGTTCAGGCCGTGCTGCAGTGGACCGAGTCCACCGACGAGGCGATCCGCAGCTACGTCAACGGTATCCCCACGGCATCGGGCGGGACGCACGAAAACGGCCTGCGCGCCGGGCTCACCAAGGCCGTGCGCAACTACATCGAGACGCACAACCTCACGCCTCGCGGCGTCGCCATCACTGCCGACGACATCCGCGAAGGCGTCACCGGTGTGCTGTCGATTTTCATCGCGGACCCGCAGTTTCAGGGCCAGACCAAGGATCGTCTGAACAATCCCGAGCTGCAGGCCTCTGTCGATGGTGCGATCCGCCCGGCTTTGGAGCACTGGCTCAATCACAACCGCACGACGGCCGAGGGCATCGTCAACCGCATCGTGCTGGCCGCTCGAGCGCGCCAGGCCAGCCGCGCCGCCTCCGATGCCATCGTGCGCAAGACCGCCACCAATACCGGGCGTCTTAACCTGCCGGGCAAGCTCAGCGACTGCAGCACGACCGACCCCGACCGCGGCGAGCTGTTCATTGTCGAGGGCGACTCGGCCGGGGGCAGCGCCAAGCAGGGGCGCGACCGCCAGACGCAGGCGATCCTGCCCCTGCGCGGCAAGGTGCTCAACACCGAGGCCGCCTCGCTCGCCAAAGTGCTGGAAAACAAGGAAATTGCCGACCTCGTCACCGCCCTGGGCTGCGGCATGGGCAAGGTGTTCGACATCGGTCGCCTGCGCTACGGCAAGGTCATTCTCCTCGCCGACGCCGACTCCGACGGCCACCACATCACGACGCTGCTGTTGACCTTCTTCTTCCGCCATATGCCCGAGCTGATCCGCGAGGGCAAGCTCTACCTCGCCCAGCCGCCGCTCTATCGCATCGACATCGGCCGACAGACGCATTGGGCTCAGGACGACGCCGACAAAGAGCGCATTCTCAAGGTACACGTCAAAGGCAACGCCAAATCTGAGATCACGCGATTCAAGGGATTGGGCGAGATGATGCCCAAGACGCTGTGGGAGACCACGCTCAACCCCGCCACGCGGCGTCTGCTCAAGATCGAGGTGCCCGACGAAGACCGCCTCAACACCGACAAGACCATCGCTGACCTGATGGGCAAGGACCCCGCCCCGCGCTTCGAGTTCATCATGGCCAGCGCGGACGAAGCCGACGAACTGGACCTGTGACGTCCGCGCCACCGTTCCTCAGGGAAGCACAATTTCAGTGAGGTCGGTGTCGAGGATGTAGTTGATCTTCGACGCCGAGGTATAGAGTGCGTCCACGGACTTGGCGCCGGCGTGACCATCGTAGAACAGCACATTGGCGCTCTTGCTGTGCGTCAGGTGGATCGCGGCATCCCACGCGTCGGAGCGGCGCCTGGGGTCAAACGCCGCGATGGATCGGCCGGGGCCTGGATTGCCCGCGCCCAGGTCGCCCCAGTTGCGCAGCGACGCGCTGTCGGCGAGCCAGACGATCGCACTGGGCTGCGGCACGCGGGACAGGCGGTTGATGCGAAGCCACGGCCGCGAGTCGGGTGGGCTCAGGAGGATATGCTCGACAAATGTCCAGCCGAAGAAGGTTTTGTTGAGAGCCACCTGGAGATCGTTGTCCTTGTACATCGCGTAGCCGGCACGATAGCCCATGTCCGCGCCGTTGCCGGACCAGCGGCCCAATCGTGGCAGGTCCAGCTTGTAGGTGATGTTGTCCGGGCAACTGAAGACCGGCCCCGGGGGCAGATACTGCGTCGTCGCGGCGTTGAGACGTGTGCCCGAGTAGAACGTGGGCCAGAGATCGAGTTGGCTGCCTCCGCCGATGACGCCGTTATTCCCGGCCACGGCGGTGATGTTGCGGAAATCGGTGGCATAGACATTGAACGCGATGCCGCACTGGCGCTGATTGCTCAAGCACATCGCCGCCCGTCCCGCCGCCCGAGCCTTGCCCAGCGCGGGCAACAGCAGCGCGATCAACAGCGCGATGATCGAGACCACCACGAGCAGCTCGATGAGGGTAAATGCCCGCTGCCGGGTCGGCGTCGCATTGGAAGGCCTGGTCATCATGCGTGGCGAAGTCAGGGCGCTTGTGCGCAGTAGCACTCACCTGCGGTCCCATTGGTTGGGCAGAGAGGTGAAGCGGATATCACCGAGCAAGTCCGGGTCGTCGTACATGCCATGCCACAGTCCCTTGGTCCCCGGCGTCCGGGCTGTCACGATACTGCCGTGGCCGTCGGCCCAGAGCACATTGCTGCTGCTGCCGTGCCGGGTGAACGCCACGCCGCCGCCGTCGTCTGGATGGGCGTAGGCGACGAACCAGCCGCCCGGATTGCTGTTGTTGACGCCGAGCTTGCTGTCCACGAGCACCGCCATGGCCGACGGCCTGGCGATCGTCTCCAGCCGCGCCGGTCGGAGGAGGTCTTCACCGCCCCAGCCGGGGTAGAACGGCAAGCCGAAGCCCATGCCGTTGGGCCAATTCACCCCGCCGAGGCAGCCATGGTTGTACCCATAGCTGATGCTCCCGCCGGGATTGGCTTTCTTCGTGTTGGGATCGTTGGGACACCACAGCGGCCACGACATGGCCCGGCCGGCGTTGCGCTCCTGCATCACCACCACGTACCACGGCGAGGTGCTGCTCCAGTTGGGATCGGTCATGTCCCGGTAGCGTGCCGGGAACACCGACTTGTTGTCCGACAGGAACGCCCCGAACGCCACGCCCATCTGCCGCTGATTGCTGGCACAAGTTGTCGTCCTGGCGGTGTCGCGCGCTTGCTGCAGCGCGGGCAAGAGCAGCGCGATCAGCAGCGCGATGATCGAAATCACCACGAGCAGCTCGATGAGCGTGAAAGCATGTCGCGCGTGAACGTTCTTCATGCTTGCACCTGGCCATATCCCGCCATCCGTGCGGGGCCCGGAGCATTACGCGCTCCGCCGACGGCGAATCAGGACGAGACCGGCCAACGTCAGCATCAGCGACGCCGGCTCGGGAATAACGGCCGTAGTGCCATTGAGTGTGACGTTGTCGAATCCCCAACGACTACCCGACGCGCCGCTGAGATCAGCGTAAGTGTAAACGCGGACCTCAATCGGACTGGCCAACTCCTGAAACTGCAGTCCCAACAGACTGATCGTCTTCGTGGCATATGCGCTGCCAGTGGCGGCAACAACCGGTGCCTCCACAGGACTATCAAAGCCGTCGATGCTTGTTGCCACGTAGTAACTGATCGGACGCAAAGTATTGGCAACCGACAAATCGAAGGCGAGGCTGGTGAGGTTGACTTTGTAGCCATTTTCGGGAACAAGTGTGAACGACCAGTAGGCATTGTCGGTGAATGCCTGCTCCTGAGTCTTGGCAATGGGCTTGATGGCAAATTCAGGTGCAGGATTGCCGTTACCGGTATTGATGCCGTTATTGGTGCTGTTCCAGTTGCCGGTGCTTCCCAAGCCCGTCGCTGGCGTAAAAACCGTGGCGGTCGAGTTGGCGTCAAGATCTGCAGAGCTATACGTGGGCGAAGCCACCGTTCCAAAGTTGTACAGAGCGAGGATGTCGGCACTCGCACTCGTGTTTGCCAATGCACCGATAGATAGAGCGGCAAGCACCGCCAGGTACATCATGTTGCCTGAGTGTTTGGATCTGATCGCCATAGTTCAAACCTCCTTCAATGCCTTGTGGGGTATGTTCGATTGTCCATCGCCATGGTGTTCGACATCATGCTCGGCGCCGCACGCCGATCAGCGCCAGCCCCGCCACCAGCAGCGCCATCGACGCCGGCTCGGGGACGAGTGTGAGTACGCCCGTCGACGTGTCGAAGATCCAGCCGCCACCGGAGTAGGTGCCGTCCAGATTGTTCGTGAAGAGAGTCTCGCTGCCCAAGAGCTTGAGGCCGAAGGTCGCGCCGAAGGACTCCGTCAAGGTGCCCACGTTCACCAGCGACCAGGCTCCTTCGGTCTCGGTGAGAGCCGCGGGATCGATGCGGAAGATGCCGTTGAACAGGACACTCCCGCCGCCCGTGAACCAGTTGCTAGCGCCGCCGTCCTGGAGGCGGAATCGCGACTCGCTGGACGCCAGGAGATTGAGCGTGCCGGCGACAGTGGTGTTGCCGGTGTAGGTGTTGGCGCCGCCCAGGATGAGCGTGCCCGCTCCTTCCTTGTCGAGCCCGACTGACGCGCCTCCGTCACCAATCGGTCCGCCGAAGGTGAGGGTGCTGGCCATGACATTGATGTCCTGCGAATTGGTGTTGCTGGTTCCCAGGGTGACGGCGCCGGTGCCCATGTTCAGGGGGTTGGACCCCGTGAAGTCAAATGTATTTCCAGAAACCGGAGATATGGTGATCGCGTTGTTGGTGGCAAGCGTCAGAGCGCCGCCACTGACGTTATCGATCGGGTTCGTGTTGTTGGGTATGAGCAGTGGCCCCGTGCCCAAGGCTGTGGCGCTGCCGATATTCAGACGGATATTCGAGTTATTGAGGGAGAGTCCGCCCGAAAACGAGTTGTTTCCCGACAGCGTCAGGATGCCGGCAGAGCCGCTGATGTTCAACCGTTTTGAGCCGTCCGCTTCGGAAATGTCGCCGGAGATCGTCATCGACGTGCCAAGGACAATATTCCGCCCGATGTTGTTCGCTGTGCCCGACATCAAGATGTCCACGGAGATGGTGTTGGTGCCGGTGCCGGCGATCATCGGCTTGGACGTGCCGGTGCTGCCTCCGCTGGACTCAAGCTGCATCAAACCGTCGTTGTCAGCATCTGCGATCGTGTAACCCGTAGTGAGGCTGACCGCGTTGTAATTGCTCGTCAACCCAACAGCCCGCACCGTCCCCTCAACCTCCACGACCTCGCCAGCGACGGCGCTGAACAACGCGTTGTTGCCGTTCGTCCACGTGGCGGCGCTGGCGTCCCAGTTCATCGTGACGCCCGCGTCCCAGACGTTGCCGTTGACGCTGGCGTCGTCGTAGGTCTGGGCGACGGCCAAGGCGACAGAGGGCAAGAGCGCCGCCACGATCACCATCAGGGAAAGCTGCCGGTACGTGTGTTGTGAGCCAGTCATGTTCGTGACCTCCTTAAATGTGCGAAACCGATGTTTCCAACATGCAGTGCGATCGTCTCGTCCAACTTGCCGGGCAAAGGCATGCCGGCCGTCACGCCGAGGTGACGATGCCGCGTCCAATCACGTCCGAGTTGCCAACGGCCAAGGCGTCCTCCACCCTCACACTCTCGCGCACGCGCATCACCGGTTCGACGGTCTGCCGCCGGGCGGTCTGCTCGTGGGGGGCGAGCAGGCAGCGGAAGGCGACGTCGATCTCGCGGTCGGGCTGCGGGTCCACGGTGGTGATGGGCGGCGAGAGATAGTCTTCGTCGTTGTTGCCCATGCCGGTGGCGATGATCGCCAGGTCCTCGGGCACGCACTTGCCCGCCAGGCGCACGGCGCGGAGGGCGCCCTGCACGCCTCGGGCCGACTCGTACATCGCTGCAGTGGCCTGGCGCGTGGCCAGCAGTTGGGCGGTCAGCTCGCAGGCGGACTCGCGGCTGTCCTCGAACGGCCTCGTCTGGGCGGTGAGAACGACCAGGTCTCGCTGCCTTCGCCCGGCCTCGCGCATCGCCTGCCGCATGCCGCGCAGCAGCAGGTTCTGCCGCTCCGACACCGCCGGCTCGTGCTGCACAAACGCCAGACGCTCGTGACCGGCCGCCAACAGATGCTGGCCCTTGAGATAGCCCGCACGATACCAGTCGGTCGTCACCGACCAGACCCGCTGGCCCAACGACACAAGGTCGCACGGCACCATGAGCACGACGGGCACGTTGAGGCTGTCGAAGAGCGCGATCTCCGAGCGGCTGACCGAGCCGGGGATCGGGATGACGATGACACCGCTGACGCGATGTCGGCCTTCGACCAGGTCGCACAGGCCCTCGTAGCTGGTGCCGGGGTTCATCTTGTACTCGAGCAGCCCCAGCCGCTGCTTGACGGTCAGTTCCTCGGCGTGATGCAGCCGCGCCCACGTGGCGTAGGAGAAGTAGTTGGGGTAGGCGAAGACGATGGTGTTGAGCCGGGTGGTGCCGGTCTGGTGGTCCCTCTGAACGGTGCGTTCGCGCGAGGCCAGGTAGGTGCCCTTGCGGGGGACGCGACGGACGTAGCCCTCCCACTCCAGTTCCTTGATGACGCCGTTGACGGTGAGGTAGGCCGCATCGAACTCCTGGGCCAAGGCGCGCACGGACGGCAGCCGGGACTCGAGTGGCCGGGTGCGGAGGCGCTCGATGAGCTTGGCTTTGATGCTCTGACGAAGATTGACGGCTGCCTCAGACACGATCCTCCTTCTGCGCGATACAATAGACTATTATGACGTGACTGATATATAACAGTTTACCTCGTCCTGTCGGGCTGTCAAGAAGTATTGTTCGTCCATGACGACGCAGCCACGCCTTGGTGCGGGCGGCGCGCCTGCGAGAACACCGACCAGCCGCGAACGGGCTGGCGTGCGCCATAAAACGCTTGATATCAATACATTACGCTGCGACAACCGTCACTGTAGCGGGTCGATGTCGCGGGCTGGATGGTCGTCGAGATCAACGGCATCACCCGCCTCGCGACCCGCGGCGGGCGATAGGGCGCCGGGCTTGAGCCATTCCTCCAGCAGCTTCTCCGCATCGCGCGGGGAAAGCTGGCGACCCTCGATCTTCGTGGCGGCATCGACCGACAGGACCGCCAGCCGGGCCGTGGACTGATCGCTGATCAGGGCGGGAACGTACACCGGCACGTCGTGGGCTGTGGTCACGATGTGCAATTGGCGTCGGGCAATGCGGTAGCGATCGGCCGCCTGAGTGCGGTCATCGACTTTGTAGCGGGCATTGTCCAGGATCGCCAGCCACAGGCCGTGCTCGCTGGCGTATTGGTGCTCAGTGGTTCCGTCCCGGTGCGTGATGGTGACGGGCTGATCGACGGGGAAGCGGGCCTCCCAGCCGTGGTCGAGTCCGTCGCCGACGATGGTCGTCTCGTCGCCGCGCCATCGCGCCATCTTATGAATGGAGACGAGGGTGTCGATGTAGCGTGCGCCCATACGGTGGCGAACGTCCAAAGTGGTGGTGGGCCGATTGTCGGCCAGGGTGGCGCGGACCTGTTCAAGTCGCTTGGCGTAAGCGGCGGCACGGGAGTCGAGGGAGGTCGGCGGCGTGACCGTCGCTGGCGAGGCCGCGGTGCGCCGCCACTGGCTTTCGCCGATCGCGCGGGCAAAGTCGTCGGGCGTGAGCGAGGCCCAGCGATACAGCGAAGGAAACGCGAACGCGGGCGAGTTGGACGACAACGAGGCCTTACGCCGAACGAGCACCGTTTGAACGGGCTCGTTGGGTTGCGGCGGCTGCCCGGCGGCGGGAACGACTTGCTCGGGCACGGTGATGGTTGGCGCGTCCTCGACCAACAGGCGAGGGTTAAAGTAGGCGTATTGGTGGTTTTCACAGAAGAACGCCAGAAGCTTGATGTGATGCCACAACAGGTGGCGGATGCGCTCGACGCGCATGACGCCGCTCTGCATGGCGCGCTGCGTGATCTCACTGGCCTGAGCCGGCGAATCCAGCCAATAGACGCCCTCGCGCTGATTGACGGCGGGCGTCGGATCGGTGCTCATCGCCTCGTCAATCATGGCGTCGGCCTGATAAACCAGCAGGTCGGGCGTGTCCGGCGGCACGTCGAAGTCCACCAGGTACGACCGGCCGTGCATCAGAAGCATGAGACTGGCCAGCGACTCCTCTTCGTAGGCGGCCAGGCGCGGCGTCGAGTCGAAAGTGCGCCGCTGCGACAGGAACTGGCGCGACACTTGGCGCAACGCCTCGCGGTCGCTGAAGTCGTCCACCGCCCACTCGTGCGTGCTCGATCGGTAGTGCAGATGCTTGAACCAGAACGTGACGCGCGCCTTGCGGCCGGGCAGATTGGCGTCGTCCACCTTGAGCAGGACGGTCATGCCCAGCGGGTCTTTGAACCGGCCCGGCGGCACGGGCGGGCGTGGGACCTGGTGCAGTGTGCCGCCATAGGACGCCGTGTCCTCGGTGGCGTACATGCTCCAGGCGTAATCGGATTGGATGAGGTAGTAGCGGGTGGCGGCGTGAGCGGGAAAGGACGAGACGCTGCAGTAGATCGCCGCCACCACGGACAGGAACGCCCATCGGAAGTTCATGACTGTCTCCTTTCAGAGGGAGCAACGCGCATGGGGGGCGGGCGATTGCAGGGTGTCATGCGACCGAACAAGGATTATGAGGTGACGGTCGCCAGCCACGAGTCAACACGTGCCGTCGGATGCAAGGCTTTTGGCCGCGGCTTGGCCGGCGATGTGGGCGGTGGCGAACGCCCACTGGAAGTTGAAGCCGCCGATGCGGCCGTCACAGTCGAGCAGCTCGCCGATGATGTGCAGGTTGGGAACGAGGCGAGAGGCCATGGTGCGGTGGTCGATTTCAGACATGGGGACGCCGCCGGCAGTGACTTCGGCGTAGTTCCAGCCTCGGTCGCGGACGACGGGCAACTGCAACCCCGTCACCGCATGCACCAGAGCGCGGCGTGCGTCGCGCGGCAGCTCGGTCATGACGCATGTGATGCGCAGGTGTTGCACCAGCGCCTCGGCGAGGCGGCGCGGCAGGCGGCCGGCGAGCACCGCGGCCACAGGCCGACGCGGCTCGCGCCTGGCGGAGTTGATCAGCCATCGCTCCATCTCCTCGAAAGACACCGGCAGCAGCGAACAGCGCAGTTCGACAGAGCGGCCCTGCGCGTGGGCCATCACCCAGAACCGGCTGGCGTCCATCACCACCGGGCCGCTCACGCCAAAGTGCGTCCACAGCAGGCTGCCCGCGCGGCGATCGATCAGCTTGCCATCGGAAAAGGTGGCCAGTTCCACATCGTGCGACACGCCGGCGATCCGGGCGTGGAAGAAAGCGTCGTCGAGCACGAGGGGCACGAGCGCGGGGTAAGTGGGCGTGACCGTGTGGCCCAGTCGCCGGAGGATGTCCCAGCCCGAGCCGTCGCTGCCGGTGCGGGGCAGGGAGCGGCCGCCGGTGGCGAAGATGAGGCGGGTGGCGGCCACATCGGTTCGCGGCGTCGTCACGGAAAAGCCGTGGACGGCTGCGGCGACGGCCGTGACGCGATGGCCCGTCAGCACCGTGACGCCAAGTTCACTGCAGCGATTGAGCAGAGCGTCCACGACGGTATGGGCGTCGTCGCTGACGGGAAAGAGCTTGCCGGTGTCTTCGCGTTTGAGGCCGACGCCCATCGACTCGAACCATCGGACGGTGGCGCGCTCGTCGAAGTGGCGGAGGATGTTGCGGACCACCGGGCGTGGGCCGTGGTAATCGTCGGGGGTGACGCGGTCGTGGGTGACGTTGCACCGGCCGCCGCCGGAGACGAGGATTTTCGCACCAATGCGCGGCGCCCCGTCGAGGACGACGATGCGCATCGCGGCGCCCGCATCGTGGGCCGCCTCCCCGGCGAAGATCGCCGCCGCCAGCCCAGCCGCCCCGCCACCGACGATCGCAATGTCCGCCTGTTCCTTTTCCACGGTGATTCCTCGAGGATCAGCTACAATAGCAACGTGACCGAACCCTTTGAGCAAAGCATGCGACGGGGTGGCTCACCCGCACTCATGCAGGCAGAGAGGTTCTTCATGCGTGAGGACGCGGTATTTCAGACTCTTCGATCGATCACGTCCCGGCTGGACAGCTTGGGCGTCGCATATGCTGTTGCGGGTGGGATGGCGTTGGTCGCCCACGGATACGACCGTACAACAGTGGGCGTTGATATTCTCGTGACCAGTGAGGGGCTGGAGCGGATCCACCGTGCGTTGGAGGGCTTGGGGTACGTCCCTGCTTTCACCGGCAGCAAGAACCTTCGGGACACGGATACGGGCGTCCGCGTGGAGTTTCTCGTCGCCGGCCAATTCCCCGGCGACGGCAAGCCCAAACCGGTCGCGTTTCCACAGCCCGATGAACGCTCGATCACGATCGACGGCATCCGCTATATCAACCTTCCTACCCTGTTCGAACTCAAGCTGGCGTCGGGCATGACCAACCCGGGCAGATTGAAAGACCTCAGTGACGTGCAGGAGTTGATCCGCACGTTGGAGATCAAGCGATCGTTCGTGGAAGCACTGCACGAGTACGTTCGCCCGACATTCCTGCAGCTTTGGGACGCGGTTCATCAGTCGCCGACGGACCTCTGATCGATTTCAGTACTCGTTCACGGGCACGTGTTTGAACGGGTCTTTTGTTGACGCTGGACTTGCCGTGATCTTGTCGGCATTTCCTGGCGCGATCGCCTTGATGATCGCGTCAAGATCGTCGGGGACGGGGATGGGGCGATTGCTCAGCGCGCCGTGCGGGTCGTGGTGCGGGGCCTTGTCCTGCACGGCCTTGATGTCGATGCCGGTGTGATACTTCACGGTGGCGTCGGGGTCTTTGAGGCCGTGGCCGGTCAGGATGCACACGACGCGATCGCTGGGGGCGATGACGCCCTCCTCGAGGAGCATGTGGGCTCCCGCGACGCTTGCTGCACTGGCCGGCTCGCACCCGAAGCCGTACCGGCCGACCATGGCTTTGTGTTCGAGAATCGTCTCGTCATCGACCTGGCGCACGACGCCGTTCATCACCTCCAGGGCGCGCAGGGCCTTGGGCAGGTTGACCGGCCGACCGATCTCGATCGCGCTGGCGATGGTGTGAGCGTGCACATCGCTGGCGTCCTGCTGCGCGTAATACTCGGCGGCAAGCTTGCGATCCCAGCGTCCGCCGTTCCACGCCAGCCCCCGGTCGTTGACCAGCTCGTGCAGCGGGTTGGCGCCGGCGGCCTGGATCACCGCCAGACGCGGGATGCGCTTGACCAGGCCCAGCGCGTGCAGCTCGGCGAACGCCTTGCCGAACGCGCTGCAGTTGCCCAGGTTCCCGCCGGGCACAACGACCCAGTCCGGCACGTCCCAGTTCATCGCCTCGAGAATGCGGAACATGATCGACTTCTGCCCTTCCAGTCGGAAGGGGTTGACGCTGTTCATCAGGTAGATGCCCAGATCCTTGCGGTCCACGGCGATCTGCCGCACGCGGCGCAGACAGGCGTCGAAGTCACCCTGGATCTGCAGCGTCGTCGCCCCGTAATCCAGCGCCTGCGACAGCTTGCCGTAGGCAATCTTCCCGCTGCCGATGAAGACCACCCCCGGAAGCTCAGAGAGCGAGGAGTACATCGCGAGGGAAGCCGAGGTGTTGCCCGTGCTCGCGCACGCCACGCGCTTGGCCCCGACCATGCGGGCGTGGGTGAACGCGGCGGTCATGCCGTTGTCTTTGAAGCTGCCCGAGGGATTCAGTCCCTCGTACTGCAGGAACAACCGGCCGGGGGTCATGCCCAAGTGCTTCGCCAGCAGCTTCGCATCCTGCAGATTGGTGCGACCTTCGCCGACGGTGACGATGTCGTCCTCGCGATTGAAGAACGGCATCAGCTCGCGGAAGCGCCACACGCCGGAGAAGTCCAGTGCCCCTTCGCCGTGCTCGCCCTTGGTCTGCCAGCGATGCTCGAAGAACGCAAAGCTCTTGGGCGTCGCCAGGCGGTCCCAGTCGTACTGGATGTCCAGCAGCGACTGCACGCCGCCGGCACGTTTCGCGCACGCGGGGCAGCCGACGTGGACCTCGTCCACGCCGAAGGTCGCGCCGCAATCGGGATCGATGCACTTCTGAAAAGCCAGGTCCATATCTCCATCGTAACACTTTCGTTGCCGCAGACGTACACTGGCGCCCATGACGCAACCCATCATCGGCATCACGCCCGACGTCGGCGTCACCGCCAGGGGGACGCCGCGCTACGAGTGCGCGTCGGCGTATGCCGAAGCGGTGGCGAGAGCGGGCGGCATGCCGGTGATCCTTCCGCATCAGGTTGAATACGTCGAACGCTACGCGGCGACGTGCCACGGCTTCGTGTTCACCGGCGGGGACGACCCGGCGACCGAGATGTTCGGCGAGGCGACGCACCCGGCGGCCAAGGTGATGGACACCGGGCGACAGGCGTTCGAGCTGGCCCTGCTCGCTGCAGTGGACCGCCTCCGGCCGGGGGCGGCCGTGCTGGGCGTGTGCCTGGGCATGCAGCTCATGGCCCTGCACCGCGGCGGCAAGCTCCACCAGCACCTGCCCGACGTGCTGGGCGACGCCGCGGCGGCCCATGCCGGCAACCGCCGCCACGCCGTGACGTTCGACGACGGCCGCACCGGCGAGGTCGTCTCCAGCCACCACCAGGCCGTCGCCGACGCCGGCCAACTGCGCACCATCGCCCGCGCGCCCGACGGTATCATCGAAGCCATCGACGATCCCGCCCACCCCTTCTACCTCGGCGTCCAATGGCACCCCGAGCGCGGCGGCGACGACGCCATCACCCGCCGGCTGATCGAGCAGTTCGTTTCGACCGCAGCTCGTGCCACCACGTGACGAGCACGAGTGTCACGACGCCTACCACCAGCGCCGCGTCGGCGATGTTGAAGATCCACGGCCAGACCTGGTCGCTGCCGTGGCCTCCGCTCATGCCCGGCCAGCGCAGGCCAAACGGCAGCGTCGCCTCCGGCAGCATCCACAGCATGTCGCGCACGGCGTTGTAGCGCACCCGGTCGTACAGGTTGCCCAGCGCCCCGGCCAGCGTCAGGGCAAGTGCAGCGTGCATCACCCACGCATCGCCGCGGCTGCGGGCGAAGAACCAGCCCAGCATCCCCACGGCGCCGATGCTGACGAGCACGAAAAACCACTTGCCGCCCTTGCCGATGCCGAACACCGCGCCGGTGTTGGTCGTGAGCTTGAGCGACAGGATCCCGGGCAGCACGACGACCGGCTGGTGATCGACGGGCAAGCGCAGCGGGTCGCCGCGCTGGATCACGCGAGTCGGGTCGAGGCTGTCCACCACGACGGGCACGCCGGCGACGTAGCCGAAGGCGGCGTATTTTGAGGCCAGATCGGCCACCAGCGTCACGAGCGTCAGCGTCACGAAGAGGATCACTGCCGCCGGTCGTCGCAGGGCCGGGAAGCGTTCGGCGGCGGCCGGGGCGGGCACGTCCTGTTCGCTGGTCATGGCGGTGGTCACGGCAGGATTGTAGGGTCCGGGCGCGATTCACGCCGCCGACGCCGCGCCGTTCTCCGACGCCGCCGACTCGTGCGACTGGATGTTGAGCAGCGCCAGAAACCGCGTGTAACCCTCGCACTCGGCGGCCTGGCCGATCATCTCGGGATCGACAAACGTCCGCGCGATGTCGGCCAGCAATTCGAGCTGCACCTCGTCGGCCTCGAAAGGCGTGAGCACCATGAGGACCAATCGTGTCGGCTTGCCATCGGCGGCGTCCCACTCAATCCCCGTCGGTGATATCCCCACCGCCACCTGCGGCTTGTCCAGATTCACCAGCCGCGCGTGCGGGATCGCCAGTCCGCCCGGCAGCGCGGTCGTCATCGTCTGCTCGCGCTTGAGCACCGACTCCTGCACGTACTGCGGGTTCTGATTCATCACCGCGGCGGCGACAGCGGCGAGCTCGCGTATCGCATCGTCGCGCGACTGCGCCGCCAGATCGGGCAGAAACGCTTTGCCGTTGAGATAGTCGCGGAACCGCGCCGGCTTGTGCCGCTGCAGCACTCGCTGCATCAACGGCCCGGCGATGATCGAGGTGACCAGCGCCATCATCACCAGCGCCACGAACAGCCGTTCACCGATCACGCCGTAGCGCAGTGCGAGCAGGGCGAGCACGATTTCCATCGCGCCGCGGGCGTTAAGGGCGAAGCCCATCGCCCAAGATTGACGCTTGGGAAAACCCACCAGTTGCGCCCCGATCGATGAGCCGATGATCTGCCCGATGCAGGCGATCACGAGGATGACCAGCACGAGTTTCCAGTCGAAGTGGGTGATGAAGTTGATGTGCAGGCCGATGGACGCGAAGAAGAGCGGCGCGAAGATGAAGGCGATGAACTGCTCGATGGTGGCGCGGGTGCGTTGCTGGAGGCGGGGCGAGTCGCCCAGGGCGACGCCGACGATAAACGCGCCGAAGATGGCGTGGATGCCGATGGCCTCGGTAAACGCCGCGCCCAGCAGGCCCAGCACCATGGCGAAGCCCAGCACGCCGCCCGGCCAGCTCGTGTGCGCCTGCAGCCAGGGCAGGCTGCGGTGAATCGCCCACCGTCCGACCGTCAGGACAAGGATCGCAAACAGCGGCGTCAGCGCGATCGTCAGCCAGATGCCGTTGGCGTCGCCCTGGCCCTGCCCGCTTTGCATCAGCGAGAGGATGATCGCGAACACCACCCACCCGACGATGTCGTGAAAGATCGCCGCGGCGATGACGACCATGCCCAGATCACTGCGGAACAGGTTCAGGTCCATTAGCGTCTTGGCGATGACCGGCAGGGCCGAAATCGCCAGCGCAATGCCTAGGAATAGCGAGAACACGAGCTTACTCGCGTCCGGCTCCTTACCCAGGAAATCGGGCATGAACTGGCTGAGTCCGAACCCGATGACGAACGGCAGCGCCAGCCCACTGAACCCGATGATGAACGCCTGGCCGCGCAGCCGGAAGATCGTGGACAGGTCCACCTCCATGCCCGCGACCAGCAGGAACAGCACGACCGCGAGCGTAGTGAGGCCCTCGTGAACAATGGGGTTGGCCCCGACTTGCGGAAACAGGTAAAGATGGACCTCGGGCCAGACCCAGCCCAGAATCGTCGGCCCCAGCAGGATGCCCGCGAGGATCTCGCCCAGCACCGCCGGCTGCTGCAGACGCCGCGCAAGCTCACCCAGCAGCCGTGCCGCGCCCAGCAGCACGCCCAGCGACAGGAACATCACCGTCACTTCGTGGTGCGTCATCACGGTCCCCGCCCCTGTAAAGCCGCGACCCATGGTCGCGCTCTTCGTTGGACGCCGGTGATGGTTCCGGTCGGCCCGATTGGGCGAAAGCGCGACCACTGGTCGCGGCTTTACATCAGCGCAGGCCGCGCCGCTCCATCTCGCGCGCCACTTCGATCGAAAACTTGGCCCAGGGCTTGGCCTCCAGGCGGGCGCGGGCGATGGGTTTTCCGCTGACCATGCACACGCCGTAGTACCCCTCGCGGATGCGGATCAGCGCCTCGTCGATCTCGCGCAGCAGCTTCGCTTCCGACTCGACCAGGCCCAGGGTGAACTCCTGGTCGTAATTGTCCGAGCCGATGTCGGCCATGTGGACGGGCATGTGCGAGAGGTTGCCGCCGCTGGCCTGGCGGGCGCCGTCGTGCATCGACTTGACGTCGCCGACGAGCTCGGCGCGCTTCTCCAGCAGAAGCTGGCGAAAGTGCGCGCGGTCCTTGCTGCTCAGCCCGCTCTTGACCTTGCGGAGCTGTTCGACGGGCAAGGAAGCGAAGTCGCCGTTGTTGCTGGCGTGCGGCACGGCCATGGGCGGCAGCGGCGCGGGCGGCGACTTGACGACGGGCTTGGCCACCACCGGCGGCGCGGGCTTGGCGGCAGGCTTGGCCGCGGCCTTGGTCGCGGGCTTGGCCGGCGGCTTCGCCTTGGCCGGGGCTTTCCTGGCTGGCGCAGCCTTGGCCTTGGCCTTCACCGCGGTCGCGGCCCTGGCTTTCGACGCTGCCTTGGGTTTGCGCGCGGCGGGCTTCGAGGCGGCGGCCTTGCCGGCCTTCGCCGACGTGGTCTTGGCCGCTTTGCTGCGACCGGCCGCGGGGCGGGAACTGCTCTTGCTTTTCTTCGCCAACGCCGAGTCCTTTCCCCAGCAATCGCCCCGCGCTTGACCGCGACGCGGTCTGGCTCATGCCGAGCCTTGAAAGCATACCAAACCCCGCATAGACCATCAAATCCCCGCTTTCGCGCGCCACGGCAGGCTGCCCGACTTTCCGGGCGGCCACTTGGCGTAGTCGGGGCCGAGTCTTCGCGGCGCTGCGTTGGCGGCGCGCAGCGCATCCGCACTTCATCCGCACTGGCGCTGCCCTGTGGTGTCGTCGAAGCATCCGCACTTCATCCGCACCACCCTAACGAACGCACCCGCCCAGCTTCGCCGCACCGGCGGTCCGCGGTCCGCGGTCCGCGTTCACATGTCAAAGAACACTCGGCTACGGCGCTGCCGCCGCACCCGATCATAGTCCAAACATTTTACCACGCCGCCGCCGCCGTTCAAGCCCGCCTCGACGCCCGCTCACGGGGTCGCATACCCCGAAGGGGGACCCGGGGGGCCCAAGGACCGGGGCGGGTATCGGGCCGACCACCGAACCCTTTTCGTTGCGTCGCCCATGTGATACACACCGCCAGAATGGTGGTCGGCTACCGCGCGACCTAACTCGCCATGGGGGCCGATGGCGGCGAGGGGATGCGTGACGCGGTGGTCGAGCGGTCACGCCAGTTCGCGTTCGCGGGCGGCCTGTTGGCCGGCGGCGCGTTCGCGGAGGAGGTCGAGGCGGCCGCGCACTTCCTCGCTCATCTTGGTGTTGGGGAACTCGCGGATGATCTGCTCGCCGACGCGGACGGCGGTGGTCCAGTCCTTGTCGTGGACGGCGAGCTTGAACTGCACGCCGAGGTTGTCGCGTTTCTTGCCGATGACGCCGCGGGCGGTCTCGCGGAACGGCTCGGCCTCCTCGGGGGTGAGGTGGCGGTCCAGCTCCTTGAGCAATTCGACGGCCCGGTCCACGTCGTCGCGGCTGGCGGCGGCGAGGAACTCGCGCTCCAGGTTCTGCTTGTGCTGCTCGCGGGCCTGCTGCACCGTGCGGGTGAGGTTGCGCGTCTTGGTCGAGTCGGGGAAGAGGCGTTGAGTCTTCGACGCCTGGGCGGCGGCGGCGTCCCAATCGTGACGGGCGATGATGGCGTTGAGGCTGGCGAGGGCGGCGTCGATCTTGGCCTCGCGGTCGGCCTGGCGGGCCTTGGTGATCTCCTCGCGGAAGACCTCACTCTCCTCGCGGTAGCCGTACGTCGTGGCCATCTCCTCGACGAGGACCATGGCGGTGTCGAAGTCGCCCTTGTCGATGTCCTCGCGGATGGCCTGACGCAGGGCCTCGCGGTCCTGCTTGCGGTAGGTGATGCGCTTGGCGGTCTCGCTGATGAGCAGACGGTCGGCGATGACGCGGAGCAGGTGCTGCTGCTGGGGGTCGGCGGCGGCCTGGTTCTTGAGGTCGGTGTTGTTGGGTCCGAACATGGCCCAGCGGATGCCGCCGACGACCAGGCCCAACCAGGCCAGGACATTCATGAGGAGGGCGGGGACGAAGTAGAGTGCGCCGAGTAACGTGCCGGCGAATCGACCCAGGGTGTCGTCGGCCATGACGGCGGTGGAGCCGACGATCGCCAGGGCGGTGGCGAGCAGACTGCCCAGGAAAAGGATGAGTGCGACGACGATGATGCCCACCGGAGTGCGGAAGAAGCCGGCGTGCTTGGATTCGGATTCGGCCATGACGGGAGTCCTTTGCACTGAATGGTTTACTGCTCGACGTGACCTGCGAACCAGCTTAATCGCGGGCGTCCACCTGTCAATCATAGGCGGCTGCAAATGCAGTGGCGACGGGTAGTTGCCCCCGCGGGGGGCGGACCTGCGGCCGGGGGCTCGCCAGGTGCGACGAACGCCGTGCAGACGGTACAATCCCCGGCGTGGGCGAGGGGAAGCACCACATCCTCACGAAGATCGTCGCCACCGTCGGGCCGGCGTGCGCCGACGTGGACACGCTGGTGAAGCTCATCGGCGAGGGCGTGCGGGTGTTTCGCATCAACTTTTCGCACGGCACGCTCGATCAGTTCGAGAGGACGCTGTCGCTGGTGCGCGCCGCGGGCGAGGCGACGGGCATCCCGGTCGGGGCGTTGGGCGACTTGTCGGGTCCGAAGATTCGCGTGGGCAAGGTGGTCGAGGGCGGCGTCGAGCTGGCGATGGGTCAGCGTGTGGAGTTCGTGCGCGAGCCGATCGTGGCGGCGGCGCCGCAGCCGGGAGGCGCCGCGGTATTCAGCAGCACGCTGGCGTCGCTGATCGACGACGTGAGCCCCGGTCAGCGCGTGCTGATCAACGACGGGGCGATCCGCATGCTGGCGCTGGACAAGGACCCCGTCGGGGCGCGGCTGGCGTGCACGGTGACGCACGGCGGGCTGGTGACGTCGGGCAAGGGGATCAACCTGCCCGACTCGGCGGTGTCGGCGCCGTCGCTGACCGAGTGGGACATGACGTGCGTGGATTGGGCGGTGGCGCACGACATCGACTTTCTGGCGTTGTCGTTCGTGCGTCAGGCGGCCGACATCATTGCGTTGAAGGGTCATCTGTCGCAGCGCGGGCGAAGCCGCGCGACGGGGCGGCGCCTGCCGATCGTCGCCAAGATCGAGAAGCCGCAGGCGCTGGAGCACCTGGAGGCGATCCTCGACGCCGCCGACGGGCTGATGGTGGCGCGAGGCGATCTGGGCGTGGAGATGGACCTGGCGGAGGTGCCTGTGATCCAGAAGCGGATCATTCAGTTGGCGCACGACCACGGCAAGCCGGTGATCGTGGCGACGCAGATGCTCCAGAGCATGATCGCCGATCCTTCGCCGACGCGCGCCGAGGCGAGCGACGTGGCCAACGCGATCTTTGACGGCGCGGACGCGGTGATGCTCAGCGGGGAGACGGCGGTGGGACGTTTCCCGGTGGTAGCGGTGAACACGATGCGTCGGATCATCGCCGCCAGCGAGGGTCACATGCGGACGCAGCCGGGCAAGTGGTTCACGGCGCCGAAGAAGCTGCAGGACACCAAGTACCGGACCGCTGCACTGGCCCATGGGGTGAGCGTGATCGTGCGCGACATGGACGCGCGGCTGGTGGTGACGTGGAGCCAGCTCGGGGGCGGGGCGCGGTATCTTTCGCAGAACCGCCTGTCCGTGCCCATCCTCGCCGCCAGCAGCGACCGCGCGGCACTGCGGCAGATGAACCTGCTCTTCGGCGTCCATCCCATCCACATGGACGCGCCCAAAGACTCGGAAAGCTGGCTCAATCAACTCGACCGCGTCATGCTCGACCAGGGCTGGGCCGACGAAGGGGACCCGGTGGTCATCGCCAAGGGCGAACCCCTGGGCACGAGCGGCGTGACCAACAAGATTCGCATCCACTATGTGGGCGACGTGTGCCGCGTCGAGTGGAACATGTGAGGATGCTCAGCGCCGCCACGCCATCACGTCGGGTGCGAGCGATGACGCTTGCGGGATTGCGTGTGGCGACGTGGCGGTGTTCGTCGCTCACCGCGCAAACGGCCCCGCGTGGAGGTTGTCCAGCATGCGGCTGAGCAGGCCGGCGACGACCAGGCCCAGGTACGCGGCCATGGGTGTGGCCAGCAGCCACATCGCCGCCATGGTCAGCGAGCCGAGGATCAGCGCGTACACCGCCCGGCCGCGCGCCGTCAACGGCATCGTCAGCGGGGCGTGGATCATCACGATCAGCGGCAGGGGCGAGGCCAGCACCAGGTACGCCGCCAGCGTCACCGCCGCCGCCGGGCCCAGCGCCCCCAGATGCCGCGCCACCGTGCCCCACCCGGCCGTCACCCCCGGCGACTGACCCAGTTGCGCCCCCTCGCCCGGCACGGGCATCAACGCCAACGTCACCAGCGCGCCCAGCAGCGCCAGCAGCGGCAACGGCCACCACGACAGCCGGCGGTACATCAGCCAGATCCCCAACAGGATCAGCAGGGCCGGGCTCGTCGCCCCCACCGGCCCCGGCACGGCGCCGATCATCATCTCCTCGAACCGCGGCAGCTCGCCGCTGCTCAACATGCTCACCAGCCACGACCGCTGCGTCAGCACCTCGTGCCGATGTCGCCACAACGAGTCGTCGAAGCTCTCCCGCCTGATCCCTGCGGGCAACTGCGCCGAGCCGCTGCGCCACCACGGCTCGTAGCTCGTGCCGCCCACCAGCTCGAACACGTCGCCCACGCCCAGGTGCGACGGCCTGAGCACCGCGTCGATCGGCTCCATCGCCGACCGACCCACCCACGCGTCCTCGGCCGGCAGCAGCGCCTGCGGCGCCAGCCACAGCGCCAGCATCGTCACCGCCAGCGGGTGGACCCGCAACGGGTGGGATCGACCCACCACGTGCAGCAGCGCCCCCGTCGCCGCACCCGCCAGCAGCGGCAGCGTGTGGTCCTGCGTCAGGGGAAGCGACAGGCCCGTCATCATCCCCAGCCAGATCGACATGTGCCCCAGTCCCTCGCTGCGCCGCCTCCGCCGCAGCAGGATGACCAGCACCAGGTGCATGGCCGTGGACGCCATGACCGCCACGAGCACGTGCAGCAGCGCCCGCCACCCGAAGAGCGTTGTCGCCGACGCCAGCATGACGGCGGCGGCGATGAGCCACTGTCGGTCCACTGCAGCACGTCGATGCGCGGCGCCGATCCACGGCGGCCCGCCCGCCGCCACCGCCTCCACCTCCAGCACTCGTGCCGCCACAGGGTCGCTCATCGCGCCGGGCATCTTATCACCCGGCGCGATGACGACGATGCCTGCTGGACATCCCAAGCCCCAAGCCCCAAGCCCGAAATCCGAAACCAACCCGCATGCCCCAATGCCCAAGTCGCGGGCGCGCCCGTGCGCCGCCCGGTGCACCTCGGGATTGTTGCGCCTGGGATGGGTTTGGAATTTCGGGCGTCGGGCCCGGGATTTCACCCCGCCCCGCGGTGATAACCGATTCGCAACAGGGCTTGACAGTTATTGCGACGGCGTTATCATTTTGTCGCCAATGAGATCGCATTATCAATCTCCGCCGCGACCCTTCCGGGGTTTCACCCTCATCGAGCTGCTGGTGGTCATCTCGATCATCGCCCTGCTCGTGGGCATCCTCCTGCCCGCCCTGGGCCAGGCGCGGCACTCGGCCAGGGCCATGCAGTGCCTGTCCAACCTCCGCCAGCTTTCCACCGCCCACTGGCTCTACATGAACGACTACAAGGGCCGGTTCATCGACGTGGGTCTGGCCCACGGCGGCGTCCACGCCAACGAGGACACCGCCTGGATCAAGACCCTCAAGCAATACTGGACCAGCCACCAGGACAGCGGCGCCGGCCAGGAGATCAAGGCCCGCTCGCCTCTGGATACCAGCCCGCACTGGCGCCCCGCCCCCGGAATTGGCGGCGGCACGCCCGTGCCCGGCACCGCGTCGCAGTTCCGCCGCACCAGCTACGGCGTCAACGACTACCTCACCGAGTTTGCGCCCCTGAGCAAACGCACCACTCGACTCGACCAGGTCAAGCAACCCTCCCGCCTCATCCACCTGCTCATCATGGCCTACACCGGCGACTTCGCCGGCAGCGACCACACCCACGTGTCGCTCTGGCTGGCGTCGGGCAACGACCCGTCGGCCATCGCCGCCGAGGCCGCCCTGCAGGTGCAGACCCACGCCGTCACCGGCAAGGCCGCCTCACGCGACGCCGTGAGCAACTACGGCTTCCTCGACGGACACGCCAAGGCTATCCGCATCGACGAAGTCATGCCCAACGCACAGAGGAACCTCATGGACCCGACGTTTGCCAAGTAATCCTCACCAGGGAGAAACACCATGCTTCGACAGTTGACCGCCTTCCTCATTGCCGCCATGCTCGTCAGCCCCGCGCTGGCCCAGCACGATCACGACGACGATCACCCCGACATCGAGATCGAGCTCGACGGCCTGGACATCCACTTCCACCCCGAGCAGTACAACCTGCGCGTCAGCCACGAGAACTATGCGTTCACCAAGCCCACCACCACGTGGCGGGCGCTGTTCCCCGGCTTCGAGGGCGAAGACCTCGGCAGCACCCGTACCTTTGACCTGGTCAGCGTCGGGCCTCTATACGAGTTCGACGACGCGCTGCCCGACGGCCAGAAGTTCGCCGCCGCCGCCAACGACTACATCCGCGTCCTCAACGCCAGCCTCGACTCGATCGACGTGACCGGAAGCAGCGGCACCCAGACCCTACCCGATGGCGTGGGCACGACCAACGCCTCCGGCATCCTGCACAGTCACCCGATCTTTCAGCTCCACACCGACCTCGGCGGCGATCCCTCCGATGGCGCGTACCTGCTGGAGTTGCAGATCGCCTCGCTGGGGCTCAACACGTCCGACTCGATCTGGGTGCTCTTCCACAAGGGTCTGGACGACGCGACTTACGATCGGGCGATCCACGAAGCCGAGGCACAGTTCGGCCTGGCGGTCGTTCCCGAGCCCGCCAGCGCGACACTGCTGGGCGCCGGTGTGCTGCTGTGGACCCGGCGACAGGTGCGCGCGGCGCGTCGGTGTGACGCCTATGCCTGACGGCAGATCGTGAAGGCCGCCTCGAGCTCGGCGACCGGGTCGCCCTGAGGCCGGAACTCGTGGCCGACGAACAGGCCGTAGCCCGTGGCCGCGATGGCGCGACAGATGCCGCGGTAGTTGAGTTCCTGCGTGTCGTCGAAGATCTGCCGGCCGGGGTTGCCGGCGGTGTGAATATGACCGATGCGCGCCCCGGCGCGGCGGATCGAACGAATCACATCGCCCTCCATGATCTGCATGTGATAAATGTCGAACAGCAGCTTGGCGCGCTCGCTGCCAACCATCTCGCACCACGCCAGGCCCCAGTCGGTGCGGTCGGCCAGGTAGCCCGGATGGTCCACGCGGCTGTTGAGCAGTTCCAGGTTGAGATTCACCCCTTTTTCATGGGCATAGCCGACGATGCGCTTGATCCCCCTGGCGCAGGCGACAAGCCCTTCGCTGTCGCTCTGATCGGGCAGTCGGTTGCCGCTGAAGCAGATGAGGCCGGGGATGGCGTGTTCGGCGGCGATGTCGATGGACTGGCGCAGCTCGGCCTCGATGCGGTCGTGGTTCTCGGGCTTGTTCAGGCCGTTGCCCAACGACTCGTGCCCGCACATGCTGGCCACCGCCAGCCCGTGGCGGCGCGCCGACTCGATCACCACGTGGAAGTTGGACCCGCGCCCCCACAGTTCCACCGCCTCGTAGCCGATCCGTTTGGCGTGGCGGCACAACTCGTCCAGCGGCATGGTCGCCGACACGAACATCGGGTAACAGAACGATTGCCTGATCATCATCATGGTTCCTGGCAAGGCGGGATCAAGAACCGACACCGCGCTGCAAACACTCGCCCGTATGCCGGGCGATCATACCGGCGATCGTCCGCGCGGGCCAAAGTGCGGCGTCACAGCCGCTGCAGGATGTCGGCGATGGTGTGCTCAAACAGTTGTTGCCACTCGGGCGCGAGAAAGCACTCCGTGACTTCGTAGCTGCCTTTGTCGTAGTCGGCCGCGGGCGGGCCGTAGTGCATGTAACCGTTGGAGAACGCGGCGATGAACGTGTGCGCGAATGGGGAGGCCCGTTTGATGTTCAAGCCCACCTCGGTCAACACTTCGATCGGGGCGGTGATCAGGACCGCGTCACCGATCCGAATGCCCTGGACCTGGGCCTGGATCGTGGGCTGGCCCGCCGCGTCATTGATCGCCCGGTGTCGCTCGTGCGTGGCGATGGCGTCCTCGATCCGCGCCAGGCGCTCCATCACGTGGACGTTGTCGATGTACTTCTGCAGGTGCTGGCGGTTGGTCTTGTCCAACTCGTCGAGGCCCGTTGCGCCGAACTGCTGCTCGTGCATGTACCGATACGCGTAGTCCGCCGGATGCCGGGGATTCAAGGCATACTGGATGTACAGGGGCACGAACGACTTGAGGTTGAGGCTGGTGAATCGCAACGATGTGAGCAGCCGCGCCTGCTCCTGGCGCAGGGCTTCGATGCGCTGCGTCTGATCGGTGCGGCGGGGCAGCGCGATCGTCTGGCTGATCACCTTGAGGCGTGCCGCCGGGGCGGTGGCGATGCGCGACCAGGCTGCGAGGGTGCTGTGGCCAAGCATGTGCCCGACCGTGGTCGCATCGCGCGGCTGATGGTTGTCCTTGTAGAGCAGCTCGGTCACGTCACCGGCGGCGCCCTGAATGAAGAGGGCCATCGCGTCGTGACCCAGCGCGTCCTCGATCAGCGCCGAGGCGAACCCGGGATAGTTGGCGGTGACGTGCCCGCCCGGCACGCCGATCAGCGGATGACACGCATAGTTGAACACGACCGCCAGCGGCCGCCCATCGAGCCGATCGAAGCGCAGCACGCCGATCTGAGGATCGAGCGGGCCAAGCGCCGCGATCTCGTCGTCGGGTGGACACGGATGCGCCTGGCGCATCGTCCAATGCCCGCCGTCGCGCGTGCGCAGGATGCGGTTGATGGCGATCCGGTTCTCAATGCCGCTGCCAACGCCCATCGACACCGGCTGCAGGTTCTGAGACGCGCGTCGCACGGCGTCGAGGGTGCGCTCCACCTGCTGCGGATCGTCACAGAGTATTCGGTCGGGCGGGTGCGTGTGAGTGGCGTGGACCACGATGTGATCGCCGTCGATGCCCAGTTCATCCACGATGCGCGCCCTCAGCCGTGGCAGAAAGTCGTCAGGGATATCGCAGATGCCGCCGATCGCCACCGCATCCATCGCAATGAGGGCGAGGCGCGTCGCGCCATCGTCGAGCACGAGTGCCTTGGCATACAGTCGGTCGTGGACTCGTGCGTCCTTCGAGTCGATCGTGATGTCGCTCCTGGCCACGCCTGCCTGGAGCGAATCTGAACGAATGGGGGGTGTTGTCATCGTGTGACCTGGTGCAGGCATGTGTGGCCGCCGACGCGGGGACAAGCGTCACGCAACTTGGCGTCGCGCGGACTCAGCGAAATCGGAGCGCTTGTGATGCTTCGGCCCCATCGGGCGGGAGAATTATACAAAACCCATGGCCATGTCCGTGCCATGCTGTTGGAAAGGCGGATCACTTTGAAAGCAGCGCAAACAACACCGGCAAATGACCGCACCTCTACTGAGATTGCACTGGTCGAGTTCGCGGGGCTGCTCTGCTCCTACAGCGGCAGCTCCGTGCCGAGCGACTTCGCTCTGGCGAGTTCATACACCAGAGGCGCGGTCGCCATGTCATCCATCGCGATCCCCAGGTTGACGCACAACGTGCGTTGACTGGATGTCTCACGTCCGGACTGACGACCGCAGACCAACTCCTCCAGTTCGCCGGTCAGGGCGGGAAACGACTGGAAATAGCCGAGGGTCTGGTAGTACTCGAACTGCCTCCGATCATCGGTGATGATCCTGTCGAACTGCCGTAACGACGATCGGTCCCAATAGGAGTCGAAGTCAACCGCGGAGACGAATGTTCCCGGCGACACCCAGTCTTTCTGGATCGTGGCGTGCGGATGGTGCATGACCGGCCCGGCGGTCACGACCAGGTCCATGTCGCGCACCGCTTGCTGCGGACAGTCCACCACGCGAACACGCAGATTCAGTTGTTGCTGCATCCGCTGGGCAAAGCGCGCCGCCGACTCCGCCACGGTGTCGTAAGCATGCACCGATTCCAGATTGAACACCTCGTGGAGCCCTTGAAGATTGCTGACACCCTGCACGCCGCAGCCGAGAATCCCCACTGACTTGGATTCGGGTCGGGCCATATACTTCGCCGCGAGGGCCGTTGCGGCGCCGGTTCGCGCAGCCGTGATCCACGTGCAGTCCATGACGCATACCGGGATGCCCGTCTGTGCGTCATTGAGGATGAGCAGCCCGTTGATGTAGGGGAGTTTCCTCGCCTGGTTCTGTGGATAGCCGCTGACCCACTTCACGCCGGCGTAATCTGACCCGCGGATGAACGCCGGCATCGCGTGGATGAAGGCGTCGGGAAGCGGGTGAACGCCCGGCTTGGGAGGCATCTCCACCTCACCATGACCCTTCTGTCGAAACGCATTCTCCAACGCGTCGATAATCTGCCCCATGGGCAGTTGAGCCTTTTCCACGTCGGATCGTGAAAGATAGAGTAGCTTCATCTGCTGACGTGCCCTTTCGAGTCATGGGCATGCGGCCGCTGCCGATCATGCCTGTGGTGTCGCCCGCGCCTCGAGTTGCGAGCCGGCCTGGAGAGTCACCGCCTGGCCAAGTCGGATCGACGATCCCCGCGTGTCGAACGTCAAGGATCGGTCGTCGAGGTGGAGCGACGACGGCATCCAGGCCAGTTCGAGCTCTCGCAGCGCCAGGCTTCCCTGGTGCAACTGCAGCCGCCATTGACACGTCCCGGCATCCATCGTCTGTGTCACCACGCCCCAGCCTGTGGGCAAGACCAGCGGACTGCGGTGATCACGCGGTGAATGCCGGGGACGGAACCGAAGCGACTGCGTCACGGCGTTCCACCCGAAGTCCTGGATCGCCAGCAGCACGCTCCACACGGTCAGCGCTCGGGTGTAGTGCTCGCCGCACTCAAAGTGGTTGTAGCGCAGACCCTGGCGGTCATGACGCTCATGGGCCTCCCGGCAGATGGTCAACCCTTCCTCGACAAGCCCTTCATAGATCATGTGCGAAGCGGTAGCATACTCGACGCCGAGCCAGCAGACATTCCAGTGCCAATCGCGGATGCCGATGAGGCGGCGCTCGGTGTCAGGAAACCAGCCGTTGCGAAGACCCGTTCCCGGCATGCGGTTGCGCTCGAACACCGACGTGAGGTTGCGGCGGATGCGCTCGGCGGGCAACGACGGCGTCATGCCCACCATGCGGGCGTACCACTCGCCACACAGATTGTTGGCCAGCAGCGCGTCGGACCTGACATTCAGGCGGCTGTCGCGGTAGAGGCCGTACCACTGATCGATCCACAGCGCGTGGTCGATGCGTTCGGCGGCGCAGCGAGCTTCGGCTTCCCATGCGTCACAGTGATCCGCCTCGCCCGCGGCGCGGCCCATGCACGCCATCATGCGCAAGGCGATCGGCCAGTGCGACGCCGCATAGATGCCCAGTCCGAACATCATCCACTGGTCGTAGTCCTGATTATGACCGCGCATGTCGGGAATGCCGTCGCCGTCCAGGTCCAGTGTGCGCGCGATCTGCAGATTCTTCACGAGGCGCGGCCACATGCGGCACAGATAGGCGTCGTCACCCGTCCAGACCCAGTCGCGATACACCTGCAACGGCAGCTTCAGGTAATCGTCGTCATAGTAAATCGGCGTCGGATCATCAAACCGCCTGGCCAGCGAATGCGGAATGCGCCCATCTTCAGTCTGATGCTTCGCCAGCAGCTCAAGCTGGCGCTTGGCGGCGTCGGGGTAGAACAGCAGCAGCGGAATCGAGGAGAAGAATCCGGTCCCCAGTTCCGCGAATCCGCAGCATCCCGAGCCGGGCCACAGTGCGAAGTCGCCGTTGCCCGCATAGATTGAGTTCGTCGCCAGGGATGTGAACTGAGCGTTGATCGCGTCGCACAGCCAGGGCGGCAGCGAGCTGTCGTACAGCGCCGCCACGAACGCGGACGACGATGCCTCAAGCTCGTCCACTTGCGGCGCAAAACGCCGCGAGATGGCCAGTGCATCATCGCCATACGCAGCATAGCGATGCCCGATGGGTTCGGGCAGCAGCGATGAATCCACCGGTATTCGACAACGGTCAGCGCATGCTGCAGCGCCGACGGCGTCATGATTGGGATAGTGCCATGTGAGCATGAAGCGAATCTGCTGGCGCTGCCCCGGCCGGAGATGAACCGTTCTGGCCACACTGCCATACAGCGGTTGCTGCACGTAAAACCGCTGGGCGATGGTTTCCAGAAGAAGATCGCGATCCGCATGAGGGCTGCGCGTCGCGCCGCCTTTGTAGTGCGGCAGCCAATGCTCGATGGCGTGGCTCTCATCCATCTCGCGCAGACGATCCGCCAGCTCGATTCGCTGTGCCTGGGTCAGGTCGGACGCCCGGCCATCGGGCCCCTGCCAGCCCATCTCGGCGGCGACCGCAGCCAGCGCCATGCGGCGGGCAATCTTGGATTCGTCATTGCCCAAGCGATTGTCGCGTTCCAATTGCGCCCAGAACAACGATGGATTGATATCCGTGGCCGCCCATTTGCGGCAATACGACAGTTCCTCCGCAGGTCCATGCGCAGACAGGGCCATGGAGCCCGCGCCGCGGTCGTCCCGACCGGCGGGAGGCGGGTAAAACAGGGCCAGGCCCTGATCCGTGGCGACGATCTCATGTCTCGCTGTCGCCGCGTCGCCATCGGCGCCGACGTTCTGCAGGGATCCGATGGCCGCCACACTCACATCCGCTCTGTCGCGGTTGTGCAACTGCAGCGTGAACACCGCCGCCGGCCATGCCGACGCGTCCAGATCGTGAACCACCATCGGTGTAAACGCCTCCATGCTCACATCCAACGGACACTCCGCCAGCGAGAAGTCGAGTCTGGCAAACGGCTGCCTGCCACTGAATGCAATGGCATCGGGAAAGCGCAGCATCGGCACGTGGTATGGCTCTTCAACCCACTGGTCGAACTGGTGCCGAGGCATGTGAAGCTTCCACAACCCCGAGCCCGACGCGGTCCTGGCTCGCACGGCAAAGAACAGTCCCGTGGCCGGCATGATCGGCTGCACCGCGGTGCGATGGCGACCGTAGATAAACGTGCCGTTGTTGAAAATCTGCCAGAGATGAAACCCCCCGTCGTCCCAGATCTCGAATCCTCCTGTGCCGAATCCACCCAGCACGATGCCGCATTGCTGGCCGCGCGGTCGGCGGGTGATCGGCACCACGCCTCGCCATGGCGACGCCTGATTGACTGTTTGCACGTTGTCGTTCCTCAGAACGGCCGATTGGTCCAACCTGCACCTGTGAAGCGATGGACGATTCATGGCCTGGCCACGCGTATCTCCGTGGGCATGTGGATTCCCGCCGCGTGGTCGTTCTTCTGAACGCGCACGATGATCGTGTTGTCCCCCTTGCGTTTGACGGCGCGACTGATATCCAACGCAAAAGGCTTGTTCCACATGATCTGCGGCGGCTTGTCCTGCCGGCCCACATCCATGCCGTTGACCCACACACTGGCGTAGCCATCGACCGCGCCGAAGTACAGGTACAGCTTTCCCTCCGCAGGCGCGTCCAGCGGCAACTTCAGACGATACCACCCCACGCCATGCCAACGCCCGGGAAACTCCTGCGACGTCCACGGCGCATGCGTGCTGATGGATCGCCACGCGTCGGCCGGGGCACGGTCCCGAGGCCACTGCTCGCGCACGCCCACGTTATTCTCGTCTTTCTGAAACTCCCACACCTCCGGCAAAGTCAGCAGCACTTCGCCGTACTGCGCCATGGCGTCGCTTTTTCCGGCCGCTTCACGCTCCCAGCGCTTGATCACGTCCTCGGTCATCGACTCGGCCGTGATCTTGCCATCCCAACTGCGATACCACACCCACGCCTGCTCATCGCGCGGGAACAACGGCGTGACATACGACACAGGCTCCACCTTTCGTGTGTCACGGATAACCTGAATCGCGCGACGACCCGCGGCAATGGCTTGCGGATACTTGCCCTCGGCAGCCAGCACGTGCGCCGTCGCCATCACCTCTGTGAACTCATATCCCGCACGCGCAATGGCTACGCGCCGCTGATAGCGATCATCGGCCGATGCCACCGCCGCCTCCGCCTGCTCAAGCTGCACTCGCGCTTCATTGAGAATGTCACGCGTGAACATCTTGTGAGGATGGTCCGGCACACTGCCATCATGCTCGACCTGATACCGGCCTTGCGTCAACGTGCTCCAGTAACGCTTCATCGGCTCATACGCGGGACCATAGACGCCCCGATACCACTCCTCCAGAATGGCATCCGGATCGGCATCGACATCCCATGCAATCCGGCGGATCAGGTAGTTCATCGGCGCGTTCGTCGCCCAGTTCGACCATCCATCCACGTGAAACCGCGTGCCACCATGATCGCGCATCAGGCGCAGGTCGCGTGCGATGTGGCGTGTCAGAAGCTGTGGGCCCATCCACTTGCCGCTGTAGCCGTAGTAACTGTAGTAGCCGAAGCTGTCGCACAGCTTGGCCCAGCCGTCAAACACCGTGGCTTTCCATGCGCGGTTGATCGGGCAGGCCGCGTCGTCGATCGCGTGCTGATAGCAGGCCCGTCCGCCGAAGAAGCACAGTGAAGCCCAGATCATCGGATCGGGCTTGACGGTCGTCGGCGGGTCCACGTGCGAACTGTAGGCGGTAAAGCCCAGATACTTGTCGGGAAACTCGCCCTTGATCCCTTCGGCGATCTGGTTGAAGAAGTACACCAGGCGATTGGTCAGCGGACCATTGCCCAGCTCGCGATCCAGCGCCACGCACCGATCGCAAGTGCAGAAATCGTGATAATCATTGGGACTCACGCTGTACATGCGAATATCTGGATTCTCTCGAAAGTAGCGTTTAGCGTCGGCAATGAACATCTGGATCACGTCCGGATGCGTCGTGCATACCTGTTGACTGCGGATGCGTCCCCCCGCGTCCTTCCAGATGAACTCGAGCATCCATTGCTCGGTCGGCATCTCCTTGCGATCGGTCAGTGCAAACCAGTCCGGATGGTCGCGCTTGTTCTCCTCGGTGGGCGGCACGGTGACATCCCAGATATGGCGCGTCGTGTCATCGCGCGCCTGACCTCTGGAAGTGCGGTTGCCCTTGGTTCCGTAGTAGCGGGCATCGACGGTCGTCACCGGAATATCCGGCCCCAGCGTCTCGTTCATGGCGGGGATCGTGATGCCCTTGTGCACCGGCACCTCCTCGCCAAGTCGCGTGGGCATGTACCAGCGCACGCCCAACTTCGCATCCAGCAGCCAATACAAGGCATTACTGGCCCCCTGCTCACTTTGGCCGATGACCACGAGGCGCCCGGGCTCGGTGCGAATCGTGAACCCGTGCAACGGCATGAGCTTGGCGTCCACCTCTGAAAATGGCGGCTCGCCCGCGACGCCCACGACGATCGCCGAACCCGCCCAACCTTCAGGCACAGAACCGTAGGCCAGCGGTAACAGCGTACGGCCCTCATCCGCGCGCTGCACATAGGCCACAAACTCATGCGCGGCCCAACGTTCCTGATAGCCCGCGCCATCACGCAGCACCACCGTGCACTCGGGCGGAGCGAAGTAGAGACCGGTCGATCGCGTCACGACGAACGGCTCTTGCGCACGAACGCTCGATGCAGGCCACATGACAAAGAAGCTGATCAACGCAGTCCAACATAGCAGCCATGGCATCATCTTGGTCTCCATGATGAGTCAGGAACTCGTGCTGCGGTCAGGCGACCGACCACGAATAAAGTCGCGCGTTGCGAAGGTAGAACCGCAACTGCACGTAATGTCCCTTCAGTTCGGCCAGGGATCGCTGGCGGAAGCGGAGATCGGCTTCGAGCGAATCACCGGAAAACGCCACGCAATCGGTTTGCCCAAAACCCGACATGCCTGCGGGATAATGGTCGAAGAAGGATACGGGATGATCGGGAAACCGTCTGGCGCGCTGGGCGTCGAGCACTTCGACGGCAACTTCGCCACGCGACGATTCAACGTTGACACGGATGGACTCGTGCGTCCACACCATGGGCCGCGTCGTGAATGATCCGACCGCATCTGTCGCATCGAGCGACACGTACCCGTCAGGTCGCAGGTGAAACAACCCGATCGCACTGTCGGGGTCTTGAGCGTTGTGTGGCCACGGCGAGCCCATGGCGTAGATCCACAACCTGTCCTTGTGCAACACGGGCGCGGCGGCGGAGACCATGCCGGCATTCCAGCTGCCCGACTCTCCGGTGGCGATCCACGCGTGTCGATCACCGACGCGGTCAAAGTGCGCGCCGTCGCGTGACGCCAGGATCTGCACCTCACACCGGTGATCCTGGGCCGGCGCGTATGTCATGACGTAGAGGATCACAAACTCACCGCTGCGATAGGCCTTGGCCTGGTAAAACTGGAACAAGAACGGATCCTGCAGATCGGGAGCTGCGACCAGCGTGGGCTGCGACCAGTGAATACCGTCGGGCGATTCCATTCTCCCCAGGCTTCGCACCGAGCCGTTCCACGCGCGGCAATAATTGACAAAGCGCTGAATGGTCGGGTCCCAGTAGATCCCATTGCACTCGTTGGGACCGATGCTGTACGGATATCGATACTGGCCCACCTGCTTGACGTAGCAGAACGGCTGGGGATCGGCACTGGCGTCATCATTCCATTCAAAGCCGCGCCAGTCATACCCGTCGGTTGAGACATACTGGCTCATACCGATCAGGCTGTGGCGCTGCGGGCCCTGTGGCGCCTCGTCCCACACCCACAGACGGTACCGCTTCTGGGGAACGGGCTCGTCGGGATTGAAGATGCAGGTTTGCGGCGAAGGTGAAAAGTAGCCTCGGATCGCGAGATTCGTATCGGCATCATTAAAGCGCACGCGACCCAGCAGAGGCTTTTCAAAGTGCACGCCGTCGGCCGACTCCATGTAGCCCACGCCGTATCGAAATCCAATGTCGCGGAGCAGCACATCATCGATGGCATGGGTGGCCAGCGCATGGGCGTGGGTGTAGTACACCTGGTACCACACGCGGAACCGGTCGATGGTGGGATCATAAACCGCGGTGGACGGCGAGATGTTGCACCCTTCCCACGGATGCTCGGCCGTGACCACCGGATTGCCGGGATGCGCCACCGGGTGATGAAAGGTCCGCGACAAACCCGCCATGGCCTCGATCTGGCGGTCGTCGAGGAAGAGTTCCTTACGCATGGCGTCACCTGGACTGGATCGAAAGCTCACGTGCCAAGCCACGAGCCCGCCGCAAACGGACCCGATCGCGGGAGGTGCTTGCAATATAGTATCGCAGGTATATACTGCAAGCAGATTGGCTCACCACGAAGGAACAATCACAATCATCGCCGCGCTAGTATTACCATAAATTGCGTAATAACAACAATTTGAATGCATCATTGGTTTCCATAAATAAGCCCGTGCCGGCTCGGTGTAATGTTAGCATATAGGAACACAGCGGCCGTCCACCACCGCGGAGAGGACTTCGCCACCATGCGCGACACCGATCGGGATTTCTTCGAGCGAGAGCTGGCGTCGTTTCTGCCTGACCGCATCTTCGATGCGCACTGTCACCTCTGGCACGCCGACCACGCCACGGTGGTGGCTCAGGACGTACCGGTGTCGGCGGGGTACGACGACTACGCGCAGCAAATCGCCACGCTCCATCCCGGCCGCGACATCTATGCATTGTTCATCCCCGTGCCCGATGCGCAGGGCGACCCGCGGCTGGCCAATCAGTGGATGCACCAGGCGCTGCGCGGTCATACGTCGCGCTGCAGAGGTCTTTATCTCGTCCGGCCGCAGGACGATCCCGAGCAGGTGCGCAGCGAAGTGCGACGCCTGGGACTGTGCGGGCTCAAGTGCTATCACATCTATGCGGAAGGCGACAACACCTGGGACGCCGATATCCCCGCCTATCTTCCCGAAGCACACGTGCGCGTGGCCAACGAGGAAGGCTGGGTCATCACGCTGCACCTAGTCAAGAAGCGCGCCATTGCTGATCCGTCGAATATCCGATGGATTCGGCACTACTGCACGACCTATCCCAACATGCGGCTGATCCTGGCCCACTCCGGTCGAGCCTTTCAGCCCTCGCACAACATCGAGGCGCTGGAGCATCTGGCCGATCTGGACAATCTATGGTTTGACAGCAGCGCCAACTGCGAAGCGGTGGCGCACGAAGCGATCCTGCGCGTGATGGGTCATCGCCGACTGATGTACGGCTCGGACTACTGGGTGAGCCATTTGCGCGGCCGCTCGTTCGCGGCGGGCGACTCGTTCATCTGGGTGGACGAACGTACGCCGATATGGTCGCCGGCCTACGGCAGGATCGATCCGGTGCTCGTCGGACTCGAGCATCTGCGGTCGATGAAGTGGGCGTGCTGGTCGCAGCGACTGACGGATCGACAGGTCGAGGACGTTTTCTTCAACAACGCCGCCGAGTTGCTCGGTGTCGCCTCAGCGCAGACTCACCACCAGGCTTCCTTGTAAGGCTCGGCGAAGCGCACGCCGATTCGACCGCCCCACTGCTCGGCGTGTCGGCGCACCATGGCCAGGCGCTGTTGCGTCATCTGGCTGCGGTGCGCCATGCACAACGCCATCTT
>CAZFDT010000031.1:0-57439 GCA_964518335.1 uncultured Phycisphaeraceae bacterium
AGTTGACGACTCGATATTTGTTGGACACCATATCACATGCCCGCGACGAGGGCGGACAGGTGGCGGGCAAAGTGCTCGCAGAGCATGTCGGTGTAGGTGTCGGGGTGGGCGGCGAGCACGGCGCGCACCTCGCCGCCGAGCGTCGCGTCGGTGAGCACCGAGCCGAAGGTGCAGTGGAGGATCTGACGGCCCGGCTCGGTGAAACCCTTGCCCTGCGGCACGTCGGCCCAGCGTTCGAGGTAGAGCTTTTCCAGTTCGAGGTCGCTGCGAACCTCCTCGGGCGCGGGCACGCCGCCGGTCGTGGCGCTGACGTGGTACGTGGCCTTGTCGCGATCGTAGAGGCCGCGCGAGAAGTCGATGATCTTGCGGAAGAGCTTGGGCTCGTGGCGGGCCACGACGCGCAGGGCTTCGAGATAGCTGGTGCCCGCCGTCTTGACGTGGAACAGGCCGCCGGTGGCCCGTGCGAAGGGCGTGTATATGCTCAGCTTGTCCGAGCCCGAGTGCAGGCTCAGCTTGTATGGCCCGAGCTGGCGCGCGACGGCCGCGTGGTCTTTGAGCGACTCGTCCAGCTTCCCGAGGTCGCCCTTGTAATCGACGCCTTTCTCCAAGTCGCCGATGAATCGCGGCGCCAGGCTCACGAGGTTGACCCCCGCGCGCATGAGCTGATCGGCGATGATGTAGTGCTCGGCCAGCGTGGTCGGCTGCGAGGTCTCATCCACGCTGATCTCGATCTCGTGCGGCTGGTTCCGCTGGTCGGCGGCATGGCGGATGTGGTCGGCCAACTGCAGCGCGTGCGCGATCACCTTGCCGTACTTCACCGCCGCTCGCTTGACCGTCAGGGCGTCGAAACGGATCGTCGGCCCGCCCTCGATGGCGATCGTGCGGTCCAGGTACGCTTCCACCCACGGCTGTGCCGTGTATCGCTGCTCGACCTCGGCGGGGCTGTAGTCGTCGGCCTTCTGGTCCACGTGGTCCGACGGATCGATGGTGAAGAACACGAACCCGGCGTTGGCGGTGTAGTCCACGTCCTGGGGCGTCTTGAGGTGGTCGGCGTCGGCGCCCCAGGGGTGGGCGTATCCGGCGGAGGCCAGGGCGTCGGCGGCGGCGGTCATCACCTGCGTGGGATCGCGCCTGGTGCGCGCCATCTCGCGGATGGACTGCTGGGCGAAGATGCCGGCGATCCCGCCGCCGGCCTGCTGCAGGGCGGCGAGGTGTCCGGGCGTGGCCACGCCGAGGCGGTCGCCGAAGCCGAAACTGGGTGTCATGCCCAGCGTCGTGGGCTTGAGGGTCGTGGTGGTGCTCATGCGGGCCAGTGTACCGCGCCGCGGGGGCGGAATCAGTGACCGGGCGCGGCCTCGATCTCGACGCCGGGGCCGGCACCCTCGGGCTCGCGCACGGCATCGACCATGTCGCGGATGCTCTGCGGCGGCGGCGGACACAAGGGCGTGAGCACCAGCGTGACCGCGAAGTTCAGCAGCATGCCGACCGTGCCGATGCCCTTGGCATCGATGCCCCAGCACCAGGGCGTGCGCAGCTCATCGCCCAGCCCGACGGTGCGCTCGATGAACGCGAAGATCGCCGCGGCGACGTCGGCGCCCATGATCTTGTCAGCGGTCTGCGTGAAGATGTAAAACGCGGTGAAGGTGATGCCCACGAGCATGCCGGCGACGGCGGGGATGGTCCCGACCCGCTTGCTGAAGATGCCCAGCACAATGGCGGGGAAGAAGGACGCGGCGGCGAGTCCGAAGGCGAAGGCGACGACCTCGCCGACGAAGCCCGGCGGGTTGACGCCGAAGTAGCCGGCCACCATGACCGCCACGCCGATGACGATGCGCCCCACGAGCAGGCGCTTGGCCTCGGTCGCCTCGGGGTTCATCACGCGGTAGTAGAGGTCATGTGCCACGCTGGAGGAGATGACCAGGAGCAGACCGCTGGCGGTCGAGAGGGCGGCGGCCAGGCCACCGGCGGCAACGAACGCGACGACCCAGTTGTAGAGCCCGGCCATCTCCGGCGTCGCCAGCACGATGATGTCGATGTCCGGCAGCTTCGTGCCGCCGATCGCCATCAGGTTGGCCTTGGCGTCGAGCCCGCCGTGCTCGCGCACCCAGGCGTCGGTGTCCTGGATGATCGTCTGGCGCGCCGCGGGGGGCACGCCGTCGATCTTGAACACCTCGTTGTCGTCGCGGTTGGTGAACTGCACGCGCCCGTCGCCATTGAAGTCCAGCCAGCAGATCAGGCCCGACTGCTTCCAGCTTGCGTACCAGCGGGGCAGTTCGGCGGCGGACTTGCCGTTGAGGCCGGCCACGTTGTCGAGCATGTAGTAGCGAGCGAACGCCGCGGTCGCCGGCGCGGTGAGGTACAACAGGGCGATGAACAGCAGGGCCCAGAACGCGCTCCACCGCGCCGCCCGAACCGTCTTGACCGTGTAGAAGCGGATGATGACGTGGGGCAGCCCCGCGGTTCCCGCCATGAGGGCCAGTGCAACGCAGAACACGTTGAGCTTGTTCCACGTCGTGCCGACGAAGGTTTCGGTGTAGCTGGCGAAGCCGAAGTCGGTGTTGATCTGGTTGAGCTTTTCCAGCAGGTACGGCCGTGCGGGATCGACACTTTCGAGCACGCGGCTGCCCAGCCCGACCTGGGGGATGGGATGGCCGGTGAGCTGGATGCTGATGGCGATGGCGGGAATGAGGAACGCGGTGATGAGCACCCAGTACTGGGCGACCTGGGTCCAGGTGATGCCTTTCATCCCGCCGAGGCCGGCGTAGATGAAGACGATGACCATGCCGATGAAGACGCCCACGGGCAGAGGCACTTCGAGGAAGCGGCTGAAGACGACGCCGACGCCCTTCATCTGGCCGACGACGTAGGTGAAGCTGACGAAGATGGCGCAGACGATGGCGACGAGTCGCGCCTTGTCGGACACGTAGCGGTCGCCGATGAAGTCGGGGACGGTGAAGTGCCCGAACTTGCGGAGGTAGGGGGCCAGGAGCAGCGCCAGCAGGACGTACCCGCCGGTCCATCCCATGAGATAGACGCCGCCGGCGTAGCCCATCGTGCTGATGAGCCCGGCCATGGAGATGAAGGAGGCGGCGCTCATCCAGTCGGCGGCGGTCGCCATGCCGTTGGCCATCGCCGGGACGCCGCGGCCGGCGACGTAAAAGCCCTTGGTGTCGCGCACCCGGCTGAGCCAGGCGATCAGCAGATACAGCCCGAACGTCAAGCCCACAAACAGAAAGGTCCAGTAGCGAACGCTCATCGCGGCGACCTCCCGTTCGCCCCGTTGCGCAGCGCATCGAGTTCCCGGTGATGTCGCGAGTCCAGCCGGTTGAGGATGATGCAGTAAACCAGGATCAGCAGCACGAAGACGATGATGCTGCCCTGCTGTGCGAACCAGAAGCCCAGGGGCATGCCCCCGAGCCGCCACTGGTTCAGTGTGTCGGCCCAGAGCACGCCGCAACCCAGCCCGACCAGGGCCCAGATCGTCAGCAGCACCGCCATCACCGCGACGTTGCTCCGCCAGTAGCGTCGCAAGGACGCCGCAACCGCCGGCTGATGCAGGTCGATGGCCCCGGGCGGCGACGATGCCGCGTCGTTCCGTGTCGAGGTTCGTTCGTGCGACATGCGCAGTTCCCACCCGCCCGAACGTGACATCGCCATCGCGGCCGGGTTGGCGGATGCTACGGCCACGCCCCCGCATCCGCAAATGGATCAGCGTGTCACCTGTGGAGCGTCGTCTGAAACTGCAACTCGCCGCGGCGCTTGCCCGCCTCGACGACGATGCGATAGGGCTTGTCGGGCTGCAGCCTGCCTGCCCAGCGCTGCTCCTCGATCGCCGACTTCATGCCGCCCAGGCGCTGGCCGTAGGAAAACCGCTGCACGCGGTCCGACCCGTCACCGGGGTTCTCCGCCACGACGTGCCACACCGGCCCCGTGTCCGGCACGATGAACACGCCCGGCTCGCTCTCGACCGTCGCGGCCTCGTCGGTCACGACCGGCTCGACGCGGATCGAGGTCAACTGATACTTGCCGTCCATGCCGAAAATCACGGTCTTCACCGCCGGCGCCGGCGACGCGCCCAGGCGACGACGCGGAGGCCCCACGGGATCCTCCAGTCTGGCGGTGATCTGGATCGGCGCGTTGCTGAACCAGCCCCCCGACACCGCGCGGTAGCCGGCGTAACCCAATCCAATGGCGATCAAAGCCCCCAACAGCACGAACGTCCTTGGCGTGAACATGAGCGCAGGCCCTCATCATCGCACGATGCCCGCGTCATCCTGCACGGGCGATCCGCAACCATGCCCCTCCCCCGGCCCAACGCTCGTGACTGGGGTGTATTGCCGCCGAGGCGAGCGTCGCTCAGGCCGACAGCAGCCCGCGCTGCGCCAGCGCATCGAGCAGAAGCTGCACCGACTGCTCGATGGAGAGCTGGTGGGTCGGCAGATCGATCTCGGGCTTGAGCGGGGCCTCGAAGGGATCGTCGATGCCGGTGAAGCCTTTGATCTGGCCGGCGCGGGCCTTTTTGTAGAGACCCTTGGGGTCGCGTTTCTCGGCCTCCTCGATCGGGCAGCTCACGTGGACCTCGATGAACGGGATCTTCGCGTCCTCGTGCAGCTTGCGCACCAGATCGCGGTCGGCCCGGTAGGGGCTGATGAAGCTGGTGATCGTGATGACGCCCGCGTCGGCGAAGAGCTTGGCGACCTCGCCGATGCGGCGGATGTTCTCGGCGCGGTCCTCGGCGGAGAAGCCCAGGTTCTTGTTCAGGCCCATGCGGATGTTGTCGCCGTCGAGGCGGTAGGCATGGTGGCCGCGCTGCAGCAGCACCTGCTCGAGGGCGACGGCGACCGTGCTCTTGCCGCTGCCCGACAGGCCGGTCATCCAGAGCGTGCAGCCCTTCTGACCCATGTTGGCCTGCCGCTCGGAGGCGGTGACGTTGCCTTCGTGCCAGGTGATGTTGGTCGCGACTTGCTGAGCCATGGTGGTATTCCTCGGGTGAAAGTGGGGGGGCGGATGGTAGCGGAAAACCCGCGACGGACCAAGCCGCCGTCCGCACATGTCGCCGCGCGACCGTATCGCTCAGGGCTTGCTCGCTGCGGCCTCGGATGCCGGCGTCGCCCGTAGAAGCTGCGGATCGGGGTAGCCGTTGGTGATCTGCCACAGGCCGGCCTCGTCCTGCTGCATCGGGCGGCCGTGCTCGGCGCCGGGTTTGCGGCGATCGCGCAGCACCAGGATGAGGTCGGACAGCACCGCGGGATGAGCGTAAAAGTAGTTGTGGCTGGTGCCGAACTTCGACACCTGGCAGTTGATGACCTGGATGCGGTCGGACTGGCGCAGGTAATTCTGTCCGGCGGTGGTCAGGTCGCTGCCCAGGAGTCGGCCCAGACGCCGGCCGCTGCTGAAAAGCCAGTCCGACATGCCGATGGCCTCGTCGTGGGGCGAGACGTACACGACGAGCCTTCGCGGCGCGTTGGTGGCATTGTCGCCGATGAAGCGCTGGCGGAAAACCTCCCAGTCCATGTCGGGCGCGGCCAGCACGACGGTTTCGAGCTTCATCTCCTCGTACGTCTGCTTGCCCTGGGCCTGGTAAGCCAGGTGCAGCTCGCGGACGGCGTCGGCGACGACCTGCGTGCCGCGGCTGTGGCCGATGATGTGCAGGCGCTTTACGTCCGGGCACGCGACGATGGACCGGAGCAGGTTCTTGAAGTGCGTGACCGTGAACTCGCTGGACTCGCGGTCGTAGGTGTACCCGCGCAGCAGGCCGGAGTGGCCCGACGGCCAACTGTAGCCGATCGCCACGCCGGGCCGTCCCAGGTAGTGCCAGATGTGCGTGGTGGTGAACATCGCACCCGGGAACGTGACGCTGAACCCGTGGACGATGACGTACACGTCGCCGCTGCCCGCCAGCGCCAGCCGCTGGGACAGGAACGTCGAGAACTGCTCCCGCTGCGCCGCGATGATCTGCCTGCCCTCGTGGCTGTAGTCCATCGAGCCGTCGGGGAGGATCTCGTAATACTGAGGCTCGAGGTTGAAGTGTCCCACGGGCACGGTGGCCGTGACGCTCATCGGCGCCAGCGAGGTGGTGCGCTGCGTGGAAGCTTTCACCAGGTCGTCCCACGTGCCGTCGCCCAGGTCCACGGTCGCCAGACCGTAATCGATCCGCAGCGCGCGCCCGCTGCCGTATTGCGGCCCGCTGTCGGTTTCCCGAGTCATCTTGCGATCGGTGACGTAGATGACCTCGGCGTCGCGCGTGCGTTGCGCCTCGGGCACGCCGTCATACGCGGCCGGCCCTTCGATCAGGTACAGGTTGGGCGCGTGGACGAGGCGCACGCTTTTGCTGCACGCTGCGAGATTCAGGAAGAGCAATGCCGCGCACGCCATCGCGGCGACGTGACGGAGACGCTGGTGAAACATGGTGTGCCCTTGTTGAAGATAGGGTGACGCCTTCCTCGACGCCGGCGAGCAGCCATACTGCCGCCTCATTGTCCGGCGTCAGCGAACGTCGGTATTATAGGTGCAAAAGGTCTGCCGGTTGCAAGTGCTCTGCGTCACGGAGCCCCGGCTACCCGCCCTGAGGATCACAACCATGCAAAACTTCCGCACGTGGCCGTCCGCGGCTGGCGCCCTCCTGATGGCGCTGATGCTGAGCGCCTGCGCCGCACCGCAAGGCGATACCGCCGAAGACAAACGCCTGAGCGTTCAGACCATGCGCAGCGAGGCGCTGGCGACCATGTATCGCATCGCCCCGGAGCTGGAGGCCAAAGTCGCCGCCGCGCCGGGCTACGGCGTGTTCAGCGGCATCGGCACCCACACCATCTATGTCGCCACCGGGCGCGGCTACGGCGTCATCCGCGATAACAGCACGGGCGCCGACACGTACATGCGCGTCGTCAAGCTCGGCGGCGGCCTGGGCATCGGCGCCGAAGACGTGCGCGCCCTGATCATCTTCGCCGACACCGCCACGATGAACGGCGTCATCAACCAGGGCTGGAGCGCCACCGGCAAAGCCTCCGGGTCGGCCGTCCGCCAGGACCAGGGCGGCTCGGCCGTCGCCGTCGTTCACCTGCCCGGCATGGAAATCTACCGCTTCACCCGCAATGGCGTCATGCTCTCCGGCGCCGTCGAGGGCGTGCGCCTCTGGAAGGATGCCGAACTCAACTGATCTCGACGCCACGTCCCGGCGATCGTCGTGGGGTACACTGCGCCGATGCGTTTGATCCTTTTCGGCAGCGGCGAGTTCGGCGTGCCCACGTTCGAGCATCTGGCGGCGGGCGGGCATTCGATCGCGGCCGTCGTCTCGCAGCCGGATCGGCCGGCGGGGCGCCATCGCCACCTCACCGCCACACCCGTGGCGCAGTGGGCCGCCGCCCGCGGCCTGCCCGTGCTCAAGGCGGACAACGTCAACGTCCCCGACTTCGTCGCCCGCATCGGGCAACTGCAGCCCGAGGCCTCCGTCGTCATCGCGTTCGGGCAGAAGCTGTCGCCGCCTTTGATCGCCGCGATGGGCAGGCTGGCGGTGAACCTGCACGCCTCGCTGCTGCCGCGGCATCGCGGGGCGGCGCCGATCAACTGGGCGATGATCGCCGGCGATCACGAGACCGGCGTGTCGGTGATCGGGCTGGCGCAGCGCATGGACGCGGGCGAGGTGTACGCCACGGCCCGAACCACGGTGGCGCGAACCGATACGGCGGGCGAGCTGCACGACCGTCTGGCGGCGCTGGGCGGGCCGGTGGTGGCCGGCGTCCTGTCGGACCTGGAGCGGGGGGGCTTGGCGCCGATCGTGCAGGACGAGTCCACTGCAACGCTGGCGCCCAAGCTCAGCAAGGCCGACGGCTGGGTGGACTTCGACGACGACTGCTACAAGGTGCGCTGCCGCGTCCACGGGCTGACCCCCTGGCCGGGCGTGCGGGTCGCCTGGCGTCGCCGCGGCGACCCCGCGCGCCACGAGCTGCTGCTGCGCCGCGTCGATGACGAGCCGGACCTGTCGTGCTTCATCGGCAACCAGCGCAAGCGCGAGCCCGCGCCGGGCACGGTGCTCGAGGGCCTGCGCGTCGCCTGCCGCGACGGCGCGGTCAAGCTGCTGGAGCTGCAGTTGCCCGGAGGGAAGGTGATGGACGCTCCCGCCTTTGCGCGGGGGCACGGGCTGGGGCCGGGGGATGTGTTCGAGACGGTTCGCCAAGCCGCCAACGGCTGAACAGCGCTTACTGCACCAGGCCCTTGGTCAGGCGCATGAAGGCGGTTTCGAGGTTGACCTGCTCCTCTTCGAGGCGGGTGAGGCGGAAGCCGGCGGCGATCAGGCGGGCGGCGATGTCGGACGGGTCGCCGTGCTGCGGGTCGAGGGCGACGTCGATCGTGCCGTTGCGCTGCTCGGCCTTGACCACGCCGGGCATCTGCTGGATCGCCACGGCCGCGTCGGCGGTCCGCTGGGCCACTGCAACGCGCACGATCATGCCCGTCTTGGCCCGCTGCAGAATGTCCTGGATCGTCCCGGTGTACTTGAGCTGGCCCTGCTCGATGATGCCCACTTTCGTGCAGAAGTCGGCCAGCTCCAGCAGGATGTGGCTGCTGATGAGGATGGTCTTGCCCATGCGGTGCAGCTCTTTGAGCAACTCGCGGATCTCGATGCGGGCCCGGGGGTCCAGGCCGCTGGCCGGCTCGTCGAGCAGCAGCACTTTCGGATCGTGCAGCAGCACGCGGGCGATCGACAGGCGCTGCTGCATGCCGCGCGACAGTGAGTTGCACTCGGCGTCGGCCTTGTACGCCAGGTCGGTCAGCGCCAGCACGTCGTCGATCACCGTCTTGCGCTGCTGCCCGCCGATGCTGTAGGCGCTGGCGAAAAACTCCAGGTACTCGCGCACGACCATGTCGGGGTACGACCCGAAGTAGTCGGGCACGTAACCGATGATCGAGCGCACCTGCCGGGCGTTGACCGGTCCGACCGACAGGCCGTCGATCCGCGCCTCGCCCCACGTGGGTTTGAGCAGCGTCGCCAGGATCTTGATCGTGGTGGTCTTGCCCGCGCCGTTGGGCCCGATGAACCCGAAGCAGTCGCCCTGCTCGATCTCGAGGTTGAGGTTTGACAGCGCCATGAGCTCGCCGTAGCGCTTGGTCAGGCTGATGGTCTGGATCATGGGCATGGGCAATTCAAAATGCAAAAGGAAAAAGGCGAAATGGCTGAAATCATCATCAGCCGTCCTTCCTGCATCACTTTTGCATTTTGCCTGTTTCCTTTTGCATTCTGACCTATTCCAGGTCCAAGTGCCATCGCACGAGGGTCCAGCCCTCGGCGTCGAGGCGGCGGCGATCGACGGCCAGGGGCACGGGCAGGGGGCTGCGCTCCATCATGCCGATGACGATCAGGCGTTTGAGTCCGGTCAGGGCGGAGATATCCAGTTCGCGTCCGACGGATCGGGCGAGGTTGGGGCCGCGGAACCCGGCGAAGGCGCGGTCGTCGCGCGACTCGTAATCGGGCGGGGGGAGCGTGCTGAAGAAGCTGAGCATCCACAGGTGACGGATGAGCGAGCCGGCGTCGAGGGGCTTGGGCGCGTCCTCGGCGGGCTGACCGCCGAAGCCCGACGGATCGGCGACGGGCTGCGAGCCGGTCTTGAGTTCGCCCAGGAACCCGCCCCAGGCGGTGCGCGGATTGGAGGGCGGCGTGACCAGCCGTCGCATGGCCTTGCCGGGCTGGGGGGTGAAGTTGATGTCCAGCGGCACGTCGGGCGGCCACGTGCCGTAATCGACGACCCAGGGCAGCTCGTTGCCGCCGGGGCAGTAAATCAGCAGGGTGTTGCGCAGCTCGCCGGGCAGGCTGTGGCGCAGGCGTCCGACGGGGAACGTGCCGGCCATGGTCACGTCGCCGGCGGGCATGACCCACTTGGCGCTGAGCCAGGGCGAGTCGTGTTGCAGTGGCCCCAGGTAATCGACGTGCATCGACTTGGTGGTGGCGCGCATCGGCACGATGAGGCCTCGGGCCGGGCCGTTCTCGCTCTCGCCGGTGGGCAGCGGCCGCGTGGGGGCCGCGGCGTCGAGGGCGTACGACTGGCGATCGACGTAGCCCGTCTCTGGCCGGCGCGGGTCCAGCCCGGCGCTCGACCACAGATTGCCCCCGCCGTCGGGCGCCTCGGGCGCGAGCGTGAGCTCGACGCCGCGGTGCTCGGGGATGAACAGCGACATCCAACTCCGGGCGTGAACGGTGCGCGTGGCCGCGTCGGCGTCGAGCACGGTGAGGTGGCTGATCGCTGCAGTGGACGGCCGCATGAGGATGGCCCCGCCCCACGTGACGACGCTGAAAGCGCCGATCACCGCGACGAACGCCAGCCAACTGTGCCGCACCGCCGCGCGCCCGCGCAGCACGGCAAATCCCACCGGCCCCGCCGCCAGCCAGTACAACGCGAACACCAGCATCGACAGCAGCAGCGCCGCGGCGATCGTCTGGCTGCGCGACACCTGCGCCTGGATGAAGCGGCCGACCTCGTCGAGCTGGGCGAACATCGGGCGCTGGAAGCGGCCCTGCTGAATCTCGCCATCGACGTAGGTCCTGCGAAACGCCGGCGCCCGCCAGCCGAAGATCGCCCCCCATATGCCTTCGCCGGGGATGACGCGGTACTCGTCCCACGCGGCACGCACCTTCGGGTCGGTCAGGTCGAACCCGACGACGGTGACGCGCCCAAAGCCGTACGCCCCGGCGACGACGACCGGGCGTAACTCGTCGTCCTCGAAGATGACCGTGGCCTTGCCGCGCCCCGTCGGCTGCAGTCGGAAGTAGCTGATGAGTTCCGGCCGCGGCGGGCCGAACCACTTGGGCGCCTTGGCGTTCTCCACCCGATCGACGCGCAGCTCCGGCAGGATCGACGCCAGCGGCGACTTGGCCCACACGTCCCACCCCAGGCTGTTGGACAGCACGATCACCAGGTGCCCGCCGCGCTGCACCCATTGGCGCATCGCCTCGGAGGGGACGCCCGCGTCGCCGGGGTCGCCGCCTTCGCTGGTCCAGATGTAGGACTCGAGCATCGACAGGCCGTGCCAGCGGTCGGGCATCATGCGATTCGACGGCTCGAGCCCGCGCAGGTAGTAGCAGCGCTCGTGCTGCGTGATGTCGTCCTCGAACGGGTCCAGGCCCATGTACTGCGACGTGGCCAGCCCGATGGCTCGCGTGCTGGTGGCGATGACGTGAGCCGGCCTGACCTGCACCGGGTCGGCCAGGCGTCGGCCCAGGCGACCGTCGGCCCAGTCGAACACGCTCACCTGCCACAGCGGCGGCGGATCGACCGGACCCAGCGGCGGGCACGCATACAGCCACACCCACTGGTTGTCGCGTTGCGGCGTGAGCGTCACCACCCGCTGCGCCAGCACCGTGTCGCCGTCGCTGTCGCTGACCGACCACTGCAGCGCCACCCGCCTCGGGTCGGGCGAGGGGTTGTTCAGCGCCACCCGCATCGGCGTCCACGTGCCCGGCCGGGCCACGCCCCCGATCCCCACCTGCTCCCGGGCCACCGTCAGCGTAATGCGATCCACCTGCGCCACCGTCGCGTGCGACATCGCAAGCGTCACGATCGCCAGGGTCGTCAGAGCCGGAATCCGCCGGGGGACAGTCGCCACGCGGTTAGTTTAGCACAACGCCGGAGCCAGCCGATAAGCAAACGGTGACGCTCGATCCGTTCAATCCGCTGCTGCTGGTGCTGCTGGGCGTGGGCTACGTGTTTGTCAGCGCGGTGCTGGCGACCCTGGCCGGGGCGATCCGCAACGAGACCGAGCGGCACGACATCGTCCGCCAGGCCCGCCTGCGCCGCGGCGCCTACCTGCAGTCGCTCGCGCAGCGCGGCCAGCAGCCCAAGGCGTGACCACGCCTCGTTTAGGCTATCATCCCCGCCATGTCCAGCCTCACGATCCTCGGCGGGCGCGTCATCGACCCGGCCAGCAGTCTCGATCAGGTCACTGACGTGGTGCTCGAAGGCGGCAAGATCGCCCGCATCGGCCCCGTGCCCCGCCCCGATGGCCCGACGTTCCACGCCGCAGGATGCATCGTCGCGCCCGGGCTGATCGATCCGCACGTGCACCTGCGCGAGCCGGGGCAGGAGGAAAAGGAGACCATCGCCACCGGCGCCGCGTCGGCGGTCCAGGGCGGGTTCACCAGCATCTGCTGCATGCCCAACACGGTTCCGGCGCTGGACGACGACGGCCGCGTCGAGTTCGTGTACCACCAGTCGCGTCGGGCGGGTCTGGCCCACGTGTTCCCCGTCGGTGCGATCACCAAAGGCCGCGAGGGCAAGGAGCTGGCCGAGATCGGGCTGATGGCCCAGGCCGGGGCGGTGGCGTTCAGCGACGACGGCGTGGCGGTGGCGTCGGCGGCGGTGATGGCCAAGGCGCTGGCGTACATCGCGATGACCGGCAAGGTGCTGATGCAGCACTGCGAGGACCCGGAACTGGGCCGGGGCGTGATGAACGCCGGGGCGCTGGCGGTGAAGCTGGGGCTGGCGGGCTGGCCGCGCGTCGCCGAGGAACTCATCATCCAGCGCGACATCCTGCTCAACACCTCGATGGGGCATGGTTGCCGCTACCACGTGCAGCACATCAGCAGCGGGGGCAGCGTCGAGCTGGTGCGCCGCGCCCGCCACGACCTGTTCGGCCAGGCCCACATCACCGCCGAGGCCAGCCCGCATCACCTGCTGCTCACCGAGGACCACTGCAGCACCTACGACACCAACTACAAGATGAACCCGCCCCTGCGCGCCCGGCGCGACATCGACGCCATGCTCGAGGGCATCGCCGACGGCACGATCACCATCCTGGCCACCGACCACGCCCCGCACACCCGCGAGGAGAAGGAGCTGGAGTTCGCCGCCGCGCCCTTCGGCATCATCGGCCTCGACTGCGCCCTGCCGCTGTACGCGAAGGCCCTCATCGAGACCGGCACGATCGACTGGCCCGCCATGCTCGCCATGATGACGGTCAATCCCGCGCGCCTTTGCGGCCTCGTCGGCAAGGGCGAACTGTCGCCCGGCAACGACGCCGACGTCACCGTCATCGATCCCGCCGAACAGTGGACCATCGACGCCGAGCAGTTCGCCAGCAAGAGCCGCAACTGTCCGTTCCACGGCTGGCCCGTCACCGGCCGGGCGATCGCGACGATCGTCGGCGGCGAGGTGAAGATGTGCCGCGACGCGGGGCGGTTGAAGTCGGGCCGGGCTAAATAGCCGGGCCTTCCTGGTCGGATGCTTTTCGCAGGTATTCGCGGCGGCGGTACACGTCGCCGGGGCGCCACGTCCACAACTGGTGCGTGCGGTACACGCGCTCCGATGCGCGCTCGATCTGATCGCCGAACTGCTCCAGGAGGGGGTCGGCGTCGGGCGGCGTGGCCAGTGCGTCGAACCGCTCCCACACGATGATGCGGCTGAGCTGCGGCCGGTTCTGCAGGCCGCGGCGCACCTGGTCCATCTCCACGTCCACGCGATAGCGCAGCACGTGGCGGGGACTGACGCGCTTGCCGATGACGTTGTCGGCGTTCCAGCCGCTGACGGCATAGACGTAGTAGTCCTGAATCCAGCCCTTGGACCAGTCGCGACGATGCCCGCCGTGGTCGCGCAGGTTGATCGCCACGGTCGTGGCGTGTTGCGTGGTGTAGGTGTCCCACAGGTCCTCGGCGAGCTGCTGGAAGGGCGGCTCGGTGTCCAACTCGATGCGGGCCAGACCCTGCGTGAGGTTCACTGCAACGAGCACCGCGATCGCCGCCGTCCGCAGCGGCCAGGTCGGCAGGCGCATCAGCAGCGCCGCCGCCGCCACGACCAGCGCGGGGTACACGATGCCCAGGTAGCGGGGCATCCAGATCGAATGCCACTCCAGCCCCTTGGCCGCGTGCCGGGCGTGGGCCACGCTCATCAGGGCGTAGGCCCCCAGGCACGCGGCGAACACGATCGCCGTGGCCGCCAGCAGCAGCCCCGTCTTCGCCAGTCGCTGCCGCGGCGTCGCCCCGGCGTAGTGCCACACCACCGCCGGGGCCACTGTAGCGATCGGCCACAGCATCCGCCCATCCGCCAGCAGGTCCCCCCAGCCGTGCAGCCAGTACGAGCCCCGCTGCCACACCGCCACGCCCATCGACATCCCGAGCCACACCGCCACGCCCCACGCCGCCCACCCCGCCAGCCTCGGATACCGCCCCAGCGCCAGCGCCGCGGCCACGCCCAGCGGGACCAGCAGATACCACCGGCCCCCGATCGCTTCATGCGCTATCGCCAGCGGCTCCCACGGCGGACTGAACGGCGCAAACGACCGGCAGTAGTACACCCCGTACGTCGGCACGATCAGCCACAAGCCCAGCCACGTCGCCGAGATCCACCACGGCTGGCGCCTGTCGTCGCCACGCGCAGCCGCGCCCAGCGCCCCGCGCGCCCGCCACGGCAACGCCCCGGCGATCAGCAGCAGGATCAGCGGCGACATCACCGCCACGCACAGCGGCAGGAACCACTCGGGCACGCCGTCCTTCTTGAACCCGCGCGGGTCCATCGCATCGCGGGGCCACTGCAGCCCTACCAGATAGCTCGTCGCCGAGTTGAGCGTCAGTTCCCATGGCCCGATGCCCTGGTTGAACTCCGACACCCAGGTGATGCCGCTGTTGCGCCAGCGCACCTGCGATTCGTTGATGGACTCCGACGCCGCGGTGGTGACCGGCGCGATGCCGGTGCGCGCGATGTAGTGGTTGTAATACCCGTAATACCACGCGGGAAACGCCAGGATCAGGGCGATGCCGACGACGAAGTAGGGCGGATCACGCCACCGTTTCTTCCCACCGTGGGCCAAGAGCATGATCGGCTGGATCGCCAGCACGATCAGGCTCGTGGCGTGCAGCGTCGAGGCGATCGCCCCGGCGAGGATCCAGCCCCACAGGCTCCAGGCCCGCTTGGTGCGCAGCCAGTGCATGAGGCAGGCGACGCTGAGCGTGACGAAGAGCCAGGTGTGCATGTACATCTTGGCGTCGCGGGCATAGGTCATGCCGAACGCCGACGTGGCAAAGAGCAGCGCGGCGACCAGCGACGTGCCGCGCCCGAACATCTGCCGCGCCAGGAAGTAGCCCGCCGGGGCCATCAGGGCGCCGGCGAGCGCGGGGATCAGCCGCATGTGCCACGGATCGAGCGGGACGAAGCGGGCCAGCAGCCAGTAGATCGTGTAGTGCCCGGGGACGAATCCCTCTTTCGAGAGGCGGTCCATGAGTTGGCCGAACGTGCCGGTGACGCGGCCCCACGTGGCGACCTCATCGCCCCAGAGGGCGGGCTGATCGAGCTTGTAAAACCGCAGCGCCGCGCCCGCCGCGACGATCAGCAGCAGGGCCGCCCACGCCAGCCAGGGCAGTCGTGGCGTCGCCGGCGGCGGCGGCAGGGGCGACGCCGGCGCGGACGCTCGCCTCAGCGGCGCGGTGGTCTTCACCGGCACCGATCGCAGCGTCGCCTCGGTCAACGGATCAACGATGTCAGCGGTCAGGCCGGGGATGGCGTCACCTCATGCGTACCACAATCGCGCTCCCCCTCCCGCGGGGGGTCTGCAGGATAACGGCTCGGTGGCTTTTCTGATTGCCGACCACCCGCGCCCCGCCCCTACGCCGCCATGCCCATCCCCTTGACCTTCTCCAGCAGGTCGCGCACCGTCGCCTCACGGTGACGCAGCCGCTCCCTCACCTGCGACGTGCGCGTGCGGCGAAGCTCCGACGGCAGCTCGTCCTGCTCGTGCTCCAGAAGCTCGACGATCAACGTGCGCTCTTCGTCCGAAATGCGCAGATCCACCGCCATGAAGCACCTCCCTTCGGCTCCGCCCGACATGACTATTCTAGGCCGGCCGGGTCCTACGCGCCGACCTCGCGGATCGTTTCGATCATGCGATCGACCAGCGCGTCTTCCTCCGCCTTGGGCGCGTACCCGTCGTCGAGTCGCTTCCTGACGTAAGCCGCCGTGCGCTGCAGCCCCTCTGCCAGCGGGATGCGGCACGACCAGAAGCCCACCGCGGCGCTCACCTTGCTGTTGTCGAACACCACCGAGCAGCTCTTGTCGCCCAGCAGGGGGCCGGCCCAGTTGCCGTTGAATCGCACCAGCGTCTGGCTGGCGATATGCACCAGCTCCGGCTCGGAGGCGCCGATGCACTGGGCCATCAACTGCAGCACGACGTGCCACAGGTGCGCGTGATCGCGCGTGATGTGATACGCCTGGCCGATCGCTTGGTCGTTGCCGCAGAGGCGGACGAAGGCCTGGGCGAAGTCGTCGCTGTGGGTGAGCGTCCAGAGGTTGCTGTCGCCGTGGACGATGATGGGCTTGCCGCGCAGCATGCGCCAGGCCAGGTGGTCGCCGCTGAGGAACGTGCCGGGGAAGCGGCGGCGGTGCGTGTGGCTGGGTCTCACGATGGTCACGGGCAGGCGGCCTTCGCGGTGGACCTCCATGAGCCGTCGCTCCAGCGCCGCCTTCTTGCGGCTGTATTCCCAGTAGGGATTTTCCAGCGGCGTGTCCTCGGTGATGCGGTAGTCTTGCTGCGGCTTCTGATAGGCGCTGGCGGAGGAGATGAAGATGTATTGCCGTACCCGGCCGGCGAACACCTCGATGTCGCGCTCGATCTGGCCCGGCTCGTAGGCGAGGAACTGGCAGACGGTGTCGAACCCGCCGCCGGCGAGCTGGGCGTAGGCGGCCGGGTCGTTGCGGTCGCCGGTGATCACGCGCACGCCGGGGGGGAGCGGCTCGGCGCTCTGGCCGCGGTTGAAGACGGTCACGTTCTGGCCCAGGGCCGCGGCGGCGTGGACGCAGGCATATGAAATCTCGCCGGTTCCGCCGATATACAGCACGTTCATCGCGTGTCTCCTGATCGGGGCATTCGCCCCATGGTAGCGGCTGCTCAAGTTCGGACGGAATTGGCCGATAGACCATGAATCAGCGTGAGCTTCCGGGCGGAAGCCGTGGTCCTGTCGCGCGGCGTGGAAAGGGCTGAACATGCTTGCCACTGGCGCCGAGGTCTTTGTGCAGATTGGCGAGGGCTCGGAAGGACACATGCACACGGCGCGGGTCGTGGCGTGGTCCGAGAACCTCGTCACCGCGGCGTTTGCCGGCTACGACGTGCCCGTGTCGGCGGGACAGACCGCCTGGCTCTGCTACGACTGGGACGGGCAGTTCCTCCGCCGACCCTGCCGCGTTGACGCCGTCATGGATGGCGAGGACCGCCGCACCGTCGGGCTGCAACTGGGCAGCGACGCCACCGCCGCCGATCGACGCGAGAGCACCCGCGTCTCCACCGCCATCGTCGGCCTTACCATCGAAGTCAACGGCGAGCCCGGGTGCCCCCTGCTGGACGTGTCGGCCAACGGCTTTGCCGCCGTCGCCAGCGTCAAGATCGACATCGGCCACACCGCCGACGTGTCACTGCAGCACGCCGGCCGACGGTTCCACGGCCAGGTCCGCGTCCGCTCCGCACGCGAGATCACCCCCGGCCAGTACCGCTACGGCATGTACTGCCTTGTCCACCGCACCGCCGGCGGCGACCTGCCCGAGGGGCTCCGCCGCGTCCGCGACGCCGTCATGCGCCGTCGCACGCGCCGCACCAGCGCGTAGTTGGGCAGACCCGCTGAAGCGGGTCTGCCTTCCCGCTATCATCGCGGGCATGTCCTGGACTCGTAAAAGCGCACCGGGCACGCGTACGGTCTGGAAGCATCGGCACAAGGCCGAGCATTGGTACCGAGATAATCAGGTGTATTTTCTGACCGCTCGTTGCCGCGGCCGCTTTCCTGCGTTCGCTTTCGATGCAGCCAGGGCGGTGTTCTGGGATCGCTTCACGCATTATGCCCGCGAGTTTGGATTCGCGTGGTGGGTAACCACTCTGATGGACAATCACTACCACACCGTGGGGCATCTGCAGCACGGCGAATCGCTTGGGCCGATGATGCAGCGGATGCACGGGTCGGTTGCGAAACTGGTGAACGACGTGATCCAGTTGGAGGTTCGCACCATGCACGCGTCAGGTCAGACCCACTTAAGCGGGTCTGCCGCGCGAGGCGATCTGACGTTGTTGGATCGGCAAGGACGGCTCAAGCCGTTCTGGCGAGACACGCAGCACAAAGACTACATGGACGGCCTGCTTCGCAATAGGGTGCAGGGCCGACGCACGTATCAGTACATTCGGGATCAAGCGGTGCATGCGGGGTTGGTCGGCGATTATCGCGACTACCCGGATACGCGCGTGGCCATGGAGATGAAAGCTGCGATTGCCTGGGCACAGGATTGCCGCGCATTTCTTGATGGCGTGCCATATCGTCGCTACGAGGGCGGTCCATCGCTTTAGGCAGACCCGCTTAAGCGGGTCTGCCTGTGCTAAGCCGCAAGCGACTGAAGCGCTGGGTGCCTTTTGCCACGCCGGGCGACTTCCTTGGCGATCCGCAGGTCCATCACCGCCTTGACCCCGTCGATCAGTTCCATCGATCCGTCGTGATGCTCGACCATGGCGGTGTGGCTCTCGACCCAGTCGCCGCAGTTGAAGTATTGGGGCGACTCGTCGGCACGGCACTCGCCCTTGTGGATGTGGCCGCAGACGACGCCGTCGGCGTGACGGCGGCGGGCCTCCTTCATCAGCGTCTCTTCGTAACGGCTGATGAACGTGCAGGCGCGCTTGACCCGCATCTTGATGTAGTAGGACAGCGACCACTGCTTGAGCCCCAGGGCCTTGCGGCCGAGGTTGTGCAGCACGTTGAGCCGCAGCAGCCACTCGTACGCCAGCCCGCCCAGCGCCGACAGCAGCGGGTGGTGCTTGACGACCAGGTCGAACTGATCGCCGTGGGTCACGAGCAGAGTGCGGCCGTCGGCGGTCTGGTGCAGGTCGCTGAGCATGATGCGGACGCCGCCGAACTCGAGGTTGGCGTACTGCCGCGCCGCCTCGTCGTGGTTGCCGGGGATGTAGATCACCTGCGTGCCTTTCTTGGCCAGGCGGAGGATGCGGCGGACGATGTCGTTGTGCTCGTTGGGCCACCACCAGCGTTTGCGCAGACGCCACATGTCGATGACGTCGCCGACGAGGTAGAGCTTGCCGCAGCGGAGCTTTTTGAGGAAGCGCGACAGCTCGCGCGCCTGCGAGCCGTAGCTGCCCAGGTGAATGTCGCTGATGAAGACGGTGCGATAGTGCAGCTTGTTGCGGCGGCGTCCGTGCCGTGGGGATTCGTGGCTCATGAGGCGTGACTCCAGTACGCCAGCTTACGGCGGTACATCGGCTGCCCGGGTTCGGGCGCGGTTACAATGGCGCTAGCGGCGCGTGAAATTGTGCGTCAGATGGTTCCGCCCTCGGCTCAGGTCGTGCTGCCGGTCAAGTCAGGCAGGCTGTCCCAACTGTAGCGATTCGCGTATGCTCAGGCCAGCCGGCCTGCATCGCCTCTTGATCGGAACCCAGCCATGGCCAAGTACATCGGCGTCCTCACCAGCGGAGGCGACTGCCCCGGACTCAACTCCGCCATCCGCGGCGTCGGCAAGGCCGCACGCGATGTGTACGGCATGGAGGTCATCGGATTCCGCGACGGCTTCCGCGGGCTCATGCAGGATCGCTTCATCCGCCTCGACGATGCGGCGCTCTCGGGCATCCTCACCCTGGGCGGAACCATCCTCGGCACCAGCCGCGACAAGCCCCACCGCATGCTCGTCGGCGGCGAGTACCGCGACATGACCGACGTCATCGTCGATACCTACAAGCGCCACCAGCTCGACGCCCTCGTGTGCCTCGGCGGCGGCGGCACGCAGAAAAACGCCCTGCGCCTGCACCAGTGCGGCCTCAACGTCATCACCCTGCCTAAGACCATCGACAACGACGTGGCCCACACCGACGTGACCTTCGGGTTCGACACCGCCCTGGAGGTCGCCACCGAGGCGATCGACCGCCTGCACTCGACGGCGACGAGCCACCACCGCATCATCGTGGTCGAGATCATGGGCCACAACGCGGGCTGGCTGGCGCTGGGCGCGGGCATCGCCGCGGGCGCGGACGTGATTCTGATCCCGGAGATTCCTTACGACGTGAAGAAGGTGGCCGAGGAGATCCGCAGCCGCACGCGCGCGGGCAAGCGGTTCAGCATTGTGGCGGTGTCGGAGGGCGCCATGTCGGTGGAGGAGGCCGCCAAGGCCGCGGCGGCGGCGGAGAAAAAAGCTGCCGGCAAAGGCAAGAAGAAGAAAAAGGGCAAGAGCAAGAGCGCCGCAACCAAAGAAGACCGCGACGACATGTTCAGCGGGCACACGCGCACCATGACGCTCACCCGCCAGCTCGAGGAGCTCACCGGCACGGAGTCGCGGCTGTCGATCCTGGGTCATCTGCAGCGCGGCGGCACGCCCACGGCCACCGACCGCGTGCTGGCGACCGTGCTGGGCACCGCCGCCGCCACGCTGCTGCAGAAGCGGCGTTTCGGCGTGATGGTCGCGGCGCGCGGCGACGGCACCGAGCCCGTCCCACTCGAAAAAGTCGCCGGCCAACGCAAGACCGTCCCCCTCGACCACCCCTGGCTCGCCACCGCACGCATGACCGGCGTGAGCCTGGGCGATTAGTCAGTCGCCGGCGACTGCTCCCGCTTGGGCGACAACCGCCAGATGCGAAGCTTCCCCGTCGTGTACACCAATTCGCCTGTGTCCTGAACCTGCAGTTTCGAGTTGTCGGGCCACTGCAGCACGTACTCGATCTCCATCTCGCGCAGTTGCCGGTCGATGTCCTCCGCGGTCTGGTGCGCGGCGGGCGTGCCGTAGTAGCGATAGCCGTTGACGAACGACACGTACAGCGCATGATGCCACAGCTCGGTGGACGCCACGCGCGAGCCCTGGGGGATGATGGCGCGCAGCTCCGACGCCAGCACTTCGTAGCCCTGCGGGCTGGGCCGCACGTCGCGCCGCAGCGCGTCGATCATCGGCCAGGCGATGACGAGCGCCAGGATCGCCCCCAATGTCGAGCGGCGAACCAGTCCCGTGGGGCATGCCGCCTGCGAGATCAGCTCGATCAGCATGACCGCGAAGACGAACGCCAGCACGATAGGCAGCAGCAGGAAGCGCAGCTCCAGGTGCGTGAGCCAGTACCCGATCGGATAGAGCACGGCGGCGGCGGCGACGATGGCCGTCGCCCGCTGGGACAGGCCGCGCACGCGCCCACAGGCGACCACCAGCCCGCCGACGGTCCACACCGCCAGCCACGGCACGGCGGCGTCCAGCAGCTTCCACGTCTGGGTGACATTACGCTGCAGTAGCACCCACAGGTGCGCCCGCTCCCGGGCCGATCGCCATGGGCTCCAGTCGTCGAACTGCAGGTAGGTCGGATCGTCCCAGGCGCTGTAGGCGTGCTCGTGCGGCAGGGCGATCAGGCCGCGCGTGTGCATCGGGTGCGCGGGGCCGGCCGGGCCGTTGAGCTGCCAGTTGTAGCGCCCGGTGTCGGCGATCATGGGTCGGCCATACTTCCACGACAGCGCCCCGGCCCAGGGCAGGGCGATCAGGCACGTGCCCAGCGCCCCGCCGGCGACGGTCATGATCGCCGCCCGCCGCCTGCTGCGCGACAGCATCGCCCAGCCGTTGACCGTGGCGAAGTGCATCACCGCAAACGGCAGGGCGTACGCCTTGGCCAGGTACGCCACGCCGATGAGCAGGCCGCCGACCAGCCCCGACCCGAAACCAGACGTTGCAGTGGCCCTCGCCTGCCACGCCAGATACCCCAGCAGCGCGCCGGCGACGAGCACGTCCGGCGTCGTCACCGTCATCGCATGCCACAGCACCACGGGGATCAACGCCAGCGCGAACCAGAACCGCAGGTCACGCCCCACGCCCAGGTGTGCCAGCACGCGGTCGGCGCCCGCGATCACCACCGCCCCCGCAACCGTCTGCACGATCCGCGCCGTCATCAGCGCCGACACGCCCGCCGCCAGCAGCGGCGCCATCATCCAGCTCAGCAGCGGGCTCCAGTACCCGTTGAGCGCGTTGAACCCGTCGCCCGCCAGCCAGCGCTCGGCTACCGACACATACCCCACGCCATCCGGATTGATCTGCCCCCGATACGCCCGCGCCGCCCACCACGATGCAACAACGTAGGTGGCCGCCAGCAGAAGCACCGCGGCAATCGGCACGCTACGTTTCAACGACGCGATCCACGACGACTTGACCATGGCTACCGGATCAACGCCGCCCGCCGCGATGCATTGCCGCTATACCCGCGTCACTGTGTGGTGCGTCCTCGCTTCGTTGTCCCCAGGTAGTACCCGCACTCGGGACACGCGACGCTCGTCGAGGCGCGCAGGTCGTAAAGGCATCGGGGACACACGGCCGGCGGCCACGCATGGACGCGCGGCTGCGTGAAGCGCCGATACACCCGCCGAAGCAAACCTGCCCACAGTTTCAGCGACCAGAAACCCAGCAGCAGCAAAGACAACGCGCTGCAGAGATCGGGGACGTGCCAGCCGAACTCCCGTTGCTCATGCACCTCCATCGCCATCACAAACGGCCCCAGCAGCATGATGATGCCGTCGAGCACGCGATCGGCGTCGCCGCCCCGGCCCAGGGGCGTGGTCATGTTTTTCTTGAACCGACGCCACATTCGCAGCCTCCCGTCAGCGAATCGCCCGTTGCCGCAGCATGTGATCGACGAGGACGAGGGCCATCATGGCTTCGCCCATGGGGACGAAGCGGGGGAGGAGGCAGGGGTCGTGTCGGCCTTTGGTGGCGATGGTGGTGGGCTCACCGGTGCGGGTGACGGTGGGCTGGGGTTGTGACAGTGAGCTGGTGGGCTTGACGGCGCAGCGCAGGACGATGGGCATGCCGCTGCTGATGCCCCCGAGCATGCCGCCGTGGCGGTTGGTGCGGGTGACGATGCGTTCGCTGGTGGTGGTGAAGGCGTCGTTGTTGTCGGTGCCGCGCATGCTGGCGACGGCGAAACCTGCGCCGTACTCGACGCCGAGCACGGCGGGGAGACTGAACATGGCCTTGCCCAGGTCGGCCTTGAGCTTGTCGAACACCGGCTCGCCCCAGCCGGGAGGGACGTGCGTGGCGACCAGCTCCGCGACGCCGCCGATCGAGTCCTGCGCCTTGCGCACCTGCTCGATGAGCGCGATCATCGATTCTACTTTTTGAGAGTCGGGGCATCGCACGATGTTGGACTCGACCTGCTCGAGGGTCACTGCAGCGGGATCGGGCACATCCGCGATCACGTCGCCGATCTGCTTGACATAGCCGACGATCTGGATGCCGTGAGCTTCGCGCAGCAGCTTCTTGGCGATCGCCGCCGCGGCGACGCGCACGGTGGTCTCCCGGGCCGACGACCGCCCGCCGCCGCGATAATCGCGCGTGCCGAACTTGGCGTCGAAGGTGTAGTCGGCGTGGCCGGGACGGTACTTATCCTTGATGTCGCTGTAGTCGCTGCTGCGCTGGTCCTGGTTCTCGATGAGGATGGCGATGGGCGTGCCGGTGGTCTTGCCCTCGAACACGCCGCTGAGGATGCGGGCCTTGTCCGCCTCGTCGCGCTGCGTCGTGACCTTGCTCTGCCCCGGCCGCCGCCGATCCAGGTCCGGCTGCAGGTCCGCTTCGCATAGCTCCAGCCCCGGCGGGCAACCGTCCACAATGCACACATACCCCGGCCCGTGGCTTTCGCCGGCGGTCGTGACGCGGAACAGTTGGCCGAAGGTGTTGCCGGGCATGGAGGGATTGTAAGCGAAGGCGGCGGGTCACAGGTCGTCGGGCGTCAAGCCGGTCTGTTTGGCGATCCGCGCCAACATGCGGGGGCCGATCTCTTCACGATCATGGAATGCAAATGTGTAATCGGGCCAGGCGTCGCGTGCCAGAACCCGGTGTGATCCGCCGCTTTCGCGTTTAATCGACCATCAGATCCGCAGGAGGGCGCGCAACAGGTCCCGGGCTTTGACGGATCGCCACTGACTCATGATGCGACCGAAAAAACCTCCGGCATGTCAGGGACCGGCTCATCATGCTCCAGACGATCCGCGATGACGCGTAACGCCAAGGCCTTCACCCTGGCCAGCGCCTCGGCGCGGCTGGAACCATAGACCATCACGCCAGGTAGCGTCGGTACTTCGGCGATCCACCTGCCATCGACTTCCTGCTCGATTTCAACCTGAAGATTCATGCTATGATCGACTAAAAATCAAGGCGCCGCAGGCACCGGGTCGCGCTGGGCGACGGCGATCTGCCGCGCGACGAGCCTGGTCTTGAGCACCAGCAGGGCGGTGTCGAGCTGCGGGTCGAGCGACTGCGTGAGAATGTCGGCGGCCCTGGGCGCGGCGGCGTGGTCGTCGGCGAGCTTCATCTCCTCGCGCAGAATGTCCACGTCCTGGCGGAACTCGATCGCCTTGGCCACCTGCTGGTTGGTCATCTCGACGATCAGGTCGGGCTCGACGCCCCAGGTCTTCGAGTCCACCTCGCGGTGGATGATGCGGCCCAGGGGCAGCTTGTAGTACTGCGTCGTGAGCTTGAGGTACGCCTTGCCGCCGTCGAGGGGGAACAGGTCCTGCACGCTGCCCTTGCCGAAGCTACGCGTGCCGATGATGCGTGCCCGCCCGTAGTCCTGCAGCGCGCCGGCGACGATCTCGCTGGCGCTGGCCGAGCCCTGGTTGATGAGCACGATCACCGGGAAGCTCTCGTAGGTGCGGTGCTTCTTGGCGCGGGCCTCGCTGGTGCGCTGGCCGGTCGAATCGACGGTGAACACGATGGGCCCGCTGGCGATGAAGCGGTCGGCGATGTCGATCGCCGAGCTGAGCAGTCCGCCGGGGTTGAAGCGCAGGTCGAGGATCAGGCCGTTGACACCGCCGTCGGCCTCCATGGCGGTGATCGCCGCGTCCAGATCGTCGGCCGACTGCGGGATGAACTGCGTCAGGCGGATGTAGGCGATCTTGTTCTGGCGATCGATGAGGTAGTCCCACCCGCCGCCGGGCTTGTGTTCCCAGCCTTTGATCGACTCGATGACGATCTCGGCGCGCTGGATGGGGAACTCCAGGACCGCGGCCTCGCCGATGCGCTCGATGCCCAGGGTGACGACCGTGCCCTCGGGCCCGGTGATTTCGCGCACGGCCTGGTCGAGCGTCCACGAGGAGGTGTCGCGGCCATCGACCTTGGCGATGATGTCGCCGGCCTTGATCCCGGCGCGTTGCGCGGGCGTGCCCTCGAGGGGGCTGACCACCAGCAGGCGGCCGTCGCGGCGCGAGATCTGGATGCCCACGCCGAAGAAACGCCCCTGCGTGTTGCGGCGGAAGTTCTCGTTCTCGTCGGGCCAGATCACCGCCGAAAAGTCGTCGAGCATGTCGGTCGCACCCTCGGCCATCTCGAAGACGATCACCTGCTCGGGCAACTGCAGCGACTTGTCGTTGATCAGCATGACCTGGTCGATGAGCGTGGCGGCGTCGAGAAAGTTCAGCCTGGCGTCCGGCTCGCTGAGCCGCGCGTGCTGCTCGTCGATGAAGGCGCGGAAGTCGGCCAGCTTCTGGGCGTCGGCGAAGCTGGGGAAGGTCGCTTCCAGCCCGCGCGCGTTGGCCAGCACCTGCAGCGCCCCCATCGCCCCGCGCATCAGCGGCGCGTACCCGCGGTCGGCGATGTGACGCCGCGCCGCCTGCGCCAGCGTCTGCCTGAGCATCGCCAGTTCGATGCCTTTGAGTCGCTCGGTCCATTTCTCCTCGTTGAGCGCCAGCACCTCGTCCTCGTCCTGCTCGGCCGCGTCCTTGTCGCCCTCCGCCTCGGCCTGCGCCTTGGCGATCTCCTTCGCCCGCGCCGCGCTGAGCTCGTACAGCCGCTTCCACTCCGTCGGAGCGTAGAACCGCAGCACCCGCACGTGCTTGGCCGCCACCTTCACCTGGCTTCGATACATCCCCGAATCGTCGTACAGCAGGTTCAACGCACGCCACAGGCTCAGCGACTCGAGCCAGTCGCCCTCGGCCTCGGCGGCCTGCGCCTTGTCGATCACGCTGCGAACCAGCGCCACCACCTTCTCATCCGACAGCAGCGCCGCCTTGTCATCGGCCAGCCCGTGCGCGTCGATGGCGGCGTACACCGCCTCGATCAGCCGCCCGGCGTCGGCGCGCTGGCCCATCTTGTCGTGCGCCGCGGCAAACGCCTGGCGCCGCTCGGCGTCGCGCTGCGCCTTGTTCTCCTGGTACCGGTTCAGCTCGGTGATGAACGACGCCACGCCGGGGTCGGCGCGGAGCAGATTGTCCTGCCGCAGCGACTGGAGGATGACGTCGAAGCGGCCGGTGTCGGCCAGGCGGGGCAGGTCGGGCATGAGCGCCACGGTGGCGCCGCCTTGCGGGTTGCCCGCGTCGGCGCGGGCCGTCGCGGTCGCGGCGAGCGTGGTCAGACCGGCCACAAGGGCGTAGGAGACGGTGCGGAGCGGGGACATCGGGGGTTGCATCACACAACTATCGCCAACGAAGGCGGGCAAGGCAAGCGTCGTGAGATAAAAACAAGCAAGCGGGGCTTACGCCGACTCGCGCTTGGCCACCCGCAGGGAGGCCAGCCGGGCGCGCTGCTTGACCGCCGCGCCGTCCACGACGTACCGGGCGCCTTCGACCTTCTGATCGGGCAACTCGTACATGAGGTCGAGCATCAGCTCTTCCATGACGCTGCGCAGGGCGCGGGCGCCGGTGTCGCGGGCCAGGGCCTTGTCGGCGATCTCCCGCAGGGCCTGGGGCGTGAATTCCAGCTCCGTACCTTCGATCTGGAAGAAATACTGGTACTGCCTCAGCAACGCGTTCTTAGGCTCGGTGAGGATCTGGATCATCGCCTCCTGCGTCAGGGGCATCAGGGGGGTGATGACCGGTAGGCGTCCGATGAGCTCGGGGATCATGCCGAACTCGAGGATGTCCTCGGCCGTGACCTGCGACAGGAGGTAGGCCTTGTCGCCGGTGTTGTCATCGACCGACTGCTCGCTGGCGAAGCCGATGCTCTTGCGGCCCAGGCGCTTGCGGATGATGTCGTCGATGCCGACGAACGTGCCGCCGCAGACGAACAGGATGTTGCTCGTGTCCATCTGGATGTATTGCTGCTCGGGGTGCTTGCGGCCGCCCTGCGGGGGGACGTTGGCCACGGTTCCCTCGAGCATCTTCAGCAGGGCCTGCTGCACGCCCTCGCCCGACACGTCGCGGGTGATCGACACGTTCTGGCTGGTCTTGCCGATCTTGTCGATCTCGTCGATGTAGATGATGCCGCGTTGGGCGGCCTCGATGTCGTAGTCGGCGGCCTGGAGGAGCTTGAGTAGGAGGTTCTCGACGTCTTCACCGACGTAGCCGGCCTCGGTGAGCGTGGTGGCGTCGCCGATGGCGAAGGGCACGTTGAGGGTGCGGGCCAGAGTCTTGGCCAGCAGCGTCTTGCCGCTGCCGGTGGGGCCGATGAGCAGGACGTTGCTCTTCTCCAGCTCGACGGCGGTCTCCTTGTCGGAGTTGGTCAGGCGCTTGTAGTGGTTGTGGACGGCCACGGACAGGGCGCGTTTGGCGATGTCCTGGCCGATCACGTACTGGTCGAGGAACTCTTTGAGCTGGCGGGGCGTGGGGATCGAGCCGAACATCGGGCGGCCCGCATGGACGCGGCGGCGCTCCTGCTTGAAGATGTTCTGGCACAGGTCCGTGCAGTTGGCACAGATGTAAACGTCGTTGGGCCCTTCGACCATGGGCCCGACCTCGCGGCTGGACTTGCCGCAGAACGAGCACGTGGTCACACGTCGGCCCTTGAATCCGCTTGCGTCTGCACTATCCACGCCGTTGCCCCTTCCAGTGGGATTGTCCGGGCCTCGTCCGCCGGTCTTGTTCATGGACATGACGCCTCTTCCGCGGGTCGTGGACGGGCGCCAGGCCCGTCGCTGAAAATCCAACCTGGCGGACGGGGCGACTCACACAAGGCTCATCGTCCAGAACCGTCCGGACCTTGACCCGACAGGGGGGTCGCAACGCCTCTAGTATCCTGCTCCCGTCAACACTTGCGACCACTCGTCGCCGACTCAGGTTGACCCTCACGCCCACCGGCGTCCATCATAGCAATCCCCCCGGCCGACGACAGGCCGTTTTCAGTTATCCATCGCGCGATTCAACGCACTTCCCCGCTGGGTTTATCATCGTCAGGTTTATCGGCCTGAGCGTCGTCCTCGGGTCCGGTATCCGAGGCCAGATCGGTTGTGTCGTCGGTCGCCAGCGCCGCGCGGGTCTGCGCGATGATCGCCGTCCGCGCACGCTCGAACTCCTCGTCGCTGAGCTGGCCCTGACGGTGCAGTTGCCTCAGGTCCGCCAGCGTGAACGCCGTCGAGCGCGTCGGGCCCGCGTCGTCGCTGTGCGTGTACCGCCGCCAGATCACAAACCCCACGATCGCCGCGACCACCGCCAATGCGACGATCACCCCCAGCCAAACCAGGATGCTCACCGCCTCCGCCCGTGTCGCGGGCTGGTAGGCGCCGACCGCCCGGACTTCGGCAACGACCCTGACTAGCACATGCTGCATGGGCGCACTCGCCTTACGCCTTCGCCTCGCCCTCCACCTCGGTCACCGCCGCCTTCGTCAGAATCTCGTCGAGCGTCTTCTGCTCCCGCACCTGCAGGTACAGGTACTCCAGGTCCCCGCGCCGCGCCAGTTCCTGACGCAGCTTCTCCGGGCGGCGGCCCTGCTGCATCGCCATCTGCGCCACGCGGCCATTCACCTCGCCCTCGCTCACGCTCACGTCCAGCTCCTTGGCCGCCTTGTCCAGGATGAAAAACAGCTTGAGCTGCCGTCGCGCGTCCGCCTCGCTCTCCGTGCGCATCTCGGCGATCCGCTGCTCGATCTCCGGCTGCGGCACGCCCTGATACGCCAGTTCCATCGCCCGACGACGCAGCAGACGCTGCGCCTGGCGGCCCGTCAGGCCCTCGGGCAGATCGAACTGCACCTTCTCCAGAAGCTGCTCGCACACTTGGTCGTGCATCGCGCCACGCTGACGCTGCTGTGCCCGGCTCTCGAGCATCGACCGAATCTGCGTGCCCAGCATCTCCTGCGACTCCACGCCCGTCTGCTGCAGCACCGTCTCGATCGTCGCCGGCTCCATCCGCTCCACCGCGTCGATGCGGATGTGGATCGTGATCGGCTGGCCCTTGATCCGCTCGTCCTCGTGGACGGCCGGGCCCGTCTGCGAGATCGTCACCGTGTCGCCGTGGCCCTTGCCCAGCAGCAGCTTGCCCAGGTTCTCCACCACGAGGCCCACCACGTGGCCCTTGAACTGCGTCTCCTCCCCGTTCACCTGCACGTAGGTGTCCGGGTGGTGCAGGATCGGCTCGCCCTCCGCCGGCGCGTCGGCGCCCGCCATCACCTTCACGTCGCCGCGCAGCCAGTCGTGCGCCTGCGCCTTGGCGTCGCTGAGGCTCTTGATCTGGCCGAACCGCTCGCGGAACCGCTCGATCTCCTGCGAAACGTCGGCGTCGGTCACGTTCACCTTCGACTTCTTCACCGCCAGGCCGTCGAACGCCGGCAGCTCCACCTGCGGGGACACCTCCACCTCCACCTTGAACGTCAGCGACCCGTCGTCGGGCAGCTTGATCGACTCGGCGTCCTTCACGTCGGGCTCGCCGATCACCTCCAGCTTCTCGTCCTCGATCGCCTGCGTGTAGCACTCGCTGAGAATCTGGCCCTTCACCTCGTCGAGCACCGACGATGCGAAGCGCTTCTCGATGAGCCGACGCGGCGCCCGGCCCCGGCGGAACCCGGGAATCACCGCCTCGTCACGCAGCTTGCCGTAGGATTCCTCGATCTTCGCCTTGATGCGGTCGGCGGGAATCTCGATGGTCAGCAGCTTCCGGGCCGGGCCCGAGTCCTCGACGCTGACCTTCTGCTCGCCGCGCTTTTCCGTGGTTTCCTCGGCGACGGCCGCGGCGCCTTCGTCCTGGGTGCGATCCTGATCGGTGTCCGCCATGGTGCGGTCCTTCCGGTTGGGTGTGATGGAATGGCGGCATGGGGATTAGGGACAGCCCCGCCGACCCACGCCTGGCGTCACCCCCATGGCGACGCCGGTCTCTCGACGGGTGAACTCGCCATTATGGACCACCCCTCGCCCCAGGTCAATTGGCTCGCCCAACTTGCCAGGGGGCGTGGGGGGGATTCCCGCTGGCGAGGACTATGCGCGACGGGGCGGTGGGGTATAATCGATCGCTGCAGTGGACGCAGCGGCGCGACGCAGGACGCAGGGCAAAGGCACGGGCGCATGCAAGGGCGTTTGTTCACATCATCGGTCGGTCATCAGGCGTCAGCCATGGGCCAGGAAGGCCACGAGCGTGTGCGCGGAAACATCGCCTGGTGAAGGTAAAAACCCAGTGATTCCGGTTAATGGGGCTGGGCATGGGGCCATGCATAAATGCCGGGGGGTCGTGCGTCGGTGAGGTGAACCCCTTGCGAAATGGAGTGACGATGCGTTCACTGATGTCGGCGGCGGGTCTGGTGCTGGCGACGGCGGCGTGGGGGCACGAGGGCGAGGCCGGTCACACGCACGCGGCGGATCGGGTGGCCAGCCGGGTGGTCATCGCCGTCGAGGGCGACGTGCGGGTGATCGAGTGCAACGGCGTGCCCGACCATGAGCCGGGGCGGTTCCCCAACCGGGGCAATCCCAACGCGATCCGAGAGCAGGCGTATCGCTTCCGCATGCCGGTGTCGCCGCGTGCCCACGAGCGGGCGACGGCGGTGGGGCGGACGCTGTTTGGCGTAGCGGTCAATGGGGTGGTGTTCGATCCGGGCACGGCCGAGTGGTGGGCGGCGGGCAGTTCGCGGCCGGTGCGGGAGCGCTCCAGCGGGTGGAACTACGAGGCACTGGGCGGTCTGGACCTGGGACTCGACGGCCACCACGCCCACGTGCAGCCGACGGGGGCGTACCACTACCACGGCCTGCCGACGGGCCTGATCCAGCGGCTGCGGCAGGAGCGGGGCGGTGCGGGGATGGTCCTCGTGGGCTACGCGGCGGACGGTTTTCCGATCTATGCCGAGCGAGGGCACGAGCAGGCCGACGACGCCTCGACGCCATTGAAGAAGCTGCGGCCCAGCTATCAACTCCGCAAGGGCACCCGGCCCGGCGGCAACGATGGCCCGGGCGGGCGATACGACGGCACGTTCGTGCAGGACTACGAATACGTGGCTGGCAGCGGCGACCTGGACGAGTGCAATGGCCGTGTGGGCGTGACGTCGGAGTATCCCGGGGGCACGTACTACTACGTGCTGACCGAGGCGTTCCCGTTCGTGCCTCGCCTGTTCCGCGGCACGCCGGATGCTTCGTTTGAGCGCGGCGGCCCCGGTCCTGAAGGGGGTCGCCCCCCGCGCCCCGCCAGCGATCGCCCGCCGCGTCGGAACTGAGCGTTTGACCACTTCGGCCACGCCTGCCATAATGCCCGGCTCGACATTCCCCACGCCTATATCCCCGACGAGGCAGCGCCATGGCCCTGGACAGCATCAAGCCCGGTTCGACCGTCAAGGTCAAGATCGTCAAGAACCCGACCAACGCGGCGGCGACCAAGACGCTGCAGCGTATCCTGGCCAAGGACCCGGTGCAGCAGAAGGACACCCGGCGGCTTCGCCGCATCCGCCAGCAGGAGACGATCACGCACCAGCGCGGTGGGCGGCAGTGGGACATCCACATTCCCAAGCCCAAGCGCCTGCTCGGCCGCGCCGGTGAGGCGGGCACGGTCACGGCCACGCTCGACGTGCTGCGCGACCTCAAGAGCGTCGAGCGGTTCGTCGAAGTCAAGGCGGCGTGAGGTCCCCGGTAAAGCGCATCAACGCTCCCGGACGGGTCACTTAAGTGGCTCGTCCGGGAGCGTTTTTACGTCCACCCCAGCTTGTAGAACACGGCGGTGAAGAGCAGGTCGGTGAAGATGATCATGGTGATGGAATAGACGACGGTGTAGGTGGTCGCGCGGCCGACGCCGGCGGCGCCGCCGGTGACGTTGAGCCCGTTGTAGCAGGCAATGGCGGCGATGAGGACGCCGAACACGCCGGCCTTGAACATGCCCGTCAGGAAGTCCTGCACGTCGAGGATGTCGATGGTGTTGGACCAGTAAATGCCCGGCGGGATGTCGAGGAATCGCGTGCCCATGATGTACCCGGCCCAGATGGCGACGATCTCGCCGAGCATGGTGAGGACGAGCATGGCGATGGTGGTGGCGAGCATGCGGGGCAGCACGAGGAAGCGCACGGGGTTGAGGGCGTGGGCGGTGAGGGCCTCGATCTCCTCGCCGACGACCATGGTTCCCACCTCGGCGGCGATGGCGGCCCCGGCGAAACCGGTCATGACGATGGCGACGATCAGTGGGCCCAGTTCGCGGACGACGGCGATGGCGATGATGGTGGCGACCTGGTCGGTCTGGCCGAAGTCCCGCAGCGGGGGCGCCATCTGCAGGGCGAGGATCAGGCCGATGCAGAAGTTGACGAGGATGACCACGCCGATGCTGCGCACACCGAGGCGCACGAGCTGGCTGTAGAACCCGGCGCGACCGAAGCGAAACCGACGCAGCACCAGGCTGCGGTAGAGCCAGCCACCGGCCTCGAAGGTGAGATTGGCCAGCCCGCCCAGAAACGCCAGCCCGCGCACCGCCGGGGCCCCAAGGCGGTCGAGCAGACGAACGAACGCGCCGTCCTGGCGCGGCGGGCTCGACTCGGGTTGCGTCGTCAGTTGCGACATCAGGCTTTCATCGCCGCGTCCACGTCGGCCACGATCGTGAACACCATGTCCAGCCGGGAGATCTCAAACACGCTGCGCACGCGCTCCTGCATCTGGCAGAGCACGAGCTTGGCGCCGTTCTGACGCTGCTGCTGCATCGTCTCGACGAGCGTGGCCACGCCGGAGCTGTCCATGTAGGGGATGGCGGACATATCCAGCACGAGACGGGCGGGCTTGTGCTGCTGGATCAGTTCCATCAGCTCGCTGCGCAACTGGGGCGAGCGTGTGAAGCTGATCTCGCCGACGGGCTTGGCGAGCATGCCGCCGTCGATCGGTTTCGTGCTGCTGAGGATCGTGTCGTCGGCCATGTGAACCTTGTGAGTCAGGGCGTGAATCGACCATCACGGACGGCGGCTTCCCAAGCGGCGATCGCTGGCCGGCGCGCCTCAGGCGAGGCGTAGGGATTGTAACCCAGGCGCTCGCCGGTGAGGGTTTCCAGGGCCTTGATCGACCAGAGCCGGATTGCGTCGTCGTCGCTGTCGAGCTGCTCGACGAGCTGGGGTATCGCGGTGCGATCGTGTGTGGCGGCGGCCTGTTGAATGGCGTACAGGCGTGCGGCAGGGTTGGGCGAGTCGAATCCGCCTTCGCGGGCGCGCGGGCCGCAGCCCGCCGCCAATGCCATCGCCGCCAGCATGTCCAGACCCCACCATCGCATGCGTGGAGTGTAACGACTATCCGCCGCCGAGCGTCCGGGATACACTGATGGGCCATGGTTTCGCTGTCCAACCAGGTTCTCAACAATCACCCCAGCCCACGCGATTTCGTCAAGCGCGGCAAGCCGGAGTGGCTGCGGGCCAGACTCCCCGGAGGCCCCGGCTACCAACGCCTGCGCAGCCTCATCGACGAGCACCGGCTCCACACCGTCTGCGAGTCGGCCAAGTGCCCCAACATGGGCGAGTGCTGGGCACGCGGAACCGCCACCATCATGATCCTGGGCGATGTCTGCACACGCTCGTGCGGATTCTGCCACATCAAGACCGGCCGACCCGAGTTCCTCGACACCGACGAGCCCCGTCGCGTCGCCCAAAGCGTCGCCCTCATGCGGCTGCGGCACATCGTCATCACCAGCGTCAACCGTGACGAACTGCCCGACGGGGGCGCCGCCATCTGGGCTCAAACGATCCACCGCATCCGCGATGTCTCGCCCGGCACGAGCATCGAGGTGCTCATCCCCGACTTCTGCGGCGACTGGGCGGCGCTGCAACTCGTGATCGACGCCAAGCCCGACATCCTCAACCACAACATGGAGACGGTGCGCCGCCTCTATCCCGCCGTGCGTCCGCAGGCACGTTACGAACGATCCATCGAACTGCTCCGCCGATGCAAGGAGCAGGGCCTGACCTCCAAGACCGGCATCATGGTCGGCATCGGCGAACGCGACGACGAGATCCAGCGTTTGATGCACGACGTGCAGGACGGCTCGAGCTGCGACATCATGACGATCGGCCAGTACCTCCAGCCCACGCCCAACCATCTGCCCGTCAATCGCTTTGTCACCCCCGACACCTTCGCCCACTTTAAGTCCTACGGCGAATCGATCGGTTTCACCCACGTCGAAAGCGGCCCCCTTGTGCGCTCGAGCTATCACGCCGACGAACAGGCCCATCTCGCGGCCCCGGCGCCAGGTGCATGCCACCACTGACCTGTCCGTCATGAACTGCATTACCCCGGGATCACCGACGGTCATCCGCATCACGACGGCGTTCTATGCGTTTCAGGCACTGGCCATCGCGGCGTGGTGGGTGTTGCTGTGGACCGCGCCGTGGACGCGCATGTGGTTCTTTCCGCAGGATCTGACGGAACAGCCGCTGCTGAGCTTCTGGCTTGCCGATGCGATCGTGGCGGCCGGTGGATCGGTGGTGACGGCGTGGGGTGTGGCCAGCCGGCAGCGTTGGGCGGGGGCGGCAGCGTGGTTTGTCGCCGGTGGCATGGGTTATGCCGCGCTGTATTGCCTGAACCTGTGGCGCGTGACGGGCCAAGGTGCGGTCGGTGCGGTGCTGATGACCATGGCGGGCGGGCTGTCGCTGGCGTTTGCCACGATCGTCGGCGTGGGCGATCAGCCCGCGGCGTTTCGCCCTGCGGGAGCGTCGTCGAGTTGGCTGGCTATCAAGACGATCATGCAGATTGTCGTGTTCTGGGTCGTGTTCCTGGCGATCCTGCCTGCGGGAGTGCTGCACGTGCAGCGGGCGCTGGGCATTGCCACGCTCGATCACGTGGCGATGCAGTGGACGGGCGGCGCGTTGTTCGTGCTGGCCAGTGTGCTGGGGCTGTGGAGCGCCTGGGAAATGGTCCGAATCGGGCGCGGCACACCCTTGCCCACCGATTGTGCGACCCACTTGGTCGTGACTGGTCCGTATCGCTACCTTCGCAACCCGATGGCGACGGCCGGCATCGTGCAGGCAATGGCCGTCGGCGTGGCGTGGGGCTCCTGGCCCGTCGTCCTATACGCGGTGACCGGGGGGCTCGTATGGCACTTGCTCGTGCGGCCCGTCGAAGAGGAAGACCTCCTGGCCCGTTTCGGAGAAGACTATCGCCGTTACCAAGCCGTCGTCCGGTGCTGGTGGCCGCGGTGTCATCCGTATGAGGCAACGCCACTGACGACATGACGATGGGACACAACAGATGGGACACACGACTTTGCCTGGCGCGGGCGATTCGGGTATGCTCACGAGCTTGCCATGAGTCGTCCGGCCCGGGCTTTGGCCCACGGTCCCACGTCCCGCCGCGTCGAGCGGGGCTACCGGACGGCGAAGGAGACGCTCCCGTGCCCGCTACTGCCACCGCTTCCCCCACGCTGAGCCTTTACGAAGGCCTGTTCCTCATCAACCAGCAGGTGACCTCCGGCGACCTTCAGGCGGCGCTGGACCAGGTCAAGGACATTCTCGATCGCGCCGAGGCCGAGATCGTCGTGCTGCGCAAGTGGGACGAGCGCAAGCTGGCCTACGAGATCAAGGGCCAGAAGCGAGGGCTGTTCGTCCTGACCTATTTCCGTGCCCGGCCGACCATGCTGGCCAACATCGAGCGCGATTGCAATCTGTCGGACGCGGTGATGCGCAGCCTGGTGATCCGGGCCGACCACGTCGGCGAGACGGAGCTGGACTTGGCCAAGCGCGAGGAGCCGACCAGCCGCGCCGAGGCGAAGCTGCGCAAGGTCGTCAAGGAAGAGGAAGTGGACGAAGAGGCCCCTGCCGACGACGATTCGGCCGAGTGATTCACGCCTGTGCGGTAGCCTGCCATGCCCAACCTCAACCGTGTCATGCTCATGGGCAATCTCACCCGCGACCCGGAGTTGCGGTACACGCCCAACAACAACGCCGTGGCGCACATCGGCCTGGCGGTGAATCGGCGGTGGCGCGACCAGCAGGGGCAGCAGCAGGAGGAGACGACCTTCGTCGATTGCGAAGCGTGGGGTCGCACCGCCGAGACGCTCAACCAGTATCTGAAGAAGGGCCGCCCCGTTTACCTCGAAGGCCGTCTGCGCCTGGACCAGTGGCAGGACAAGGACGGGCAGAATCGATCGCGGCTGAAGGTCGTGATTGATACGTTCCAGTTCCTCGACTCGCGCCAGGGCGGCGGCGGTGGCGGGGACAGCGGCGGCGACGAGGGCGGCGGCTACAGCCAGCGCCCTCCCCAGCAATCGCGCGGTCCCGCCCCACGACAAGGCGCTCCCGCTCCACGTGCCGCAGCGCCGCCCCCCGACACTCACGAGCCGGTAGGCGAGGAAGATATTCCCTTCTGACACAACCCAAGCGTTGGTGTCTGCTGCGCAGCGTCGCGCGGCGCACGCCTAACTTCACCCCTCAAGGGAAAGGACAGCAACCATGGCACGTAACATCGAACTGCTGCTCACCGACAACGTCGATAACCTCGGCATCGTCGGCGACGTCGTCAAGGTCAAGCCCGGTTACGCCCGCAACTTCCTGTTGCCGCGCGGTCTGGCGACCAAGCCCACCCAGGGCGCGATCAACAAGCTCGCCGAACGCCGCAAACAGGTCGAGGAGGAACTCAAGCAGCGCCGTGCCGCGCAGGAGGCCCTGATCGAGAAGCTCGAAGGCTTCGAGCTGACCATGAAGCGGTCGGCCAACGAACAGGGCGTGCTCTTCGGCGGCGTGTCGCAGCACGACATCTCGGCCGCGCTCAAGGAAGAGGGCTTTGCCGTCGAGGACCGCCATATCCGCATCGGTGAGTCGATCAAGCGCCTGGACAGCTATCCGATCCCGATCGTGCTGGCGTCCGATCTGAAGACCGAGATCAAGCTCTGGGTCGTGCGCGACCAGCCCCTGCCCGACGAGGAGGGCGAAGAGGAAGCCGAGGGCGAGATCGTCGAGGAGGCTCCTGCCGCTGAAGACAGGCCGCGCAAGGGTCGCAAGGGCAAGAAGGCCGACGACGAGGCGTAACCCTCGCGCCGGCCCACTGTCACGCGAGCCTGGCCAAACGCCTGACGATCAGATCGCGTTCTCGGTGACGCGAAGGACTTCGTCCACGGTGGTGAGACCGGCGGCGACTTTCTTGAACCCGTCCTCGCGGAGTGTCACCATGCCGCGCTCGATGCACATGCGGCGGAACTCGGTGACATTGGGGCTGCCGGCGATCTTGTCGCGGAGCATGTCGTCGAGGATGAGCAGTTCATAAAGGCCCAGGCGCCCGCTGTATCCGGTGCTGCGGCACTTGTCGCAGCCCTTGCCCACCCAGACCTGGTCGAGCGCCACGCCATGGCGGGCCAGATGCTCGGCGACGTGCTCGTTGGGGGGAACCTGCTCCTTGCAGTGCGAGCAGATCTTGCGGACGAGGCGCTGCGCCAGGCAGGCGTTGAGCGCGGCGCCGATGAGATAAGGCTCGACGCCGATGTTGATCAGTCGGGTGACGCTGGACGGTGCGTCGTTGGTGTGGAGGGTGCTGAGCACGAGGTGCCCGGTGAGCGACGCCTGGATGGCGATGCGTGCCGTCTCACCGTCGCGGACTTCGCCGACCATAATGACGTCGGGGTCCTGGCGCAGCAGGGCGCGGAGGGCGGTGGCGAAGCCCATGCCGATTTTTTCGTGGGTCTGGACCTGTGCGATGCCGCCCAGGTGATACTCGACGGGGTCTTCGACGGTGGAGATGTTGAGCTTGGCGCGGTCCATCTGGGACAGCGAGGCGTAGAGCGTCGTGGTTTTGCCGCTGCCGGTGGGGCCGGTGACGAGCAGAATGCCGTGGGGCTGGTCGATCTGATGCTTCCAGATGGTGAGGGTGTCCTCGTCCATGCCCAGGTCGTCGAGGGGGACCTGGATGGAGCGTGTGTCGAGGATGCGCATGACGGCTTTTTCGCCGTGCGCGGTGGGCAGGGTGGACAGTCGCAAGTCGAGTTTGCGACCGTGGACGACGGCGCGGATGCGGCCGTCCTGCGGCAGGCGGCGCTCGGCGATGTCGAGGTTGGCCATGATCTTGAGGCGCGAGATGATGGCCGCGTGCATGTGGTGCGGCGGGTTCATCGCGTCAAAGAGCACGCCGTCGATGCGATATCGCACCTGCAGCCGCTTCTCCTGCGGCTCGATGTGGATGTCGCTGGCGCCTTCCTTCACCGCGTTGAAGATCACATAGTTGACGAAGCGGATGACGGGCGATTCGCCGGCGATCTTCTCGAGGTCGAGGTTCTCCTCCTTGGCCTCGACGACTTCGACGTCGTCTTCATCCATGCCGGCGATGATCTGGTCCACAGCTACGCCGTTATCCTCGCCCTCCTTGAAGCGCTCGACGATGGCGGCGATGTGATCGCGGCAGATCACCACGGGCTTGACGGCCAGACCCAGGCGATGACGCACCTCGTCGATGGTGACGAGGTTGTCGGGATGCGTCACGCCCAGCAGCAGCCGGTTGCCAAAAAGCCGCAGCGGCAGCACGCCCTGAGTCCGGCAGAAATCAACGCCCAGCTTGTCCAGGAACTTGTTGGTTTCAAACGTCCCGGTATCGAGCGACTCGAACGACAGCCCCGCCAGTTGGGCGACGGCGGCCTGGATCGCCGGCTCGGCGACGCCCATCTCGTACAATACGTCACCCAGCCGCTTGCCCGGCGTCTGCGATACCACCGTGCGGGCGTTGCTCAGTTGCTCGGCAGTCACGGCGCCGCTGCGCAGCAGCGTCTGCCCCAGGTCGGCGGCCGGCGACGCCTGCGGCTCGTCCTCGGGCGTCCACAGATCGCTCAGGGACTCACTTGAACGATAGATCGGAGTGGGGCGGTTCACCTTGTCGGACGCCGACGTTGCGTCTCGCACATCCGACACAGGTTTCAGATCGTTCGATGCCATGGAGCCTCCCGCGGCTTGCGTGTCCCGGCCGCGGTCAGCGTCGCGGCCCGCTGTCCATCTGCAGCGTGAATTCCTGGCCCTCGGCAGTCAACTTGACGCTGAGGCTCTCGATTTTGGCGATGGTGAACGGGCCGATCTTCTGTCCTTCGCGGCAGATCTCGTCGTTGATGACCGCCACATTGGGCCGGCCCTTCATGATGGTCTGCAGCCGGAGCTTGGCGAACTCCGCCTGCAGCTTGGCCAGGCGCTGGGCGGCGCCGGTATCGATCTGCACCATGGGCCCGCCTTCCGTCGCCACGTGAACCATGGCCAGGCGGAAAGGGTTCTTCTTGACGTACTCGATCGGCACCTGTTTCTGCGTGTAGTCCACGTTGAACATGCGACCCAGCTCGCCAGCATCGTCGCGGATCGACTGAATGTGGCGCGCATGCAGCGGGGCATCGGGCGACATGGCTTCCGGACTGCTCAACTGGATCAGCGTCTGCTCGATTTTCTGGACGATCTCGCGGTCTGCGCCGGCGTCGATGCCCGTGCCCGAACCCATCTTCATCACCAGGAGCAGGCCCGCGGCCACGACGAACGCCGCCACCACCAGCATGGTGCCCTGGCTGAACATGCGGTTGGCGGGCTTGATGGCGGTGATCTCCAGATCAGCCGCTTCGGGCAAACCCTCGGGCCGCACGATGCCGCCCAGTAAGGGCATCGTCGGGGCCTCGTCTTCCACGACCGACGCCGTTCGCTCGGCAGACTGCTTCGGCTTGTCAAACGCCATATCGTTCATCGAACCCTCGCAATTCCTGTCAGCCGGTGATCTTGGCCACGGGCGTCGAGTCGAAGAAGATGCTCAGCACCATCTCCGCGCTCATATGGCCCTCGGCGGTCCGCTCCTTCACGAGCTTCATCTTGGGCATGCGTGTGATTCGCGGCAGCTTCTCCAGTGCCAGCATGAAGCTGTAGAACCCGTCGAAATCACCGTTGATCGTCATTCGGATGGGCAGCTCGGCGTAGCTGGCGGTTGTGACGGGCTTGTCCGTCTGCACGCGCTGCGGCTTGAGCTGGTTCTTGGCCGCCAGTTCCCACACTTCCTTGAGGATCACTTCCACCTCGCGCTCGGCGGGCAGCTTCTGCTCGAACACCGCGATGGCACGGGTGAGCTTGTCGATCTCGCCGCCCAGGTCGGCTTCCTTGACCATGGCCTGCTCGAGCTGACGCAGCTTGCCCTGCCAGGTGTTCACGTCGCTGCGGATTTCCACGATCTTGCCGTTCATCTTCTGCAGCGGCCACACATAGACGAGCACGGGCATCGCCATCAGCAGCGCCACGAATATGAACTCTCGGATGCCGAATCGCATGGGAACTCCTCTCGTCAGATCGCCTCGGCCCTTCTCACTCCGCGCCTGTGGCGTCGCTCACCGAGGTCGCATCATCGGTGGGCATGACCAGTTCGCCTTCGCTGTTGATCTGAATCTTTCCGCCCATCGGGTTCTGCTTCAGCTCGCGTTTGACCAGCGTCGGCTCCACGGTCGTGATATCGATCTCCTGGTTGATCACCAGCTCGATGCGGAACTTGCGCATCGTCTGGTCATCGACGATGGTCGCCTCGGTCACGAGCAGGTTCACGTCGGTGAACATCTCGTGGCGGTTGAGCGCGGTAATGAACTGGGCCACCTGAACGTCCGTCGGCGCCACGCCGGTGATCGCCATGGTCACCTGCGTCGGCGGCACCTCTACCTCCTCGGCTTCAGCGGCGGTTCGGTTGCGGGCCGCCTCCTTGGCTCGCTCCATCGCCGTCTTGGGCTTGGGCGTCATGTCACGCACGATCCGCGTGTCCAGCTCCAGGTCCATCAGGCTCAACGCCGTGGGCATGTTGTTGATCACTTCCGCCAGGATCACGCTGCGCGGCACGCGCTCGATGAGCATCGACGTGAGTCTGGCCTTGCGCATCATCTGGGCCTTGCGAATCTTGAGCTCCTCGAGCTGTTCGATGCGACGGGCCGCGTCCTCGACCTGGCGGCGCGTGGTGCGGTGCAGCGCCTCGGCCTCCGAAAGCTGTCGCTTCTTGACCAGAAACGCGCCCACCGTGCCCACCAGCACGACGACGAACAGCGTCAGGCAGATGATGTTGGTCCTTCGTTCGAGCCGGGACTGCAGGTAGTCCTCGGGAAGGAAGCTCATGTTTTTGGGCATGGGACGCTCCAGGCCTCAATCAGGAACGGGACCGGCGGTCCCGGCTTGATGAGTCAAAGGTTGGCCTCGCTCAGGCACAGGCCCATGGGCACAGCCCAGCCGGGCTGGGGCTGACGCATGTCCACTCCGATCGGCGGCTGCGCCTGACTGACACGGACCATCCGTGCCAAGGGGTCGCCCAGTTGCGCGCCGATCCGCAGGACCCGCGCGATCTTCTGACACAGCGCCACCTGACGAGACTCGCCGCCAAGGAAGACCAGTTTCTCGATCGGTCGATCGGGGAACAGGCTGGCGTGATAACGCACGCTCAACTGCAACTCATCAACCAGCAGGTCGATCACGTCGCTGGCATTGGCGACATCCAATTCAGTTTCCGAATTCGTTTCGGCGGCGGCGACCTGCGCGTCGAGCACCGCCAGGCCCGATCCGACGGCCGGACCGGTCTGCGATGATCCCGACCCGCGTCGCTGTACCCCCACCCCAGCGACGCGGGTCGCCTCCTCCATCGTCATCGACACGGCGGCTTCCTGCCCCACCTGCATCATCCGTTCCTCACGGGCCTGCGCAAACGCCACGTTCCGCTGCGACGCATAGGCGCGCGTGAAGTGGTCGCCGGCGGCATGGATCGTCTTGGCAAACACCGCCTCGCTGCCGTGGGCGATCACGAGCTTGGTCGTCGCGCCGCCGACGTCGATGAAACAGGTCGTTCGCTGTGTGTCGTCCTTGCGGCGATACAGGTGGGCAAACGCTCGGACCATCGCCAGGTGCTCGCCATGCATGCCAACGACATCGAGCTTGGCGCGGTGCGCGGTTTCGATGTGGCGCAGGACTGCTTCACGACTGGCGGCAAAGCAAAGCACCTGCTGCTTGGCGCTGCCGTCGCGCACGATCTGGCCCACCTGGAAACTGCGGATCACCATCCGGGCGGGATCGACGTTGAGTCGTTGCCTCAGGTGGATGCCGATCTGCTCATCGATGTCCTCGTGATCGGCTTTGGCGATCTCGAAGTGGGTCGCCAGCGTCTGCGTGGCGGGAATAGAGCAGATGGCGCGGCGGCCTTTGAAGCCGTTGCTCTTGACGAGCGAGCGCAGGGTTTCGGTGAGGAACGTGTGCCGCAGCGACGGGTCCTTGCGGGCCTCTTCGGGAACCTGCACGGCGGCGGCGGCCACCATCTGCGGCGGGTCGGTCGGCACGACCTGCAGCAACTTCAGCGTGTCGCCGCCGAAATCGACGGCAATCGGTGAGTAACGCGTTTTGGACAGGCCCCAAGCCATAGGGTGTTCACCGCCTCTCCACCGCTCCACGCCTGTCCCATGCCCCGCATACGCCGGCGCATGCACCCACCCTGGACCCAAGGGCCCGGAACTGGAGCTTCCCCTCCAACATCGACGCGATAACCGTGGAGGTTTAGGCCGTCGCCGCGCCTTGGAAACCTTATCCAGACGTTACAGACGGCACGGCGGCGCCGTGAGGGGAGAGTCGTCAAGCCAACCGCTACTCCTCACCACTCACTCATCCCCCGCTATCATCTAGCCCGCATGCAAACCCCAACGCCCGGAAACATGACTCCCCGGCAGATTGTCACGGAGCTGGACCGCTACATCATCGGCCAGGCCGACGCCAAGCGGGCGGTGGCCGTGGCCATCCGCAATCGCTGGCGGCGGCAACAGCTTGACGCCAAGATGGCGAGCGAGGTGTATCCCAAAAACATCGTGATGATCGGACCCACCGGCGTGGGCAAGACCGAGATCGCCCGCCGCCTGGCGACGCTCACCGGCGCCCCGTTCATCAAGGTCGAGGCCAGCAAGTTCACCGAGGTGGGCTATCACGGCCGCGACGTCGAGTCGATGGTGCGCGACCTGCTGGAGCAGGCCATCGGCATGGTGCGCGGCGAGCAGGCCAGGCTCGTCACCGAGAAGGCGGAGGCCGCGGCGATCGATCGCCTGGTCGATCTGCTGTTGCCGGGTTCGGACAAGGTCGGATCGGAGCCGGTGAACACCGAGGACGGCTACGAGCGACGCCAGCACACGCGGGATCGCCTCCGCGATCAGGTCATCGCCGGCAAGCTCGACGAACGCGATGTGGAGCTGACCATCACCCGCAAGCCGATCACCGGCGTCATGTTCGCCAACATGGGCCTGGACCAGATGGATCCGGACATGGCCAACATGCTGGAGAAGCTGGTCCCGGAGCAGAGCAAGCGCCGCCGCACCAGCGTCGCCGAGGCCCGGCGCATCCTCGTCGAGGAGGAAACCGACAAGCTGCTGGACCGCGACAAGATTGTCGCCGAGGCGGTCCGTCGCACGGAGGAGTCGGGGATCATCTTCCTCGACGAGATCGACAAGATCGCCACCCCCGGGGGCAGCGGCGAGGGCAAGCCCGGCGGAGGCGGCCCGGACGTGTCGCGCCAAGGCGTGCAGCGCGACCTGCTGCCGATCGTCGAAGGGTCGGCCGTCAGCACCCGCCACGGCGTGGTCAACACCGATCACATTCTGTTTGTCGCCGCGGGCGCCTTTCACAGTGCTGCAGTGAGCGACCTGATGCCGGAGCTGCAGGGGCGCTTCCCCATTCGCGTTGAGCTGTTGCCGCTGACGCGAGATGATTTCATCCGCATCCTCACCGAGCCGGACTCGGCGCTGACCAGGCAGCAACAGGCGCTGCTGGGCGTGGAGGGGCTGACGGTGAAGTTCGAGTCCGGCGCGATCGACGCGATCGCCGACCTGGCCGCGGAAGCCAACGCCACACTGGAGAACATCGGGGCCCGCCGCCTGATGACGATCGTGGAGAAAGTCTTCGAGCAGGTGAACTTCGACGCCCCGGAGATGACAGCACGAGGCGAAGCGGTCCTGTCGGTTACCGCCGCCTACGTCCGCGAGCAGGTCGCCGCGATCGTGAAAGATCGGGATTTGTCGAAGTTCGTGCTGTAAGGTGGTCCATTTCCAGATGCATCACCAGCACGCGTGGCAGGTGTGTGGCTCGGTGATAGACCTGCTTGCGACGTCGTGGTCAGGTGGCTGGCCACGGTTCTTCCGGGTGCAATCCATCCCGCACCATTTGCTGTCCTCGGTAATCGGTCACGCGTCGACGCGACCATGCTTCATGGACGTTCAAGGCCGCGAGTACCGGGGCCGAGGCCTCGGGGGTTTCCTCGCGCCAGTCGTGGGAGATGCTGGGTTTCACAGCCGTATTGCAGCGCGTGGGGGCTCGCTCGGCAGAATCGCTTGAGTGAGTCTGCCCGCACGGGTCACCGTGATTTCACCGCGGTCCACACCTCGTCGTAAAGACGTGTCGCCTCGCCCACGTCCTGGAGGAACTCCATGCGGCCCATGGTCTCGTCGTCGGGGTAGATCGCAGGGTTCGTGCGGGCCTCCTCATCGATCAGTTCCAGCGACTTTTCGATCGGCGTGGCGAACATGTTGAAGTCGGAGAGCTTGGCGTTGTTGGCCGGATCGAGGAGGAAGTTCATGAACTGGTGGGCGGCGTCCGGATTCTTTGCGCCGGCGGTCAGAAGCATGAGGTCGATCCACAGCAGGCCGCCCTCTTTGGGCACGGCGAACTTGACGGACTCCTTTTCCTCCTGGGCCCGCAGCGCCTCGCCGTTATAGACCACGGCCAGCGCCGCCTGCCCGGCGAGGATTTTGTTCTTGCCACCCACGCTGCCGTCGAATCCGACGCACTTGGGACTCTTCTTGGCGTCGAGGATGAGCTTGCCCGCGGCCTTGACGTCGTCGGGCTTGGTGCTGTTGGCGCTGTGGCCCAGGTGCTTGAGCGCCACGCCCATCTGATCGCGCAGCGTGTCGATGAGGATGAACGATCCCGGCGCGTCGCCGCCGAAGATCACGCTCCACGATGGCGTGTCGTCCAGCGTCACCTTCTCCGAGTCCCACATCAGGCCGACCGTTCCCCACTGGTACGGCACGGCGAACTTGCCTTGCGGATCGTAAGGGGCGTTCTTGAACTGCTTCTTGACGCCCGCCAGGTTGGGAACCTTGCCCGCGTCGATCGGCTGAACGAGCTTGAGCGCGATCATCGCCTGCAGCGACTCGTTGGACGCCACGACGATGTCGAACTGACGCGTGCCACCCGCGGCCTGCAGCTTCGACATCATCTGCTCTGTGGACTCGAACAACGAGATGTTGACCTTGACGCCCGTCTCTTTCTCGAAGGCCTCAACCAGCTCGGGGTCGATGTATTCGGACCAGATGAACAGATTCAGCTCGGCGGCACTTGCCTTCAGCGACGAGAGCAGCATTCCGCCAGCCACGACCGCAAACACCAGTACGTTACGCATGTCACATCTCCTGGAGGGGGTTCACGACGACGCCCTGCGCCGCGTCAGCACTTCGACGCCCAGCACCAGCAGCACAGTAACGACGACAATCAAAGTGGACAAGGCGTGTATCTGCGGCGAGATGCCCCGCTTCACCGACGCCTGGATGTAGATCGGGACGGTGTTGACCGATCCGTTGGTGAAAAAGCTGATGACGAAGTCGTCCAGCGACAGCGTGAACGCCAGCATCGCCCCCGCCACGACGCCCGGAAGGATCAAGGGCAAAGTCACATGGCAGAAGGCGTACCAGTTGCTGGCGTACAGGTCGCGGGCGGCCTCCTCGACCTGCCTGCCGATGACCGCCAGGCGGCTGCGCACCACCAAACACACAAACGCGATCTGGAACGTCACGTGACCGAGCACCATCGACCACATGCCCAGCTCCATCGTGGCCCAGGCCATTTCCATGAAGATGAAAACGACCACCAGGGCCGCGGCGAAGATGATGTCGGGCGTGACCACGGGCAGTTCGATGATGGTGTCCATGGCGCTGCGGAGCCAGCGGGGGACGGGGAACCGGTCCATGCCGATCGCCAGTGCGGTGCCGATGATGGTGGAGATGACGGTGGAGACGACCGCCAGCACGAGCGTGTTCCATGCCGCGTCCTTGATGAGTGCGTTGTCGAAGAGGCTGGTGTACCAGTCGAAGGTGAAGCCGCCCCACGTCACACCATGACGGGAGGCGTTGACCGAATACACCGCCACGGCGATGAGAGGAAGGTAAAGGAACGCCAGCAAGGCGAGGGCGACGACCTTGATCGCGGGGTGCAGGCGGGTCATACGAGTTCCACCCCCGGCTTTCGCCGCCTGATGAGAAACAGCCCCAGGAGTGTGAGCACGACGAGCACCATGCTGATGGCCGCGCCGAAAGGCTTGTCGCGGCTGACGTCGAACTGCTGCTGGATCAGGCTGCCCACGAGCATGTACTTGCCGCCGCCCAGCAGGTCGGGCACGACAAACATCCCCATCGAGGGCACGAACGTGAGAATCATCGCTACGTACAGGCCCGGCATCGTCTGCGGCAGGATGGCGTGTGTGATGATCCGCACCCGCGAGGCGTATAGGTCGCGCGCGGCATCGACGAGCGACCAGTCGATCCGCTCGACATTGGCGTAGATCGGCAGCACGGCAAAGGGCAATGCACTGGTGAGCATGCCGATGTAAACCGCCATGGGGCTGGGATACAGTCCCGCGCCCGGATCGATCGCGCCCAACCATGCCGCCAGCTTCGCCAGCGGCCACTGCGGGGCGAGAATCAGCATCCAGGCATACGTGCGAATCACCAGATTGGTGCAGAGCGGAATGATGACGAGCAGGAGCCACAGGTAGCGGCTGCGAGTCGGCCGCGACGCGATGAAGAACGCCATGGTATACGCCAGCCCCAGGCACACCGCCGTGGTGACGCTGGCGACGAGCGCGCTTCGTCCGAAGATGCGCAGGTAATCTGCCGACCAGCCGAAGACGCCCCAGCCCGCCAGGCGTTTGAAATTCTCGATGGAGAACGACCAGTCGATCTCGCCGTAGGCCCCGCGCTGGGCGAACGCCAGCGCCGCCAGGACGAAGCAGGGCAGCACGAGGAAGATCAGCAGCCACGCCGCGCCGAGGATGCACAGCGCCGTGGCGGCGACGCGCAAGCGGAACCGGCTGGTGAGGTGGCCATACCAGATGATCGCACTCGACGGCGTCATGGTGGACACGCGGACCCCTCTGAGCCGCAAGGCTCGGATGCATCAATCGGTCAGCACCTCGACGTGCTCGGGCGGCAGGTGCAGCCACACCTCTTCGCCGGCGCGCAAGCCTTGCGACGGGTGCGCCTGAACGCGCAGCGGCCCGGGGTCGCACCACACTTCCACATGGTCCCCGCGGTAGATCAGGTCACGCACGATCGCCCGCAGACCATTCACCGGCGGCGGCTCGGGGCACACGCGAATGCGCTCGGGCCGAATCGCAATCGTGCCGTCCGCCCAGGCCGGGGGCGTGCGCGTATGGAAGTGGCCCAGATCCGTCTCGACACCCTGGCAGTTCCGCTTGGCGGCGATGAGGTTGGCCGAGCCAAGAAACTCGGCGACAAAACGGTTGACCGGCTGTTCGTACACGTCGCTGGGCCCGCCCACCTGCTCGATCGCGCCGTCGCGCATCACGATGATGCGATCGCTCACTGTCATGGCCTCGTCCTGGTCATGCGTGACGAGGATGAACGTCTTGCCCAGCGAACGCTGCAGGCGGCGAAGCTCGACCTGCACCTCGGCCCGCAGCTTGGCGTCGAGAGCCGACATCGGCTCGTCCAGCAACAGCACCTGCGGCTCGTTCACCAACGCCCGCGCCAGCGCCACCCGCTGCCGCTGCCCGCCCGACAACTGGTGCGGCATCCGTCGGGAAAACGCATCGATCTGCACCATCGCCATCGCCGACTCGACCCGAGGCTTGATCGTGTTCTCCGCCACCCGCCTGGCCCGCAGCCCGAACGCGATGTTCTCGTAAACATTCAGATGCGGGAACAGGGCGTAGCTCTGAAACACCGTGTTCACCGGCCGACGGTTGGCGGGGATCTGGCAGATCGCGCGGTCCCCGAGCATGATCCGCCCGCTATCGGCCAACTCCAGACCAGCGATGATGCGCAATAGCGTCGTCTTGCCGCAGCCCGACGGACCCAGCAGCGTGACGAACTCGCCCGGCTGGATCGCAAAGCTCACGCCTTTGAGGACAGTCATATCGTCAAACGACTTGCGGACACCTTCGACGCTCAAGGTCTGGGCGGGCGACGCCACAGCCGTGGCCTCCGCCATAGTTCCCCTCAAACCGGCAAGCCCGACGATACTGGTGGTGGCGCTCAATTCTGAAGTCGGTCTCCACGGGGCGGCATGGTGCGTCGGAGCGTCGCCCTGCTTGAAGCAATTCTCGCAAGACTGCGACGGATATCAAGGGCTGGAGGCTGCATCAACGAAAAAAATCTGCGCGCACCATCTTCGCTTGTCGTGGGCAATCCTTCACGAGCATGCGCTGCGGTGAACCCGGCGACGATCGCGCGACACGACCGATTTTGCGTTACATTTCCAGCGTGCTCGCCCAGGTCCACAGCTTCGTCCTGCAGGGTATCGACGCCACGGCGTGCGAGGTCGAGGTGGATGTCTGCGCCGAGGGGCTGCCCAAGACAACGATCGTCGGGCTGCCCGACGCCGCGGTGAAGGAGTCGATCGAACGGGTGCGGTCGGCGGTGGTCAACAGCGGGTATCCGTTTCCCGACACGCGGCTGCTGGTGTCGCTGGCGCCGGGCGACCTGCCCAAGAGCGGGCCGATGTTCGACCTGCCGATCGCGATCGGGCTGCTTCTGGCTGAGCAGGTGGTGCGAGCGGATCAGCATCGAAGGCTCATGTTCGCGGGGGAACTGGCACTGGACGGGCGGCTGCGACCGGTCAGCGGCGTGATCAACATGGCGCTGCTCTGCCGCGAGCTGGGGTTCGAGGGCGTGGTCGTGCCGTGCGAGAACGCCGACGAGGCCACGGCCGTGGACGGCATCACCGTTTATCCCGCGGATGCTCTGTGCAGCGTCGTGGGGTTCCTCAACGGCAATCACAAGATCGAGCCGCATCCCGAGGCGACGTTCGACGCGACGTACAGCGCCAATGGCGAAATCGACTTCGCCGACGTGCGCGGGCAGGAGGGGCCCAAGCGTGCGCTCACCATCGCCGCCGCGGGCATGCACAACGTGATGATGATCGGCCCCGCTGGCACCGGCAAGTCGATGATGGCCAAGGCCCTCCCCGGCGTCTTGCCCCCGCTGTCGCGCGACGAGGCGCTCGAAATCACCCGCATCTACTCGAGCATCGGCCAGGTTCCGCGCGGCCAGTCGCTCATGCTCCACCGACCCGTCCGTACGCCCCACCACACCGCCAGCAGCGTTGCAGTGATCGGCGGCGGCAGCATCCCCAAGCCCGGCGAAGTCAGCCTCGCCCATCACGGCGTGCTCTTCCTCGACGAGATGCCCGAGTTCCCGCGGGCCGTGCTCGAAACGCTGCGTCAGCCGCTCGAAGACGGGGCCGTCACCATCGCCCGCTCGCACAGCTCGCTGCGCTTTCCCGCCCGGTTCATGCTCGTCGCTGCCATGAACCCGACGCCCAAGGGCAATACGCCCACCGACGAGGTCGGCCACCGCGCCATGGAACGCTACCTCGCCCGCCTCAGCGGTCCGCTCATCGACCGCATCGACATCCACGTCGAAGTCCCGCCCGTGCCTTACCAGCAGCTCACCGGTAAGCGCGACGGCACGACCAGCCAGCAGATGCGCGAGCACGTCGTCGCCGCCCGCGCGATCCAGGCTAAGCGCAACGGTGGCCCGCTCAAACCCAACCGCGCCCTCACCGGCCGCGAACTTGACCGCGTCGCCAAACTCGACGACACCTGCCAGATGATCCTCAAGGAAGCGATGACCAGCCTGCGCCTCTCTGCCCGCGCCTACGACAAAATCCGCCGTGTTGCCCGGACCATCGCCGACCTCGATGCCAGCGAGCACATCCAACACAACCACATCACCGAGGCGATCCAGTACCGCCTGCTCGACCGGCAGATGTGATGAGCAAGCCCACCCTCGTCATCTCCGACACGCACATGGCCCGGCCACAGCATGTGCGGCACGCGCCGGTGGCGGATCAGTTGCGCCCCCTCGTGGCATGCGGGATCTCGCGGCTGATCGTCAACGGCGACGCCGCCGAACTGCACCACATGAGCATGCGCGGCGACGCGGCGCGACAGGTGCTTCGCCTCTTCGAGCTGTGCGAGGAGCACGGCGTTGAACTGACGCTCATCAGCGGCAATCACGACCCGCACCTGAGCGACCTGCGCCACCTGGTCCTGCACCACGGCGCGATTTTCATCACCCACGGCGACGTGCTGCACCCCGCGGTCGCCCCCTGGTCGCACGATGCCGAGTTCACCCGCCGCGCCGTCGCCGACGCCCTGGCGGCGCTCGACGAAGCTTCACGCCACCGGCTCGAAGCCAAGCTCGCGGCGTTCCAGCACGCCTCTCATCTGACTTGGCTCAATCTCAATCCGATGACCGCGCAGCGCCATCCGCTATTGGGCATGTTGGCGCGTCCTCTGGCCGTGACGCGCATGCTGCACTACTGGGCCACGCTCCCGAAACTGGCGGACCGCTTCATCGCCGAGCACGCCTCGCACGCGCGCTTCTTTCTCTTCGGCCACGCCCATCGACCCGGCATCTGGCGCCGCGGCGGCCGCGTCCTCATCAACACCGGCAGCTTCAGTCTTCCCGGCCGACCCCGCGGCGTCCTTATCGACTCCACCAGCCTGTCCGTCCACACCATCGTCCGCCGCAGCGGGCTTTACCACCTGGTGCAGCAACCCCGGGTCACGTTCCCATTGCCCGCCCTCGGCGATTGCTGATCGAAACCGTGGCACGCCGCATCCGCCGCCCAAACCCGCGGCCCAGTCCGACGGGCTGCTATCCCAAAGGGGGAGCCAAGGACGCCAAGCGGCGCATCGGGAATCCTTATGCCGAACTCAGGTTACTCAACTGATCGCGTCGCCGTGGGCGTTGATGGTGAATGGCTGGCCGCACTCGGGGCATTCGTGGCGGTCGCCCAGTCCGCGCAAATCGTAGCCGCAACGCCGGCATCTGCCGACGAACGACGTGGCCTGCCGCGCCGCGTACGCCAGGAGCCAGATCGTCAAGGTGATCGGGGCCAGCACGATCAGGGCGAACACGAGGGCGACGAGCACTTCGAGCATGTGTGATGGTAGCCGTCACACCCGGCCGGTGGTCGCTGCGGGCAGGTGGATGATCTGGCCGGTGGTGGTGCGGACGATCAGACCGTGCGAGGGATCGACATCCAGCACTTCACCTTCGACGATACGGCCGTCGCTCCGCAGGCGGACGGGCTCGGTGATGGCCAGGCATCGTGCCCGCCATGCCGCGGCGTGGCCGCCTGTCGCGGCATCGGCCATGCGTCGATCGAACTGTCGCAGCACCTCCAGCAGCACGAGCAGGCGGTCGGCGTCGATGCCGATCTGGCGCAGGCAGGTGGCGTCGTCGATCGTGTCGGGTGCGGCCGCGACGTTGATTCCAATGCCGATCACCGCGGCAGCGGCGTGGCGTTCGACGAGGATGCCCGCGAGCTTGCGGCCCGCGGCGAGCAGATCGTTGGGCCATTTGATGCTCAGCCGCACGGGTGTGACGGCCAGACCCTCGATCGCCTCGGCGACCGCGACCGCCGCCGCTGCGGTGATCTGGTCGTGGTTGGCTGCGGGGAGTGTGCTGACGTAGCTCACAAGCAGCGCTGAGCCGGGCGGGGCCATCCAACGCCGACCCAGCCGCCCGCGTCCGGCGGTCTGCTCGTCGGCCACGACCACGGCGCCGTCCTCGGTCCACCGACGGGCGATGTCCTGCGTGCTCGCCGTCGAGCGGTACACCTCGACGCGACGAGGCGACAGGTGCTCGATCGCCTCGGCCCACGTCGCCAGGCCGCTGGTGGTCAGCAGTACGCCGCGCTGCGGATGCTCGTCGAAGGTGCAGCCCAGCGAGCGTAGGGCGTCGAGTTGCATCGCCACCGTCTCTCGTGGCAACTGCAGCGCCAGCGCCAGGGACTCGACGCTTCGCGGTTGGCGTTCGCGCAGCAACAGGTGCAGCAGGTCGGTCACAGGATGTCCATGCCGATGTCCAGCGCCGGCGCCGAGTGCGTGATCGCCCCCACGGCGATGCGATCGACGCCGGTGCGGGCGATGCCTGTGACGGTCTCGAGGTTCACCCCGCCGCTGGCCTCGAGCTCGATGCCCGGACACAACCGATCGCGGATCGACACCGCCGAGCGGAGCTGGTCGAGCTTCATGTTGTCCAGCAGGACGATGTCAGGTGCGGCGGGGAGCACCCGCTTGAGCTGATCGAGCGTATCGACCTCGATCTCGATGAACGTCGGCGGCTTGCGCATGGCGCGGGCCTGGGCGATCATCTCGGCAAGCCTGTCGGTGAGCTGATTCGGCGGGATGTGGGCGATGTGGTTGTCCTTGACCAGCACCGCATCGTAGAGCCCCATACGGTGCGAGTGCCCGCCGCCGCACGCCACCGCATATTTCTCCAACCCGCGCAGGCCCAGGTGTGTCTTGCGCGTGTCGTAGATGCGGGCCTTGGTGCCGCTGGCCGCTTCGACGTAGCGGGCGGTGAGCGTCGCGATGCCCGAAAGGTGCGTCAACAGGTTCAGTGCAACGCGCTCGACGGCCAGCAGTCCGCGCAACGAGCCGCGCAGGGTGGCGATGGCGCTGCCCCTGGCGAGCCGGGCTCCGTCGGTGAGATGGACGTCAATCTCGTCGGCGACCAGGGCGCCGGCGTGCAGGCAGCAGCCCTGGAGTAGTGCCGCGCCGCAGAGCCGACCCACGCTGCGCGAGCGGATGGACGCCTGCGCTTTCTCTTTCGAGTCGACAAGAAGCTTGCTGGTGATATCGGTGTATTCAACGCCCTGATCCTCGATCACTGCCGCTTCGAGCAGTTCGATCACCGCGTTCTTGCTGATGAACTGATACAGGTCTGGGACCATGGTTCTCAAAGGCTCAGGTGCGAAACGTCACACGATATCGCCACGGGCCGACGGCGACAAAGCGGACGGTGTCGCCGGGCGCGACGGCGAAGGCGTCGAAGTAGCGTCCCCAGCCGCGCCAGCGCAGCATCGCCTTGCCCGGGGGGAAGTCGGTGGCGACTTCCACGCCGTCGGGCATGATGAGCGTCACGCTGTGCTGGCGAAGGTCGGCCGAAGCGCCCTTGATGCTCACGTGACGCTGGCGGATGTTGCCGGCGGACAGCCCCACGTCGCGCACGATGTCGCGCTCGTCGGGCAGCATGTGCCACGCCTTCATGTTCGCAGGGGCAAAGGCGGGCCCGACATCCAGCGGCTCGACCTCGCGCAGGCGGATCAGCGTCGCCACAACTGCGTCGCGCTTGCGTTGCCAATAGTCGTCGTCGCCGCCGATGGCCGGGCGGTATCGCCGCTCGATCTCGGCGACGACCTGCGGTGTCAGCGAATCCCATTCCATCACCTCTCCGGCGGTCGCCGTGCCCATGAAAGGCCCCCCCGATGCCTTGAGAAACAGCCGCTCGCCGCGCTTCACGCAGCCGAACGGCGCGCACGCGACCTTGCTCAACCGGCTCTCGATCGTCTTGCGCCCGTCGAGGATCGCACGAAGGTACGATGGCTTGAGGATGGCGACGTGAACGGGCATCACGTGAGCCCTTTGTAGATCATGTTGCCCGCTGCGGCCGCGGCACCGAGATACATGATGACGGCAAACGGTTTCTCGGCGACGCGATGGTGGAGCCAGTAACCGAGCATCGTGCCCAGCGGAATCAGCGGCAGGACCCACAGTGACTGTAGGAGCGTATCGCGCGTGATGAATCCGATGGCGACAAACGTGGGGACTTTAGCGAGGTTGATGAGCAGGAAGTACAGGGCGGCCGTGCCCACGAGCAATCGCTTGTCGAGCTTGCACTCCAGGAGGTAGATGCTGACGATGGGTCCGGCGCCGTGGGTGAGGGTGGAGACGAATCCGGCGATGCCGCCAGCAACATGACCAGCCAGTGGTGTGCCGGGCATGTGCGGCAATGAGCCGCCGAACAGTCGCCAGACCTGCACCACGACGATCACGACACAGACGCTGCCGACCAGCAGGTTCAGCGTGCGATTGAGTCGTGCCGAGGCGTCGGCCTGGGTTGCGCCGTGCTGCAACGCCAGAAACACGACCGTCCCCAGAACCACACCGATCAGGGCGCCGACCACCAGCCAGCGCAGGTGTCGCGAGGAGCGATGCTTGATGTGGTGAAGGTTGGAAAAACAATCGGCGACGATCAGCAGGGGCAGGAGCATGCCCAGCGCCCTGTCCGGCGGCAGCGCTGCGGCGAAGAGCGGCACCGCCAACACGCCCACGCCGCCCCCGAACCCGGCCTTGGCCATCGACATGATCAGCACCGCCGCGGAAAGACAGAACACATAGAACGTCAGTGACACGCCCGGCGGCGGATGGGGATACATGGGCGCGGATTGTAGCGGGTTTCCACGCCGGACCTGAGGTCTTCCGAAGGTCCGGATCGAGCGAGGCGACAGGTACGGGGAATCCGGGGCTTCGAAGACTCAGCCCCGGCGTGGAAGCCCGGTGGCGTTACGTCAGGTACGTGTAACCCTTCAGCCCCGTCTCGTAGAACTTCAGCAGCACGCGCGACTCGTCCAGGTCAATCTTGCTATCGCGCAGGGCGCGCTCGACGCTCTTGCGCATCTGCCGCATCAGGTCCTCCGCCGAGAACTGCACGTAGCGCAGCACCTCGGTCACGGTGTCGCCTTCGATCACCTCGTCGATACACGCGCGGCCCTGCTCGTCGAGGCTCACGTGGACGGCGTTGGTGTCGCCCAGCAGGTTGTGCAGGTCGCCAAGGATTTCCTGATATGCGCCGACGAGGAACGCCGCCAGGAAGTAGTCGCCTCCGTCGTAGGGGTGCAGGTCCAGCACGTTCTTGCACGCGCGGCGGTCGATGAAGCGATCGACCTTGCCGTCGCTGTCGCAGGTGATGTCGGCGAGGATGCCGCGGCAGGTTGGCCGCTCGTCGAGTCGATGGATCGGCATGATGGGGAAGAGCTGGTCGATCGCCCACGAGTCGGGCATCGACTGGAAAATGCTCATGTTGCAGAAGTATGTGTCGCTGAGCATCGAGGTGAGGCCGCTGAACTCCTCGGGCGGGTTCTCCATGCGGCTGGTGATGGCGAGGATCTTCGAGCAGATGGCGAAGAACAGCCTCTCGGCCAGCCCGCGATGCTCCAGCCGGCAGTAGCCCAGGTTGAACAGATTCTGCACCTCGTCCTTGGCCTGCTGGGCGTCGTGGAAATACTCGGTGAAGTTGGTCTCGTTGAGGTCGTTGAAAATATCGAACAGATTGGACACGGGGATGGGCAGGCTGCGCTTCAGGTCGGCCCCGATCTCGCGCGGGATCTCGAACCGCTCGAAGCCCGACCAGCCCAGCACGTTGAACACCAGCACGCTGTGGTAGGCGACCATGGCCCGGCCCGACTCACTGATGATCGTCGGGTGCTCGACGCCGCCCTGGTCGCACACCTCCTTGATGTGATAGACCACGTCGTTGGCGTACTCCTGCAGCGTGTAATTGATGCTCGATTCGGCACTGGCCTTGGCGCCGTTGTAGTCGACACCCAACCCGCCGCCCACGTCGATGTACTGCAGGTCGCAGCCGCTCTTCTCCAGGTCCACGTACACACGCGCCAGCTCGATGATCGCCGCCTTCACGTTGCGGATGTGGTTGATCTGGCTGCCCAGGTGGAAGTGCAGCAGATCGAGGCAGCGCAGCATGTCGTTCTGTTTGAGGTACTCCACCGCCTCGACGACTTCAGAGATGAACAGCCCGAACTTGCTGCGCACGCCCCCCGACGCCTGCCAACGCCCCGAGCCCGAGGCGCCGAGCTTGATGCGCACGCCGATCGAAGGCTGCACGTTGTGCAACTTGGCGTACTTGACGATCAGCTTCAGTTCGCTGAACTTTTCGACCACGGGGATGACCTTGCGGCCCATCTTGGTCGCGAGGATCACCGCCTCGATGAACTGGTCATCCTTGAACCCATTGCAGATGATCGGCGTGTTGTCGTCCTCGACCAGGGCCATGACCGCCAGCAGTTCGGGCTTACTGCCGGCCTCGAGCCCGAAGCCGTAGGGCTTGCCGAAGGCCAGAATCTCCTCGACCACGTGGCGCTGCTGGTTGACTTTGATGGGATAGACACAGCGGTAGTCGGCCTTGTAGCCGTGTTCGCGAATCGATTTGTCGAACGCGTCGTGCAATTCGTTGACGCGATGCTGCAGAATGTCCGTGAAGCGAATGAGCAGCGGCGGTTGGATGTCGCGCTGGCGCAGCTCCTGCACGAGCCGAAACAGATCGACGGCGACTTTGCGCTGCTTGTTGGGATGAACCACGACGTGGCCTTCGCGGTTGACCGAGAAGTAGCCCTGGCCCCAGTCGCGCACGCCGTAGAGCTTGGCCGCGTCGCGCACGGTCCACTCGGGCGGCTCGGGCGAATCGGCGATCAGCGGCGCATCGCCATTGAGGAGGGATTGTTCAGTCTCACCGTTCGTGGCGAGGGGTGCGGTCATCCTTGAAGGCTCCGTGGCGCTGGAGGCGGACGCGTCCGCGAGGATCGCGTTGGCGCAGATTGTACGAATCGCGCGCGGCGATGCCCAGCGGGGTGGGCGATAATTCACAATCGGGTGGGAAAGACTCAGGCGCGGCGGCGACGCAAGATCAGCAGCGTCGTGCCCAGTCCGGCGAAGAACAGCGAGGCCGGCTCGGGAATCTGCTTGAACGTCTGCGAGAAGCGCGACAGGTGTGCGATGCCGGGCACGGCCATTGTGCCGCCCTGCACAGTGATGTCCTTGGTCACGAAGATCGTCTGGTAGGGGTTGAAGCTGCCGAAATCGGTGAGCTGATTGAGCGGGTTGCCGTTCTGGAAGAAAGTGAAGAGGTTGGCGAGCGTGGGATCGAAGAACCCCGGTCCGCTCTTGATCTGCTCGACGATGCTGGCCGTGCCGTTGCCGATGGTGCCGACGGCGTCCATGGACAGGCCGGCGCCGACGATCTCGAACGGCACATCGGCAGTCACCGAGAAGGTGATGTTGCTGTTGAGCGACTGGCCGATGTTGGCGAACCAAGCGCCGTTGAACTCGATGCCGGGCGAGCCTTCGGCATCGAAGAAGCCGCGAATGCGGATGGTATCGACCGTGGGCGCGTTGACGCCGGGCGAGGCGGTGGTCACGAGATTGAAGCTGGCGAAGACCTTGTCGCCGACGCGCAGGCCGCCGTTGTCGATGATCTCTTTGATGGTGTAGCCGTTGGGGGGCGGGCTATCAGGGTTCCAGACGAGGATCGCCCATGCCGATGTATTCAGCGATAGCAGGACGACCGCCGCCAGGCAGATCACCGCGCCTT
>CAZFDT010000032.1:0-56855 GCA_964518335.1 uncultured Phycisphaeraceae bacterium
AGAGGACACTTCTATTGAGACAATGATGAGGACATTTCTATCGAGCCGGTACAGGTGCTGACCCTGTGAGTTGCGTTTCCGATGCTCGTGCATAAACTACCGTGCTCCCCACGCGGCTGTGGCGGAATTGGCAGACGCGCTAGGTTCAGGTCCTAGTGGGGCTAAACACCCCGTGTAGGTTCGACTCCTATCAGCCGCATTGTCAGGGTTCAGGGAACAGGGATCGGGGATCGGGGTTCGGGGTCTTGTCACCCGGATCCCCGATCGCTGAACCCCGAACCCCACTCCTGCGGGCGTGGCGAAATTGGCAGACGCGCGGGATTTAGGTTCCCGTCCCGAAAGGGGTGGAGGTTCGAGTCCTCTCGCCCGCATTTCCGCTGGATCGCCGTAAGCAGCGTATTCACAAGGTGTTCGGCGTTTTTGGAGGGTGGGACGTGCCGGATCGGCCCAAGTTGTTTAGAATGAGTCAAAAAATCAGGATCATGGACTTGATGCCATTGTCGAGCCTACCTTTAATGCATTGATTCACCGGAAATGGCCCTCGCCAGCCGCAGACCCGCACCGGAATCGATATGACCGCACTCCAGACCGAATCCATCGAACAGCTTGCGACGCGAGAGTACAAGCACGGCTTCGTGACCGACATCGAGGCCGACGAGGCCCCGCCCGGCCTCAACGAAGACATCGTGCGCTTCATCAGCGCCAAGAAGAACGAGCCGGCGTGGATGCTCGAGTGGCGGCTCAAGGCCTATCGCCACTGGCTGACCATGGAGGAGCCCAACTGGCCGTTCCTGCCCTACGGGTATGGCCCGATCGACTACAAGTCGATCATCTATTATTCGGCGCCCAAGCGCAAGCCCACGCTGGCGAGCCTCGACGAACTGGACCCGCAGATCAAGGCCACCTACGACAAGCTGGGCATTCCCCTTGCCGAGCAGGAGATTCTGGCGGGGGTCGAGCGGACAGAGCCGACAGTCGCGGTCGATGCCGTGTTCGACAGCGTGTCGGTCGTCACCACCTTCAAGAAGAAGCTCGCCGAGGCGGGCGTCATCTTCTGCTCGATGAGCGAAGCGGTGCAGGAGCACCCCGACCTGGTCCGTAAGTACCTGGGCAGTGTCGTGCCTTACAGCGACAACTTCTTCGCCACGCTCAACAGCGCGGTGTTCAGCGACGGAAGCTTCGCGTACATCCCCAGGGGGGTGAAGTGCCCGATGGAGCTTTCGACCTACTTTCGCATCAACGCGAAGAACACCGGGCAGTTCGAGCGCACGCTGATTGTCGCCGACGAGGGCGCCTCGGTGAGCTACCTCGAGGGCTGCACCGCGCCGCAGCGAGACGAGAACCAGTTGCACGCTGCCGTGGTCGAGCTGGTGGCGCTGGACAACGCGTATGTGAAATACTCGACGATCCAGAACTGGTACCCCGGCGACAGCGAGGGCAAGGGCGGCATCTACAACTTCGTGACCAAGCGCGGCGCCTGCCGCGGCCGCAGGAGCCGCATCTCCTGGACGCAGGTCGAGACCGGGTCGGCGATCACCTGGAAGTACCCCAGCGTGATCCTGCAGGGCGACGACAGCCAGGGGGAGTTCTACTCCGTCGCAGTGGTCAACGGCAAGCAGCAGGCCGACACCGGCACGAAGATGATTCACATCGGCAAGAACACGCGGTCGCACATCATCAGCAAGGGCATCAGCGCCGGTCGTGGGCACAACGCCTACCGCGGCGCGGTCAAGGTGCTCAAGCAGGCTGACGGCGCCCGCAACTACACCCAGTGCGACTCGATGCTCATCGGCGACAAGTGCGGCGCCCACACCTTCCCCTACATCGAGGTGAAAAACCCCACCGCTCACGTCGAGCACGAGGCCACGACCAGCAAAATCGGCGAAGACCAGATGTTCTACTGCCAGCAGCGCGGCATCAGTGAGCAGGACGCCGTGTCGCTGATCGTCAACGGCTTCTGCAAGCAGGTCTTCGCCGAACTCCCCATGGAATTCGCCGTCGAAGCCAACAAGCTTCTGGGCATCAGCCTGGAGGGGTCGGTGGGATGATTGGGCGATCTGGCGAGCTGGTGATTTGGCGATTTAGAGAAAGGGGCGCGGATGACTGCGGATGACTTACAGGCTCGGACACGGAGTTTTGCGTTGCGAGTGATCAGGCTGGTCAATGCCATGCCTTCGACGTTGGCGTCACAGGAGATCGCCAGGCAGTTGCTTCGCTCGGCGATGTCTGTGTCGGCCAATTACCGCGCGGCTCGACGTGCACGAAGCCGTAAAGAGTATGTCTCAAAACTATCCATTGTCGTCGAGGAGTCCGACGAGTCTGAACACTGGCTGGACCTCCTCAGCGCATCGGGCATCGTGCCCAAGCCGCGCATTACTTCGCTGCACCAAGAATCCGGTGAGTTGATGCGCATCTTCGCCGCATCGCGCCGCACCGCCATCCTCACCAAATCACGACTTCGCCCAATCACCACATAAGGTATCCCCATGCCCGAACCTCTTATCGAAATCAAGAACCTCCACGTGTCCGTCGAAGGCAACCCAATCCTCAGGGGCCTGGACCTGACCATCCACAAGGGCGAAGTCCACTCGATCATGGGCCCCAACGGCTCGGGCAAGAGCACGCTCGCCCAAGTCCTGGCCGGTCACGAGGCCTACGAGATCACCGACGGGTCGGTCACCTTCAAGGGCAAAGACCTGCTCGACCTCGACCCCGACGAGCGGGCGGGCGAAGGCTTGTTCCTGGCGTTCCAGTACCCCGTCGAGATTCCGGGCGTCAGCAACACGCAGTTCCTCAAGGCTGCGATCAACGCGCAGCGGCAGTACCGCGGCGAAGAGGACATCGACGCCCTGGAGTTTCTCCAACTCGTGCGCGAGAAGGCCCGGCTCGTCGAGATCGAAGACAAGCTGCTGTCGCGTTCGGTCAACGAGGGCTTCTCCGGCGGCGAGAAGAAACGCTACGAAATCTTCCAGATGGCCCTGCTTCAGCCGACCTTCGCCGTGCTCGACGAGACCGACTCGGGTCTGGACATCGACGCGCTGCGGATCGTTTCGCAAGGCGTCAACGCCCTGCGCGACGCCGAGCGGTCGTTCCTGGTGATCACGCACTATCAGCGGCTGCTCAATTACATCGTGCCCGACTACGTCCACGTCCTGTCGCAGGGGCGCATCGTCAAGTCCGGCAGCAAGGACCTGGCTCTGGAACTCGAAGAGAAAGGCTACGGCTGGATCGAAGACGAGGCCAAAGCCGAACCGGTCACCGCTTAACTCCCACAGCCGCTTGCGGCTTAGCAGTTGTCACCATGAGCACCACCCTCACCACACAAGACCCCAAGATCGGGCACTTCGACGCCTTCGCGTCGTTGCCCGGTCGGCTTGGGCCCGAATGGTTCGCCTCCACGCGGCGGGCCGGGTTCAGCCAGTTCTACACGCTGGGCCTGCCGACCGTGCGCCATGAGGACTGGCGATTCACACGCGTCACGCCCATCGCCGACACGCGATTCGACCTGCCCGCCGGCGGCGCCGAACTCACCGACAAGCAACTGCGCAGCGTGGATATCCGCGGCCTGCAGAAGTCCGAGGTCGTGTTCGTCAACGGCCAGTACCGTCCCGAGCTGTCGGACCTGCGTCACCTGCCCAGAGGCGTGAAGGTGCTGCGCTTCACCGAGGCATGGGATGCGCAGCGCCCGCTCCTTGAAAAGCACCTGGCCCGCTACGCCGACGCCGCCGGCGAGTGCTGCTTCGTCAGCCTCAACACCGCGCTGTTCACCGATGGCGTGATTGTCTTCGTGCCGCGCAATCGCGTGGTTGATGATCCGATTCACATCATCAACGTGACCGCCCCGGGCGATGCGGCCCGGTATCCGCTGCTGATGAACCCGCGCATGCTCGTCATCGCCGAGGAAAGCGCCTCGGTCACGATCGTCGAGGACTACGCCTGCCTTGACGACACGCAGGCGTACTTCAACAACTGTGTGACCGAGATCGTCCTGGGCGACAACGCCGACGTGTCGCATTACTTTCTGGAGCGCGATAGTCGCGCGTCGTTCAACATCTCGCACCTGCAGGTGACGCAGGGCCGTGACAGCCGCTTCAGTTCGCACAGCGTGTTGCTGGGCGGTGCGATTGTGCGCAACAACATCGTGCCCGAGCTCAACGGTGAAGGCTGCTGGTCGCAGCTCAACGGCGTGTACGTGATCGGCGGCGACCAGACCGTGGACAATCACATGCGCGTGATCCACGCCCGGCCGCACGGCCAGAGCAGGCAGTATTACAAGGGCATCATGGTTGATCGCGCCCGCGGCGTGTTCCGAGGGCGCATCATCGTCAGGCCCGGCGCGCAGAAGACCGACGCCGTGCAGTCGAACCAGAACCTGCTGCTGTCCGACGACGCCAGCGCCAACAGCGATCCGCAGTTGGAGATCTACGCCGACGATGTGAAATGCACGCACGGCTCGACGACGGGCCAGCTCACCGAGGAGGGCTTGTTCTACCTGCAGGCCCGAGGCATCCCCGAGGAAGTCGCCCGCGCGATGCTGATCTACGCTTTCGCCAGCGAGAGCCTCGAACGCATGACCGTCAAGGCCATCCGCAAGTTCCTCGAGGCCGAGCTGCTCGACCGCCTGCCCGCGGGCAAGGAACTGGCCGCCTCGCTGGCATGACCGGCGGCGCGCCGCAGGATATGCATCATGCCCACCGCCACCGCCGCCAGCTCGACATTTGACGCCGCCGCGGTTCGCCGTGACTTCCCCACGTTGTCGCGCAATGTCCACGGCAGGCCGCTGGTCTATCTCGACAACGGCGCGACCACGCAGAAGCCCGCGGCGGTCATCGCCGCCATCACGAACTATTACGAGGATCACAACGCCAACGTCCATCGCGGCGTGCACGCGCTGTCCGCCGAGGCCACCGAGATGTACGAGGCGGTGCGGCCGAAGATCGCCCGATTCATCAACGCGCCCAGCGACCGGCAGATCGTCTTCACCCGCGGCACGACCGAGTCGATCAATCTCGTCGCCCAGTCCCATGGCCGTACCACGCTCAAGAGCGGCGACGAGGTGGTCATCACCGCCATGGAGCACCATTCCAATATCGTGCCGTGGCAGATGGTCTGCCAGCAGACCGGGGCGACGTTGCGCGTGGCGCCGATCGACGATCGCGGCGAGCTGCGGCTGGATGAGTTCGAAAAGCTGCTGTCGGCCCGCACGAAAATCGTCAGCTTCGTCCACGTGTCCAACTCGCTGGGCACGATCAATCCTGCCGGGCAGATGGTGCGGCTGGTCAGATCGCGCGCCCCGCAATGCGTCGTGGTCATCGACGGCGCCCAGTGGGTGGGCCACTTCCCGCTGGACGTGCAGGCGATCGACTGCGACTTCTACGCCTTCAGCGGGCACAAACTTTTCGGGCCGACGGGCATCGGCGTGCTCTACGGCCGGCGAGAGCTGCTCGAAGCCATGCCTCCGTGGCAGGGCGGCGGCGACATGATCATGTCCGTCACTTTCGAGAAGACCCTCTACAACGACGTGCCCCTGAAGTTCGAGGCCGGCACGCCCCACATCGAGGGTGTCATCGGCCTGGGCGCTGCAGTGGACTACCTGGCCACGCTCGACCGCGCCGCCGCCGCCGCCCACGAGCACGACCTGCTCGACTACGGCACGGCACGCCTGAGCCGGATCGACGGCCTGCGCCTCATCGGCACGGCGGCACGCAAGGCGTCGATCCTCTCCTTCGTCCTCGACTTCGCCCACCCCCTCGACGCGGGGACCATCATGGACCGCAGCGGCGTGGCCGTTCGCACCGGGCATCACTGCACCCAGCCCCTGATGGACCGATTCGGCATCCCCGGCACCATCCGGGCGTCGCTGGCTTTCTATAATACGAAAGAGGATATCGACGCCCTCGTCGATTCCATCGAGAAAGTCAGGCGTTTTCTGTGATGACCGACATAGCCACCCCCCAGTCCGCCGCCGATCAGCTCGCCGCCGCCTTCGATATGCTCGGCGACTGGGAGTCGCGTTACGGCTTCGTCATCGATCTGGGCCGCAAGCTTCCTCCGCTCGACCCGGCTTTCAAGACCGAGCAGAACCGCGTCCACGGATGCCAGGCCACCGTCTGGCTCGTCCCGCGCGTGCAAGCCAACGGCCAGGTGCGCATCCACTTCGACGCCGAGAGCGATGCGGCGATCGTGACCGGCCTGATCGCCATCCTCAAGAAGCTCTACGACGGCCGCACGCCCCAGCAGATCGCCTCGTTCGACATCGAGGGTTTTCTGCAGCGTGTCGGCCTCGAGGAGCACCTGAGCCCCACCCGTCGCAATGGGCTGCACCACATGGTCAAGCGCATCCGCGCCATCGCCGAGGCCGCGGTCAACGCTGCAGTGAGCTGACATGAGCCACGCCACGAACATCACGGTGAAGAAGACGGAGAACCCCGACACCACTCCGCCCAAGACCGCCGCCCAGCGTGCCGCCGAAAAGCACGAGAAGCTCAAGGCCGTGCTCGCCGGCAGCAGCGACCTGCCGCTGGAGGACAGGATCAAGCTCGCCTGCCAGCAGGTCCACGACCCCGAGATCCCCGTCAACATCTACGAGCTGGGCCTGATCTACGACATCAAGATCGAGCCCGCGCCCGAAGGGGACGGCCAAAACGTCACCGTCACGATGACGCTGACCAGCCCCGCCTGCCCCGTGGCGGGCGAGTTGCCGCTGGAGGTGCAGCGAAACATCGCCAGGATTCCCGAGGTCAAGAACGTCGAGGTCGAGCTGACGTTCGATCCGCCTTGGGGCCCCGACCGCATGTCCGACGTCGCCAAAGTCACCCTGGGGCTGATGTGACACCTTCCGAGCCTCGCGGCTCGGACCAAATCCACTTTTTTTTGTCACAATAGTTGCACGCCACGCCTTCTCGCACGTCTAAGAAGGCGTGAGCGGCATCATGACGGCACGCTCGACGGTCACCAGCACCGGGATTCCGTTGGCAGGCATGCACCCCACTGTTGCCGCGACCGGCGGACTCTCCGATGCGGCTGCCGTACGCGCCGAGGCCGCGGGAGACCCGGCATGGACGTTCGAGCAGATCATCGACCGCTACCAGGACCCGCTGCTGCGGTATGCCGCGAGCCTCGTGGATGCCGACGATTCGCAGGACGTCGTGCAGACCGCGCTGCTGCGGCTGCACGAGCACTGGCGCAAGCACGGTCGCGACAGCGTCGAGCATCTGCCCACGTGGCTATATCGGGTGACGCGCAACCTGGCGATGGACGTGCTGCGCCGGCGTGCGGCGAGTCGCCGCTTCACCCTGCGGTGGAAGCAGCGGGCGCATCAGGCCGAGCCGACGCGGCCACCCCAGCCGGCCCACGTCGAGGACGCCGAGCAGGCCGAGACCCTCGCCGCCACGCGCCGCGTGCTCGACGAGATGCCCGCCCGTGAGCGCGAGCTGCTCATGCTCAAGGCCCAGCACAACCTGACCGTGCGACAGATCGCCCAGGTGCTGAATATGCCGCACTCGACCGCGGCCTACCAGTTCAACCGCGCCCTGGCGGATCTGGCCCGACGATTGAAGGAACAGAGCGTGCTTTGACGCAGGAACCCGAACCATGACCCGCGATGAAGCGGACAACCTGCTGGCCCTCCTGGTCGCCGATGAGCTCGATGAGCCGACGAAGGCGGCGCTGCTGGCCTACCTGGACACCGACGCCGACCTGCGCGACAAGCTGCGCGACATGCGCGTCGCCTACCACCTTACCCAGCAGCTCGCCGAGGCCAACAGTTCCGGCGGGCGCAGTTCCGGGGGGCGCACTTCCGGGGGGTACACTTCCGGGGGCTTGCGGCTTAGCGAAACCCACCGCCAATCCCTGCTCGATCAAATCCACCTCCAATCCCGCCCTCTGCGCTTCGCCCTCTTCCACCCGACCCCGCGCACGCTCCGATATCTCGCCGCCGCGGCGGTGGTGCTGTTTTCCGTCTCCCTTCTCACCTCCATGCTGCCCACCCTTGGCGTCGCGCGACGCACCTCGCGACAGATGCAGGCCAGCGCGCAGCTTCGCGGCATCCACCAGGGTCTGGTCGTGGAAGGTCAGGATCGCGGCGGCGAATACGCCAGCGACCTGGGCGTCCTTGTCGAGAAAGGCTTCGTCGCGCCTGAGTATTTGATTTCGCCGCAGGACAATAAACAGGTTCCCGCTGACTTCGACAAGCTCAGCTCCGAAGCCAAGCGTCAGTGGGCCCGCGAGCAGGGTTCCTACGCCTTCATCGCGCCCGGCGAGAGGGAATCGCTCGACGGCAACAAAGTCGTGGGCTTCGAGAAGTTCAGCGGCAGCAAGAAAGGCGTCTCCGTCGTCTTCGACGACAACTCGGTGCGACATATGCCCGCCGATGAAGCTCGCAAGCTGATCGAGCGTCAAACAGGACTTTCCGTCGAGGCCGCCACCGCGATGTCCGAGCGCGGCTCGACTTTGGCCAGTGTGCCCATGGATCAACGCGCGTTCAGCGAGTCCCGATGGGCCGGGGCCACGGCGCTCAATGACCAGGTGGCGTACGGGAACACCCGTGGACCTGCGTCCACCAATGGACGAGGCGGATCGAGCGAGTCAGCCAAGGTGTCGGACGAGCGGCTCGCGCGCCGGTCGAAGTCCAACGACGCAGCCTCTGCGGTCGTGGATCAGCCCGTGCGTGAAATCCAAAGTCAGTTGAAGACAGACCTCGCTCCGAAGTCCGCGGAGCGCTTCGCCCGCACGTTCGACGATCGCGGAGGACAGGCGGGTGACGCTTACGACGATCTATGGCGCAGCCCATCCGCACCTGCTACACCCACGCCCGCGCCGACGGATCAGATCGCCCGCCATCGCGACGAACTCTCGGGTCGTCTCTACGCGTTGCAGACGGACAGCGAAGCCGAGACGCGCAGCCTTCGTCGTAACATGTACTTCGAGTCAGCTCGCGTCGAGGACACCTCCAAACTGGCCCACGGCAGTGTCACACTCGATGTCGAAGGCACGGTCAGAGGCGATACCCGCCGAGTCGAGATGGGGCGGCGGCCGGATCTGGGACCACCTACGGTCGCACAAGACGGCGTCGGCCTGTCGCTCAAAGGCGGGAATGTCAGTGGCGTCGCTGGCGAAATGTCGGCGCCGACAGGCGGTGTGCCCGACGCCAGCGTCGCCCAGCCGTTGCCGCAGGTGGCCAGGGAGGAGGCGCTTGAGCAGGCCCGGGCGCAACTGCAGCAGGTGGTGAGCGATCCGACGGAATTGGTGCACGAGGCGCAGAAGAAGCTGCAGGCCGGCGACTACTGGGGAGCGCGCGACGCCCTGGAGCAGGCGAAGGACTATCTGCCGCCCGATGATCGGCCGGCCCGAAAGAGCGGCGAGGCCATGAAGGAAATGGCCCAGGCCATGGACGACGTGCAAACACTCGCGCCTGCGATGCCGCCCGAGCAGCGCGAGTCGTTACGTCACGGGGTGGCGGTGATGCAGAAGCGGCTGGAGTTGGCCGAACGCATCACTCCGATGGTCGAGCAGGCCCAAGCGATGGAACAGATGGCTCAGCAGATGGAGGCGACCGAGGCGCCCGCCGGGCCGCCGCCCGAGCCGGTGCTCGTGCCGGGCGACCGGGTGGCGATGTCGATGTTCGACAAGGCGGACCTGGATAAGGAGCGAGCATTCCAGGCGACGATCGACAAGCAGGGCCGCGTCGCGGTGCCAGGTATGGGTTACGTTGAGGCGGCGGGCATGACGCCCACGCAGTTGCAGGCCGCGGTCGAAGGTCGTCTGCGCGAAAGCAAGCCGGCGGACCTGGGCGACGTGCGGGACGGCGCCGTGGCGGTGATCGTGCAGGGCAAGCCGGGAGCAGATGGGCGAACGTATGAAGTGAGCGACCTCCTGACACAGGTTCCCGACTTCACCAACGCCCCTGAGTTCGATCTGAACGAAGCGCTGTCCAACACGCAATCAGGCGCGAGCAACGAGGGCGGCGCAGGCAAGGGCACATCACTGTTCGGCGATGCACCGGCCACGCCCGACGAAGGAACGACGCGCGGCGAGTTGGTTGAGCAGATCGTCTCGCTGATCCAGGACACGGTCGGCACGCCGCAGGAGTGGGCGGCGCTGGGCGGCGACGTTAGCAGCATCCGCGAGCTTAATGGGAATCTCATTGTCAAGGGCACTCCGCGGCAACATCACGAGATCACCGGCTTGCTCGCCCAGATTCGCGGTCAGGCCGCTCCGCCGATGAAAGCGGACAGTGACGCGAGCCAGCGTGTGGCCTTGCGGCTGCGAGAGCCGGTGCCGGTCAACTTCGAGGCTAACAAGCTTGGCCATGTGCTCGATTATTTGCGCAACACATCAGGCGTGAGTTTTTCCGTGAACTGGCCTGTCCTCGAAGCGGCGGGCATTGAAAGGGACATGCCGATCACGCTCAAACTCGGCAGCATTCCCGCCGAGGAGGCACTTGGGATGGTGCTTAAGGAGGCGTCTGCCGCCAATGAGTTTGAGCCTGTGGAATTCAATATTGTTAACGGCGTGGTGGCCATCACCACGCAACGCGAGGCGTCAAAGAACGCCGATGTGCGCGTATATGACGTGCGTGACCTGATAGTGGCAGGAATGACCCCCGAGCGGCTGGTGCAGGCCGCGCAAGCCACGAAGCGACCTGAACCTGAACACGTGACCACAGCTACGCCTCCGCCCGCGCTCATCCCCGTCAACCCCTGGACCCTCGCCGCGCAGGACGCGCAATCGACGTTCGCCATCGACGTGGACACGGCGTCGTACGGCATCGCGCGGCGGTATATCCGGCAGGGGTTCCTGCCGCCGCTGCACACCGTGCGGATGGAGGAGTTCGTCAACGCCTTCGACTACAACTATCCGACGGGCTGCGACAGTGGCCGCATGTTCGCCGTCCACGCCCAGGCCGCGCCGGCCCCGTTCGCGCCGGCGGGGCAGAATGTCGTGCTGCTCAAGGTCGGCGTGCGCGGCAAAGTGATCGGCCGCGACCAGCTCAAGCCCGCCAACCTCACGTTCGTCATCGACACCTCCGGCTCGATGGACCGGCCCGACCGCCTGCCGCTGGTCAAGCGCTCGCTGCGCATGCTGCTGGACCAGCTCGACCCCGCCGACCGCGTGTCGATCGTGACCTACGGCACGCAGCCGAGCCTGATGCTCGAAGCCGCGCCGGCCGGCGACAAGCAGCGCATCGTCAGCGTGATCGACTCGCTGCAGTGCGGCGGCACGACAAACCTTGGCGCGGGCGTCGAGGTGGGCTATCAGATCGCGGCGCGGCACTACACCAGCGGGGCGGTCAACCGCGTGGTCCTCTGCAGCGACGGCGTGGCCAATGTCGGGCCGCAGTTGGCGGAAGAGATGCTTTCTCGCGTGGAAAGCTTCCGAGGGCAAGGCATTGGGATGACCAGCGTCGGCTTTGGCACCGGCACGTACGACGACCGCATGCTCGAACAGCTCGCCAACAAGGGCGACGGCCGCTATCTCTACGTCGGCAGCGACCGCGATGCGCGGGAGGCGTTCGTCGAGGACATGGCCGCCACGCTGCCCACGATCGCTCGCAACGTCAAGATCCAGGTCGAGTTCGACCCCCGGTCTGTGCGACGGTATCGGCTGATCGGCTACGAGAACCGCGACGTCGCCGACGTGGATTTCCGCAACGACGCGGTCAAGGGCGGCGAAGTCGGCAGCGGCAAGAGCGCCACGGCGCTGTACGAACTGGAACTCGCGCCCGGCAGCGAACGGGGAGACATGGGCCGCGTGTTCGTGCGTTACGAGGATACGGTGACGGGTCAGGTGGCCGAGGTGGTGACGCCGCTGGGCCGCGACAAGATCCGTACCCGCAGCCCGCAGGACTCGCCGCGGTTCTACCTGGCCGCGTGCGCCGCCGAGTTCGCCGAGCTTCTGCGCGAAAGTGAACACGCCCAGGGCGGGAACCTGCCGGGGGTGTCGAGCGTCCTTCAACAGGTGTGCAACGTGCTGCCGTTGGATCAGCGTGCGGCTGAGTTGCTGGAGCTGGTGCGCAAGGCCGAAGGCTTGCCTCGCGCGACGCAGTGATCGACCGAATCTGTGAGGCACATATGAAATGCTGGGCGCTTCTTACCGTCGCATGTTTCTGCTCGGTTGTCACCGCTCAGACCACGTCGCTGACGCCGACCATCGAGAACGTCACACTTGCCGGGCGCATCGACGGTGCGAACCTGTCGTTCGACCTGGCCTTTGACGTGACCACGCGGCGGGCTGACGAGGTGATCGAGCTGCTCAAGGGCGACGTTGTGGTGGAGTCGGTGTCGTCGCCGGCGACGGGGGCGAGACTCGGATACGACGCGCCCCAGGCAACCTACTCGATGGCGTTCGGCGCGGCAGGCCGACGGCACGTGGCGCTGACCTTCAGTGCCCGGGCCAACCCGGTGGGCGAGACGGCGTGGCGCGAGTCGGCGTTCGGCGTGCCCGCATCGGACGTGCGCGAGGTCACACTGGCGTGCGATCGCGCCGACCTGGAGCTCGACTTGCCCGGTGCGGTGCGCGTCACCCGCCAGGTCGATGACGGTCGGCTCACGGTCACGGCGGTGCAGGGGGCGCAGCGCGTCTTCAGCGTGCGCTGGAAGCCGCAGGTGCAGGCCCTCGACGCCGAGCTGGTCGTCGCCGCCAACGTGCACACGATCGCGTCGCTGGGCGTCGCCTCGCTGCGCATCGACAACGTGTTCACCTACGAGATCGCCCAGGGCAAGCTCGATGCGCTGGCGCTGCTCGTGCCCGAGGGCGTCAACGTCACGGCGGTGCGGGGCAAGCACATCCGTGACTGGTCCGTCGCTGCGTCTGAGCCGGGCAAGACTTCGCGCACGCTGACAGTGACGCTCAACCGCGCACAGACCGGCAGCTACATGTTGCAGGTCGTCGCCGAAACGCCGGTGCCGGCGTTGCCCGCGGCGTTGGACGTGCCGGTGGTCGAGCCGATGGGCGTGATCCGTGCCAGCGGTCACTTGGCGGTGGGCACCGATCACGCGATCCAGATGGTGGTGCGTCAGTCGTCGTCGCTGTCGCAGGTGGATGCGGGGGCGATGCCGAAGGTGGTGTTTGACGCATCGCTGGCCAGGCCGATGCCCACAGAGCGCGCGTTTCACTACAGCTTCACCACAGTTCCCTATCGCTTGCGACTGGCGCTGGACCGCATCGTTCCTGCCTTCGACGCAGCGTATCGCATGGTGGTGGGCGTGAGCGAAGACGACCTGGCGATCGACGCTGAAGTCGAGCTGGACGTGCGCGACGCGCCGATCCGCGAGGCGATGGTGAACGTGCCGGCGGGCTTCGCGGTGGTGGGCGTGGTGGGGGCGCAGGTCGAGGACTATCGCGTGATCGAAAAGAGTTCCACCGACCAGGCCGGGTCGTCGTTGCGCGTGCAGTTCAGGGAGCCGGTGCTCGGCCGCAGCGCGTTTCGCCTGCGCCTGGAGCTTGGCCGCACCCCGCTGGACGGGCAGCAGTCCATCACCGCGATGACCGTGGCCGACGCCAAGGCGCAGCGCGGTCACATCATCATCGCCGTCGAGGACGGCATCCGCGTCGATCCGCCGGTGATGAGCGGCCAGTCCATCCGCGAGATCAACACCGCCTCGGCCCCGATGCGCGTCGCCACCGCACAGTTCGCCTATCGCTTCCGCGATATCGACTGGCAACTGCAGCTTCGCCCCGCACGCAAGCCCGCCGGCGTGCGCAACGAAGCGTTCCATCTGGTCACCATCGGCGAAGGCGTGGCCGTCACCAGCGCCGCGTTCAGCTACTTCATCACCGGCTCGCCGATCGACCGCTTCGACTTCGTGATCGATCCGCGCGTGGAGAACGTCGAGTTCGTCGGCGCCGACGTGCGGCGCTGGGACCGCGATGCCGAAGATCCGTCGCGCTGGACCGTCACGCTGCAGCGCAAGGTCGAGGGCGACTTCAACCTGGGTTTGACGTTCAGCCAGCCGCTGCGCGAGCCCGAGGCCGGCGGCGACGCGCCGCTGCTCATCGCCGCGGCCATGGCGGCGGATGTCGAGTCGCAGGCGGGCTTCGTCGCGCTCGCCAGCCATCTGCACGTAAACGTCACGCCGCTGGCGGCCGGGCCGCACGGCCTTATCGAAATCAACCGCGACGAACTGCCGGCCAACTATCGCCTGCTCGTCAGCGCCCCGCTGCTGCGGTCGTTCAAGCACGTGGGTGAGGCGTCGCCATCGCTGGTCAACGTGCAGACGTACGACCGCGGCACGCTGCTGCCGGCCGTTGTCGAGTTTGCCCAGATTGAGTCGTGGATTGTGCCGCGGGCCGGCGACCGCGCCGAGTCGCACACGCGCGTGCGCTACATCGTCAAGAACTCGTCGCAGCAGTTTCTCACCTTGAAGATGCCACAGGGCGTCGAGGTCTGGAGCGCGCGGCAACTGGACGATCCGGCTGCGGCCAGCGACGCCCAGGGACGGCGCCTGGCGATGGTGCGCGATGACACGGCCGGCCTGCTCATGGTCCCGATCCCCCGGCCACGCGATCCCAATTCGCCGATCACCATCGAGGTGGAGTACGGCCAGGTGCATCCGTCGCTGGGATGGGGCGGTCGCATCGACGTGGCCGCGCCGCAGACCGGCGCCGACGGGACGTTTGACCAATGGCACGTGCATGTGCCCGCGGACTGGGCGATTTCGCCCGCCAACGGCGGGGACCCCACGCTCAAGCCCGCCCCCCGCCTGGTGCGACGCGGCGATCTTCGCGCAGTGCTGCACGGCGTCGGCGCCAGCTGGGCCGACGGCCTCGAGCGCGCCCTACGCTACCCCGCATACGCCATCGTCGGCATCATCGTCGCTGCAGTGGTCCTACTGACGGCGATCTTCTCCCGGCGGCATTTCGGCGACGTGGCGATGCTGCTGGCGGCGTTGATCGTGGTGGGCGTCGGCGTCATGGCAGCCTCGGGAACCACCTTCGCCCATCGCATCCACCAGCCCGACGACCTCACGTCCGTGACTTTCACCCGCGTGATCGATCTCAAGGAAGGTGAGCCGTTGGTCGCCCTGGCGCGCGTGGTGCCCTTGTGGCGACAGAACCTGGGATTCGTGAGCATGGTGATCGTCCCGGCGGTGGCGCTGGTGTGCCTGATCGGAGCATCGCTGGCGCCCGGGCGGCGGGCGGCGCTGATCGCGCTGGGCGTGACGGGTCTCTTGTTGAGTGTCAGCCGTCTTCCGCAGGCGACGCCGTGGCTGGGGCACGCGATGACCTGGGGCCTGCCCGTGCTTCTGGCGGTGCTGGCGGCGATTCGCCTGGCACGGCGGGCCAAGGCGTCGCCGCCGCCGGTGGCGGACATGGGCGGCGTGCCAGCGGTCACGGCCACGCTGCTGCTGGCGGTCATGCTGCTGTCCGGCTGTGCGGCGACCGACACCGTCGAAATCAAGCTCGACACGGTGGCACTGCAGCGATTGGACGTGACGATGTCCGCCGAGGCCGACGCCATGAGCGTCGAGATGCGCGTGGAGGCCGTGGTGGACAAGCCCACGCGCGTGACGCTTCTGGACGATCGCACGATCCTGCTTTCGGCGGAGCCACGCTCGCAGGTGCTGTCGCTGCAGCGCAGCGACAAGGGCTACGACCTGGTGATGAAAGCGGCGGGGCGGCACACGATGACGGTGCGGTGCCTGCGTCCCATGCCGGCCGCAGACGATTCGCAGCTTCGCCGATTCGACATGGCCCTGCCGCAGGCGATGAGTAAGCGCATGACGCTGACGCTGCCCCAGACAGGCGTGGATGTCGTGGCGACGACCGCCATCCGACAGGAGCGACGCGAAGCCGACGGCACGACAGTGGTCGAGGCGACGCTGGGGCCCAATGATCCGATCGATCTGGCATGGCGGCCGCGCGAGCGACAGCGCGAGCGCGAGGCGACGTCCTTTTTCGCCACGGTGACCGGTGTGCATCGTCTGGACACCGGCGTGGTCAGCGGCGTGCATGAAATCAGGCTGCAGATCGCTCAGGGCCAACTCGATCGTCTGCAGGCGGTGGTGCCCGCCGAGTTCACCGTCACCGCGCTGCAGGGCGAGGCGATCGGAGCGTGGCGGTTCGATTCGCAGTCGCGTCTGCTCGACGTGAGACTGGCGCGGCCCGCCAGCGGCGACTACGCGCTGCGCGTGCATACGCAGATGCCCGTGGGCGCGATGCCGTTTCGGGCGACGTTCGCGCCGCTGCGCGTGCGCGAGGCGGTGCGTCAGACTGCGTCGGTGGGCTTGGCGACGACCGATGCCGTGTTCGCTGCCGTCGAGAGCGGCGCCCCCGCGCTGAACGCCGACGATTTTGCTCGAGACGTGCAGTCGCTGCTGGCGGCGCTGGGACCGGTGCAGGGCGTGCGCGCGGCCTATCGCATGGACGACCCCCGCGACACGATGGCCGCCACGCTTGCCGCCGTCGAGCCCGAGCTGCGCACCCTCGAGAGCGCCAGCTTCACCGTCACGGATGAACGGCTGGTGTATAACGGTCGCCTGACGCTGGCGATCGCCAAGGCCGGCGTGTTCTCGGCCAACCTGCTGATTCCCGACGGGTACGACATCGACGCGCTGGCGGCGCCGCAGGTCGGCCACTGGGACGAGTCGGTGGTGGACGGTCGGCGGGTGGCCACGGTCCACTTCACCAATCGCGTGCTGGGCGACGTGCCGCTGCAGTTGACGCTCAGCCGGCCGGTGGCGGGTCTGCCATCGTCGCTGGACGTGCCGCGCCTGGAAGTGCCGGGCGTGCTCAAGCACACCGGACAGGTGGTCATCACCGCCGACCGGGGCGTGCGTCTGGCGGTGTCGAAGCGCGAGGGCGTCAGCGAGCTGGACCCCGCCTCGCTGGGCGTCGGCGACGCCAACGCCATCGTGTTCCGCCTGCTTCGGCCCACGTGGTCGCTGCAGTTATCCACCGAGCAGGTCGAGCCGCGCATCAGCGTCGAGGCCCTGCACGTCGCGCGCGTCGGCGACGGGCTGGTGCGTCACACGCACCACCTGCGCTACGCCTTCCACCATGCCGGGAGCAAGATATTCGACGTGCGCCTGCCCGTCGGCGCCGCGGCTGTGCTGATCCAGGGTCCGCGCATCGCTCGCGTGCAGCCCCTGGACACGCCCGATACCTGGCGGGTCGAGCTGACCGGCCGGTGGTTCGACACCGACGGGCAACTGCCGCTGACCGTGCAGTACGAGACGCTCTACGACGGCGGCTCGGGCGAGCTGGCCCTGCAGAGCGTGCGGACCGATGCGAGCCTGCAACGCGGCTATGTCGTGGTCTTCGGCGGCGAGCGCGTCGAGCTGTCCGCGGCGGCGACCGGCGCGTCGCTGCAGTCGGCGGACGCCCGAACTCTGCCCCGCGAGTTCGGCGCCGGCGACCTCTCCAGCGCCGCGCTCTGCTACCGCTCGGCCACAGGCGACTACACGCTCAGGCTCAATGCCGCACGCCGTCCCGCCGCCGCGTTGCTCGAGGCCGACGTGCAGGCCGTCACGATCGACACCGTCGTCACGGAGCACGGCCAGACGATCAGCGACGTGCTGCTGCAGTTGCGCGTGGCGGGCAAGCGCGACCTGCAGGCCGCGCTGCCGGGTGGCGCGGAGGTGTGGTCACTGCTGGTCAACGGTCGCGCGGTCGTGCCGTCGATCCAGACCGATGCCGCCAATCGCCGCATCACGCTGATCCCCCTGGCGCAGACGGCCTCGGGCGATCTGCCCGTCGAGGTGCAGCTCACCTACGTCACGCCCGCCACCGCCGCCTCGCGCTGGAGCCGGCCGCGCCTGGAGGGCCCGCGCTTCGACCTGCCCCTTAAGAACGTCACCTGGCGTCTGTTCGTGCCCGACGATTTCGTATACCGCGACTTCGACGGCACGCTCGATCCCGTGCGCGAACGCATCGATGAGCCCGTGTTCACGCGCTATGACGTGTCGGCCTATAACCGCCAGAACGAACTGGTGGTGCGCCGCAACCTGCAGAAAGCCGTCGAGGCCCAGACCCAGGCCGCCACTCTCGCGGAGCAGGGCCAACAGCGCGCCGCGCGGCAGCAGCTCGAGTCGGCGTGGTTCTACTCGCAGTCGGACGTCGGCCTCAACGAGGACGCGCGGGTGCAACTGCATCGCCTGGCCAAGGAGCAGGCGCTGGTGGGCCTGGTGGGCAACCGCAACCGACTGCGGCAGCAGACGACGCCCGCCCCTGAAAGTGATCCGGCAAACGCCCCGGCCAATGTCTCCGCTTCCGAGCTGGGCGAAGAGTTCAGCCGGTCGCAGGTGGATCGGCTTCGCGGCGCCCTGGCCAAGCCCGACAGTGACAATCTCGACCTGATCTGCGCCCGCATCGTCGATGCGCAGCAGGCCATCACCGGCGCACCGGTCGCCCTGGCGGTGTCGATCCCCTTCCGCGGGCGGATGATCGAGTTCACCCGCGCGATCCAGGTCGAGCCCGATGCGGCGATGCACGTGTCCTTCACCGCCGCCACGCCACGGGTGGCCCGGCTCGACACCCCGCCGGTCTGGGCCGCGGCGGTGTTCGTCGCCCTGCTGCTGTCGTTCATCGCCATCCCGCGGATGCTGAGCGCGATCGATCGCCTCAGCGGCGAGGCGGTGTGAGCCTGCCTGCTGGTGCATCGTCATGGGCTGGTGTAATGTCGTGGCATTGCCATGGACTGGATGCACGCCACAGGGTGGTTCGTGTTGATTTGGATCGTTGTTTCCCTTGGGGGATTCGTGCCGCTGGTCCTGTTGATCTTCGCTGATTTCAGCGTGATGTCCGATCCCGGGCGAGAGCGGGATATTCTTGTGCGAGCGGCGAAGGCGATTGGTGAGCGGTGGCTGACGACCAATGGGTTTGAGCCGGAGGGTGTGCTGGCGCCGCTGGGCGTGACGCTGGCGATGTTTCGCCACACGCCGACACACACCGCCCTGGTGGTGTACCTGGGCCAGACCACGTGCCACACGGATTTTGTGACCATCTTTGCGAACCACGTCGGCGTCACGACCGCCAGCACCGTCAACGGCGTGGCCGCGCCGCCAGCGCCAGGAACGGTGATGCAATGCCTGCCGTCGTCGTCGCTTGCCGAGCGCTGGCGGGCGCATCAGGACGGCGTGGCGTTGATTGGCGCCGGGACGAGCGCCGCGCCGGTGGCGATGGGCAGCATCGAGACGGAGATGGCCGCCGCGGTGCGTCGTCAGTGCCGTCACATCTTCGCGCATCCGTGGCTGGTGCTCGCGTTGCCGTATCGCTTCTTCGTGACGCGGTGGCGATATCGCAACGTGACGGTGGCGCAGCAGATCGAGCGTGGCTGGGTGAGCCTGGCGCGGCTGGCGCGGCAGGTGCAGTTGGCAGACGGGTGAAGGGTCCAAGGGGCGGCGGGCCTTGACGCCCCGACGCGCGATGCTATTATAGCATCATGCTGCCCGCCCAGCCCAACCAGTCTTTGATCGACGGCCTGGCGGTGCTGCAGGCCGTCGCCGGCCGGATCGAGGGCGCGGGCAGCCGCGAACTGGCGCGCGAGCTGAACCTGGAGGCGACCCGCGTCAACCGCCTGCTCAAGACGCTCGCGGCGCTGGGGTTGACGCGCCAGGACGCGAGAAAAAAGTACCGACCCGGCCCGGCGGTGCACGTCCTGGCGGCGCAGGCGCTGTTCGCCTCCGGGCTGCTGCGACGGGCCCTGCCGCACCTGGAGGCGCTGCACCGTCACGGGCTGATCGTGGCGCTGGGCGTGCTGTGGCGCGACCAGGTGAGCTACCTCTACCACGCCGCGCCGGGCATGGCGGCGGGCGAGGCCCTGGGGCGGGCCGGGCTGTTCCCGGCGACACGCTCGGGCATCGGCATGACGCTGTTGGCACGCGACGCCGACCTGCGCCGGTTTGCCCGCGATCTGCAGCCTCGCCTGCGGCAGGTACGCGAGCAGGGTTACGCCTGTGTCGTCACCTCCGACGATCGCCAGACCCGCTCGCTGGGCGTGGCGCTGGACGACGACAGCGGGGCGGCCATCGCCTTGTCCGGGCACATCATCGAGCGTCGCATCCCCGTCCTGGTGGCGGCCCTGCGCGACACAGCCGCCGCAGTCGTGGAGGCGGGCGATGACTGAGTGCTCGCATCGGCTGATCGTGAGTCTGCACGCCGCGCCCCGGTCTGGGCCGCGGATCGCTTCCTGCCAACCTTTACATGGGACTTCGTGTGATGAGCCATAGCGTGTTGTCGTTCGGTGGCGTCGTGCCCAGTCTGGCCCAGGTCGGCGACCTCGGCCCGCCGCGCAGCGAGATCGGCGTGGGCTGCCTCATGCCCTGGGCCGGCAAGCTCTATGTCCTCAACTACAACTCCCACAAGGAAAAGAGCGGCAGGGGGGTCAGCCTCCGCCGCATCCACCCCGACATGACCATGGAGGTCGTCCCCGACACGCTGGGCGTGGACGGCACGTACACCAACCGCTTCGTCCACTATCCGTCGAACCAGATTGTCATCGGACCGCACGTCATCGACGCCGACCACCGCATTCGCACCGTGCCCGAGCTGCGGCCCCTGCGCGTCTGCGGCACGACCCGCCACCTGACCGACCCCGCCAACCTCGTGTACGTCCTGTGCATGGAGGGCGAGCTGTTCGAGCTCGACGTCCGCACCCTCGCCTGCCGACAGGTGTTCGACCTGCAACAGATCCTCGGTACGCAGGGCGAGGGCCGCGTGCACTTCAAGGACTGCTACCAGTCCTTCGGTCGGCTGGTCGTTTGCAGCAACGAGTACCACGAGCCGGACTGGAAGGGCGACCAGGCCCAGGGCCGCCTCGCCGAGTTCGACGGCACGACCTGGACCGTCCTCGAACGCAAGCCCTTCACCTGCATCGCCGGTCGTCACGAGTTCGGCGGCACTATCTTCGCCACCGGTTGGGACCAGGCCTCCGCCCTCATGAAGGTCTTCACCGCCGCCGACAACACCTGGCGAACCTACCGCCTCCCCAAAGCCTCCCACTGCTTCGACCACAAGTGGCAGACCGAGTGGCCCCGCATCCGTGAAACCGAGCACGAACGCTTCCTCATGGACCACCATGGCATGTTCTACGAGCTCTCACCCTGGGCCTACGGCAACCGCGTCTGGGGCGTGCGACCCGTCAGCACACACCTCTGGGTCCACGGCGACTTCTGCTCCTGGCGCGGCATGCTCGTCCTCGGCGCCGACAACGCCTCGCCCTCCCACGGCCAAAGCCCCACCACCGCCGAACCCCAATCCGGCCTCTGGTTCGGCAAGACCGACGACCTCTGGTCCTTCGGCAAGCCCACCGGCTGGGGCGGACCGTGGTGGATGTCCCCCGTCACCGCCGGCCAGCCCAGCGACCCCTACCTCATGACCGGCTTCGAACACAAGTGCCTCCACGTCACGACCCACAGCGACAACCAATCCAACAACTCCGCCGGTTCCGCCGGTCCCGGTGGTCCCGGTGGTTCCGGTGGTTCCGGTGGTTCCGGGGGCGGGGGCGGGGGCGTCCACGTCGAACTCGACTTCATGGGCTGCGGCAACTTCCACCGCTACACCACCCTCACCCTCAACCCCCAAGGCTACGCCCACCACACCTTCCCCACCGGCCTCAGCGCCCACTGGGTCCGCCTTGTCAGCGACGCCGACGCCGTCCTCACCGCCCAGTTCCACTACACCTGACCCCCCCGCGGAAGTTTTCCACAGAAATCGGGTAGCCTCAGCTTCCGGGGGTAATCGGAATCACTGGGTTTTCACCTTCACCACACGATGCGCCTGCCAACCTGACAGTGATCCTCCGACCACATGACGCATGTCGAACCTCGGATGTCGGATATAAAAATGTACCACTGCATGCGACCCGCTCCCATGGCCTTGCGACCCCTGCTCCCTGCTCCCTGATCCCTGAACCCTTCCGCCCTTTGCCCTTTGCCTTTTGCATTCTGCCTTCCGACCCTGATCCCCGATCCCTGCTCCCTGACCCCTGCCTCTCCCCCGTCCACTGCAACACTTCATTCTACCCCCGCCCGGTGCGGCGCATAGTCTCGCCGGGGGAACATTCCGGGGGTGTCGGGTATCGGGTATCGGGTATCGGGTGTGGCCAGAACGCATGGGCTGGACTTCCCCGCGTTTGGTGGCCGCGCCGCGGTATGATGCCGTGACACCTTCCCACAGGGAGCCACCATGCCGCGCCGCACGCCAACTGACGCTAGCGTCCACCCGGTCAATCAACGGTTCCTGACACCTTATGCCCCCCCTGACACCTTATGCCCCCCTGAGTGTGTTCCCCGATCGCGGCGGATTGTGGCCAATAGCCGGGACGCTACGCGTCCCGGCTATTGACGTTTCGTTTGGCGCGGGTCGTCGACATCGCACGTCGAATCACTCCCCCGCCGGCAGCTTCATCCCCGAATCCCACACCAACTGCGTCAAATCCTTCGCCTTCAACGGCTCGCCAATCGGCCGCAGCATCAGCCGCACCCGCTTGGCCTCTTCATCCGGCTCGATCGTGATTACCTCACCGTCACGCAGCGCCAGCGACACCGTGGACACCCCCAGGGCTCGGTGCTCCCACTTGCCATCCTTGTTCTCCGCCACCCAGACTTGGCCGGTCTCCCTGTCCTTGTCGGGGCCGCCAGGGCCTTGGACCGACAGCTTCATGTAGGTGATCCGGTCAACGTCCGCCGCCTGCGGGGCCAAGTCATCCAGATCGTCGCTGGTCAACTGCTGCAGTTGACCCTTCAGGTCGGCAAGGAACAGTTCGGTGTCGTCGCCGCCGGCAGGCGTCTTCATCTGGAACAGCAAGTGCTCGTTCCCGGCCCATCGCGGCGAAAACAGCGGCGTCTCCTGCTCGTCGATCTCCAGCAGCACCTTCGCGTCCGCGCCGTCAGTGCCGGCCACGTGAACTCTCACACGCGTCGCATCCGCCACGGTGACTTCGGTGATATAGCTCAGGTGCCTGCCGTCGGGGCTGAAGTCCGCCAGCGTGCCGGGCACACCCAGGTCCTTGGTCTGCCCCGTGGTCAGGTCCAGCACCATCAGCCTCGCGGGCTGCTGCTCCTTGCCCTGCTCGTCGGTCACGGCGTACTTCGTGTAGGCAACCCACCGTCCGTCAGGCGACAGGTTCGGGAAGTCCGCGCCGGCAATCTGCTGCTGTTGACCACCGCGCAGGACCGTCACGCCCGCGTCGGTGCGAAACGTCACCACGCCCCCAGCCGTGTGTAGCCACATCACGTCCTTGAACTCCCCCTCCAGCACCGTCGCCTGGCCCGTCTGCAGGTCGATCATCACCAGCCGGGCGTCGTCGCCGATCGCCACGCCCTGCTCGTTCATCGGGGCCACGACGTACCGCCCATCGGGCGACACCGCCACCATGTTGGGCAGCCCCGTACACCCCGCCAGCGCCACCATCACCGGCCCCAGCGAGTACTTCCCCGCCTGCCGCAGCCCCGCAAGCACCCGCCCGACCTTCCCACGACGATTTCGACGCATGGCTGAACCTCCGCAAGAGTGGCCTCTGAGCGTACCGCTCTCCGCACCGGCGAGCAATGCTATCATGCCGCGGATGACTACCTCGCTTACCGATTCGTGCGTATCTGACGCCCTGGCCTCGACCGATCCGCAGGTGGCGGAGCTGATTCAGCGCGAACTGCGACGGCAGGAGACGACGCTGGAGATGATCGCCAGCGAGAACCATACGTCGGCGGCGGTGATGGCGGCGGTGGGGTCGTGCCTGACCAACAAGTACGCCGAGGGCTACCCCCGCAAGCGGTACTACAGCGGGACGGCGATCTACGATGACGTGGAGCAACTGGCGATCGATCGCGCATGCCAGCTCTTCGGCTGCAAGTTCGCCAACGTGCAGCCGCACTCGGGGGCGAACGCGAACCTGGCGGTGTTTCTGGCGACGCTGACGCCCGGGGACACGTTCATGAGCGTGGTGCTCAGCGATGGCGGGCACCTGACGCACGGGTCGCCGGTGAATCTGTCGGGTCTGTGGTTCAAGCCCGTGCATTACCCGCTGGTGTACGACGCGGCGCGGCCCGACGCCGGATACATCGACTACGACGCCGTCAAGCAACTGGCGAAGGAGCACAAGCCCAAGCTCATCATGTGCGGTTTTTCGGCCTATCCTCGCACGATCGACTTCGCCCGCTTCCGCAAGGCCGCCGACAGCGTCGGGGCGCTGCTGGTGGCGGATGTGGCGCACATCGCGGGGCTGATCGTCGGCGGTGTGCATCCGTCGCCGTGGCCGCACTGCCACATCGTGACGACGACGACGCACAAGACGCTGCGCGGGCCGCGGGGCGGTCTGATTCTGACCAACGACGAGGAGCTGGCGAAGAAGATCGACAAGGCGGTGTTCCCCGGCTGCCAGGGCGGGCCGCTGATGCACGCCATCGCGGGCAAGGCCGTGAGCTTCCACGAGGCCCTGCAACCCAACTTCCGGGGGTATGCCAAGCAGATCGTCGCCAACGCGAAGGTGCTGGCGGAGGAGCTGATGAAGCGGGGGTACAAGCTCAGCTCCAACGGGACCGACAATCACCTGGTGTTGATCGACCTGCGGCCGTTCAACGCCGAGTTGACCGGCAAGGACGCGGCGGCGTGGCTGGAGGCGGCGGGGATTGTGACGAACATGAACACCGTCGCCCGCGACAGCCGCAGCCCCGCCAAGACCAGCGGCGTGCGCCTGGGCACGCCCGCCCTGACGACGCGCGGCCTCAAGGAACCGCACATCCGCACCGTCGCCGACTTCATCGACCGCGCCCTGCGCAGCGGAGGCGACCCCGCCAAACTCGCCGACATCCGCAAGGAAGTCGAAACGCTGGCGATGCAGTTCCCCATGCCGCATTGACGAAGTCGCGACCTATCACCAAATCGCGTTCGGTGACAGCCGCGGGGCACGGTATCACTCGGCGTCCGCCTCATCCCGCGGTATGATTTTTCTCCGACGGGCTTGACGGCGAAAGACAGATTGGCATAATCGGGCACACTTATCTGGAATCGTTCCAAGTCAACAGGGGCCGATCAGGTGGACGACGCCACGCGACAGCAACTGATTCAGCAGCATCTGGAGGCGATCCGGCAGCTGCAGTCGCCTCCGCAGGCGGGCGCCGGCACAGGCGAGGCGGGAACCTGGCCTCCGGCGGGGTATTACCTGCTCTGGCACGTGGTCATCGGCATGATGCTGGGCGTCATCGGCGCTGCAGTGAGCCTGGCGTTCAACGCCATCGGCGCCCCCCTGGCTGACGAGCACCCCCTGCAGATCATCCGCGTGTATCTGACCTTCCCCATGGGCGAAGAGGCCCTGACCACCGACAGCGGCAAGGTGCTCACCGTCGGGTGCATCCTCTACCTCATCACCGGCGCGATCTACGGCATCGTGTTTCACCTCATCATGTCCACGTACATGGCGGCGTCGAGCACGGCCCGCCGGTTCCTCGTCGGCTCGGCGATCGGGCTGGGGCTGTGGATTGTCAACTTCTACCTGATCCTCAGTTGGCTGCAGCCGGCGCTGTTGGGCGGCAACTGGATTCTGACCGAAGTGCCCTGGTGGGTGGCGGCGCTGACGCATCTGGCGTTTGCGTGGACGATGCTGCTCATCGAGGGTTGGGGGCGGTTTGTGCCGTATCGACGCGACGCGGTGGGATGATCTCTTGAACAGGGTGCGGGCACGATGAAGTTCGACTCGACGTGGCGGATTGCGGTGGTGTCGCTCGTGGCGTCGGCGGCGCTGGTGCTGATTGCGGCGGACGATGCGGCCGACAACGACTACGGCTACGACGCGCCCGCCGCGGCGCCCGCGGCGGCCCCGTCGCCACCGGCGGACGCCGGCGCGGCGAAGAGCTTCGCCGCCGCGATGCCCTCGATTCACCTCAACCAGTGGCACACGCCCGAGCCGGGCGAATACCTCGATCACAACCAGCGCGTGCGCCTGATCCAGCGCGGCAAGCTGGTGTACGACAAATACTGCGTGGGCTGCCACGGCGAGCAGGGCGACGGAAAGGGCCCGGCCGCGGCGCGGCTGATCACCCAGCCGCGCGATTTTCGCAGCGGCATTTATAAGTTCCGTTCGACCGATTCCTCGAGTCTGCCGCTGGAGAGCGACCTGCACCGCACGATCACGCACGGCCTGTCGCGCGTGTCGATGCCGGCGTTCCCGCTGCTGCCCGAGCACGACAAGATCGCGCTCATCCAGTACATCAAGCACTTCTACGCGCGCTGGGAGTCCGAGGCGGGCGCCCGCAAGATCGTGCCCGTGCCCAAGGCCCCCGAGGATCTCGACGACGCGCAGCGCATCCTGCGCGGCCGCGTGGTGTACGTCGCCATGCAGTGCGGCAAATGCCACGGCACCGACGGCCAGGGCACCGGCGCGACGCAGACCGACTATATCGACGCCTGGGGTCACGAGCAGAAACCGTTCAATTTCACCCGCGGAAAACTCAAGGGCGGCGACGACCCCGAAGACATCTACCGCACGTTCCACACGGGCCTGCGCAGCATCATGCCGGCCTACAACATCGTCACGCTGGCCTCGACCAACGTCGAGACGTTTAACACCCAGCGCGATTTTCTGCTGCCGGGCGAGGCTGAGAAACTCGCGCCCGCACTCAAGGAGTTCCCCGCCACCCCCGGCGAAGTGTTCACCACGCTCAACGACACCCAGCGCCTGCAGCTTGGCGAGCGCAACAGTTGGGACCTGGTCGCTTACATCATGTCGTTGCGTCAGGATGTGAGCACGCGCCGGGCGGTGCTGGGCGAGGAGAACGCCAAAACGCCGCAACGCTAAAACGCTGAAACATGCGTGCGTTGGGAATGTTCAGATTCTGGCGTTCTGGCGCGGCGACGTATTAGCGTTAGAAGAAACACCATGGCAACCTCATCCACGACCACAGCAGTCCCCCAGCCCCTCGTCAGCACGCCGCTGGTCAAGTGGCACATTGTCGCGGCCCTGTTCTGGCTGGGCGTGGCGCTGTTGGGCGGGCTGTTCTATTCGATGCAGTTGATCCAGCACTGGCCGCTGCCTCGGGTCGAGCAGTTGTCGCCCGGGCGCATCCGCCTGATCCACACGAACATGATCGCGTTCGGGTTTCTGACCAACGCGTTTCTCGGGATGCTCTACTGGGCGGTGCCGCGGCTGACGGGCAAGCGCGTGTTCAGCCACGCGCTGGGCGGAGCGATCCTCGTGGCGTGGAATGCGATTATGGTGCTCACGTTCGTGGGGCTGATGATCGGCGAGGCCCAGGCGGTGGAATGGGGCGAGACACCGCACACCTGGCCGACGTGGTGGCTGAGCGTGGACAATCTCGTGGTGGTCGGTGCGATCCTCGTGTGGATTCAGATGTACGCCCCGATCGTGCGCACGGAGGAGCGGGCGCTGTACGTGAGTCTGTGGTATTTCTCGGCCGGGTTCATCTGGTTGGGCCTGACGTACATCATGGGCAACTACTTCCCGCAGGACATTCCCAGCGTCGCGGGCAACGCGGCCGGGCCGCTGCTGGGGCTTTACATCCACGACCTGGTCGGCCTGTGGGTCACGCCCATGGGCTGGGGCATGATGTACTTCTTCGTGCCCATCGTTCTCAAGCAGCCGATCTGGTCGCACGCGCTGTCGTTGGTGGGCTTCTGGGGTCTGGCGTTCTTCTACCCGCTGCAGGGCGTGCATCACTTCCTCGGCTCGCCCATCCCCATGTTCGCCCAGTACAGCGCCGTCGTCAGCACCATCGCCATCGAGATCGTCGTCACCACCGTCATCATTAACTTCTTCATGACGCACCGGTCGGCCAGCGGCCCGCAGGCGTCGATCGGGCGCAACATCGCCCTGCGATGGTTCTGGCTCGGCGCTTTGAATTACTTCATCACCTGCTTCCAGTGCGCGTGGCAGGTTTCGCTGACGTTTCAACAGATCATCCACTTCACCGACTGGGTCGTCGGCCACGCCCATCTGGTCATGTTCGGCGTGTTCAGCTTCTGGATCTTCGGCATGATCGACCACCTCTGGCCCAAACTCACCGGCCGCGACTGGTACAGCAACAAACTCCGCGAATGGCACTTCTGGCTCACGGCGCTGGGACTGGGCGGCATGTTCCTTATCCTCACCGGCGGCGGACTGGTGGACGGCTTCATGGCCTACCAGTTGTCGCCGCGCGAGTCGATCCTCCAGGCCCTTAAGCCGTTCTGGGTCGCCCGCACGTTCACCGGCGTGTCGATCATCCTCGGCTTCGTGTGCCTGGTGGTGAATATGGCGCTGACCGCCTGCAGCCGCAAGGCCGAAGAACACGAGGATATGGATTACAAACCCTACGAAACCGTGCGGAGCGATGAAGCCGTCGCCGCGACGCATTGAGTTCAATCGGCGATTAGCGAGCCGCACCGAGCAAACCCATGGAACGTTTCAGCTTCATCTTCCTCGTCGCGGGCCTGGGGTTCTTCGCGCTGGCGTTCGCCGTCAGCGGGTTCATTCCCATGCTGCCGGTGGCGCACCTGGATGTGCGGACGGTTGAACAGCTCGCCGCGCAGCCACCGCTGGACTTCCTGGAGATGCCCGATCAGTACCCCGATGCGTTCGAGAAGGCGTTCGGGGCGTACAAGCAGACCGACGGCAGCTACGACATGCCCGCGGCGTTCGCCGAGGCCCTGCGCATCGGACACAAGACCTACATCGGTGAAGCGTGCTGGCACTGTCACTCGCAGCAGGTGCGCCCCTGGGGTCACGACGAGGACCGCTACGGCCGCGTGAGCTTCCCCGAGGAGTATCACCACGACCTGGCTCGCCCACCGCTGTGGGGCACGCGCCGCATCGGGCCGGACCTCATCCGCCTCGGCGGCAACCACTCCAACGACTGGCACGTGGCCCACTTCTGGCACCCGCCCGACGTCAGCCCGCTGTCGGTCATGCCCGATTACCCGTGGTTTTTCGAGGCCGACGGCAAGACGCCCAACAAGACCGGCCTGTCTATCATTGCCTATGTGCAGTGGCTGGGAAGCTGGGTTGACGACCCGCGCGAGAGTCTCCACAGCCTGCAGTTGATCGATCGAAGCAACCCGGAGCCGACGTTCCGCGACGGCCCGCCGCGCCAGATGCCTCAGCCCGCCGCGCCAGCCCAGGCGCCCGCCGCCGATGACGACGACGCCTACTGAGACCGACCGCCATGATCGCACGTCACGACAACGCGCTGCCGCCTCTGCCCGGTTCGCACCCGCCGCGCCATCGCGGATCGCAGATTTTCCTGTGGGTGTTCAGCATCGTCATGGTCGTCACCGCGGGCACGGCGTTCGTCTTCAAGTTCATCGAGTTCCTTTACACCGCCACGCGCGAAGGCTCGGCGGCGATGGGATCGTTCCTGATCCCGCTGCTGACGTACCTGATCGTCGCCGCGGGTTTCTTCTGCCTGTTCCTGTGGGCTTACTTCAGCGGCCAGTTCCGCGATGTCGAAGGCCCCAAGTACCGCATGCTGCAAATGCAGCGTGAGATCGACGAGAAGGAGTGAGGCGTCATCATGTTCCGCCGTCATAAGTTTCTCAGCTACCAGGGATACGCCTTTCCGTGGTACGCGACGCTGATCTGGATCACGTTCTTCGTCTGCGGCATCGCGTATCTGGTGCGGTACATTCTCTTCGAGGACTGAGGTCATGTCCTGCGCGCACTGCGGGCTGCCGGTGCCTGTCGCGCGGCGCGCCGCCGATGTGCAGTCGCCGCAGTTCTGCTGCTTCGGCTGCCGGTTCGCCTTCGAGCTGTCCCGCCCGGGCCAATCGGACACTTCGCCGGGCAGCCCCATCTTCTTCCGCCTGGGCGTGGGCATCTTTCTCACCATGAACATCATGGTGTTCACGTGGTTCTTTCACTCGCGGGAGCTGTTCAGTCCCGACGAGCCGTTCAACGCGCTGGCGGCGCTGCTGGCGTATCTGCTGATGTTTCTCTGTTCGGGCGTGGTGGCGGCGCTGGGCGCGCCGCTGGTCCACGACGCCGTGGCGAACGTGACGGCGTCGCGCGGCCGCGCCGACGCCAACCTGCTCATCTGCGTCGGCGTGCTGGCGGCGTTCATCCTCAGCGCGGTCAACACGGTGCGCGGCGAAGGCAGCCTCTACTTCGACACCGCCGCGATGATCCTCGTGCTGGTGACGCTGGGGCAGTACCTGGACTCGACCGCCAAGCGTCGGGCCACTGCAGCGGCCTCGACGCTGCTGGCGTCGATCGCCACGCGCGCGTGGGTCGAGCGCGACGGGTTGGTGATCGAGGTCGATGCCGATGCGGTGCGACTGGGCGAACAGGTGCGCGTGCGGCCGGGCGAGGCGTCGCCGGTCGATGGCGTGGTGGTGAGTGGCGATAGTCATCTCGACGAGTCGAAACTGACGGGCGAGTCGAAGCCGCGTGCCGTCACACAGGGCGATCGCGTGCTGGCGGGGACGATCAACCTCGACGGGCTGCTGTGGGTCGAGGCGCAGCGCGTCGGCGCGGATCGGACGATCGCGCAGGTGCAACGGCTGCTGCTCGAAGCGCGGGCGATGCAGCCGCCGATCCAGCGTCTGGCCGATCGCGTTGCGGCGGCGTTCGTGCCGATGGTCATTGTGCTGGCGGTAGGCGTGTTCGCGTTCCACGCCTGGCGCGGCGCCGCGCCGCGCGGGCTGTTCGATGCCCTGAGCGTGCTGCTGATCAGTTGCCCCTGCGCGTTGGGTCTGGCGGCGCCGCTGGCGAGCTGGTCGGCGCTGTCGCGCGCGGCGAGGCACGGCATCGTCATCGACTCGGCGGTGACGCTCGAACGCGCCGCCGGCGTCCGCCGCGTCTTTTTCGACAAGACCGGTACGCTGACCGATCCCCGCCTCGTCGTGGCGGGCATCGCGGCCCATGGCATCGACGAAGCCGACGCGCTGCGGATCGCCGCATCGATCGAGCAGGCCAGCACGCACCCGATCGCCGCCGCCATCACGCGCTGCGCCAGTGAGCGCGGCCTCGCGGTGGCCGCGGCGACGCAGGCCCGCATCCTTCCGGGAGTCGGCATCGAGGCGACGATCGACGGCCGAACGTACCAGCTCGGCAGCCAGAGGCTGCTCACCTCCCTCGCTCCACGTGAGAGGCAGGAGCAAGCGGCCGATGATCTGGTGATTCACCTCGTGGCCGCGCCCGCTCGCCTTGCCTCGTTCACGCTGACGGAGCGGTTGCGCGGCGACGCGATCTCTGCCATAGGGCAACTGCAGCGCGACGGCATGGACGTGGCGATTCTCACCGGCGACAGCGAAGGTCCGGCCCGGCGCGTCGCGTCGCAGTTGGGCGTGCCGGTCGAGCATTCGCTGCTGCCGCAGGACAAGCTCGATCGGCTGATGGCGGCGCGCAAGCAGGCCGGCGGCGTGGCGATGGTCGGCGACGGGATCAACGACGGCCCGGTGCTGGCGGCGGCGGACGTGGGCGTCGCCGTGGCGGGCGGGGCGGACCTGGCGCACCAGGCCGGACACGTGCGGCTGATCGCCGACGCTCTGGACCGCGTGCCGCTGCTCCTGGCCATCGCGCGGGATTGTCACCGCCGCATCCGCTTCAACCTGACGTGGGCGTTCGGGTACAACTGCATCGGCATCGCCCTGGCGACGGCGGGGCTGCTGTCGCCGATCTTCGCGGCCACGGCGATGTTCGGATCGAGCCTCATCATCGTCCACGTGGCGCGTGGGGCCGGCGGCGCGGATACGATGGAGGCGCGGACGCTCGACGCTGACGCCGGCGCACCGGCGGCGGCAGGAGTCGCGTGAATGTCAATGTCGGCGATCATCACGGCCTACGTGTCGCTGCTGGTGGCGGGGCTGGCGGGGAGCCTGCACTGCATCGGCATGTGCGGGCCGATTCTGCTGGGTTTTTCCCAGGTGTTTGAGCGGTCGCGGGTGACGGTCGAGGGCCGGGCGACCGGGCGTGCGTGGGCCGGCGCGGCGGACTTCGCCTGCTATCACATCGGTCGAATCTGGACGTATGCGATGCTGGGGCTGCTGGCGGGTTTCGCGGGCCAGGGCCTGCGTGCGTCGGGCGCGTGGCTGGGCTGGCAGAGGCCCGTGTCGCTGGGCGTGGCTGTTGCAGTGGTCCTGTGCGGCGTGGTGCTGCTGGGGCTGATCCCCGGGCTGCGGACCGATGCGTGGCTGACATCGTGCGCGACTCGGCGGTTCCGCGGCCGGGCGTGGTTCGACGCCCTGCTGCACGGGCGCGGCGCGGCGCCACGCCTGCTGCTGGGCGCGGTGATGGGACTGCTGCCGTGCGGGCTGGTGTATGCGATGCTGGTCGTCGTCGCCGCGCTGCCGCACCCGCTGCTCAGCGCCGCCGGCATGGTGGCGTTTGGATTGGGCACGCTGCCGGCGCTGACGGGCGTGCTCGTGGCGACTCGCCTGCTCCCGGCGTGGGTGCGCGCCCACGGCACGAAGCTCGCCGCCGTCACACTCATCATCACCGGCGGATGGATGGCCGCCCGCACCCTCAGCGCCTCGCCTCAGACCGGCTACTGCCCGTTCTGCACGGTCGAGTCGGCCCCCGCCGGGTGAATCCCCTCACCGTGTGGCGGCGGCGCGCGATGCCCGTTACCATCACGCCATGCAGCACGAGAACATTCCTGCCATCCTCGAAGACCTTGAGGCGCGGATCGTCAATCTCCGCGACTCTCTTTAACTACGACACCCGCCGAACCAAGCTGGCCCAGCTCGAAGAGAAGATGGCCGCCGCCGATTTCTGGGACGACCCCACCGCCGCCAACAAGGTCGTCGCCGACATGAAAGCCACCAAGGCCCAGGTCGAGCCCGTGCGCGCCGCGCTCGAGGCCGTCGAGGAACTGCGCCTGCTCTGGGACATGGCCCAGGAAGCCGACGACGACGACACCCGCCGCGAGGTCGATGGCAAGATCGACGCCGTCACCCGCAGGCTCGACGCACTCGAGACCATGTCGCTGCTGGGTGGCAAGTACGACCCCCGCAACTGCTTCCTCACCATCTATGCCCGCGAGGGCGGCACCGAGGCCCAGGACTGGTGCGAAATGCTCATGCGCATGTATCTCTACTACTGCGAACGCATGGGCTGGGACGTCAGCGAAGTCAGCAAAACCTACGGCGAAGAGGCCGGCCTCAAGGACGTGACGCTCTACATCAAGGGCTCTTACGCCTTCGGCTATCTCTCCGCCGAGCGCGGCACGCACCGCCTCGCCCGCGTCTCGCCCTTCAACGCCCAGGGCAAGCGACAGACCAGCTTCGCCGCCATCGAAGTCATCCCCGAGTTCGACGAAGACACCGGCCTGGTCATCCCCGACAACGACCTCGAAGTCACCGCCTTCGTCCGCGCCAGCGGCCCCGGCGGACAGAACGTCAACAAGGTCGCCTCCGCCATCCGCCTCGTCCACAAGCCCACCGGCATCATGGTCACCTGCAGCGTGTACCGCGATCAGCCTCAGAACCGCAAGCGCGCCATGGACATCCTCCGCGCCAAGCTCGAACTGCTCGAAGAGGAAAAGCGAGCCAAGGAAATGGACGCCGCCAAGGGCGGCAAACTCGAAATGGGCTGGGGCACGCAGATCCGCAGCTACGTCTTCTACGACAACCGCGTCAAAGACCACCGCACCGGCCACGAAGTGGGCAACCCCCAGTCCGTCATGGACGGCGACCTGCAGGGCTTCATCGACGCCGAACTGCAGCGCCGCGCCAAAGAGCGCGGCAAGGTCGGCGTGTAGCCAGCCCATAGCCCGGCGCCGCCAATCGCCCCATCAAGCCCGCCAGCCGGGTGCAGTCCAAGTCCGAGGCAGGACTGTTCGTAGCCGCGGCGTCCTCGCCGCGCGTCCCCCGGGAGCCGACGCCCTTTATCCACAAACCCCCCAACCCCGGACCCGCCACGCACCCACACGCGGAATCAAATCTCCTCTCAGTGCGGTCATTTGCAGCCGCACGATCGCTCGAACTCCTTAACCTCGCGCTCGGCCTCGTCGCGCGTCTTGCCGTAGGCCTTCTGGACCTTGCCTACGAGCTGGTCATGCTGGCCGTCGATGACGTCAAGGTCATCGTTGGTCAGCTTGCCCCACTGCACTTTGGCCTTGCCTTTGAGCTGCTTCCACTGACCTTTGAGTGTGTCGGTGTTCATCGTCAGTCCCTTTCTCAATACGCCAACGCCCAGGTTCAGATCACCCGCATCAGCAGCAGGATGAGCACAACAATCAGCAGCACGCCGATGAGCCCGCTGGGGTAGTAGCCCCACTCGCGGCTGTGCGGATACACCGGGATCGCCCCCAATAGCGCCAAGATCAGCACGATCAACAGGATCGTTCCAAGCATGGTCTGCTCCTTGGATCGCCGCCTTATGAAGGGCGACTGGACGCCACGTAGATCAGTATCGTGGGGACGAATGAACCCCCGCTAAGGTGGGGATGAACAATTCTTGAGGCGGCTACTGCGATCACGGAACGAGTCTGGTCCCCGATTGGGGATCAGGATCCGCTGGGGTGAAACGTGCGTCGATCTGTGCCAGTCGCCGCCGCAGTCGTGCCGCCGCTCGCGGCTGCAGGCCCGTCCCTCGTCCCTCATCCCTCGGCCCTCGGCCCTGCCCAGAAAATTCCCCCGCGAGGACTATGCGCCGCACCGGGCGGGGGTAGAATGAAGTGTTGCAGTGGACGGGGGGAGAGGCAGGGGTCAGGGAGCAGGGAACAGGGTCGGAAGGCAAAATGCGAAATGCAAAATGCAAAATGCGAAATGCAAAGGGCAAACAGCAAAGGGCAAAATGGGGGGGCACGGGAGGCGGGGTTCGGGTGTCGGGTGTCGGGTGTCGGAAGGCGCATGGCCATGGGAGCGGGTCGCATGCAGTGGTACATTTTTACATCCCACATCCGAAGTTCGACATGCGCCATGTGGTCGGAGGCCCACTGCCGAATTGGCCGGGGCATCGTGTGGTGAAGGTGAAAACCCAGTGATTCCGATTAGCCCCGGAAGCGGAGGCTACCCGATTCCTGTGGAAAACTTCCGGGGGGTGACAGGTGGGGCGCGGGGTGGTATATGGCGGGGGTGGGACGGCGACACAGGCTGGAGTTCTATCGCAGGGCGGTGCAGCACCCGGAGGCGGAGGTGCGGTTCCTGCTCGAGGCGTATGGGCACTATCGCGGGTCGTATCCGACGCGGCTGCGGGAGGACTTCGCGGGGACGGCGGCGGTGGCGGCGGCGTGGGCGGGCTTTGCCGATCATCATCAGGCGGTGGCGGTCGAGTCGGACGGGCCGACGCTGCGGTGGGCGCGGCGGCAGGCGGGGGCCCGGCGCGTGACGTTCGTGCAGGGGGATGTGCTGGCTGTGCGTGGGCCGGGGGCGGACGTGGTGGCGGCCCTGAATTTCAGCGTGTGCGAGTGGCAGGATCGGCGGTCGCTGCTGACGTACCTGCGTCATGCGCGGCGATGCCTGCGGCAGGGCGGCATGCTCGTGGTGGACCTGTTTGGCGGACCGGGGGCCATGGCGGTGGGGACGCAGACGCGGCGGGTGCGGTGCGACGACGGGGTGCGGTTCGATTATGTGTGGGAGCAGCGGTCGTACGACCACGTGACGGGGCGGATCGACTGCCGCATCCATTTCCGCTTCCGCGTCGCTGGCCAGGGCGGCAGGGGGGTGCGGACGCTGCGAGACGCCTTTCGATACGACTGGCGACTGTGGACGCCGGTGGAGATGATCGAGGCCATGACGGAGGCGGGGTTCGCGGCGGCCGAGGTCTGGTGCGACCGGGTAGACCCGGCTACGGGCCAGAGCGACGGGCACTTTCAGCCGCGGACGCACATGCCGGCACGGCACGACTGGGTGGCGTACGTCGTGGCATTGCGATGATTTTTTCCCCGGAGAGGGAAGAAACCACCGCCTTGCTGCAACAGTAGGTACAGATGCGGGTCATGCGATAGGCTGAGGATCGATGGAACGATCGTCTGAGGTCGAGTTGCTGGACCGCATTCATCGGGGCGACGACCGGGCCTTTGGGGAGCTGGTGCGTGGCCACGGCGGGTATCTGTACGGCGTGGCGCGGGCGTTGGTGCGAGATGAGCACGAAGCCCACGACGTGGTGCAGGAGACCTTCACGGCCGTATTGTCGAGTCGGTTCCGGGGGGACTCGGCCCTGCGGACGTGGCTGGTCGGGATCGCCGTGCGGCAAGCGGCAATGGCGAGGCGTAAGCGTCGCCCGTGGCTGCGGCTGTGGCGGCCACCTGAGGACGAGTCCGACCCGCCGGCGCCAGTGTCGGAGGCCGGCCAGGCGGCGGTCGAGGCCCGGCTGGACCTGACCGTGCTGCTGGATCGTCTGAGCCCCGAGCATCGAGAGGTGATCGTGCTGCGGGAGCTGGAGGGCATGAGTTACGAGGAGATGGCGTCGTTGCTGGGTGTGCCACGTGGGACGGTGGAATCGAGGCTGCACCGGGCCCGGCAGCAACTGAGGCAGGGGATCGAAGGTGAGCCATGACGTGTGATCGAAGTCAAGAAGTGTCGGCCTATCACGACGGCGAGCTGCCGGCGGAGACGGCGCGGGAGCTGGAGCAGCACCTGGCGCAGTGCGCCGCGTGCGGGGTGGAGTTGGCGGCGCTGCGGCGGCTGTCGCAGCAGGTGCAGGCGGCGCGGCTGGATGAGCCACCGGCCGGTGCGCTGCAACTGTGGATGCGTCGATCGCACCGCGCAGCCGACGACCGCAGTGTGCGACGGCTGGCGGGGTGGATGACGGCGGCGGCGGCGGCACTGTTGGTGACGGCCACGTTGTCGCTGCAGATGTCACCCGCCGAGGCCTCGCCCACGCTCAGCGAGTGGGAGCTGGCGATGATCAACCCCGACGCCGACGCGGCGCCGCAGTCGGTGTTCCTGGCGCAGTGGATGGCGGCCGATCTGTCGTCCGACGGCGAAAGGGGACGGCCATGACGCGCGCTCTGGTGATCGTGGGGTTTCTCGTGTCGCTGGCGGCGGGCGTGACCGTGGGCCTGTCGGTGAGCGAGCGAGCGCATCATGAGCCACCGCCCAAGCCGGTGGGTGGGCCTGGCGATGGGCCACGCGAACGCGGCGGCGGCGGATGGCTGGCTCAGCAATTGAGCCTCACGCCCGAGCAGCAGACGCAGCTCGACGCGATCTGGTCCGAGGTGGCCCGCCACGGCGGTCGAGAGCAGTGGAGCGAACGTTCGCGCCTGCGCAAGGAGCGCGACGAGGCCATTGCCGCCCTGATCGCGCCCGAACGCCAGCCGGAGTACGAGCAGATTCATCGCCAATACGACGAGCGCGTGGAGGCGATGGAGGCGCAGTGGCGAGGCAACTTCCAGCAGGCGGTGGAAAAGACCAAGGCGATCCTCACGCCCGAGCAGCGGGAGAAGTACGAAGCCATCCTCGCCCGGCACGACCGCGATCGCGACCGCAATGGCCCCCCCGGCTCGCGCGACCGCAAGCCGTCCACCAAGCGGGATCGGGACGACTCCGACGCCCGCACCATGCCAGACCGTTAACCCCTTATTGGAAAGGATCGGATCATGCTGAGTTTCGAGAAAGTGATTGTCCCCGCGGTGCTGTGCGGCGTGATTGCCGCGTCGATCGCCCTGTCGCAGGACGGTGGTCAGCGCCAGGAAGGCCAGCGCGATCGCGGCCAGCGCACCGAGCGTCCCGAAGGCGAGCGCGGTGAGCGCCAGCGGGGCAACTTTGACCCTGAGCAGGCTCGCCAGCGCATGGCGCAGGCCTTCAAGGAGCAACTCAAAGTCACCGACGACGAGTGGGCGGTCCTGCAGCCCAAGCTCGAGCGGGTGCAGACGGCCCAGCGTCAGACGCGCGGTGGGATGGGCATGATGGGTGGCGGATTCCGCGGCGGACGCGAGGGTAGCCGTGAAGGCGGCGGCCCCGGCGCTCAGCCCGAAGGCAGCGAACGACAGGTCAGCGACGTGGAGCGCACCTCACGCGAGCTGCGCACGGCGCTGCAGAACGAATCGACCACGCCTGGAGAAATCCAGGAGAAGCTCAAGGCCTACCGCGAGGCGCGCGTCAAGGCCCAGGGCGAGTTGACCGCCGCCCGCGAGGACCTCAAGCAGTTGCTCACGCAGCGGCAGGAAGCCGTGCTGGTGACCATGGGCGTACTCGAGTAAGCCCATTTGCGAAGGTAATCCTTACGATGCTCGGGGCGTGCTGCCTCCGCCGCCCCGGGCATTTTCTCGCTGTCGCCTGACCTTATCGACGTGAGCTTCGCGTGGAACACGTGATCGACATGATGCGACGGCAGGGCCTACTCGACGAGCCGGCGGCGAGGCGGGCGTGCGACCTCATGGGCCAGGGCAAGCGGCTGGAGGAGGCTGTGCTTGCTGCCGACGGCGTGACCGAGGATGCGATGCTCCGCTGCCTGGGACAGATGTTCGACGTGCCCGTGGTCGATCTGGACAGTCAGGCCCCCAGCAAGGAGTTTCTGGCGACGTTCCCCACGCGACTGCTGGTGCGGCACAACGTGCTGCCCATCGCCGAGGAGGGCGGCGTGACGCTCGTGGCCGCTTCGAGCATCACCGACACCGCTGCACTTGACGAGTTGCGGCTGCTCACCGGGCGCGAGTGCAAACTCGCGTTGGCTCCGGCGCGCGAGATCGATCGGGCCATCAAGCGGCTGCTGGGCGTCGGCGCCGACACGCTGCAGACGCTCGACGACGAAGCCGGCACGAGCATCCAGGTGCTCGACGCCGACGACGGCAGTGACCTGGACGCCGACGACGCGGCCCACGATGCCTCGATCATCCGTTTCGTCAACCAGGTGCTCATCGAAGCCATCGAAAGCCGCGCCACCGACGTTCACATCGAGCCGTTCGAGGACTCGCTGCGGCTGCGCTACCGCATCGATGGCCTTTTGCAGGAGGCCAATGTGCCGCCCAACGTGCGGCGCTTCCACGCGGCCATCGTCTCCCGCCTCAAGATTCTCGCCCACCTCGACATCGCCGAAAAACGCCTGCCGCAGGACGGGCGCATCAAGCTCAAGCTCTCCGGCCGCGAGATCGACGTGCGCGTCTCGATCATTCCCATGATCCACGGCGAGGCCGTCGTGCTGCGCCTGCTCCACCGCGGCACAGCCTTGCTGGGGACCGAGCACCTGGGCATGTCCGCACGAGATCGCGCCCTGTTCGACATGGTGCTCGACATGCCCCACGGCATCGTGCTCGTCACAGGCCCAACCGGCAGCGGCAAAACCACCACCCTCTACGCCGCCCTGAGCAAGATCAACGATATCCAACGCAAGATCGTCACCATCGAAGACCCCGTCGAGTACCAGCTGCGCGGCGTCAACCACATCCAGGTCTCGACCAAGACCGGCCTGACCTTCGCCGCCGGTCTGCGCGCGATCTTGCGCCACGATCCCGACGTCGTGCTCATCGGCGAAATCCGCGACCGTGAAACCGCCGAGATCGCCGTGCAGGCGTCGCTTACCGGCCACCTGGTGTTCAGCACGTTGCACACCAACGACGCGCCCAGCGCGGCGACGCGCCTGGTGGACATGGGGCTGGAGCCGTACCTCGTCGCCTCGTCGCTGGAGGTGGTCATCGCCCAGCGACTGGTGCGCCTGATCTGCGAGGGCTGCAAGAAGCCGTTGCCTCACCGTGAGACCCAGATGCTGCGCGAGCAGTACGGCGACGTGGTGCCGCAGGTGCTCTATCACGGCGTGGGTTGCCGCGCGTGTCAGGGCACGGGCTTCCGAGGCCGACAGGGCGTGTTCGAGATGATGGCCATCACCGACGACCTGCGCTCGCTCATTCTCAAGCGCGCGCCGTCGCACGAGCTGCGCAAGGTCGCGATGGTCCACGGCATGAGTTCGCTTCGCGATGACGGATGGCGTGTCGTCGCCGAAGGTCGCACCACCATCGACGAGGTCATGCAGAATACCAAGGACGAGCAGAGCGCCTTTGGCGGTTGGCAGGAGGCTGCCGCGCGCGAGCCGACTCAGGAGGTGAAGGCGTAATGGGCATCTACGCCTACACCGCGCTGGACAGGCAAGGTCGCTCGACCAGTGGCACGATCCCCGCCGAATCGCGCCACGCTGCGATGGATGTGGTGCTCAGTCGCGGCCTGTCTCCCGTATCGATCGAGGAATCGCGCGGCTCGGGCGAAATCGGAATCGGATCATGGCTGCCCCGGCGGTCCAGTGCAGCGGGCAAGGTCCCCGCCCGCGCCGTCGAGGCTTTCACGCGGGAACTGGCCAACCTGCTGGCCGCCGGGCTGTCGCTGTCGCGGGCACTGGCCTTGCTCAAGCGCGAGGCGTCGCACCCGGCCGCGTCCGCCACCTGGACCAAGGTCCACGACGACGTGGTCGGCGGCGAAGCCCTGGCCGATGCCCTGGCCCAGCATCCACGGGCGTTCTCCAACGTCTATGTCGCCATGGTGCGTGCCGGCGAGGCGGGCGGATTCCTTCACGTCGTGCTCAGCCAGATCGCCGAGTTCCGCCAGCGCGAGAAGGATCTCGTGGGCAAGGTCAAGGCGGCGATGATTTACCCCGTCGCCCTGGCCATCGTCGCCACCGGTGTGCTGGCGTTCCTCCTGACGTTCTTCATCCCGCGCTTTGCGGTGATCTTCGACCAGTTCGGGTCCAAGCTGCCCTGGCTGACGCGCATGGTCGTGGCTGTCAGCGGGTGGCTTCTGTCCTATGGGCCGCTGATCCTGCTGGCGCTGATCGTCGGTGCGATCGCGCTGCGGCGATGGGTGGCCACGGAAGCCGGACGGCGGGCGATCGAACGCATGATCCTGCGCACACCGGGTATCGGGATATTGACGGCAAGGTTCGCACTGGTGCGATTTGCACGGATGCTGGGCACGCTGGTCGGTGCGGGCGTGCCGCTGGTGGCGGCGCTGCGCGTGGCCCGCGAGGCGATCGGGAACCAGACGCTGTCGGATACTGTCGGCCGTGCGATCGAGGACGTGCAGCGCGGCGAGCCGCTGAGCCGGGCGCTGTCGGGCGATCGGCTACTGTTTCCCGCAGCGGTGATCGAGATGATCAGCGTGGCGGAGGAAACCGGCAGGCTCGATCAGGAACTGGTCCGCCTGGCGGCATCCTACGAGGGCGACCTGGACCGCCAGCTTCGCCTGACGGTGGCGCTGGCCGAGCCGGCGCTGCTGTTCGTCATGGCGGCGCTGATCGGCACCGTCGTCGTCAGCATGCTGCTGCCGGTGTTCACACTGCAGGACATGATTAACTGAGGAGTTCACGGATGCGTCAAGGTTTCTCGCTCATCGAACTGCTGCTGGTGCTGGTGATCCTGGGGGTGCTGGCGGCGCTGGTGGTGCCCAAGTTCACCGGTCGGTCGCGGCAGGCGCGCGAGACGGCCGCCAAGGCCGATATCTCCAGCGTCGAGACGGCGATCAATGCCTTCGAGATCGACACCGGGCGGCTGCCGACCACCGAAGAGGGGCTGGGCGCCCTGTTGTCGCAACCGTCGGGCGTGCTGGACTGGAACGGCCCCTACCTGCAACGCGGCATGCCGCGCGATCCGTGGGGCAACGAGTACATGTACCGCCAACCCGGACAGAAGAACACGGCCGGGTTCGACCTCTACTCCTTCGGCCCCGACGGCCGCGAAGGCAGCGATGACATCGGCAACTGGAACGAATGATCATGGCCGCACCCCGCAGGCATCACGCAAGCTCGAAGCACGGCTTCACCCTGTTGGAGACCGTGCTGGTGCTGGTGCTCATCACGATGACGCTGGCGCTGGCGGCGCCGTCGCTGGGCGGCTGGCGTCGCGGGGCGATGCTGCGCGATGCGGGCGACGACTTCCTGGCCACGGCGGCCTGGGCGCGGGCCCGCGCCATCGCCGACGCACGTATCCACCAGTTGCAGATCGACCCGGCGGGCGCGGGATGGCGGGTGCTCATGGACGATGGGGGACAATACGTGCCGGCGCCGGGCGAATATGGCCAAGGGCTGCAGTTGCCCCCATCCCTGAGAATCGATCAGACCGGCGGCGGCGCGAGCATCGCTTTTCATCCCAACGGACGCACCACCGCCGCCGCCGTGCGCATCGCCACGCTCGACGGACGCCACGGCATCGAGCTGCGATGCGACGCACCCGCCGAGTCGTTCCGCCTCATCGAGGAGGCGAGCTGGTGATGAGTCGCTCCTGCCGCACATCCCGAGGCTTCACGCTGATGGAGGTGCTTGCCACGCTGGTGCTCATCGGCGTGGTGCTGCCGGTGGCGATGCGCGGGATCTCGATGTCGCTGCAGGCCGCCGCCAGCGCCCGCCACCGGCTCGAAGCCGCACAGCTTGCCCAGCAGAAGATCGCCGAGATGCTCGTATTGCGCGACGCGCGACTGTTCAACGGCTATGGCGATTTCGGCGATGCCTGGCCCGCGTACCGCTGGCGCAGCGAGGGCGCCATGGCTGGCTACGGCGTCTATCGCGTGAGCGTCACCGTCACCTGGATGCAGCGCGACGTGGAGCAGTCGCTGATCGTTGACACGCTCGTCTATCCGACGACGGGCCTTGACGACATCGACACCGAGCCGACGGACGAGGAGGTGACGACATGAGCCGTCGCCCATCGGGTTTTACGCTGCTGGAACTGGTCGTGGCTACGGCGATGGTGGCGATCATGGCGCTGTCGCTCTACGCGGCGATGGGCGTGGGCTTCCGCGCACGCCAGAGCGTGCGAGAGCAGACGCAGGCGGCGAGGCAGGCGGCGATCGTTCTGGACCTGGTCGAGCGCGAGCTGCAGTCGGTGATGCCGCCGACGGGCGTGTTGGCCGGGCCGATGATCGCCTACGCCAATGGCACGACGGGTAGCGAGGCCGACACGATCGAGTTCTACGCCGTGGGCGCCGACGCCGACACCGGCGATGATCCGCTGGGTGAGGGCATCCGTCGCGTGCAGATCGTGCCCTCCGGGGACACACTGGTCATGCGCGTGGAGCGCAATCTGTTGTCGTCCGTGCAGACGCCTGTCGAAGATCAGTTGCTGGCCCGTGGCGTGCGCGCTTTCGGACTGCGGTACTACAACGGCTACGGCTGGCAGCCCGAATGGGACTCGACGCAGTTGGGCAACATCCTGCCCGTCGCCGTCGAAATCACGATCGAACTCAACGACCCCGTCGACACCACGCGCACCTACCGCTCGGCGCGGCTCGTGCCGATCTCGACCGGACGCATCACCACCAACGCCAGCCTCTTTGGACTGATGCCATGACCCCAGCGACGGCCCAACACGAGGTGCGCCGCCGGGGCACCGCCTTGATCGTCACCATGATCGTGGTGTTCGCGCTGGGCTCGCTGGTGCTGACCATGGGGCGCACGGCCCGGGTGGAAGCGACGGCATCGGCCAACAGCGCCGCCATGCTCCAGGCCGACGCCATCGCTCGCGGCGCCGAGCAGTTCGTCCTGGCCCTCGTCACCGATCAGCTCACGACGCTCGACACCATGCGCGACAGCGATTTCGCCGCTGTGCAGGTCGGCACGGGCTGGTTCTGGATTCTGCGGCCCGACTACGGCGACCCCGACCTGCCCCTGTTCGGCATCGTCGACGAGGCAGGCAAACTCGACCTCAACCGCGCATCGCTCGACGGCCTGCGGATGCTGCCGGGGATGACCGACGATCTGGCCGCCTCCATCGTGGACTGGCGCGACGGTGACGACACGAGCACGGAAGGCGGCGCCGAGAGCAATGTGTATCTGTCGAGGAACCCACCCTACCGGGCCAAGAACGGCAACTTCGAGACGATCGAGGAACTGATGCTCGTCAGCGGCATGACCCGCGACTATCTCCACGGCGGGCAGCAGCCCGGCGGACGCGCATTGGCTTTTGAGCAGCATCGGCTCATCGGGCTGTTCCCCTATGTGACGGTGTGGAACTCGCAGCGTAACGTCGCCGCCGACGGCACACGACGGCTCAACATCGGCGACAACAATCGTCGTCAGGACCTTCGCCGACTGCTGCGCCAGCGTCTGGGTGACACGCGAGGCGAGGAGGTCGGATCGCTGCTGGGCTCGCCCAACAACCCTCCGCGCGACCTCTTCGATCTGGCGGTTCGCACGCAGATGACCGCCGACGAGCTTCGATTGGTCGAAGACTATCTCACCAGTACGGGCAGCGGGCGATTGCGCGGGCTGGTCAACGTCAACACCGCGCCGCGCGAAGTACTGTTGTGCCTCGACGGCCTCGACGAGGCGCAGGCCGATCAACTGCTGGCGGCCCGACCCGCTGCAGTGGCCGCCTATCCCGGCACGATCGCCTGGGTCTATGACGTGTTGCAGGAGGGCGCGATCGGGCTGGGCAGCCAGATCACGGGGCGCGGCAGGCAGTATTCGGCCGATATCCTGGCCGTGAGTGCCAACGGCCGCGCGTTCAAGCGGATACGCATGGTGGTCGATGCGTCGCGCACCACGCCGCGGATCGTGTACCGTCGCGACCTGACCGACGGCGGATGGCCCCTGGACGAGTCGGTGCGCGACTCGATCCGTGCCGGCCGGGGCCCGGGCGACTGGTCGAACGTGGGGGCGGGCATGAGAGGCAGAGCATGGTGAAGTGGACTTGGCGACCCTCGTGCGTGCTGGGCCTTGCCGTCGGCGAGCGGGCGATTCTCTGCGCCCAGGCCGGCGTCAACGGCGGCGCGACGGTGCAGAAACTCGCCCGCTTTGAATTGAGCGGCGATGCATGGCAGAACGTCGCTGCGACGGGCGCGGCGCTGCGGGCGTTTCTGCGCCAGCACGGGATTACTGCAACGCATGCGGCGATCGGACTGCCGGCCCGGTGGCTGGTGGCGCACGACCGCGAGGTGCCTCCTGCTGATGAGGCCCAGGCCGGCGCCATGCTGCGACTGCAGGTCGAGCGCCTGGTTGCAGCCGACCACACGGACGTGGTGTTCGATTATGCCGGTCGGCCCGACCCCGCCCAGACGACGCGCGTGCTGCTGGTGGGCACAGTCCGGCAGAAGCTCGACCAGGTGGTGTCGCTGGCGTCGGCCTCGGGCCTCACGACCGTCGGCGTGACCGCCACCGCGCTGGCGACCGGCGGCCTGTTGTCGCGCGACGACGACCGCACCATGGTCATGCTCAGCGAGCACGGCGCAGAGCTGGTCGCCATGAAGCAGGGCCGCGTCCATGGCCTTCGCCACCTGGCACTGGGGGCTGGCGGGGACGAGGAATTTGCGCGTTTTGCCAGCGAAGTCCGCCGCGCGGTGGCGTTGTCGCCCGGTGCGGGTCAGGCCGCAGCGGCTCAGCTCCTGCGCTGGGACTGCCCGCAGTTGAGCGATCGCCAGCTTGCCGAGCTGTCGCGCAGCGCGGGGCTTGAGCCATGCGGCAAGTTGATGCTCGATTCGCTGGGGGTGCACGTGTCGCCGGCGGCGCTCAATGGCAGCCTCGGTGGATTGGCGCCGCAGTCGTTCGTGCCGGCGGTGGCCGTGGCGTTGAGCGGACTGCGCGGCGCCCGGCTGCCGGTGGATTTCCTGCACTCGCGCCTGGCGGCGCCCCGCGTGCGGCACATCACGAGGCTGCGCGTTCTGGCGATCGCCGCGGTCGCTGCAGTGATCCTGGGCCTGGTCGGGCTGTATCTGACCGTGACGCAGCGCGAAAGCGATGCGACAGCGCTGCAGGCGCGACTCAAAGCCATGGCGCCCGACATCAAAGCCGCCGAGGCCGCCGTGGCGCGCGTCAGCCTGGGCCGCGGTTACTACCGGACGCGCCCGCCCGTACTCGACTGTCTTGGGGCGGTGACGATGGCGGTGCGGGATGACGATCCGTTGTGGATCACGTCGTTCAACTTCCGCGACACAAATCGTGGACAGTTGCAGGGCAAGGCGTCCGAGCAGCAAATGGTGCTGGCGTTCCTGGATCGGTTGCGGGGCGACCCGCGGTTTTCCGACGTGCAGTTGATGGACATGCGGGACGCCGGGGGCCGCAGCCGTGACATCGCGTTCTCGATCGGTTTTGCCTTCCGCGGCGGCGAGCGGGCGCAGGAGGCTGCACAATGACCATGTCACGACGCGAGCGCTACATCGCCATCGCGGCCGCGGTGGTGGTCGGTCTGCTGGTGCTCGACCAAGCGGCGCTGTCGCCGCTGCTGGCCCGACTGACGGAAGCGGATGCGGCGATCGACCACTACCAGCAGGACCTGGCGCGTGCGGAGGGTCTGTTCGACAACCGCACGCATGCTCAGCGGGCGTGGCGAGACATGACCGGCGGCACGCTGCTGCGCGACGCGCCGGATGCCGAGAGCCAGGTCCTCAATCGCGCGCGCGAGTGGGCCCAGTCGGCGGGCCTGGCGCTGTCTTCGCTCAAGCCCGAACGGACGGAAAAGGAACGCGACTTTCAGAAGATCACCATCCGCGCCACGGGCACGGGCACGATGGCGCAGATCGCACGGTTCCTCTATGCCGCGCAGACCGCGTCGATCCCGCTGCGCGTTACGGATCTGCAGATCACGGCCAGGCGCGACGGACAGGACGACCTGGCTCTGAACGTCGGGCTGGCGACGATTTACACACCACAGGAGTCTCGATGATGAGGGCGCTGGCCGGCTTGTTGCTGTTGACGATCTTCGCCTCGCTCGGCGCGGCGCAGGAGCGCGATGCATCGCGGCGACCGGATGCGTTCGAGAGCGAGTACGGCATGATCGTGCGGCGCAACGTCTTCGTGCGTGACCGCCGCGCGGCGCAGGCGCGAGCCCAGGCCCCCGAGCCCACTGCGGCGGATGCCGCGCCGCCGCCGCCCCCGCCGCCGATCCAGACGCAGTACGTGCTCGTAGGCGTGGTGTTCGAGGAGGACGAGGTCCGCGCTTATTTCGAGCATCTGGCGACGGCGACGTTGATGCGCGTGGCTCCGGGCGAGGAGATTGCCGGCGGCCGCATTACGGAGGTCCAGATGGACGCCGTGGAATACCTGGGCGAGGAGGGTTCGCTGTGGATCGAGATCGGGCACGACCTGACGGGGCGGGCGGTGTCGCCGCGCCTGGGACCGACGGCGACGGGCACGACGCCGGGGACAACCGCCCCGGGCGCCGCGCCCGCAGCCGACGAGGCGGGACTCACCCCTGAAGAACGCATGCGGCGGCGACGCCTCCTGGAAGTAGCGCCATAACCACCTGTCACCCACAGTCACGACGATCACATGGGAGCCCCGGATGATGAAAGTCAACTGCAACGGAGCACGACTCGCCTGCTCGCTGCTGGTTCTAAGCATATTCTGCGCGACGGTGGCGGCGCAGAACGGGCAGGAACCGCCCGCCCAGCGCGGCGTCACCCGCGCCGACGGCGGCCTGCTGCTGAACTTCCAGGACGCCAGCATCAACGCCGTGCTCGACGAGCTGTCGGCGTCGGCGGGATTTGTCGTCGTCAAGGAGGTGCGGCCCGAGGGACGCATCACGCTGGTCAGCCGCCAGCCGATCGATCCCGAAACAGCCGTGTCGCTGCTCAACACGGTGCTGCGCAATGGGGGATACGCGGCGATCCAGCAGGACCGCATCCTCAAGATCGTTCGTTCCGCCGACGCCAAGCGCCTGAGCATACCCGTGCGCGTGGGCAACGACCCGGCCAAGATCGCCGCGACCGATGAGCTGATCACGCAGGTGATTCCGCTGCGGTATGCCGACGCCACGCAGTTGCGACAGGACCTTCAACCCCTGATCAACGCCGATGCGGACTTCGCCTCCAACCAGTCGAGCAACGCCCTGGTCATCACCGACACGTCGGCGAACGTGCGACGGGTGGTGCAGATCGTCGCGGCGCTGGACACATCGATCGCCGACGCGGTGGATGTGCGTATTTTTCCACTCAAGTTCGCCAACGCCGCCAGCGCCGCGCAACTGATCAACGATGTGTTCGCCAACCTTGAAGTCGCTTCGGGCCAACAGCAGCAGGACCAGTTCGTCCCGCCGTGGCGTCGCGCCGAGCAACAGCAGCAAGGGGGCCAGCGCGGCCAGCAGACGCAGCGGGGCCAGGCGTCCGGCCGCGGCACGCGCGTCAGCGCCTCGTCGGACGACCGCACCAACTCCGTGGTCGTCTCCGGCCCGTCCGACACACTCAACGCCGTCGCTCAGATCGTCAAGGAACTCGACGCCAATCCCGCCGAGGACGAAACCATCTTCGTCTATCGCCTGCGCAACGCCCAGTCGCTCAACGTCGAGAGCGTGCTCAACAGCCTCTTCAACGGCACACCCCCGACCAATCGCGGCACCACGTCGGGCACGACCACCGGTGGCAGCACGCTCCAACGCGCCTCGCGCACCACCGGCGGCGGCGGACGCACCTCCGGCGCCGGCGGCGCGTTCGGCTCGACCAGCATGACCACGGGGGGCCTGGGCCAGACCTCCACCCGCTTCGGCACCACGCAGCAGACCACCGGCGCCACCACCCGCCTCTCCTCCCAGTCGCTGCAGACCGCCTCGGATCTGGCCGGCCTCGTGTCCATCATCGCCGACCCCGACACCAACTCCCTGCTCGTCCGCACCAGCCCGATCCACTACGAGCGCGTCAAGCTCGTGCTCGAGGAACTCGACAAACCCGTCGCCCAGGTGCTCATCAAGGTCCTCATCGCCGAGGTTACGCACGACAAGGGCTACGACATCGGCACCGAGTTCAGCGTGCTCAACATCCGACCCAGTGGCCTGGGACAAGACGTGGGCACCAGTTTCAACATCCCGACCATCGGCGCCGCGGCGACGGGCATGATCGTCCAGGTGCTCGAGGAAAACTTCACCGCCACCATCCGATTTCTCGAAACGCAGGGTAAGCTCGACGTGCTCAGCCGGCCGTACATCCTTGCCTCCGACAACCAACTCGCCAGCATCACTGTCGGCCAGGAGGTCCCCTTCATCACCAACAGTCGCATCACCGACACCGGGCAGACCATCAACACGATCGAGTACGGCGACGTGGGCATCCTGCTCGATGTGATTCCGCATATCAATCCCGACGGGCTGGTCATCCTCGACGTGGCGCCGGAGATCTCGACGCTGACCGGGACCACGGTTCCCATCAGCGAGCTGGTGTCAGCACCGGTGATCGCCAAGCGGTCGGCGGTGTCGCGCGTCGGCGTGCGCTCGGGCCAGACGGTGGTCATCGGAGGCCTGATGGAGGATCGCGTGGTTCAGACGATCAACAAGGTCCCGTTCCTGGGCGATATCCCGCTGGTGGGCTATGCGTTCAAGCGCACGCAGAACAACAAGACGAAGACGGAACTGCTGATCTTCCTGACACCGCACGTGGCGGCCGAGCCGGACCTGCTGGGCGGTATGACCAGGGAGGAAGTGCAGGGTACAAAGCTACTGCCCAAGGCGGTGGCGCCGGGCATCTATGAAGAGCACCGTGAGGGTCTGAAGCGTGGCGGCGAAGCGGCGCCGGCGGAGGGCGATATCATCGAAGGCGAGGAGCCGACCGATGAGCCGACGCCCGACGAGGCCGAACAACCCTGAGACGCAACGCCGCATGCTGCACTGGTTCCTGCTGGTAGGCCTGACGCTGCTGTGCGGATGCGCATCGCCTGCGCCGACCACCATCAACGACAAGCCCCCGGCTCGTCCCGACCGGATCGATCCCATATCCAACACCGATCCGTGCGCCATGCGCCTGCACGACATCTGCGGCGGGCTGCTGCTCTATTTCGCCAAGCACGGCGACCTGCCGCAGCAACTGACGGACATGCACGATATCCCCGGGCTGGCGGGCGAGTCACCGTTCATCTGCCCCGTGTCGGGCCAGCCTTACACGTACAACCCCGCCGGCCTGCTCGCGCCGGAACGCCAGGAGCGCATCATCGTTTACGACGCCAGGCCATCGCATTCCAACATGCGCTGGGCGGTCCGCATTCAGGAGCCGGCGCCGGGGCAGCCGCTGGTGGCGCGCGTGGTGGCCTTGCCCGAGTCGTTTTTCGTGCTTCATCCGCCGCGGTGAAATCAAGCCTGGGCATGGCTGCGGTGCGTCGTGGCGGAGGCGACAGCCAACTGCAACGCCGCCGCCAGTCCGTCGCGCGTGGCCTCGAGCGCGAACATGTCGCGCCGGTGCCCGGGCAGCCAGCCGACGACGTGCGGATGCTCGATCACCTGCCATGCGTACGCCTGCTCCTGGCCGTCGGGACTGACGGCCGTGGCCAGAACGCGCACGAGTGAGGCTTCGCCCAGACCCTGATACATCTCGTCGGTGGGGAGCCACGCCTCGCGCCAGGGCACGGGAAATCGCTGGGCATCATCGACCCGAATCGTACAGGGCACATGCGGGTGACGCGACGGGGGCGACGCCTCGCCGCTCCAGACCCAGTAGCGTCCGATCCAGCGACGGAACTGGGGCCAGTCGGCATACGCTCCGATGCCACAGTGGCTCACCACCACTGGGCGGCCCGACTCGAACCACGGCCCCACGACCGCGCGGTGCGACGCACGCGCTTGTTGCTGCGTGTGATACAGCACCAGTGCGTCCGCCTCATCCAGCGCGTTGTCCGCCAGGTCGGCGGCGGCGTCCAGAACAGTCACGTGATGTCCAAGCGATTCCAGGGCGTCGCGCAGCCCCTCGCGGCCACTCATCGACACCCGCGGCCATTGCTGATGCCCGTCGGCCAGCAGTGCGATGCGCAAAGGGGTGACCTCGCCATACACCGGCGGATGCTGCATCACCTCCAGCGGTGCAAACCACGTCTGCAGGGGCCAGGCCACGCGACGCTGCGTCCGAGCCGACTCGTGCGCCGCAAACGCCATCAGCGTCGCCGGGGCGCACTGCAGCAGATCGCAACGGCAGGGACGATCGGGGGAGCTTTGCCATAGATCGCTCAGCAGCGCAGCGAACGTGTGCGCGAAGGGCATTGCATCGCACGTAACCTGGCGGTAGCCGTCGGTCGTCCAGAGCTTGAGGTGGGGCTCGATGACGAGCATGCCGCGGTCGCCGCGCACCGTGACGCCTGCGTGCGGCAGCGCGGGGGGTCCCGTGATGAACATCGCCTGACGATGCTCGTCGTAGTGCGCCAGTACGATTGACGCCTGCTCGACGGCGTGGCCGTAACGATGCTGGTTCTGGTGGTCCAGCCCCGCCAAAATCCATTGCGGCTGGGCGTCGAACAGGAAGTTGGCCATGTCGAACCAATGCACCGTCCACGACAACATGTCCCAGTCGTCGCCGACGCGGGCTTCAATGACCAGTCGATCGCCGATGACGGCCTGCTGGATCAGCTCGCGCGCCTTGACGAACCACGGCTCGTAACGGCGCTGATGTGCCACGGCCACGCGCGCGCCGGTGGCCCGTGTGACGCCGATCAATTCGTGAATCTGGTAGCCGTCCACGCCCAGGGGTTTTTCCACGGCGATCGCCTTGACGCCGCGGCGTGCCGCATCGATCGCCTGAGGCACGTGCAGCGGGGGCCAGGTGCAGATGCTCACGGCGTCGGGCACGATCGTGTCGTACAGCGCCTCGGTGGAGGCGAAGAGCCGCGAGGCAGGGATGCCGTGGGCCAGGCCGAACGCCGCGAGGTTGTCGGCGTTGGGGTCCACCGCGTGAAGCGTTACGTCGGGGAACGCATCGCGATAGCCCTCGGCGTGAGCATAGGCGATGCCCCAGCCGACTTTGCCGCCCTGGGGTGAGCCGGGCCTGCCGCAACCGATGACGGCGGCGGTGTTCATGCGAACCACTCCTTGAGCCGCGCCGCCGAAGCAAGCACGGCGTCTTTGCCGGCGACTTCGAGCGTCGTCGGTCCGGTGAATTTGATCTTCTTCAGTGCCGCGGCGATCTGCGGCAGGCCGATGACACCGTCGCCCAGTGGAATCAGCCCCATGCCGCAGCCGTGCAGCTTCCCACGCTGGTCGAGCATCTCAGCGCCCAGGTCCTTCCAGTGGACGTGACGAATGCGCTGGCCGAAGCGGGCGATGAACGCCAGCGGATCGCCACCGCCCAGCCAGAGGTTGCCGGTGTCGAGGTTGACCCCGACGGTGTCGGGATGGCCAAGCCGGTCGAGTACGCTGCTGAGTGCATCGATGTCGTCGGTGACGACGCCGTGCGGCTCCAGCAGCAGTTCGATGCCCAGCGACTCGGCCCACAAGACCGGATGGTGCAGCTTTTCGGCAACGCTGAAGACGCGCTCGTCGTGGGAGAGGTTGCGGCCAAAGGCCGTCTTGGGGTCGCCCTCGGTGGTGATGACCTGCTTGACGCCCAGGAAGTGTGCGAGCTTGATGGCCTTGATGACCTGGTTCGTGCCGTAACAGTGGGGGCCGGCGGGATCGAGCAGGTTGGCGTGGGCGCAGACGGCGGTGAGTTCGAGGCCCGCCTCGCGCACCATGGCCGCAAGCTCGTACGGCGGGCTGTCCAGCGACGCGGCGGCGGTGAACCCGAACTCGTTGCCCAGCAGCGCCCCGTCGTGGTTGTCCGTCAGGTCGGCGTAACGGAACCCCAGCTCGGCGATGGCGTGAAACTGCCGCCGTAGATCGCGGAACGGCTCGACCAGGGCGAAACATCCGACGATGATGGACATGGCGAGACCTCCCTGAAGATATCAACATCATCCGCGTGAGCGCCGCCATGTCTTGCCGCTTCAGCTCATGGTAGATTTTGCACATGCGGCACCGATCGATTGCGTTGTACGGCCACTGGCCACCGGGCAAGCACCGGGCGCTGCCTGCCCACCGCAACGTCGGGCTGGAGGTGGTCCTGATCGTGCGGGGGCAGTTGACGTGGCAGGTGGAGGGGCGCGTCGAGCCGGTGCTGCCCGGGTCGGTGTTCTTCACGCTCCCCTGGGAGATGCACGGCAGCGTGCGCGAGCGCGAGCCCGGCTGCGAATTGTTCTATGTGGTGGTGCGGCTGGATCGCACCTGGTCGCGGCCGAGCCGGACGTTCGGGTTTCACCGCGATCTGGGTCTGTCGCCGCGGCTGATGCGGCAGGTGCGCCAATCGCTGCTGGCCGCGCCGCGCCGATCGTGGCTGGCCACCACGAGGCTGGCGATGCTGATCCCCGAACTCGTCGGCGAACTCAAACGTCCCGACAGCTCGCGCGAGGCGATCGCCGCCCTGACCCGGCTGGTGCTGATCGAGCTGCAGCGCAGCGTTCGTGGCGAGGCGTCCTCGCGGCCGCAACCCGCCGCCGAGCAGCGCGTGCGCCAGTTCGTCGATCGCATGCGCGAGGAGTGTCATCGTCCGTGGACGCTGGCGACCCTGGCCGAGGCGTGCGATCTTGGCCGCAGCCGATTCACCACGATCCTCACGCAGATCACAGGCGACAGTCCGATGCGGGCATTGAGCCGCGCCCGGGTCGATCGTGCCCAGCATCTGCTGGCGAACACCAACTGGCCGGTGACACGAATCGCGCTGGAGTGCGGCTTTGGCAGCTCGCAGCACTTTGCCGCGGTGTTCCGAGCGTACACCGGATGCACGGCGCGGCAATACCGCCAGCAGCACACGCGCACCTGACTGCGATGCCCCGCGCCCGCAGGCTCGATCACACCCACACGTTCAGGAACACCGCCGGCTCGTTGATCTTGCCCACCAGCACGCCCGTGGCGGAGGTGACGAACTTCACCTCGTACTGCGGGTGCGCGTCGAGCCATTCGTTGATCTGCTGATCCATGTGCTCGATCGCGTCGAGGCGCAGCTTGGAGATGAACGTCTTGACGTGGATCGCACCCGTGCCCGGCGTATTGGGCGTGCGACTCCACTTCTCCTCGTGACGCTGGCCGTCGCCGAAGCGCTGGATGCGGCGGTTGCTCTTGGCGGACTCCGCCGCGTCCACCAGCTCGATGCCCGAGTCGTCGGCGCTCGTGACCACCTCGGCATCCTCGGCCTCCTCGATGTCATCAATCGGGATCGCCTCGGCGAGCAGTTCCTCGTCGGACTTGGCGTGGCCGTGTGCTTTCGATTCGTGAGGGTTCGACATGACAGTCTCCAGATCAGATGAAAACGCGGTCCGATGATGATACCGGCTCAACGCCGTTCATGCCCGCCATCTTGCACGCCACCGGTGTCCGGCGATGCGGCACAACTCCACCTCGCCGGCGGTGCTGCTCATCGCCAGCGTCAGCACGATGCGGTCGATGCACCACAGCCGGGGCACGACCCAGCCGCGATCGATCCGTCGCACCTCGCCGCGGCCGCCGCTGATCGGGCCCTGCAGATTCAGGTACGCGCGCCGATGGTGGCCGATCCGCACCAGGGGCCACGTCCCCGCCGCCCGCCACGCCGTCGGTGGCACGTCCGTTCGCACCGTCCACAGCCGCGCCGAGGCATCGCCCACCAACGCCGGGTCGCCCACGAGCCAGTCGTAGTGCCCCCCGTCGTGCGTCTCGTGTCGCAGCACCACTGTCGGCAAACGCATCATGATCCGCTCCCGACTCCCCCCGCACTCGCCCCTCGGCCGCTTGTGACCTCATCTTACCGGCCTTATCATGCGCTCAACGCCATTGTTCCGATGATAGATCCTGCCATGCCTACCCTCACGCGATCCCACCAACTATCGGGCGTGCTCCTGTTTCTGGTCCTCGCCGCCTCTGGCTGCGTCAACAACGTCGTCCTGCGCGAGCGTGGCATCAACGCCCTGCGCGACAAGGACTACGCCCGCGCCGCCACCAACTTCCAGCGCGCCGCCGACATGGCCCCCACCGACTGGGAGTCGCAATACCTTCTCGGCGCCACCCTCGTCGAGCTCGATCGCCCCCTCGACGCCCAGATGCCGCTGGAAAAGGCCCTCACCCTCAAGCCCAACCACCCCGAATACACCCCCAAGATGCTCGACGCTCTGGCCGAGTCGCTCTACCGCCAGAATCGCCACGAGACCCTGCACACCTTCCTCGACGAGGCCGCACTCTACTGGGGGACCACCGACGACTACCTCCGCCAAGGTAAATACCTGGAAAAGACCGGCGATCTCGACGGCGCCATGACCGCCTACCGCAAGGCCGGCCTCTGGGCCGACACCCGCGACGCCAGGCCGTACATCGCCATGGCCGACCTCTACGAAACCCTCGGCGACATCCCCAACACCGTCACCGCCCTCAGCCACGCCTATTGGGCCAACCCCGCCGACCCTGGCCTACCCGACCGCTTCCGCAAGCACGGCATCGTCCCCGGCCCCACCGTCGCCATCAAGCCCGAAAAGGCCGAAAAGCCCCCCCAGGGCATGCTCCCCTTCCCCCTCCCCAAAATCCCCGGCAGCTCCTGACCCCCCCGGAAGTTTTCCACAGGAATCGGGTAGCCTCCGCTTCCGGGCTAATCGGAATCACTGGGTTTTCACCTTCACCAGACGGTGCACCTGTCAATTCGGCAGTGGCCTTTCGGGAACTTCTGACGGCTGATGTGATGTGATCTCAAACCACTGCATGCGACCCGTTCCCATTGCCTTGCGACCCTGATCCCTGCCCCTGCCTCTGTCCCCGTCCACTGCAACGCTTCATTCTACCCCCGCCCGGTGCGGCGCATAGTCTCGCGGGGGGAAAATTCCGGGGGTAGGGACGAGGGCCTGGGGGTCAGGGCCTAGGGGCAAACCCCAAAGGACAAGAGCAGCGCTCCGCCTCTTCCACTCTGCCAGGCCCTAGACCCTCACCCCTCGGCCCTGCTCACCGGGTATCGGGTGTCGGGTGTCGGGTATGGTCGGAACGGATCGACGTTGCGGCGTTCTAGCGTTGTGGCGTTGTGGCGTTCGTCTTCCCCCCCCCGGCCCTCGTCCCTCGTCCTGCCCCCTCACGCGCGGAGCCGATCCAGCGGGCTGATCACGCCCGGAATGCCTCGGCTCTGGCGCTTGTCCATCACGTGGGTGTAGATCTGCGTCGTCTTGACGCTGCCGTGACCCAGCAACTCCTGCACGGTGCGGATGTCGTAGCCCGCCTCCAGCAGGTGCGTGGCGAACGAATGCCGCAGCGTGTGACAGCTCACCCGCTTGGTGAAGTCGCACGCCAGCACCGCCCGCCGCATCGCCGACTGCATCGCCGCCTCGTGGACGTGCCGCCGCACTTTCACCGACTCGATCCCCGCCAGACCCAACCGCTGCAGTTGATCCATCGGAGCGCCTTCGTCGAGGGGCGCCAACTCCTCCCCGTCCATGAACAGCCGAGGCACCGGCCAGTCCGTCCGCGACGCCGCCGCAAACACGTACTGCCACCCCAGGCTCCGCATCGCCCCCGGCTGCTTCACCGCCTGCGCGTAAGGCATCGGCACATAGCCCGCACCACTCGCCAGGTCCTTCTCGTGTCGCGCCCGCCGCGCGGCCAACTGCGCCGTCATCACCGCCTCGCACGCCTCCGGAATCATCACCACCCGATCCTTGGCCCCCTTGCCGTCGCGCACCGTCACCTGCCCACGATCCAGGTCCACGTCCTTCACCCGCAGCCGGCAGGCCTCCATCAGCCGCAACCCCGCCCCGTACATCAGCCGCGCCATGATCGGGTAGCTGCTCGCCGGACTGCCCGGCGGGCCTTGGATCATCTCCCCCATCGTCGTCAGCAGCCGCTCCACCTCCGTGGCCGAGAGCACCACCGGCACGCGCTGGGGCCTTTTGGCCCGCTCGGCACTGAACTGCTCCACCTCCACCCCCAGCACTTTCTGGTAGAGGAACAGCAGGGCGTTGAGCGCCTGGTTCTGCGTCGAGGCCGCCACCCGCCGGTTCCGCGCCAGGTGGGTGAGGAACCCTGCGATCCCTACTTCCGGGGGAATGTCCAGCGGATGCACCCATGCCCTGCCGGGGTCGCGCAGGCGCAGGAACCGCACATACCGCTCGGCCCACGCCCGGTATGCCTGCTCGGTGCGATAGGCATAGTGCATCACCCGCAGCCGTTGGCTGACCTGATCGAGCAGGGGCATGTTAGGATTTTAGTTCACGTCTTATCGTCCGTCAATACGCAGCGAGGCGAGGCCGCCGCCATGGGAAACACCCTATGCTGCGCCAATCGCGCGGATTTGCGCGGATTTGCATTGACACCCCGCCGTGTCGCTGCTACTTTGATATGCAGTGTCTGATCCGCACAATGGATGTTAGTGTTCGCTATGCGTTTGGGGTCTGGGGTGGCAGAAAAGTGTTG
>CAZFDT010000033.1:0-56840 GCA_964518335.1 uncultured Phycisphaeraceae bacterium
CTACCTCATCCGCACTCTCACCGGAGGCGATCGGATGTAAATGTCTTCACCCTGGACAATTATCACGGGGTCTTGACAATAGTCGCGCAGCGGGTATTATTAAGCGCTTTATATGACGGTTTCTGCAGGAAAGTGACGCGATCGAGGCAGTTCCATTCTGTGGCCCGGTCGTGAGTGAGGATCGACGATGGCGCGACGAAATCTGCCAGCTTCGCTGCAAACCGCCCGGCGTATCACGCTGGCGGATGTGGCCCAGGAGGCCGGCTGCTCGCCCGCTCTGGTGTCGTCGGTCATCAACCGGTCCAGCACCAATGCTGGCGCCAGCCCTGCCCTGACGCGAAAGATTCAGGAAGCGGCCCAGCGCCTGGGCTATCGCCCCGATTTCGCCAGCCAGAGCCTGGCCCGTCGCTCGACGCGCACCATGGGCGTCTATGTGCCGCCGGCCGAGGGCAGCAGCCTGGCCTACCCCTATGAGAACGCGATCCTGCGCGGCATCGAGCAAGCCTGTCAGCAGCGCGGCCACGACCTGCTGGTGATCAACCTTGGCGGCCATGCCACGCCTGACACCTGCACGCATCGCTTCACCGAGCGACGCATCGACGGGCTGATCCTTCTGCACGTGCCCGACGATGCACAGTGGGTCACGCCCCTGCTGGACCGTCACCCCCGCGCGGTGTCGGTGAACTACTACGGCCCCGAGGCCCGCCTGCCCCGCGTCAACTTCGACGATCGCGCCGCCACTGCCATGGCCGTCGAGCATCTGGTCCACCTGGGCCACGAGCGGATCGCCTACGTGGGTCTCATGATCGACCGGCCCGGCCCCGGCGCCGTGCTGCGACGCGAGGGCTACGAACTGGCCATGCAGCAGTGCGGCCTGGCCGTGCCCGATGCCTGGATCGTCGATCGCACGTTCGATCGAGCCCACTGGCCCGCGCAATCGATCGACCACGGCGCCACGGGCGAGTTCGCCGTCGATCGCCTGTTGAGCCTGCCCGGCCCGAGGCCGACGGCGCTGGTGTGCTACGGCGACCTGGGCGCCATCGCCGCGGTGCAAAGGCTCAAGCACCACGGGCTGTCGGTCCCGCGTGACCTGAGCGTGATCGGCCTGGACGACATGGAACTGTGCCGCTACGTCGATCCGCCGCTGACGACGATTCGCCAGCCGTTGGAGGACATGGGCGAGCGGGCCGCGGAGCTGTTGTTTGAGCCACGATCGGAAGGCCAGGCCGTGGAGGCCGCTCGTCAGGAACTGGCCCGTCCATCGCTGGTGGTGCGACAGTCCACTGCAGCACCGCTGCGCGGCGGAAGATAGATGGTTCGTTCGTGAACGGAGGTCGGCCGCACGGTCGGCGTGACAGGATCGCTTCAACGTCGTTTGGAAAGGACATGTCATGAAACTGGAGGATCGACGCATGAACCGGAACGCACTGGCAATGACGGCCCTGGCGGCAGGCGTGGCACTGGGCACATCGCAACTCGCCGCGGCAGCCAACGGCACGTGGAGCAACACGTCCGGCGGCCTATGGGATACCGACAGCAACTGGGACAGCCTGACCATCGCTGATGGCTCGGGCAACACCGCGAACTTCAACACGCTGGATATCACCGCCCTGACGACCGTGTCGCTGAACTCGCCACGGACCATCGGCAACCTGATCTTCGGCGACACCACCACGTCCAGCGCCGCGAGCTGGGTGCTGAACAACAATGCCAATGCCGCCAACATCCTCACACTGGCGGGCACGACGCCTACGATCACTGTCAACGCTCTGGGCACCAACGCCCTCGCGACCATCAGCGCCGTCATCGCGGGCAACAACGGCCTCGTCAAGGACGGAACAGGAACAACCGCCACGGGCGTGCTGGTGCTCAGCGGCGCCAACACCTACTCCGGCACTACAACGATCAGCAACGGCAGCCTGAGGGCGCAAAACAATTCGGCGCTCGGCACCAGTACAGTTACGATCGCCAACGGAGCAAGGCTGCAGCTCCATGCTGTGAGTCTCAGTAACACCATCAACTTGAACGGTACCAGTGCCTTGTTCCGGAGTTCTGGTGACAACACCCTCTCCGGCACTGTAAACGTCCAGAGCAACTCCGTCGTCGATCTCAACAGCACGAATAACGGTACGCTTACACTAAGCGGAACGTTGAACCTTGTTGGAGGCACACTGAGCTTCAACACAACCAACGGATCGCCAGCCACGATTAGCGCAGCTATCAGTGGCGCAGACGGCATCACCAAGAACAACGATGGGCGTTTGATCATTACCAATAACAACAGCGCTACCTATTCGGGCACCACGACCGTGACTCGAGGTGTGCTGGAAGTGGGTCACAACGCCGCCCTGGGCACGGGAACGTTGGCATTCGCGGTCGGCAACGACACAAATGGAACCATTCGCAGTTCAGACACCACGACCCGGACCATTGCCAATGCGATGACGATGGGCGGCGGAAACACCAGCTCCAGACGCATCTTTGGCTCGACGACAGCCGGCTTCAACGGCGACCTGACTTTCACTAACACGACGAGCATCGCGCTCTCCGGCCTGAGGCGCCTTGAAGTCCATAACACGACGCAGTTTGAAGCGGGATTCACCGGCGCCAGCGGCAGTATTCTCATGCAGACTGGCACTGGCACTCTCATTATGAACGGCGATAGCACCTACGCCGGCACCACCACCATCAACGCCGGCACGCTCCTGCTCAACGGCACGCATACCGGTGGCGGGGCGTACACCGTCGGCGCGGCGGGCGCCCTCGGCGGTATCGGCTCCACCGCCAGTAGCGTCACCGTCAACGGCATCGTCGATCCCGGCAACAGCCTCGGCACGCTGAGCGTCGGCGCGGCGACGTTTGCCGACAACAGCATCCTCAGCATCGAGCTGGGCGCCGCCGGCGCTAGCGACCGCCTGGCGGTGACGGGCGCGCTGGACCTCGACAGCCTGCTGGACACGCTCGCCCTCAGCGGCGCGGCCGACGGCAGCTCGTACACCATCGCCACCTACGGTTCGCTCTCGGGCACGTTCAACACCGTCACCGGCGTGCCGGAAAACTACGTCCTCGACTACGGCAGCGGCACGAACAGCGCCATCACCCTGACGCTCATCCCCGAGCCGGGCAGCCTGGCCCTGGCGAGCCTGGCCGGACTGCTGATGCTCAAGCGGCGGCGCTATGATTGACAAGGAAACGACCATGAAACGCCCCCGTGGATTCACCCTCATCGAGCTTCTGGTGGTGGTCAGCATCATCGCGCTGCTGATCTCGCTGCTGTTGCCCGCGCTGGGCAAGGCGAGGGACGCATCGCGGGCGGTCAACTGTGCCGCCAACCAGCGAACGTCGCTGATGGGCTTGATCCTCTATGCCCAGGACAACAAGGGGATCATGCCCCAAACCTATGTTCAGATGTACGCGAGCACCTCGTGGGGCGCCTACACCTGGAACGGCATCACGCGCGACGCCTGGGTCCCGTGGCACAGCGAACGTTTCGTGGGCCGGTACATCGGCAACTCCCATCCCTGCGCGACCGCTTTCAACACGCCCCAGCAGGCGCCCAGCACTAAAGCGGCGTGGTGTCCAACACAGCAGGCCAGGCCCAACGTGCATCCGCTGAACATAGGCATCGGCTACAACCACAGCATGCAGAACCGCTTCAATCGCTATGACATCGCCGGTTCCGTCCGACGGCGCATTGAGCAGTTCCGCTTTCCCGGCAGAACTTTCCTTACCATGGATGTCGAAGGCGGCAGCGCCTACGAGTGGAACCGCTTCTACGACACCGAATCGGCCAGCTACCGCGGCAATGACAACCCCGGCACGGGCTACACCAGTTACCGCCATCAGGCCGCGACCAATGTCGGCTTCGCCGACGGCAGTGCCCGCTCGTTCAAGGACGCCTTGCAGGCGCACATGGACCAGCGGATCACGCATCGCGCTGATTGATCGATCCATGGGGAACCATCAGATGATCTGGAGATGTTCGATGGCTTTACGATGTGCCTCGATGCTGTACCTATTGTCAGTGTGTGCCGCTCATGCCACTTTCGCCGCCGCGCCTAAGGACTTGCTTGACCTCAGCGACGGGGGGAAGAACCTCAAGATTCACGCGGACCATGCGGACGTGCAGGTGGTGAAGACCGAGCACGGGCCGGCGCTGGCGGTGCGCGTCGGGCATCAAGGCGGCGACTATCCCGGTGCGCAGGTGCGGGCGCCCGAGGGCACATGGGACCTATCCAAGTATGACGCGGTCGAGTTCGATGTCGCCCACACCGGCGCCTCGGAAAGCGCCGCCGTGCGCATCCATGGCCGCGTGGACAACCCCGGCGACTGGAAGAAGCAACCGTGGAACGTCAACGCGGTCACCCTGAAGCCCGGCGATCGCAAGACGCTGCGCGTCACCTTCGGCGAGTCGTACGGCAACCCCGGCTACAAGCTCGACCCGGCCAAGGTCAGCCAGGTGATGGTCTTCGCCGAGAAGCCCAAGACCCAAGTGACGATCCACGTGCTGGCGATCCGCGCGGTGGGCGAGGCGACCGCACCAAGCGCTGACAGCGACGCCACCCCCGCAAGTACTGCGCCGGCGGGTGACGGCGAGACCGCGCAGCTGTTCGACCTCGACGGCGTGCAGCTCAAGCCTAACTCCACTCAGGTCACCTCGTCGCGACAGATGACCGGCGTGGGCACCGGCCTGGGCGTCCGGATCGACGCCGGCGACGACGGCTACCCGGGCCTGGCGATCATCCCCAGCCCCGGTAGCTGGAACCTGTCACCCTATGGCCACGTCCAGGCCAGGGTGATCAACACCGGAGACACGCCGCTGCACTTGTCGCTTCGCGTCGATAACGCCGGCGACTGGAAGCAGAACCCGTGGAACACCGAGTCCAAGTCGATCAAGCCCGGCGAGTCGGGCACGATCAAGGTCATCTTCGGCTACGCCTACGGCTACAAACCCAGCTACAAACTCGATCCGAGCAGGGTCTCGCAGGTGTTGTTGTTCACCGGTAAGCTCAAGTCACCTGCGAGCTTCCTGATCGAATCGATCACCGCCGGCGGACCCGCGGGCGAGGTGCCGCCGGTGAAGCCCGAGAGCGTGAGGGTCAAGCCGGTGAATGGTTACATCCTCGGCCCGGGCGTGCCGCTGGACGTTGAGAAGCAGGTGCAAGCCGGCGACGGGTCGCAGATTCAGGCGGAGGGGACGGGATTCACCTTGAAGCTTCCAGGCAACAAGGACTCACACGTGGTGACGTACAAACCCGTGATCGGGCGGTGGGACCTGACGCACGCATGCGAAGTCCGTGTGACGGTGACGAATGCGGGCACGACGCCGCTGATGCCCGGTGTGCAGGTGACCAGCGATGGCAAGGACGCGACCGACACGGCATTCGTGCAGTCGCCGCTGGCGCCGGGGCAGACGCGGGAGATCGTGGCGACGTTCATGGCGTCCACGCCGTGGCGCGGCCCGCAGGGCGATCTGACGAAGGAGCACCTGCCCGGCGAGAAGGGCACGGGCTCGAGCTTCTCCAGCGACAAGGCCGACGCGGTAAAGATCATTGTGAAGCACGACGGCGACGCGGCGATGCGGGTCGAGTCGATCCAGGCCCTGGCCACGCCGATGCCAACGCCTGACTGGCTGGGCCAGCGCCCGCCGGTGGATGGCGACTGGTCGCTGACGCTCAACGAAAACTTCGACGGCGACAGCATCGATCTGAAGGTCTGGCGCAACGAGGGACCGAACTGGTGGGGTAATAAGAGCAAGACGCACTGGTCGAAAGACAACCTGATCGTGGCCGACGGTATGGCGAGGATGCACTTCGAGAAGAAGACGGGCTGGCACAACGACGATCCGGCGAGCGGGCACCAGTCGGACTACGCCGGCGGGTTCATGGACACCTACGGCAAGTGGGTGCAGCGGTATGGATATTTCGAGGCCCGGATGAAGCTACCCACGGCGCCGGGTCTTTGGCCGGCATTCTGGCTCATGCCCGACCGCGGCGTCGACGCCGGCGAGCAGTGGAAGCGGCAGGACACGGCCAAGGGCGGCATGGAGTTCGACATCTTCGAGCACCTCACCCGCTGGGGCCCCTACCGTTACAACATCGCCATGCACTGGGACGGCTACCAGAAGAACCACCGCGCCACCGGCTCGCAGCGGATCTATCTCGCACCGGACAAGGACGGATTCATCACCTGCGGCCTACTGTGGCTGCCGGGCAAAGCCGTGTTCTACGGCAACGGAGTGGAGGTGGCGCGCTGGGAACACGATCGCATCTCTAATGTCGAGTCGTGCATCATCTTCACGATGCCCGTCGGCGGCTGGGACAACAATGCGCTGGACGACGCGCAGTTACCCGCCGACTTCATCATCGATTACGTTCGTGTCTGGCAGCGCAAGGACCTGACCGACGCCGAATGACGCGGCGCATCAGATGTCGAAATACATGCAGAACTCGAACGGATGCGGCCGCATGCGCAGGGCGTTGACCTCATTCTCGCGCTTGTACTTGATCCAGTAGTGGATCACGTCCTCGGTGAACACGTTGCCGTGCAGCAGGAAGCCGTGGTCGGCAGCCAGGGCATCGAGCGCCTCCTCAAGATCGACCGGCGCCGAGCGGATCGACTCGTATTCGACGGGAGAGAGATCGTACAGGTCCTTGTCGATTGGGTCGCCGGGGTCGAGCTTGTTCTTGATGCCGTCGATCGCGGCCATGGTCATGGCGGCGAAGGCGAGGTAGGGGTTGCACGAGCTGTCGGGGCAGCGGAACTCCAGCCGCTTGGTGGCGGGATTGTCGCTATAGACGGGGATGCGGATGGCCGCAGACCGGTTGCGTGACGAATAGACGAGGTTCACCGGCGCTTCATAACCGGGGACCAATCGCTTGAAGCTGTTCGTGGTGGGATTGGTAAAGGCGATCAAAGCGGCGGCATGACGGATGAGCCCGCCGATGGCGTAAAGGCCCATCTGGGACAGCCCGGCATAGCGGTTGCCTGCGAAGAGGTTCTTGCCCTGTTTCCACAGCGAAAAGTGGGTGTGCATGCCGCTGCCGTTGTCCTGGAACAGTGGCTTAGGCATGAACGTAGCGACCTTGCCGTGGCGCGAGCAGACGTTCTTAACGATGTATTTGTAATACATGCACGTGTCGGCCATATGCACGAGATCCTGAAAACGCAGGTCGATCTCGGCCTGGCCCCCGGTGGCGACCTCGTGGTGGTGGCACTCGACGGGGATGCCCATGTCCATCATCACCGCGACCATTTCACTGCGCAGATTCGTGCCGGTGTCCATCGGCGGGCAGGGGAAGTAGCCCTCCTTCTGCCGCACGTGGTAGCCCAGGTTGGTCGGGTCGTCGCTGCCACGGTTCCAGATGCCCTCGACGCTGTCCACCTCGTAGTGGGCGCGGTTGATCGACTGATCGTAGCGCACGCGGTCGAAGACGAAGAACTCCATCTCCGGGCCGAACATGGCACGGTCGGCGATCCTGGTTTCCTGCAGGTATTTCGCGGCTTTTCGCGCCACGCTGCGCGGGTCGCGCGAGTACTCTTTCTTCGTCACCGGGTCTTTCACGTCGCAGATGAGCGACAGCGTCGGCCGATGGTAGAACGGATCAAGCTTGGCAGTGTCGGGCACGGGAACGATGAGCATGTCGCTCTCGTTGATCGCCTGCCATCCACGAATCGACGAGCCATCGAACCCGAATCCGTGCTCGAACGACGCTGCAGTGAGCTCGGTCGAGGGGAAGGTGATGTGCTGCCAGAGCCCCGGGAAGTCCATAAAGCGCAGGTCGATGAACTCGATCTTCCTCGACTTGACGATTTGAAGAACCTGTTTGGCGGGCATGGGTCGGTCCTTGTTCCGAGAGAGAGAAGATGGCTATCCACAGATTTTCACAGATTGGCGCAGATTTCAAGGCAAGAGAACCAGATGTCGTGTTTCAAATCTGTATTAATCTGTGAAAATCTGTGGATAGCCATTTCTTCTTTGCCTAGTGTCCGTGATCGGGTTCACCTAATCGCGGGGTAAGTTCGTCAAGCAGTTTCTTGAGGATCGCGGGATCTTTGGCCTCGGCGTTGAGGCGAAGCAGCGGCTCGGTGTTGCTGGCTCGCACGTTGAACCACCAGCCTTTGCCGGGGGCGTCCCACTGATCGATGGTCACGCCGTCGAGCTCGGCGATCTTGCCGCCCCGGCCCAAGTCCTGCCTCAGGCCCGCGAGGATGCCGGCCTTGTCCTCGGCACGGAAGTTCTGCTCGCCCGACTGCGGGTACTTGCGGTAAGGCGCGATATGTTTGGACAGCGGCTGATCGCTCTGGCCCAGCACGGACAAGGCGACGGCCAGCGTGATGGCGCCGGAGTCGGCGAAGTTGTTGCGCTTGAAGTAGAAGTGGCCCGACAGCTCGCCGCCGAAGATGCCGTCGGTCTCGCGCAACAGGGCCTTGATGTTGACGTGGCCGACCTTGCTGATCGCTGGCCTGCCGCCCAGCGCGGTGATCGTCTCGGGCACGACCTTGCTCGAACGCAGGTCATACACGATCGCGCTGCCCTTGTCCTGAGCCAGGAAGTGGCCCGCCAGCATCGCGGTTAGATGATCGCAGCCGCAGATAGCGCCCTGGTCATCGACCAGCATGCAGCGATCGGCGTCGCCGTCAAAGCACGCGCCCACATCGGCGCCGTGCTGCTTGACGCCCTGTTGCGTCGGCACGACGTTGGCGGGCACGAGCGGGTTGGGCTCGTGGGCCCACTTGTCCACGTAGCGGGCGTTGATGCTGATGACCTCGATTCTGGGAATGTTGTCAAAGACCTTGGTCAGGAGGGTGGTCGCCATGCCGTTGGACGCATCGACGAAGACCTTGAGCTGGCGCTTGGGCGAGGTAAGAAACGACAGCACGTGCTTGCGGTACTCGGGCCAGAGGTCGCGTGCTTCGAGCTTGCCCTTGGGGGGAGGGCACGAGCCGGAGAGCGACCGGGCGATCTTCTCGATCTCGACCAATCCGGTTTCTTTGCCGACGGGACGTGCGCCTGGCCCGCTGATCTTGAAGCCGATGTAGTGGACAGGGTTGTGCGAGGCGGTGGTCTGCACGCCGCCGGCCGCATGAAGGAAGGGCACGGCGAAGTATTGGATGGACGTGTCGCACATGCCCAGATCGATCACGTCCATGCCGGTGGCGCGGATGCCGCCGATGAGCGCGTCGCTCATGGACGGGGCGCTGGGGCGCATGTCGCGCGAGACGACGACAAGCCCGGGTTTGCCGCCGTTTTTCTGCTTGAGGAACTCGCCCACGCCGTAGCCGACTTTCCAGCCCGCGTCCTCGTTGAGCGGGTCGGGGTAAGTGGCCCGTACGTCGTAGGCCTTGAAGATGTTGCCCAGTGTCATGGTGATGCTCCGAGTCGGTGCGAATGCGACAGGATAGCACGAGCGATGCCGACAAGTGGCGGGATGCCGTCCGTTATGATGGGGAGCTGCGTGTCCACCGTTGACCCGCCGCCATCGCGAATCATCATCACCGGCCTCGGGCTGATCTCGCCGCTGGGGCTGTCGGCGTGGGAGACCTGGGCCGCGCTGCTGGCCGGACGCACCATCGCCGATCGCGCCGGCCGGTTGCCGCCCGACGTCGATCTGGTCGCGCGGGTGCGTGCCACCGGTTGCGTGGCCGCGGCGCAGCACGTGGCGGTGGACCCCGCGGTCGAGCTGGCCGAGCGAGCGGCCCGTGAAGCGATCGCCGAGGCGCGGGTGTCGCCGGATGGCCTGCCCTGCTTCATCGGCACCAGCAAGGGCGCAGTGACGTCATGGTCGCATGTCGTCGCGGGACACTGTCGCACGCCGCAGGACAGGGCGGCGCGGGCCGTGGCCCTGGGTCCCTGCGGCTTCCTGACCCACGAGCTGCGGCGACGAATGGGTCTTGGGCAAGTGCAGCACTACGTCGCCGCCTGCGCGTCGAGCCTCCACGCCTTGCACGCCGCACGACAGCATCTTTCCTCGGGCATGTCGCGCTGCCTTGTTCTCACCACCGAGTCCGCTTTGCTCCCGGCGTTTATCCACAGTTATCGTCGCTTGGGCGTGCTGGCCCCCGTCCACGACTACGCCGCGCGGCCGCTGGATCGCCGTCGTCGCGGCTTCATGCTCGCCGAGATTGGCGCTGCAGTGGTCCTCCATCGCGTCGAGCGCGTTCTGGCCGGCCAGATCGAGCTCGTGGACACTGCCGTCGCCGCCGAGGCCCATGACCTCATCCGACCTTCCGCCGCTATGCCCGCCCTGCGCCGCGTCGCAAAACAATTGGCACGCCACGGTCCCATCGATGTGCTGCACCCCCATGCCCCGGGCACGCCCGACCATGACGCCGCCGAACTGGACGCTCTGCTTGTGGCCTGCGACAGTCGGCATGCCACATGGCCCCGCGTCTATGCCAGTAAGGGCGCACTCGGTCACACCCTCGGCGCCGCCGGGCTCGTCTCCCTCGTGCTCGCCTGCCTCGCCGCCCGGGCCCATCGTCTGCCCCCCATGCCCTGGCTGGAGCAGCCGCTCGACCATCCCCTAGTGACCTGTGCGAACGCTCATGCAATATCGCGCGTAGCCGTTCACGCCATCTTCGCCGCCGGGTTCGGCGGGCATGTCGCCGCCGCGCTGATCCGCAGGTGACCCACGTCGATTCGCTCAGGCGACGGCGCGAAGCGCGGCCTCGATATGCTGCATCGCCCGCTCGTCAAGCCGCCGCGCATCGTGGATCAACTCGACAATGCGACGACGCGTGTCGGGATCGGCGAAGCGACGGACATGCTCGGGCGAACGGCCGCTGCCACCGACGCAAGCCCAGATTTGCCACATCAGGTCGTGCTCCCGGGCGTAACACGCGGCGGCGTCGTAGAGCTGCGCTGCGATCTGCGACTCCTCACCGGCGACGCGGGCCAGGTACCTGGCGGCATACCAGCGGCACTCGGCGACGGTGCCCACGGCGTCATCGTGCACGACGAAAGGGCTGGCGTCGCTGCCCGCCGGCGGGGCGCCGTCGGGTGTGATGTCGGCGTCGCGCAGCAGGTGACGGGCCCAGGCGTCGTAGGCGGCCAGGCCGTTGTGACGATTCCCGCCCCACGTCGTGGCTGTCCGGACGACCTTACTGGCCCACTGCAACGAACGCCGCCGAACCGTCCGGACATCGACGGGGTCGCCCCGCGTGCCCGACAGGAAAAGGTCCCATGCGTTGTCGTACCAGTCGGATTTGCGAAACATACCGTTGGGCTCAAACGTGAGACCCTGCGCGAACTGAGGCATGGCTTGGAAGGAGCTCCAGCCGATGAGCACGTCACCGCCCTCGTCGTAACCTGTGATCAGCGACGTTTCAGGCGGGCCAACCACACCGTGTGACAGCACGGGTAGCCCCGCGTCGATGCTGGCGATGACCCGCCGCCGTGCCTCGACTTTGTCGATGGCGTCTTTGCCTTTGAGTGAGAGGACTTGGAGCGCGTAGCCGGTCGAGTCCCAGGCGTACTCGAACAGCTTCATGTGCTCATCAAAAGGAGCCATGTGGTAAAGCGCGGCATTGCCCATGTGCCAGCCCTCTTCCCAGTTGTGGAAGAAGCCGGCGCCGGTGACGCCCATGAAGTGAACGTAGTCGTATTCGGGATGGCCCAGATACTCCATCACGGCACGCATGCACGAGGGGAAGATGATGTCCTCCGGCCAGGGCTTGCCGCCGTGGTGATGAACGTCAGGGTAGAAACCCACGCGAGGCACGCAGTCCAGCACGTGGCGGGCCGTCGTCTTCAACGGTTCGCTCCTTCAATGATTGGCAGCGCCCGCTCGATCGCAGCGATGGCGGCGAGGTCGTGCTCGCGGGCGGCTTCGAGGCGGCCGATCTGGTCCTGACGCATGCCGCTGGTCCACTGCGCATGCTTGTCAGGTCCTGGGGCGAGGCTCCAGGGGCATTCGAGATTCATCACGCATCCGTCGACGAGTTGCGCGTAGTGATCGGCAGCAACGAGCAGTTGTGTTCTTGCCTCGCCATCGAAGAGCTCGGCTTGAGCGCGGAGCCAAGGTCCGGCGATGCGGCGGTAGTGCACCAGCGTGTCGAAGCACCAGCCGTTGCCCTGCATTTTGCCCTTAGGATCGGCGTCGGCGCCGGACTCGACCTCGCGCAGCCAGTTCAGCCAATGGGTGTAGGCTGCGTCGCCGCAGAAGTAAGCCTCTTGCTTCTCGGTGCGCCACATATCCACCGCCTGCCTGAGCGCAGCGAGCGTCAAGTCGCGGGGCGAGACATGTTCTGTCTGGGGCCTGGGTCCAGCCCAGACGCCAAGACCCCACGGCCACTGACCGTTGGACCCGGCGAAACCGCTCACCTCGTCGTGCCAGAACGCCTCGCCTCCGCCTTTGTGATACGGATGTACGCACCACCATCTTCGACCCTCGTCGGCGTACCCGATGATCAGGCCATCCTCTTCGCTGCCGTAATGCACCGGAATGCCGCGGTCGATGCTGGCTTTGATCGCAGCGCATGCCTGGGCCTCGAAGGCGGGGCGATCTTCAATGGGCTTGCCCCAGGGAAACGCAAAGAACGTCTGCATCTTCCACGGCAGCGCACGCTCGGAATTCGCAAAGCACTTGTACCCGCAGCAGGGATGAGCGGCACTGGGACACATCGCCTCATGCACCTGCACGCGAAACGCCAGCCCGCCATAGCAAATCAACTCGTCGTAGCTTGGACCTTCGCCGATCGCCTGCCCCATGCGGGCCCATACGCCGTGCATGCTGCTGGCGAACTCGCCGGGGTGGAAACCTTGCACGCCGTCGATCCACACCTTGCCGTTGTCACGCTTAACCGTCATTTGGATTACCGCCCTTTCTAGATATTGTGCGGCTTCGAGTTCCACTGCAGCGATGCGATCCACGAGGTCGGCCAGGTCACGCCGCTTGGCCACGTCTTCTGACAGGCCCGCGGGCTTGATCTGAGCAATCAGTTCGAGGGCACGCCCGTACGCCGCCGTAGCATCCCGCAAAGCGGCGGCATCTGGGCGCCGCTCGGCCACGCTACGCACGTAGGCGACAGCGGCTGTGCGATTGATGCGAAGGTGCAGCTTCATGTTCGCGTGGTGGCGGTCCTCGACCGGTTCCTTCATATTGCGCAGCAGCGACGACCACGCGGCGTAGGCCTTCTGCCCGGTGAAGCGGCGGTTGCGCCAGGTCTCCTCGTAAGGTCCGGCTTGATCCCGCGCCAGGGCCACGGCGAAACGCAATGCCGCGACGTCAGCCGCGTCGCGGTCCATCGGCTCGCGCCGCTGACCCAGGAAGAGCAACCCGATCGGCCACTGGCCTAGACGGTCCAGCTTGGCTTGCGTCTCCCCCGCGCACCGCCCCAGCAGCGGAGGCTTGTCGGTTGCGTTGTCGTAACCCATGATCACGAAGCCGAAGTCGGCCGTGGCCAGCACCGGTCGGCCCGCGTCAATGGACTGCGTCACGTGCGGCTCGATGAGCTCGCGGTACACTTGCGGCAGGTGGTCACGCATCGCCAGAAACTGCTCGGGCGTGCAGGTGACCCAACCAGCTTCGTTCAACTCATAGCCGACGGCCTGACCCAGGAACGCGCGACGAAGCTGCAAGCCCCAGGCGTCCAGCGGCCACCAGCCGACATCCACCTTGCCCTCCCACCGGTGCTCCGCGTCCGCCTGGGTGATGAACGCCACGCCCGACAGGCCCATCAGCCGCTCGTAGCTCACCGGCGTGCCCGCATGGGCCAGCATCGTCTCGATCCCGCGGACGTATCGGTTGCCCTCGCCGCCACTGGGCGGCACATTGTCGATCCACACGCGGTCGCCTTCGCGGCGGACGTGGATGGTTTGCATCGCATCCAGCGCCGCAGCCATCGAATTCGCGACCGCGAGGAGTTCGGCCTTGACGGGCGTCAAGACGTTGTCGGCGTGGGCCTTTTGTTTGACAAGGTCGCCGACGAATGCCTGGTACCGCTCGTCGCCATCACCCGTAAGCGTGGGCTTGAGCAATGCGACGATTCGATCGTAGTGCGCCGCCGCCGCATCGACGTAAGCCCGGGCCGGGGAAGGAAACGTATCGATCCGTGCCCGAAGAAATGCCACCGCCTCTTGGGCGCGATGGCTCGCCGACTGCGCCACCTTCATCGCGCCTTTGTGGCCCGCGCTCGCTTTTGCCTGACATGGCGGACAGAAATGGGCGACTTGGCTCATCTGCTTGATCCACTCGTCAATGGCGTCGGCACCGAAGGCGCAGAACTCGCGCCGTTGGAAATGCTCGCCTTGGGCGCGGATGCGGTCGATCGCTGCCTGCAGCAGCGCCGGGTTCAGTTGATCATCACTTATCGTCGGTTTCGTGAGCGAGACAGCGAAGACTTCACCGCGGGTGAAGCTGGCCAATTCGTTGTCCGTGCGGCCGTTGAGATGAGCACCCAGCACAACACCGTCGTCGGTCACCTGGGTGACGATGCCCGCCCACCACGGCTCGACCCACTGTTTCTGGTGTTCCCAGCCGCCGGTGATGACGACGACTTTACCCTCCGCCATCGCGGCGCGGATCATCTCGACGCACTGACGCCGATGCGCCGTCGAGGCCGTTTCATCCTCTTGCTTGGCCGGCGAGTTCGGGAACGGGATCGGTTCGACCGCGAGGCCGAGATATCCCCTAGCCGCATCGAGTGGGGCCACGTGGCTGACCCACGCGTTGGCGACCCACAGTTCCTTGCAGTCGTTGCCCGTGTCGAAGCCGGGCGCGAAGGCGTTGGTGGTCAACGCCAGCAGCGAGGTGTAGTCGATGTCTTTGCCCAGTACCCGCGCCGCCTCTTGTAGGGCAAGGCAGAACGAATCGCGCTCGAAGCCGTCGCCGCGATTCGATAGGTCCGGCGTGCCTGGGCTGGCAGTCACTGCGGTTGCTGATGTCGGCATAGGCGATACTCCACAAACGAACAACAAGGAAAGGACAAGGCCCCATATGACACGTTGTGTCGGGACATATCGGGCCGCAGGCGAGTGCTGGATGTTCATCGTGCATACTCCCTGTGTGCGAGGTTCGCGATGAAAGGTGAGGGGTCTGCCGGACTGATGAGGACCTTGCCGAGGCTGGTTTTGACCAGCACAAAGCGCGAAACGTCGGAGCAGGTGACGTAGGCGCGGAACAGGCCCCAGCGGCGGTTGTAGAACAGGCCAGCGCCGGCCAAGAGGCCGCCGTTTCCGCAGACGCGCACAGTGGTCCACATCGACAAGGGTTGAGTGACAGGCTCGCATCGGGTCACGCCGGGGAATTGCTTGCGGCCGGCGCGGAAGTAGACCGTCAGCGTGTCGTCGGCCACTTCATAGGCCACGGGGCTCCACCACAGATAGCAGTACAAACCCAAGAGCGCCAGGCCGCCGCCGGCGACGAGCAGGGGCCAGAACCAAAGTCCGGCGACGAGGATCGCGATGGTCAGGAGCAGGTACATCGCGGTGATGACTTTGATGGCCGCGCTGGTTGGTGCTGCCGATTGTTTCACGCTTGAGATCCTGTGCGATTGGGTTCGCGACTTGGAGAGCAGATCATCTCCATTCGCCGCGAGGCAGGCCACGCCGCCGCAGCTCGGAGTTAAGGAGACCGACATGGTGCTGAGCGTGCCGCAATGAGTACACGGCGTGATCCAGCAAGGTCGGCCCGGTCCAGTGGAAGACGGGGTTGGGACCCAGCAAGTCCGGGTCGGAACGAGAGGTCAGCCAGGCTGCTACACGCTCTTCAACCAGGGCGAGGTAGGCCAGCATCTTGTCCTGCGACGGGAACTGGTCCGGGAAGCTGGCCACATCCGGAATGCCCAGAGGGTTCCACTTGAACCTGTCGGGCCCGTCGCTGACGAAAAAGTCAGCCAGTTCCAGAAGGTGGTACGTCTGTCGGGCCGGAACCAGGAACTCTATCTCGCCTGTCCGCCATTGCTGGTCATCCAAATGCGACAAGGCGTCGCGGAGTGAATGAAGAATGCAGGCGAACTGCCGCGCGAGTACCGAACCAATGATTCTGTCAGGCATGTGACCCCCTACTTTCTATTGGCATCCAAACAACGGTGATCCATGTGAGACTTAACACTTCGCCATCGCACGCGTGGCCAGTTCGTGTCGGCGCTGGGCGTAGCAGCCATCGCGGGGCTGACTTTTGACGACTCGTTCGAGTTGCGGGGCGACGTGGCGGAGCTCGCTCACTGCAGCGGGCAGCTCGATCTCGACCAGGGCACAGAGGGTGTACCACATCGGGAAGACGCGCCACGCGCGGAAGTTGGCTGTGGTGCTTCCTGATTCGCGACAGGCCTTGAGGCAGCGCAATCCCATCGCCAGCCGCTCTTCGGTGCGGTCGAACCCGCCCGCCAGCACGTGTCGCCACAGCGCGACCGAGCATCGGCCGCAGCAGTACGTCCCGCCGGCGTAGGGTGCCAGCCAGTCGATGCGACCGGGCTGCGGTTGGCGAGGCCCGACCGGGCCGACGAAACGGTGTGCCGACTCGGTCGCGGCATCGAGCGCCGCCTGGACGCGACGGTCACGCACCTTTAGCAAACGCAACGCCCGGCACGCCTCCTGTCCGAGGATGTGCCGCGCCCCGGCCGTCGTGGCTCGCTCACCGGTGAATAGAGGAATGCCCCGTCGCACGTCGTCGCCCGCATCGGGTGCGAACATGCCCGCATACGCCCCAGGAAGGCCCTGATGCTGTGCGATCCAGCGCGCCGCGTCGCGCCGCTCCGCCAGGGGGAGCTTGCGACCGAACAGAAACGCTTCGCTAATGGCGTTGACCGTTTCGCCCAGGCTTTGGGGATGAAGCACCGACATGCTGCGCTCCTTGCGTGAGCGCTTTCCCCAGTGCATCAGTATAACGCGCGATGCCCCGGCGCGTGGTGGTCGAGACTCGGTCATGCTATGGATCGATATCGCCGCCGTTGGCAGCCGGCCCGTGTTTGCGCATGAGGATTGTCGCATCGTGACCGCCGGTGAAATAGTCCTGGCGGAAGTTGACGTACGGGGTTCTGGCGGTCGCCCAATCGAGCATGCGCATGGTGTCGAATCGTCGCGCGGGGCCGTCCTCCCTGACGTGGACGCGCGGGACGTGGCGATCGGACAGGAAGTTGAAGATAAGCGTTTCCGTTGCAGTGGACCACGCGGCGTCGAGCACGGCGAAGAGGTGCTCGTCGCTCATGGTGTTGAGCGAGCCGCTGATGGCGATGACCTGGGGGTTGCCCGTGGCCAGCAGCGCGGTGTCGCAGACGAAGTCGCCGCAGAGGAAGTGGGTGCGCGGCAGGTTGCGGGTCTGAGCGAACTCAATGACCTCGCACAGCGCGTCGATGCCGGTGTAGGCGGCGAAGGGGATGTCGCGCTCGATGAGGTAAGCGGCAAAGTCGCCGCGGCTGCACCCGGCGTCGAGGATACGCTTGCCCGCGAAAAAGCACATCTGGGTCATCACATCGAAGCGCAGGCGCTGCGTGTGCGGGCTGGCCCAGAGCGTCACCTCGAACGCCGTGCCGTGGCGCCGCTGCGAGCGGCGATAGGGGTCCAGATAGTGGTCGGTGGCGGCCATGGCGTCATTGTACGGTACGCCCGATCACGCCTGGCTCGCTGCTTCGCCACGCACGCTGGCCACCGCCTCGTCCAACGCCGGCCCCAGCCACTGCCGACGCCACCCATTGCCCAGCCGATGCTCACCCACCGGCCCACCCGCGATCGCTGCCCCCACAAACGCCAGAAACTCACGCTTGCTCGTCACCACCGTCGGGTCCACGCCGCGCGCCACGCACCACTGCTGCACCGCCTTCCACGCCTCGTCCGTCGCGCGATCTTTGGCGCGCCGACCCTGCGTCGGCTCAAGGTCAGTCGGATCCAGCGCCGACGTCATCCCCCGACGAGTGGCCGCGACGATCGCCTCGCCCTCGCTCTGCCTCACCGGTCGCGGCAGACCCCGCACGCGCGACAGGTCCGCCGCCTTCTCCACCGGCTCTCGAGCCAGCACGACCAGCAGATCGTCCCGCACCAGCGAGCGCGGCGGCAGATCCTGCGCCATCGCCGCCTCCTCGCGCCACGCCAGCAGTGCCCGCAGCACCGCTCGTTGCCGCGGCGTCAGCCACTCGATCCCGCGCACGCGCACCTTCTGCGAGCGAGCGTCGAACTGATACAGCGACAGATCCGACAGTTCCTGACACCGCGCCGCCGCCCATGTCGCATTACCCATCGCCGCGAGCTTCTCCCCGATCAACTGTCGCAACAGCAGCAGGTAGCGCACGTCGTTGGCGGCATAGCGAAGCTGCACCGGCGTCAACGGCCGGTGGTCCCACTGGCTGAACTTCGCCCCGCGCCCCGGATCGACGCCCGCCAGCGCCGTCACCAGCCTGTCCAACGACATGGGATAACCCAGCCCGGCAAATGCAGCGGCAAGTTGCGTGTCGAACACGTGACGCGGTGGCGCGCCCACGTGACGCACCACCGGCTCCAGGTCTTGCACCCCGGCATGCACGACCTTTTCGACCGACGCATTGGCGATCAGCTCCCAGAACCCGCGCAGGTCCAGCCGCGACAGCGGATCGATCAGCGCGATGCCCTCGTCCGCCGCGGCCACCTGCACCAGGCACAGACGCGGGTGATATGTCTCTTCGCCGATAAACTCCGTGTCGTATGCGAACCGCTCCGCCGCACGAAGCCGTTGTACCAGGCGGTCCAGCTCGTTCTGCGTCGTCACAAGCACCGGGTCGCCCGCCGGCACCAGCGGATGCTCCATCACCTGCGGCGCGGCGTGGTCATGCGGACCATCGTGCGCTTCGTTGTGACTGCGGCGGCGGTGCATGCTGCGATAGCTGGCGCCTCGCTGCCTGTTGGGGCTGGGTTGTGCTGGATGCCTGACCACAGAACCTCGTCGTTCTCCATCGCCCGGGGGCATGAGTGTACCCGTGCGCGGCGATCCGTGACTTCACGGGGCGACGGGCTCGACAGGCTCGCCGTCGCGGGTCACGTCGATACGTTGCGGGCCGCGGTAGTAGCCTAGGAGCAGGGGGACGGGTTCGTGGCCCTTGAGTTGGATCATTTTCTCGCAGGCGCGGATGCAGTCGCCGCATTCGAGGCAGTGATTTCGGCCGGGCGCGCCGTGGACGCTGACGCCGCCGCGCGCCGGGATGGGCCGCATGAGGTCCCGCGGGGCCAGGTCCACGGGACAGACGTGGTCGCAGGCGTCGCACTCGATGCACGTGCTCTGCTGGTTACGGAAGTGCACGCCGTAGTGTTTCGACGCAGCAACAAAGGTGTAGTAGAGCCCGATGGGGCATGCCTGCTTGCAAAATTCCCACCGCCACCAGCGTCCGTGCGCGTACGCACCCGCCACGCCCACGGCCAGCACGGCCCACGCCCATGCTGCTGCAGTGGACCATTGCACGAACACACGCACGTCCACCCACCACGCCATGACGCTCACCACGAACGCCGCGCTGAAGGCAGCGCCGGCGACGTGCGCAAGCAGCCTCCGTCGCCACGTCATGGCGGGAGTCTCGACCGCTTCGCCAAAGCGCGACACCTGTCCCACCGGGCAGCCCCAGCCGCAGAACAGCCGCCCCGCCACGAGGTTGCTCAGGAACGTCACCACATACATCGCCGCGATGCCGATAATGACCCCCGCCAGCGCGTGCTTCCATGGAGCTGGCTCGAACAACAGCGCGTGCCGTCCGCCCCACACGTCCACCCGTGCCAGACCCGACAGCGGCACGATCAGCAGGATCCCGATAGACACCGCCTGCGACATCGCCCGCAGCGCGTCGTAGCGGTGCGACGCGCCGCGAAGCAGCCGCATCACCTTCATGCGGATGTTGCCTGGTCCAGCCATGACGATGCATCGTAGTCAACGCGACGGGTTCTGGGCGTGACGACGCGACACGGCGTCGAGTTCGGCGGGCGTGTTGACCTGGATGGCCTCGGCGGTGGCGTTGGTCACCGCCACGCGCGTGGCGTCCAGCGCGTCGAGCATCTCGCGGATCGACCGCCGCCGTCGCGCCATGCAGGCTTCGACCTCCGCCAGGCACGAGCGGTGATACACGCCCACCAGCGGCTGCCAGCGATCGGCGTACAACGCCGCCGCCGTGGCCGACGACCGCGCCGCCAGCAGCGACTCGATCCACACCGGCTCGATGCGCACCAGGTCGCACGACAGCAAGAGCAACCAGTCCTCATCGCGGTTGTCCAGAAGCGCCGTGCGCAGCCCGCCCATCGGCCCGCGGCCGGGCTCGATGTCGGCAATCGTGGTCAGCCCCAGATCGTCGTACTTGCCCGCCGTTTCCGCTACCACCGTGACGCGCGCGGCGTAGGGCGACACCGCCTCCATCACACGCAGGATCAAAGGCTTGCCGTCAAGCAGCGCGCGAGCCTTGTCCGAGCCGAACCTGCTGCTCTTGCCTCCGGCGAGGATGTAAACCGGCACGCGGTCCATCAAAATCAGTCTCGATGCTGGATGACGTGGCCAGCGCCGGGCGCGGCGACGGCGTCGGGTCGGCCGTCGTCCTGCACATCACCGCGGAGGGTTTCGATGGCGTGGGGGAGGATGTCGAGAATCGCCTGGAGGTTTTCGGTCGATCCGCGCTGGGAGCCGGGCAGGTTGAGGATAAGCGTGCGACCGCGGGTTCCGGCGACGCCGCGAGACAGGAAGGCGCGGGGGGTCTTGACCATGCAGCGGAGGCGAGCCAGCTCCATGAGTCCGGCATGCTCGCGGTGGAGGATGGTGCGTGTGGCCTCTGGCGTCACGTCGCGCGGGGCCAGGCCCGTGCCGCCGGTGGTCACGATCAGGTCGATGCCGTCGCCGCCGTCGGACCATTGCTGCAGTTGTCCGGCGATGGCGGGCTGCTCATCGGGCACGCACGCCGCGGCGACGCAGGTCGCACTTGTCGTCTCCTCGAGCAGCCTGCGCAGCGCCGGGCCGCTGGTGTCCGTCGCCGCGCCGCGCGAGCAGCGGTCGCTGACGGTCAACACGGCAAATCGGATGGGGCCGGTCATCACGCACGCTCCTGGGGCCGGCGCCACTCCCCGCTGCGCCCGCCGGACTTCTCGACCAGTTGCACAAACTCGACGATCATCGCCCGGTCCACCGCCTTGCCCATGTCAATCACGGTGAGCGCGGCGACGGCGACGGCGGTGAGGGCCTCCATCTCGACGCCCGTGCGACTGGTCGTACCGGCCGTCGCACGCAGCCGCACACCCGTGTCCGCCACCGTCGCCTCGACATCGACATGATCCAGCGGCAGGCTGTGGCAAAGCGGGATCAGCTCGTCAGTGCGCTTGGCGGCCTGGATGCCGGCGAGTCGGGCCACATCCAGCAGGTTGCCCTTGGCGACGCGGTGCTCACGGATGGCCGCCACCAGCTCGGGACTGCAGCGGACAAAACCCTCGGCGACGGCACGGCGGCGCGTCACGGCCTTGTCGCCCACATCGACCATGCGGGCCTTCCCGGCGGCGTCCACGTGCGTCAGCGATCGATCGCCGGCATGGCTCATGGTGCAGCTTCCCACGGGAAGAAAACGAACGGACCCTCGCCGCCGCCGTCCGGCGGCACTTCCACAAAACCATCACTGTGCGCCGAGGCGACCATGTCGCCCGAGCCGCGGCTGTCGATCAGCTCGGCGACGCCCGGCTCGATCACCCGCACCGGGCGGAACCACGTCAGGGCGAGGCGCCTGGCGTCGGCGTTGGCGATGCGGACCGATGCAGTGGCCCCATGACGGCTCGTGATGCCCGCTTTCACAGCCAGCGCCGGCAGGGCGAAGCGGCGCAGCGTCGTCTGCGCCGACACCGGGTTGCCCGGCAGACCGAAGAGAACCTGGCCCCGCGGTCCGATCGCCGCGAGCACGGGCTTTCCGGGCCGGATGGGCAGGCGGTGGAACACCACCTCGCCGCCGGCGCGGCGCACGGCGTCGGGAACGTGGTCATGATCGCCCATCGATACGCCGCCGGTGAGGATCACGGCGTCCCAGTCGCGCAACGACTGGGCCACTGCAGCGACAATGTCGTCCAGATCGTCGCGCACGCGGCGAGTGTCGGCGATGTCAAGCCAGGGGCAGCCCGCCAGCCCGCCGATGACGGCGCTGGTGTTGGAGTCGCGGATTTGCCACGGCTGAGGCGTGGCGTCGGGGGGCAGCAGCTCGTCGCCGGTGACGATGACGGCCACGCGCACGCGGCGATGCACGCGCGGCCGGGCGACGCCGAACGTCGCCAGCGCCGCGAGTACAGGCCCGGTGATGCGCGTGCCCGCGGCCAGCACCTCGCCGCCGGCGCGCAGATTCTCGCCCCGACGGCGAATGCTCTGTCCCTGGCCCGCGGCGCGGGCACGTTCGGTCAACGCGACGCTCCGGGGCGACTCGTCCACGTCCTCGCGGCGAATCACAGCGTCGGCGCCGGGCGGGATCGGCCCGCCGGTGAAGATCCGCGTGGCCGTCCCGACTCGATGCGTCGGCGGGGCGCAGCCGATGGCCGCCTCGCCCGTCACCGGCAGCGTCGGAGCGCCGACATCGGCGACGCGCACCGCGTAGCCGTCCATCGCGCTGACGTCGCACGGCGGGCTGTCGCGGTCGGCGACGACGGCCTCGGCCAAGACGCGGCCGGCCGCAGCGTCAAGTGCAACATGCTCGGCGTCCACCGGCGCAAGCTGCGACAGCAGCACGTCCAGCGCCGCCTGGGGCGAAGCATCGCGGGCCGCGGGTGTCATCGTGGTCGTCGTCATCGCCGGGCCTCGTCGCAGGGGATCGCCGCCTCGCATGCCCGTTTCCAGATGGGCACCTCGATCTTGAGCTGATCGATGAACCAGTCCATGGCGGCCAGGGCCTCCTTGCGGTGAGGCGAGGCGATCTGCAGGCGGAAGGAGCAGGTCCCGGCGGGGACGACACCGCGGCTGTGACGCACGCGCAGCGCCAGCAGTCCCCATCGCTGCGCCGCCTCCTCGCCCAATCGCTGCAGTTGCCGCTGCGCCATCGGCTCGTAGGCGTCATAGGTCAGCCCGTCGATGGGGCGCCCCCCTTCCTCCGGGCGGACCACGCCCTCGAACGACACAACCGCCCCCGCGCCGGGGACGCGCCATGCCGCTGCGTCGTCGGGCAGCGCCCCGTCGAGAATGTCCACATCGATTGTCATCCGCCGCTGACCATTCCGATCAAGGCCACCTCGTCACCGGGCGCGACGGTGCGGCCATCGTCGGCATAATCGTAGTTCACCGCCAGCCGTGCGTGCCGCGTTGCCGCCGACAATTTCGGGAACCGCTGGATGATAGCCTCGCGCACCGCCGCGCAGGTGGACCGGTCGCCAGGCAACTGCAGCACCAGCTCGTCGCAGCCGGCGGCCTGGGCCTCCGCGCCGAACAATCGCACGGTCACGGTCATGCCCCGCCCTCGCTGCGGTCGCGCTCGATCTGCTGCTGCGCCCACTGCCAGGCTGCGACCGTCCGTGGGAACCCGCAGGTGTTCATCGCCAGCAGCACCGTCTGCTCGACCTCGGCGACGCTCGCCCCGTGCTGCATCGCCCGCCGCACGTGACTGCGGAAGGCCGACTCCAGCCCGCCGCCGACGCAGATGCCCATCTTGATGAGTTCGCAGGTCTTGCGGTCCAGCGGGCCGGCGGCGTCCACCGCGCGGGCCACCGACTCGTGGGCGGCGCCCAACTCGGGGAACTTCGTGATGAAGGCCTTGTACGTCGCCGGCAGTTTCTTCGTGGCATCGGGCATGGTCAGCCTCCCTTTCGGCGCGATGGCTGTGCGGCGGCGAACCGCCGTCAGGGCCGCGTGCGCCACGGCACCTGCATGAGGATAACGTCGAAAGCTATGGCGTGAAGCGCCGTGATGGGCCGAGGCTTCACGACGAGCCCAGCCCACGGCGAAACTCGACGACGGTACGGCCGATGCTGCGCGCGACATGGGGCAGCCGTCTGCCGAAGATGAGCAGCGCGATGGCGAGAATGACCAGCGCCTCCTTGGCGCCGATCCAACCGAGGAATGCGAGTGTGGTCATGGGGGAAAGGACCTCCGTTCGTTTATGCCGATGCGGGTTCGAGTTTCACGTGGGTGTCGTAGAAGCTGACGCTGCCGCCGACGGGATCGAACATGCAGGTGTTGGTCACGTGGGGGTCGGTCCACATGGCGGCGTTGGCGTGGACGCCGGCGGCGCGGCGGGGCTCACCACGGATGAGGTGGCCGTCGATCGTCACGTCGGCGGCGCCGGTGGCCCAGTGGCCGAAGCCCAGGGCAAAGCTGATGACGCCCGGGCGCATCGTCTGCGTGAGCACGAGCTTGCCGACCATCGGCTTGTGCTGCGTTGCAGTGAGTGGCCACTGCCCGGTCGGATTGGTGGCGCTGGCGATTTTGACCATCTGCCCGTGGCGCAGGCCCAGCCTGGCGGCGTCGGCGGGGTTGATGAGGATGCCGTTGTCGGGCATCAGCGGCGTGAGCCACGGGTTGGTGATGGTACGGCTCTTGCACTGGCTGATGGTGCGGTGAGTGATGAGGGCCAGTTCGTGACCGTCGCGGAGCTTATCGGTGGGCTGGCCGGTGAAGTCGGCGACGGGCACATCGGTGGCGTAGCCGGGGTGCGGCTTGCCGGTGCCGGCGTGGATGGTGGCGGCGGTCTTTTCCTGGTAGAGATTCAGCAGCTTGCCATAGACATTGGCGACCATGGCGCCCTTGTAGTTCTTGTCGTGGTCCTGGAAACGGCCGCCGCGGTTGAGCACGTACACGACCTTGGGCCAGTTGGCCTCGCCGACGATGGCGCGCCAGCGGTCGGGGTCGAACACGGTGGGGGGCAGGTGACGGCGGGCCTTGGCGAACAGCTCCATCTCGCGCGCGTCTGCGTCGGGGACCTGTTGCGAGCCATCGGGCTTTTCGCCGAATGCCAGGTTGGCGACCATGCGCAGGTAGTAGTCATCGGGGTGCTTGAACGCCACGCCGTCGCCCAGGGCATTGTCGCCGAAGCCGGGCAGCTTGAGATACTCGGCCACGCCCAGCATCATCGACTCGAACGACAGGGGCATTTTCTGTCCGAACACCTCGCAGTCCTCGGGGATCGGGGCCATCACCGGCTGGCGCACCGGCTGCACCTTGGCGGGGATGTTGGGGTGACTGCCCTGGAACTCCCAGCGCTCGAGGAACGACAGGTCGGGGAAGATGTAGTCGGCGTACATCGAGGTCGTGCCGACGATGATGTCGTTGCTGATGAACAGCGGCAGCTTCTCGACATTGCGCAGCACGTCGATGTTGGTGTGACCGGCGGGCAGGGCGTAGGTCGGGGCGGCCATGTACTGGAAGAGGATCTTCACCGGATAGGGGTAGGCGTCGCCGATGGAAGGGATCACCTCCTGGTACATGTCGCTGGCCAGCGGGTACCAGTTGCGCCTGGCGGGATAGCCGGCGAAGAGCGTGGTCTTCTCGTAATCGACGTCGTGGCGGATCGAGCTGATGCCGAAGGGCTTGATAGCGCCGGGGTGCTTCTTAAGGTCGAACAGCTCGCCCTTGCCCATGGTGTCGTAGGTGGCGGCGGCGATCATGCCGCCCTTGTGGTCGAAGTTGCCCAGGAGCATGTTGAGGCTCATCCAGGCGAGGACGGCGTAGAAGCCGTTGGTGTGCTGGGCCGGACCTCGGTGGATGTCCACTGCAGCGGCGTTGCCCCACCTGGCCAGCTCGCGGGCCACTGCAACAACATCGCTCTCACGGCAGTCGGCCATGGCGCACCAGTCGGCGATGCTGCGCTGCATCGACGATTCCTTGAGGATCTGCAGCCCGCTCTTGACCGTCGTGCCGTTGGGCAGCGTGGCATCGACGAAGAGATCGCCGACGATCGGAGCGTCGGTGCTGTTGGGATCGACGGCCGTCGGCGTACCGTTGACCATCACCACTAGTTCGTGGCCTTCGCTCAGGCCCAGGTCCTTGGCGCGGACGAGCTTGCCGGGCTTGCCGTCCTTGATCGCCACGAGCCACGTCGCATTGGACCAGCTCGCCTCGCCGCCCGCAGTGGCGGCGGCCTTGTTGGCGTGGGCGAGGAACTTGGCGTTGTAGGCGTCGTTCTCAAAGAACCAGCGGATCATCGCCAGCGCCAGCGGGATGTCGTTGCCGGGCTTCAGCGGCAGCCACTTCCACGCCTTGCTCGCCAGCTTGCTGAACCGCGGATCGGCGACGGCGATCGTCGTGAACTTCTTGACGAGGTTGTCAGTCATCCGCACAGCGCGATTGGGCGGTCCGTAGTTGGCCTCGAACAGATTGGCCCCGACAAACAGCACGAAGCGGCTGTTCTCCAGGTCCGCCTGCCAGTAGAACTTCTGCCCGCCGCTGAACTTGCCCTCGGTGTACTGCTCGCTGATCGCCTTGCAGGTGAAATAGAGCGAGCCCTGGCAGACGGTCGTGTGGCCGTGCGCGTTAGTCGAACCCAGCGCCGTGGCGAACCGCTTGTAGAAATCGCCGCGGCCGCCCTTGAGCCGGCCCCAGTTGAGCACGATCTGGTTGTTCTTCGGGCCCAGGTCCGGATGATCCGGGTCGATGAGCTTGTCCAGGTGCGCCGCGTGCTTGTCCTTGAACGCCGCGACCAGCTCGGCCTTCTTCGCCTTGTCCTTCTCGGCCCAGAGGGCCTTGATGTCCTTGTCCATCTCGGCGGCGACCTTGGCGTCGGTCAACTGCAGCAACGAGCCGATGCCCTCGACCTGGCGGTCTTCCTCGCCGGGCACGTGGGCGAAGAGCTTGCCGCCGTCGCAGATCTCGCGGATCGCCTGGTCGAAGGGGATGGTGATCCATTGGCCCTCGCCGCGCGCGCCCGCTCGCTTGAGCACTTTGCGCAGGCGGTACGGGTCGTAGGCCGACTGCAGCCCGGCCTGACCCTTGGGACAGATCGATCCGTCCACTGCAGCGGCGTCGTCGGTGGCGATGGCGTAGTCCAGGTGCGGCAGGAGTGTCCACGGGTTGTAGGGATTGCCGTCGATCTTGCTGACCACGCCGTCCTGGATCTTGCACTTGATGCCGCAGCCGGTGTTGCACTGCAGGCACGCCGTGTAGAGCATGTTCTCGGGGTTGGCCAGGGCGTAGTCGGCGTCGGGGCGGGGGCTGTCGAGCACCGACGAGCCTTCGCGGATCGCCGCCTGGGCGCGCGGGGTCAGCAGGCCGCTGCCCAGCAGGGCGCCGCCGGCGAGGAACTGGCGACGGGTCTTGTTCGCTTGTGCTTGCGTCATGGGAGTGGACATCGCATCGTCCTTTCGTCGTCCGTGTCAGTTGCCGTTGCTCTGAGCCAGCCGTCGGTAGTAGGAGTGCAGCAGGGCGCGGTAGCCCACGGCGAAGAGGCACAGCGCCAGGCCCGCCGCGAACGCCACCACGAGCCATTCGGTCGAGTTGGGGAAGTAGTCGTAGCTCAGCCGCGGATGCTGATAGGCCGTGGCGATACCCTTGAGCTCGGGCGTGGGGTATGCCAGGCCGGGGATCACCAGGTTCAGCGGGACCATGACGAACGTGCCCACCAGCAGCGCCGCGGCCAACAGCAGCGCGCCCATCCGCCGGCGGCAAAACACCAGCAGCAGTAGCGGCACGAGCGTGCCCAGCCCCAGGTGCACCACCCAGATCGTCCACCAGTAGGGCCCGAACAGCAGCAGCCTCATACCCTCGACGCGCGCCGGCACGCCCGGATACAGCGACACCAGCAGGTTCGCCACCGCCGCGATCGCACCGATGAGAATCGCCCACATGAGGAACCGCCCCAGCTCCGTGGCCGTCTGCACGTACTGCTCACGTCCCGCCAGCGGCGAAAAGAGCAGGTGCAGCAGGAGAATCAACCCCGTGCCCGCCACCAGCGACGACATGGCGAACGCCATCGGCAGCACCGAGCTGCTCCAGAACGGCCTGGCCGCCACCACGCCAAAGAGCGACCCGATCACCCCGATCAGCGCGATGCCCGCCGGGATGTTCACCCAGTTGAGCCACTTGATCAGGTCTTCGTAGTCGTTGTGGTACGCCCAGAACTCGACGATCAGCAGCACCAGGTAAAACGCGTGCAGCCAGATCATCCACGTCATGAGCGAGCCGAACGTCGGGAAGACAAACGCGCGCCAGGCGCGGAAGGGGTGACCCAGATCCATGCCGATGATCGCCAGCGCCGAAACGAGGGCGCAGATCGCCGCCATGACGATGACCGGCCCCAGCGTCTCGATGCCCTTGACGTGCAGCACGTGCTTGAGGGCGTAGTAGCCCAGGATCATGCCCACTTCCATCCAGACGAAATAGACATAGACCGACACCCACAACCCCCAGGGCACAGCGCTGCCCATGGCACCGTGGTCCCCGGCGAACAGCACGCGCAGCACGCCCACGGCGCCCACGCCCACGGCGGTAAGCCCCACCAGCAGCGACAGCAGAAAATCCCAGCGGCGGTCGAATCGATACGTGATCGCGGCGGCCATGCTCGGCTCCTTGGCTCTAGGTTCAGACGACGTAATACACCCGCGGCTTCGTGCCCAGGTGCGGCAGCAGCGTCTGCACCTGGTTCTTCGTGATCAGCTCGACGGCCAGACAGTCCGGATCGTGGGCGTCGCCGAAGAACGTCGCGCGACCGATGCAGGTCGTCACGCACATCGGCAGTTGCCCGACCTCCAGCCGATGCAGGCAGAAGTGACACTTGCGGGCGTTGCCCCGCGGCGACTTCTTCTGGCCCGGCTGACGCTGCCAGTTCTTGGCGTACTCGAAGTTGGGCACGTCCTCCCACGGCTGAATGCCGCCTTCCAGCGGGCGCTGTTCTCCCTCGGGCGCGCCGACTGCCGCGTCCTGCCCGTAGAACTCGCCGAAGTCGCTCGTCCGCGCGTGGTAGGGGCAGGCGGTGATGCAGTAGCGGCAGCCGATGCACTTGTCGTAGTCGATGGTGACGATGCCGTCGGGCCGCTTCCACGTGGCCTTGACGGGGCAGACGGGGGTGCAGGGTGGGTTGTCGCACTGCATGCACGGCCGGGGCGTGAAGCGAAGCTGCACGTTGGGGAACGTACCGATCTCCTCCTTGACAACAGGACGATACACCACGCCGGGCGGCAGCTTGTTCTCCGCCACGCACCCGACGGTGCAGGCGTCGCAACCGACGCACTTGCGCGTGTCGATGACCATGATCCAGTGGCGGTCTTCGACCGGCTTGGCCATCGCCTTGACCAGGTCGCGCTGCATGCGCAGCAGCACGTCCTCGTTGGGCCTGGGCTTGATGTTGTTGAGCACCGGCAGGCTGCGGATGGTTGCCGCGCCGCGCGGGTCGCGCGGCTGGCCCGCCAGCTCGTTGAGTGATACGCCCGTCGCCACCGCGGCCGCCCCCGCGCCCGCCAGCGCCGTCGCCGTGACGAACTCCCGTCGGTTCATGCTCATGATCTGCTCCTGGATGTTGCCGCCCTGATCCGTCCGGCTCGACGCCGCGATGCCGCCGATCGCACTGGCCCCGACTCGACCGTGGACGTGCATAGCTCGCTACAGCGACATGACTCATCGCCACCGGCCGCACCCGAACAGATCTGTTGGCGGCCGACCGTCGCCAGTGTCGTGCGCTTGAGGTGACGCTCGATCCGTGCTCGCTCCATCCTCCAGAACGACTGGCCAGGGCAATTGGGCCGATGCAGGCATACGCCCAGCCCCAGCATGCACTGCGGCAGGTAGTCCTCGCCCTCGATGGCCACCGCCACGTCGTGGAAGGAAATCTTCGTCATGGGCCGATTGAGGGCGAACCCGCCGCGGTAGCCCCGCTTGCCGTCGATCAGGCCCGAACAGGCGAGTGAATGCAGGATTTTCGACAGGTAAGGCAGGGGGATGCCCGTGCAGGCGGCGATGTCCTTGGCCAGCATCAGGCCGTTGCCGCACTCGCGCAGGCACGCCAGGGCGAGGATGGCGTAGCCGGTGGTTTGCGAGAGGGCGAGCATGGGTCGTTCCATCAAACGACCATACTATCGTCTTATCTGATGATCTTGTCAAGAAGATTCTCGACCCCGCGGTCAGAAAGACCCGGCGCGGCCTACTTGTTCACCCCTCAACGCCCGGCGGCCGATACTGGGCAACGGACGGATGCTGGACTTTCACAGGCGGCCAAGGTGATGAGCGAACCGGGACTGCTCGCAACCTCAGGGGAAGAGTCGGGCCACAGGACGGCCTGGCAAACGCAGACCCTGTCGGGCGCGGCGATGGCGATCGGCGCGAGCGTGCTGATCGGCTGGTGGCTGGACAGCGAGCCGCTCAAGCGAGTGGTGCCCAATCTGGTGGCGATGAATCCGGCGACGGCGGTGGGCTTCCTGCTGGCGGGGCTGTCGCTGTGGATGCACACGGTGGCGCGGACGTGGCGTGGGATGCGCATGGCGGCGACGGGGCTGGCGTGTGTCGTGGTGGTGCTGGGCGCCGGACGACTGCTGGCCTACTTCACTCCGCTGAGCCTGGGCGTGGATGAACTGCTGTTCGCCAATCGGCTCGATACCGGCGGGCCTGTCACGACGGACGGCTCGGTGATTCCCAACCGCATGGCGCCCAACACCGCTGCGCTGTTCGTGCTACTGGGTGCGGCGCTAGGTCTGGCGAGTTGGGCGACACGCGCCGCCGCGATCGGTCGCAACGTCCTGGCGCTGCTCACGGCCATGCTCGCCGTGGTGGCGGTCATCGGGTATCTCAACGGGGTAACGAGTCTGTATCGGCCCACGGCGCTGATTCCCATCGCGCTGCACACGGCGATGGGCTTCCTGCTGTTGTCGCTGGGCGTGCTGACGCTGGGCGCCGGGCCGTACGCCTCGGGCTGGGCGATGGTGGCGGGACTGACCGATGCAACAGATCGCGGCAACATGCCCGGGTTGCAGCGGAAGATCACGCTGGGTTTTGGTGCGGCGCTGTTCCTGCTGAGCGTGATCGGGATCGTGTCGTACGCGAGCATACGCAACTTTTCGATGGAGACGGGACTCAACGAGCACACGCAGCGCGTGATCGCCGCGATCGCCGAAGTGGGCTCAGTGGTCAAGGACGCGGAGACCGGCCAGCGTGGCTATGTCATCACCGGCCAGGACCGCTTTCTGGAACCTTACAATGCGGCCGTCGCCGCGATCGACGCCAGAATCCAGGCGCTGCGAGCGCTCACGGCCGACCAACCGGCTCAGCAGGCGCGCGTCGTCTTGCTGACGGAGCTGATCGATGAGAAGCTGGCGTTTCTGCGCGAGATGATCCGGGCGCGCGAGGTGGAGGGATTCGCTTCGGCGCAGGCGCACATCGCCACGGGGCGGGGCAAAGCGTTGATGGATGCGATTCGCTTGGCCCTGTCGGACATGCACGATGCCGAGGCGCGACGGCTGGAGTCCCGACGCGACGACACGGCACACAGCGCCTGGATCACCGTGTGCGTGATCACCGTGGGCAGCCTGCTGGCGTTCGCGCTGGTGGGTGTGTCGGGTTGGCTGATCCGTCGGGACATGGCGTTGCGCGGCCGCGTCGAGGCCGAGCTGCTCAAGGCCCGCGATGCTGCCGACCGCGCCAACCAGAGCAAGAGCCAGTTCCTGGCCAACATGAGCCACGAGATCCGCACGCCCATGACCGCGATCATCGGCTACGCCGACCTGCTGCTGGACCCGCAGCACACGGCCAGCGATCGCCTGGACTACGTCAACACGATCCGCCGCAACGGCGAGCACCTGCTGACGGTCATCAATGACATTCTCGACCTGTCCAAGATCGAGTCGGGCACGCCGGTGATCGATCTGGTCGAGTGCGTGCCCTGTCGCGTTCTGAGCGATCTGGCGTCGCTCATGCGTGTGCGTGCGGCGGAGAAGGGCCTCGCGCTCGAGGTCAAGAGCCACGGGCCGGTGCCTCAGACCGTCCGAACCGATCCGACGCGCCTGCGGCAGATTCTCATCAACCTTGTCGGCAACGCGATCAAGTTCACCGACCAGGGCTGGATCAGGGTCACGATGGCCCTGGACGACTCACCACCCCACGCCCCGCGGCTGCGCTTCGACGTCATCGACACCGGCATCGGCATCACGGCCCGCGACGTCGGCCGCCTCTTCGAGCCTTTCATGCAGGCCGACAACACCACCACGCGACGCTACAGTGGCACCGGCCTGGGCCTGCCCATCAGCCGCCGACTGGCCCGCATGCTCGGCGGCGACATCGCCGTGGACAGCACGCCCGGCCGCGGCAGCACGTTCACCCTCACCATCGACCCCGGTCCGCTCGAAGGCGTGCCCCGGCTCGCCGACTGCCGCGAAGCCCTGGCCGGCGTCGAGCCGCGACAAAAACCCATGCCCCTCACCGCCCTGCGCGGCCACATCCTCCTCGTCGATGACGGTCAGGACAACCGCCAGCTCCTGTCGATGTATCTCCGCCGCGCCGGCGCCGACGTCACCCTCGCCGACAATGGCCGCGTCGGCTGCGCCAAGGCCCTGGCCGCCATGCACGCCAACCAGCCCTTCGACCTCATCCTCATGGACATGCAGATGCCCGAGCTCGACGGCTACGGCGCGACCGCTCGCCTGCGCACTAAGGGCTACACCGGTCCTATCATCGCTCTCACCGCCCACGCCATGGCCGACGACCGCGACAAGTGCCTCAACGCCGGCTGCACCGACTACCTCACCAAGCCCATCCGCCGCGAGAACCTGCTGCTGGCCATCGCCCAGCACCTGAAGCTGCCCATCGACCATGCCTCGCCCCCCGCCATCCGCGCCGACCTCGACGAGGATGTCGAGCCGTTTCTCCAGACCTACATCGATCAGCTTCCCCGCCAGGTGGCCAGGTTGCTCGCCCTCCTCGAGCAGGGCCAGCTCGCCCTCCTCGGCGAGATGATTCACAAGCTGCGCGGCAGCGGCGGGTTCTATGGCCTCATGCCCATCACCGACGCCGCCGCACCCCTCGACGATCTGATCCGAGGCGGCGCCTCCATCGACCACATCCAGTCGCACGTCCACGAACTCGTCCAGGTCATCCGCCGCGTCGAGGGCTACAACCCCGCCAACGAAAACCTCCATCCCGCCGGCGCTTGAGCGACATCCCCGCCGACGGCGACGACCCTCACGCCTGCTCACGCAACAAACGGATCATCATGATGAGCGCACGCGGCAGGTGGAACGGGTCCTTCACCGGCAGGGCCACGACGGTGCTCAATGGCTGGAACCGGCGATCCAGTCGCTGGGTCCATTCGCCGTGGTCGGCCACAGGGTAATGCGTGAAGGCGATACGGTGCAGACGCCAGTACCACTGCAGACACCACGGCTCGCCGCAGATCGAGTGCGCCAGCAGCAGGGCGTAGAGCGCTTCGGTCTGAGGCCACCAGAGCTTGGTGTCGTGAAACTTCCAGTAGATGGGCTGCTTGCCGTCGATGTCCAGGCCCAGCAGCAGTCCGCCGTACTCGGGATCCCAACCCAGGTCCATGTGCCAGCGGATGCACTCGACGCACTGGGCGACGCGATCGTGCATGCCCAGGTGTTGAAACTGGTGGATCTGGAACCACATCGACTCGATGGCGTGCCCCGGCACGACGGTGCGTCCCGCCGGCGAGTCGTCCAGCGACCCGTCCTCGCGGACGAACTCCATCAGCGCCCGGCGCTGCGGCCGACGAAAGCGATCCATCACACTGACGGCGAACGCCAGGGCCTGGCGCTGCACGTCGGCGTCGCGCGTGAGCAGGGCCAGCTCGTGGCAGGCCAGCGAGAACGCCATGCTGACGCCATGGGCCTCGAGTCCCGGCGGCAGCTCGTAGGGCGCGATCGGATAGGAGCCCGGCACGGCAAGGCGGGCGGCGACGTTGCGCCAGGTCTCGATGGCCAACTGCAGCGCCCCCGCGTCGCCCGAGGCGCGGTGGTACTCACAGCATCCCAGCATGGCGAAGCTGTCGGTGAAGATGCTGGTGGCGCCCTCCAGCGTGCCACCGTCGGCGTCCAGGCGAAACACCCAGCGCCCCTGCCCGTCGCGGCCGTGCCGAGCGCAGAACGCGTAGATCGCCGCCGCCGCGTCCAGCCACTCCTGCCGCGGCTCGATGTGGTTGTACAACGCGCTGAAGGTGTAGATCGCCCGGAGCTGCGACCACATGTACTTGTCGCGGCTGACGACGACGCCGTCGTCGCGGATGCACGTGTTGATCCCCCCTGCCCGATCGAGCGCGTGCCGCGTCCAGAACGGGACGATGTCCTCGAGCAGATGGCGTTGCAGTGCGCTGCCCAGATCGCCCAGCGACATGGGATCGAGCGGCAAGGCGTGATGGCGGTGGGCAGGCATGGATGTGCTCATTGCTCGGGCCCGTACACCTCGACCTCGGTGGTGAAGGCGAAGTTGCCGTTGTAGCTGACTTCCTGGGGGTGTTGATCGACGTAGGTCAGGCGCACGTAGCGCGCGCGGGCGGCGGGGAAGGCAATCTGCTGCTGCGCCGCCTCTTTCTGAGCGAATTCGACCTTGCCCACGTCCGCGTAAGCGGCGTCGTTCTCACTGATCGACACGCGGACCGTTCGCGTGGAGCCGAACGGCGGCACGCCCAGCCGGACCGAGGCGAGTGTGGCCGGCTCGCCCAGGTCGATGGTGACGGACTTGGGAAACTGCGGCGCGTCGCCGGTGGCGAAGCAGGTCTTGTTGTTCGCGTCCCACGACCCGTCGGTCAGCGCGCCGATGCCCCAGTTGTACGGGTTGGGATCGCTGGCCACGTAGGGCTTGCGCAGCGCGAGATTGGGGCCCGACGACAGACGCTCGATGCTGATGGTCAGCGTCACGGCCTGCGCCGCCAGGGCGTGGAGGTTGTCGTGGTAGCCGTCGTCGGCGGCATGAAGGCCCGCGACGATCTTGGCCGTGCCGGGCATCCCGGCCATGCCCAACTGTACGGTGCGCCACGCCTGGTGGAAGCTCGTCTCCTTGGTTGCGACCAGATCGTGCAGGCGCTTGCCCGCGGTTGATGACACTGCGATACCGGCGGCAAGCTGCTCGGCGGTCGCCTGGGTGGCGGGCTGGCCGTCCACGACGACCTGGTACGTGCCGGCGGGCAGCCCTTTGACCACCAGCCGCGGCAAGGCGTACGCCGTCATCCCGCATGCCTCGGCCACCGCCGTCGAGCCCGGCTCGATCCAGTAAGGCGTCGTCGTCGTGGCCTTGAGAACCCACTGCGTGTCGGAACGGCTGACGATCTCGACGTTGCCGCTGACCACCTTGCCCGCGGCCACATCCACCTCGCCCAGAGGTGGCATCGGCTCGGTGAAGGCCGACAACATCGTCCGCGCCACGACGATGTGGCCTTTGGGGTCGGGGTGGACGCCGTCGGGAATCATGGTGAAATCCGGCTGTTTCGCTTTGGCGTCGGTCTGAAACGCCAGCATCGGGCCATGCACGTCCACGAACTCGCACCCGTGCTGCTTGGCCAGCTCGCGGCCGACTTCACCCAGCGCCGCGAGCGTGCGGTTGTAGTCGGCACTCTTCAGGTTCGCCTTCCGATCCGCGTCCACGCAGCCGGGGCTGAACACGATCACCCGCACGTCGCGGGCCTTCAAGGTCTTGATGATCCCTTCCATGCTCTGGCGATAGTCGTTGACGGTCGCATCCTCCAGGGGCTTGTACCGCCCGTCGTTCATGCCGAAGAAGAGCGTGACGACGGTCGGATTCAGCGCCAGCACGTCGCGCTCCAGCCGTTGCAGCGCGCCCGGCGCCCGGTCGCCGCTCCACCCCGCGTTGTAGAACCGCACGTCCAGTCCGGGATAGCGGCAGTACACATACTGCTGCAAGAAGCGCGAATACTGCTTCTGCTCCGTGATGCTGTCGCCGTAGATCACGACGCGGTCGCCGGCCTTCAGCGGCGCACCGGCATGCGCCATCGAGGACGCGATCAGAGCGCACGTCACGAACAAACACCACGTCCGATGAATGGCACGACTCATGCCGGGTCTCCTGTCAGTCCATATTCACGGCTGGTCCATCTGACTGCAATCGAGGGGTCGGTGGCGACGGCGAGGCGTCGCGTGCGAAGGCAATCGCCCCGCCACCGTCACGGTTCCACAGCGTGAAGCCGTCGCCGGCGAAGCGGATGCGGAACCGTTGCGTCGTCACCTCAGTGGGTGCGGCCTCGAGGTGGCCCTTGCGCATGACGGCCAGGGCGCGGCGGGAGTCGGTCTCGACGATCAGGTCGCCGTCCTCGAAGCGCCAGGTGCGGTCGTTGCGCAGCACGACGGGGTTGGCGGGGTCGTCGCGGTTGTCGATGTGCAGGCTCGTGTGGAGGATGCCGTCGGTCTTGAATTCGTAAGTTTCGCGTGCGGCGGCGCCGCCGGCGGTCGTGTAGGGCTGGCCGACCCATCGCCCCAGGATGTGCGCCGCCGGATCGTCGGGCTGCTGCTGGCCGCACGCGGTGGCCCAAGTCAGTGCGATCGTCAACAGGATGGCTCGTGCGCACGATGTCATGCTGCAGTGGCCTATTTCATCACGCGGTAGCCGATGTCGCGGCGGAAGAACCCGCCCTCGAAGCGGATCCGCTCGCACGCGGCGTTGGCCTTGCGCTGGGCGTCCTTGAGGCTGTGGCCCATGGCGCAGACGTTGAGCACGCGACCGCCCGCGGTGACGAGTCGGCCGCCCTTGCTCGACGTGCCGGCGTGGAACACCTTCACGTCCGGGTCGCGCTCGGCGTCCTCGATGCCGCTGATCGGCTTGCCCTTCTCATACGTCCCGGGGTATCCGCCGCTGGCCATCACCACGCAGCAGCAGTGGCGGCTGTCCCACGACAAGTCCACCTCGTCGAGCGTTCCCTGGCACGTGGCCAGCAGGATGTCCACCAGGTCGCCCTGCAGTCGCATCATCAGCGGCTGGCACTCGGGGTCGCCCAGGCGACAGTTGAACTCGATGACCTTCGGCCCGCCGGCGGTGAGCATCAGCCCGGCATACAGCACGCCTTGGTAGGTGATGCCTTCGCGGCGGAGGGCATCGACGGTGGGCACGAGAATCTCGCTCTCGATCAGGCGCATGGTGCGATCGTCGATCAGCGGCGTGGGGCAGTAGGCGCCCATGCCGCCGGTGTTGGGGCCGCTGTCGCCCTCGCCCACCTGCTTGTGATCCTGGGCCGGGTCGAGGACGAAAATGTTGCGGCCATCGACCAGCGCCAGCACGCTCACCTCCTGCCCGACCAGCCGCTCCTCGATCACCACGGTGGCCCCGGCGTCGCCGAAGGCCTTGTCCACCATGCACAGCTTCACCGCCGCCAGCGCCTCGTCGTTGTCGTCGCAGACGATCGCCCCTTTGCCCTTGGCCAGGCCCGAGGCCTTGACCACCACCGGCGTCTCGCGCGTCTGGATGTAGTTCACCGCCGCGGCGTGGTCGGTGAAGATGCGCGCGTCGGCCGTGGGAATCGACGCCTGCTTCATCAGGTGCTTGGCCCAGGCCTTGTCCGCCTCCAGACGCGCCGCCGCCGCCACCGGCCCGAACACGCTGCGGCCCGGTCTGGCCAGCCGGTCCGCCAGACCCGCCGCCAGCGGATCCTCAGGCCCGATCACAATCAACTCCACCCGGTTCTGCCGACAAAAATAGTCGATCGCGTCGGCGTTCTTCGTGTTCACCGGCTCCATCGGCAACTCGACGTTCGTCCCCACCGCGGCCGTCCCCCCGTTGCCCGGAGCAAAAAAGACCTGGCCGCACCTGGACGACTGAGCGAGCTTCCAACCCAGGGCGTGTTCGCGCCCGCCACTGCCGAGGATGAGTATGTTCATGCGTGAGGGGTCGGGAGTCACAGGTCTGGGTCTGGAGTCCGGGGTCTATAGGGCCTTCAGGAACGTTCGGGGGCATGGTAGTCGAGGCTGCTTTCGTCTGCCACGGCCGGCGTGACCGTGCATCCGCTCTTCATCCGCACTTGCACCGCCCCGCGGTGTCGTCAAAGCATCCGCACTTCATCCGCACCACCCTAACCGCCACGCCCCCGCTCCACGCGTGCGCAGCCAGAGCGCCCGGGGTCGTCGGCGATACCCGATCATAAACCAAACATTATATCTCGCCGCCCCACCCGTTCAAGTCCTTTTACGCCAATATCGCGTGGCCAAGGATGCCGGCCGGCCCCGCCGCACCCCGCGGGTGCGACCCCGGGCGCGCAATGCCCGATCGGATTCCGAACATTTTGCTTGACTTCCGAACAGATGCCGTTCATAATGAATCCGAACGGGACCCGTACCCGGCCAGCGGCGGTCGAGCGGGGCTCGCGGGAGTTTCCAAGCATGCTCAGCGTTCCCCTGATCCTGCGTCACTTCGAGCACGGCCGGCACGAGCACCTGCTGGAGGCGATCGCCGCCAACGGCATGGCGCTGCCGCTGACCCTGCGCGTGCGTCTGTCGCAGCTTCCGGGGGCAGCCGTGGCGCTGGGGCTGCGGCGGCTGGTCGAACTGACCTATGGCCCGACGCACCTGAGCCGGGACATGATCGCGTGGCTGCTGCAGCGCCAGGCGCCCGACGGCGGGATCGACGGCGACGTGCTGGCGACGGCAGCGGCGGCGGCGGCGCTGGGCCGCGTCCTGCGCGACCACCTGCCGGCCAACGGGGACATCGCCGGGACCATCGCGGCGGCGCACGAGCGTGCGGTGGCTTTCGTCGCCGCGCATCAGGATGACGCGGGCCTGATCGCCAACACCGGCGAGCGCGACACCGGCGACCGCATGCTGGCGACGCTGTTCGTGCTGTACATCCTCAGCGAGGACGAGCTGTTCCGCGCCACCAGCCGCTACGCCCTGGCGATGGACCACTTCGAGCAGCACGCGTCGGAGCTTCGCGGCGGCGTGGCCGACCTGTGGGACCTGGTGTGCATCACGACCTGCGGCAACCCGACGGGCGCGCTGCCGCGCGGGGTCGCGTACCCGGCGCCGGCGATGGCCGCCATCGCCGCGTGAGGCGCGATTCGTCAGCGCGTCGCGCCGCTTCGCGGCGCCGGGCCGACACGACGCGGCTATATTCACGGCGTGAACTTCCTGGCCCACCTGCTGCTGGACCACGACTCGCCCCAGGCGATGATCGGGAGCCTATTGCCCGACTTGGCGCCCGGCCGATGGCGGCGCAGCGATGATGCGGCTGTGCAGCGGGCCATCGATCGCCACCGCCGCGTCGATCATTTCACCGACACGCACGCGCTGTTCGCGCGGAGCAAGGCCCGGCTGTTCGATGCGCACGGGCGCTACAGCGGCATCCTCGTGGACGTGTTCTACGATCACCTGCTGAGCGGGACGTGGGCGGCGCACCACAGTGAGCCGCTGACCCGATTCATCGGGCGGGTATACGACGCGCTGGGCCGAAACCTGCGTCTGATGCCCCCGCCGATGCGAACGCCCATCGCCCGCATGATCGAGCAGGACTGGCTGGGGGCGTACGCCAGCGAGGACGGGCTGAGGCGGGTGCTGGCGATGATGTCGTGGCGGTTGACGCAGCGATTTGGGCGACGCGTGGCGTTGGAGCGTGCGGTCGAGGATCTGGCGCTGCACCGCGCGGGGCTGGCGGCGGACTTCGAGGCGTTTTTTCCCGAGTTGATCCACCACATGGGCGGCGAGGTCGGCGACCCGATGCTCGCGGCCGGGCATGGAGGCTGACGATGTGCATGAGCGTGCGGACGTGGACGGTGGCGTGGCTGTGGGCGATGGCGGCGACGGCGGTCGCACAGGAGCCCGAGGTCGCTGCAGTGGACCTTGTGCCTGAGCCGGCGCCGGCGATCGAGCCGGGGCCGTCGCTCACGTTTCGCGGGCTGGCGGCCTACTGGGAGAACGACGGGGAGCGGTTCAAGCCGAACAACCCGACGGACCGGCACTACACCAACGGCGTGGGCGTGAGCCTGGCGCTGGCGGGCCCGGCGATCCAGGGGCTGCACGACAAGCTGCCGTTCCACGAGTCGTTCGGCCAGCCGGTGTCGGTCGCGGCGGGCCTGACGGTCGGGCAGTTGATGTTCACGCCCGAGGACATCGAGACGTCGGCGCCGCTGCCGGACGATCGGCCTTATGCGGGCTATCTGTACGCCGGGGCGTTCGTGCAGCGGCAGGGCGTGACGGGCACGTTCGCCGGGCGCGACGTGGGCACGCTGGACCACTTTCAGCTCGACGTGGGCGTGGTCGGGCCGTCGTCTCTGGCCGAGGACGCGCAGATCTGGATTCACGAGCACACCAGCGACCCGGAGCCGCGCGGCTGGGGCAACCAGCTCGACGACGAGCCGACGCTGCAGTTGACCATTCGCAAGAAATGGCGGTTCGATCTCGACGCGCTGTGGGAGCGCGACGGCCAGCCGTCGGCGTGGGGTGTGCAGGCCATTCCCGAGATCGGCGGGACGCTGGGCAACGTCCACCGCCACCTTGAGGCCGGCGCCACGTTCCGCGCCGGGTGGAACCTGCCCGACGACTTCGGGCCCGGTCGCCTGACGAACCTGGGCTCGGTCACGGGCGACAACGTCCGGGGCTGGAGCGTCTATGGCTTTGTCCGCACCTCCGGCCGCATCGTCGAGCACAACCTCTTCCTCGAAGGCAACACCTGGCGCGACAGCCTCAGCGTCGATGCCAAGCCCCTCGTCGGCGAGCTGCAGCTCGGCGCCGTGCTCGCCTATCACTGGCAGAACTGGGCCTTCACCTTCGGTTACAGCCAGACGTTCCAGACCGAGGAGTTCGACGGCCAGGACGGCACCGACGCGTGGGCGGCCTACACGTGGACGTTCACCTGCTGGTTCTGACGCAGCGCCAAGGCCAAGCCGCAAGCGGCTGTCGAGAAGCACGGGCGTGACCCAAGACCAAAAGACCATCAGCCTGCCGCGCACGATCGCCGCGATCGAGCAGGGGATCGAGCAGCGGCTGCACAGGGGCGCGCAGCTCTACGTGTCGCACCGCGGGCGTGTCGTGGCTGATATGGCGATCGGGACAGCCAGGCCCGACTCGCTGATGCTGTGGATGTCCAGCACCAAGCCGCTGGTCGCCATCGCCATTGCCCAGCAGTGGGAGCGTGGTCGGCTGGACCTGGACGATCCGGTGGCGCGCCACGTGCCCGAGTTCGCCGCGCACGGCAAGGAGGCGATCACGATCCGCCACGTGCTCACGCACACCGGCGGGTTCCGGTCGGCGTCGTTCAACTGGATGGACGCGCCGTGGGCCACGCAGATCGCCCGCATCTGTCACCTGCGGCCCGAGCCGCGCTGGACGCCGGGGAGGAAAGCCGGCTACCACACTTCGACCGGGGCGTTCGTGCTGGGCGAGATTGTCCGCCGCGTGGATGGGCGGCCGCTGGAGCAATACCTGCGCGAGGCGATATTCGATCCGCTGCAGATGACCGATACGTGGGTGGGCATGCCGCCGGCGCGGTTTGCCGCCTATGGCGATCGCATCGTGCCACTGGTGAACACCGACGCGCATGCGAAGCAGCCGCGCGCCTATTTCGCTTTTCTCAGCACCCCGCAGGCCGCCGCCGTGTGCCGGCCCGGCAGCGGAGGATGGGGTCCCATTCGACAACTCGGCCGCGTGTACGACATGATCCTGCGCGGCGGCGAGGGCGTCGTCGAGGCGCAGACCGTGGCGAACCTCGTCCGCCCCGCCCGCGTCGGCATGCACGACCACACCTTTCGTCACGTCATGGACTGGACGCTGGCCTTCATGCTCAACTCGTGGCGCTACGGCCCGGACACGTGCTGGTATCAGTTCGGCCCGCACGCCTCGGCGCGCACCGTCGGGCACAGTGGGCACCAGTCGTCGTGCGCCTTTGCCGACCTCGAGCACGAGTTGGCCGTGGCGTGGGCGTGCGACGGCATGCCCGGCGAAGCCCGCCACCGCCGCCGCTGGGTCGCCATCAACGCCGCGATCTACGAAGACCTGAGTCTGGCGGGGCCGCGGGCGATACACGACTGACCTGGGCAGGTACCGCGCCTGGGCTACGGCTCCAGCTATCATGTAGGACACCAGCGCGAGACCATTCGTATGGACCCATTCCACCTCATCACTTCCGACCGCGGCGTCATGGAAGGCCAGCCGTGCGTTCGTGGCACGCGCATCACTGTGAAACGGGTACTGGACATTGTGGCCAGTTACAGCACTCGTGAGGAGTTGCGAAAGGACTATCCGCAGCTCGATGACGAGAGCATCCGCCAGGCGCTGGCCTATGCGGCGGCGGGCCTTGAAGACCGGATGGTTCCGCTGAGGTCGGCCTCGTGAAACTTCTGCTGGACGAGGGCACGCCTTTGCGGTCGGCAGCCATGCTACGCAAGCTGGGCTACGAGGCGGCCCATGTCCTCGCCCTGAACCTTGGCGGCCGCTCCGACGAGCTTCTGATCGCCCATGCGCAAACGCACGACCTGATCCTCGTCGTCATGATGCGGATTTCCATCGCATTCTCGCCTTGACCGGCGCAACCCGTCCCACCGTCATCCGCATTCGCGTCGATGGCCTGACCGCCGCGTCATTCGCCGAGTTGGTCCACAAGACGCTGGAAACGCTGGGGTCAGTGGCAGAGCAGGGCGTGGTGGTTTCCGTGACCGAGGATCGCTTGCGATACCAGTTCCTTCCGTTGCGACGCCGAGTCTGAATCGGTCGTCGGAAAGTGTCTTGTTTTTGCCTGCGCGTTGCGGGCGTCGTCCGATATAATGCGGGCGACCCTCGGGGCTCGGACACGCCCCGGGGTCGGCGATGTGCCGGTTTGGCCTGCGCCGGGCGATGCGGTGGCGATCGTCCGGCGGCAACCCCGGGATGTGGTTGATTCGTAGCCTGCCACCATTGAAGGAGACTCAGTCATAGCACCCCGAGGACGTTTTCGGCCGCCGGAGCGAGAATCCGGCAAGAGGCTGCGTGTCAACGATCTCATCCGCATTTCTCCGGTCCGCCTGATCGACGAGAACAACGAGCAGGTGGGGGTGGTTCCCCTTGATGACGCCAAGGCCCGCGCCAAGACGGCGGGGCTGGACCTGGTGGAGGTGGCGCCGCAGTCGCGCCCGCCGGTCTGTCGCATCATGGACTACGGCAAGTGGAAGTACCACCAGAAGAAGAAGGAGCAGAAGGCCAAGAGCCACGCCAAGCAGAGCGAACTCAAGGGCGTGCGTCTGCGTCCGAAGATCGACGACCACGACCTGCAGATCAAGGTGGACCGCGCCCGCGAGTTTCTGTCGGACGCCGACAAGGTGCAGTTCGTCATGCTCTTCCGTGGGCGCGAGATGGCCCACCAGGACATCGGCTACCGCACGATGCAGGAGATCTGTCAGAAGCTGGCGGACGTGAGCAAGGTCGAGGCGGCGCCGAAGATGATGGGGCGGCGCATGACGATGGTGCTGGCGCCCGACCGCAAGCCCAAGGCCGAGGGCCAGCCCGCGGCGACGGCGACAGCGTCGACGCCTCCGGCACCCAAACCCACCCCGGTCCGGGCCATCCCCCGGCCCGAGCCGGCCACCGCCAAGTGACCTCGGCCGCTTGACGCTCCGACGCCCCTTGGTTAATGTTTGCCAACCCTTTATGAGCCTAGAGGCGTCGGCAGCCCCGGAAAGCGGCCCGGCGGCGCTCGTGATCGCTCGTAAAGTCCAATGCGAAGGTGATCGACCATGCTCCCCGTTCAACGCAAGACGCACAGCCAGACGCGCATGGGCCGATCCCACGACGCGCTGAAGAAAACCCAGACGGTCAAGTGTCCCAACTGCGGCGCGGCCAAGCGTCCACACACGGCCTGCACCGAGTGCGGCTACGTGAGGCCGGGCCTGAAGCTGTCGCTGGGCAAGGACGAGTGAGCCCGATCGGTCACATCAGGGGGTGACCCCTCGCTGACAAGGAACGGTCCCATTGCGCATCGCGGTCGATGTCATGGGTGGTGATCACGCCCCCGACGCCATCCTGGCGGGAAGCTTGGATGCCGTCGATCTGCTGTCGCCCCAGGACCGGCTGGTGCTGGTCGGTGACGAGGCCATCATCCGGGAGGGTGTGGCCGAGCGCGGCCTCAAGCATGACGCCCGCATCGAGGTCGTCGGCACGACACAGGTCATCGACATGGCCGAGCCGCCCACCTCGGCGGTCAAGAGCAAGCCCGACAGCTCGATCGTGGTGTGGGGCAAGCTCGGCTCCAAGCGGGCCGGCGACAAGCGGTGCGACGTGATCATCAGCGCAGGCAACACCGGGGCCTGCGTCGCCGCGGCGCAGATGTCCATGCGACGGTTGCCCGGCGTGCATCGGCCGGGCATCGCCGTGACCATCCCGACCTTTTTCGGGCCGCTGGTCATCAGCGACGTGGGCGCCAACCCCGAGCCCAAGCCGCACCACCTGCACCAGTACGCCCACATGGCCTGCGTCTATGCCCGGCGTGTGCTGGGCATCGAGCACCCACGCGTCGCCCTGCTGTCGATCGGCGGCGAGGAGGGCAAGGGCACGCCGCTGGTCAAGGACACGGCCAAGAAGATGAAGGCCGACCCGCATCTGAATTACATCGGCTACGTCGAGGGCCGCGACCTGTTCGACGGCAAGGCCGATGTGGTCATCACCGAGGGCTTCACCGGTAACGTCGTGCTCAAGCTCGCCGAGGGCCTGGCGGCGGGTCTGTTCAAGACCATCACCCACGAGATGATCGAGATCGACGTCGAGCTGGCGATGAAGTTCGGCGAAGTGGTCAAGAACATCTACAAGAAGCACGATTACCACGAGTTCGGCGGGGCGCCGCTGCTGGGCGCCAACGGCATCTGCCTCATCTGCCACGGCTCCAGCGAGGCCCGCACGATCAAGGCCGCCATTCGCGTCGCCATCGATTACGCCCACAAAGGCGTCAACGACGGCATCGTCGAAGCCCTGGCGCGGCTCGAACCGGTCGAAGAAATGTCGGATGCCTGATGTCGAGTGTCGAATCTGTAGAATCGTGCCGTCCTATGAGCAACACCCGACATCCGACATCCGACATCAGACCTTCGCCCGGTGTGCGCATCGCCGGCACCGGGGTCTGTATTCCCGATCGCATCCTCTCCAACGCCGACCTCGAGACGATAGTCGATACCTCTGACGAGTGGATCACCCAGCGCACGGGCATCAAGACGCGCCACATCGTCGCGCCCGAGCAGCGCAACAGTGACCTAGGCGCCGCGGCAGTCACCCAGGCCTTGGCCCACGCCGGGCTCAAGCCCACCGACCTGGACCTGCTGTTGTGCGCGACGATGACGCCCGACGTGATGTGCCCGGCGATGGGCTGCACCATCGTGAAGAAGATTGGCGCGATCCCCGCCGGGGCGCTGGACCTGAACATCGCCTGCACCGGGTTCGTCGCCGCGCTGGCGATCGGGCACAACTTCATCCGCTGCGGCGCCTGCCGCCATGTGGCGGTCGTGGCGTCGGAAACGCTGTCGCGCATGGTCAATTACGAGGACCGCGGCACGTGCGTGCTCTTCGGTGACGCCGGCGCCGCGGCGATTCTCAGCGCCAGCGACGAGGCGGCGCAGGGCTGCCTGTATCAATCGCTGTCGAGCGACGGCGAGCGCGGCGAGGTGCTCTATGTGCCCCGGACCGAGGCCGACATCCCTCCGTCGGAGAAAGAGCACTTCACCGGCAAGTTCAACACGCTGCAGATGAACGGCCGCGCCGTGTACAAGTTCGCGGTCGAGAAGCTCGCCGAGTGCGTCGAAAAGGCCATGGCCGCCGCCGATCTCACCACCGACGACGTGAAGATGGTCATTCCCCACCAGTCCAACATCCGCATGCTGCAGAGCGCCTGGAAGCGGCTGGGCTTCGACGACGACCGGATCTACATCAACATCGACCGCTACGGCAACACCTCCGCCGCCAGCGTCGGCATCTGCCTCCACGAACTCATGGAGCAGGGCCGACTCCACAAAGGCGACCACGTGATCTTCGTCGCCCAGGGCGGCGGCCTGAGCTGGGGGAGTTCACTGTGGCGGCTGTGAGGGATGTTTGATGTCTGATGTCTAATGTCTGATGTTGAGACACTCTGTATTGGAGATTCTGCTATGGATCGGGGGCAATTGATTGAGCGGATGGAGGAGTTCACGGCGAGGGTCGCTCGGATGATCAACGCACTGCCTCGGTCCCCGGCGGCAAAGGTTTTCGGAGATCAGGTGCTTCGGTCCGCCGGCTCCATTGGCGCAAACTATCGCGAGTCAGGCCATGTTTCATCACGGCGACATTTCATCACGACGCTCGAAACCGCGCAACGCGAAGCGGGCGAGACGATCTACTGGCTCCGCGTCATCAGCAAGAGCGGACTCGTCAATCCCGAACGGCTCACCAAGTTGATCGTCGAGTGCGAGGAGTTATTCGCTATCATCACCGCCGCTATCCGCACAACAAAGAAAAAGCCATGACAGCCGCTCCAACATCAGACATCAGACATCAGACATCAGACATTGTTTTGTGTCCGGGGCAAGGCTCTCAGCACATCGGCATGGGCAAGCCGTGGTTCGACGGCTTCGACACCGCGCGCAAGCTCTTCGACGCCGCCGACGTTGCACTTGGCTTCGACCTCTCGCGCGTGTGTTTCGACGGGCCGGAGGAGTCGCTCAACGGCACCGACGTCGCGCAGGCGGCGATCTACACGACGAGCGTGGCGTGTTTCGACGCGCTCAAGGAGCAGGGCGCGATTGACCCGGCATCGATCGTCGCCACCGCCGGACTGTCGCTGGGCGAGTTCACCGCGTTGCACGTGGCGGGGGCGTTCGATTTTCTCACCGGCCTGAAGCTGGTGCGGCTTCGCGGGCAGGCGATGCAGGAGGCGGCGCTGGCGACGCCCTCGGGCATGGTCGCGCTGGTCGGCGCCGACGAGGCGCAGGCGCTGGCGGTGTGCGAGGAGTCGCTCAACGACCCGGAGAACAAGGGCGACGAGGTGCTGGTGCCCGCCAACTTCAACTGCCCCGGGCAGGTGGTGATCAGCGGGAGCCAGGCCGCATGCGAGCGGGCGCAGGTCGTGGCGTCGCGGATGGGGCTGCGGGCGACGCCGCTGGTCGTGGCTGGCGCGTTCCACTCGCCGCTGATGCAGCCGGCCGCCGACCGCCTCGCCGAGGCGCTGGACGCCGCCGAGTGGCACGTCCCACGCATCCCCGTGCTCTCCAACGTCACCGCCCAGCCGCACGACGGCGGCGACATCGCTTCGATCAAGTTGCGCCTGGTCGAACAGCTCACCCGACCGGTGCGATGGAGCGAGTCGATGCAGTGGGCCGCGGCCAACCTCGGCACGGACAAGCGTTATGTCGAGCTGGCGCCGGGCAAGGTGCTTTCGGGCCTGATGCGCCGCATCGACCGCAACATCAAGGTTGAGAATCACGCCGAACCCAAGTAGAAGATGCCCATGAGCGATGAACAGACAACCAGAGTGGCCCTCGTGACCGGCGCGTCGCGCGGCATCGGCGCGGCGATCGCCCGGGCGCTGGGCGCCCAAGGCCGGCACGTCGTGCTCACCGCGCGAAGCGCCGACAAGCTGCAGCAGGTCGCCGATCAGATCACTGCAGCGGGCGGCAAAGCGAGCGTCATGGCCTGCGACGTGAGCGATCACGCGAAGCTGGCCGAGCTCATCGACCAGGTCTTCGAGCAGCACAAGCGGCTGGACATCCTGGTCAACAATGCCGGCATCACGCGCGACAACCTGATGCTGCGGATGAGCGACGCGGAGTTCGACGATGTGATCTCGACGAACCTGCGCGCGGTGTTTGTCGCCTGCCGGGCGGCATTGCGGCCGATGATGCGCGGCAAGTTCGGACGCATCGTCAACATCGCCAGCGTCGCGGGCCTGGTGGGCAACGCCGGGCAGGCCAATTACGCCGCCGCCAAGAGCGGACTGATCGGCATGACCAAGTCGGTCGCCAAGGAAATGGCCAGCAAGGGGATCACCGCCAACGTGGTTGCGCCAGGCTTTATACAGACCGACATGACCGACGTGCTGCCGCAGCAGGTGAAGGATTTCGCCATCGCCGCCACGCCGATGAAGCGCTTCGGCGTGCCCGACGACATCGCGGCGGCGGTGGCGTATCTGTGCAGTGACGCCGCCGGGTTTGTCACCGGCCAGGTGCTGACGGTCGATGGAGGGATGACGATGTGCTGAGGGGCCGTGGGTGTTGAGTGTTGGGCAGGCAAACCACTCACCGCCGACGATTCACCACGCACTGCCTGGCCGCCGGTTGGCAGTTGCACCCGCTTCCAGTATATTTCCGCTAACCCGAAGCCGGGGCTGCCCGGCCAACAGGCCCACGTGGCCGCAGGAGAGACCGACCCATGGACGAAAAAGAAATTGAAGAAAAGGTCATCGCCATCGTGGCCGAGCAGATGGGCGTGGACAAGGGCGAGATCAATCGCGACACCAACTTCGTGAACGATCTCAACGCCGACAGTCTGGACACGGTCGAGCTGGTCATGGAATTCGAGGACGAGTTCGAGACCTCGATTCCCGACGAGCAAGCCGAAAAGATCCAGACCGTCGGCCAGGCGATCGACTTCATCAAGGAGCACGTCGCCAAGAGCGGCGGCGCCTGATTCCCAGCGGCCGACGTGAGTCTGATCGCTTCGGCCGCGCGTGAAGCGCGCGGGGCCAGTCGTCCTATGCACCCCCGCGGCACGGCCTTTTGCCTTCACACTTGCCCCAGCCATTCACATGCATCAGCGTCGCGTCGTCATCACCGGACTGGGATGGGTCACCAGCCTCGGCCTTTCCGTCGATCAGGTCTGGCATGACCTGCTGGCGGGCAAGTCCGGTATCAGGCCCGTCACCCGTTGGGACACCTCCGCCTTCGCCACCCGGTTCGGCGGCGAAGTCCAGAACTGGACCGGCGGCCCCAACCTCGATCACCGCGCCACCAAGCGCCTCGATCGCTTCGCCCAGTTCGCCCTCAACGCCGCCATCGACGCCGTCAAGGACGCCAGCCTCGACTTCGCCCAAGAGGACACCTGGCGCTGCGGCTCGATCATCGGCTCGGGCATCGGCGGCATCGAGGAGTTCGAGGCCGGACACACCAAGCTCATGCAGAAGGGGCCCGACCGCCTCTCGCCCTTCATGGTCCCCAAGCTCATGTGCAACGCCGCCAGCGGCAACGTGAGCATCCACTACGGCATCCACGGCCCCAACGCCGCCGTCGCCTCCGCCTGTGCCTCGGCCGCTCACGCCATCGGCGAGGCCGCTCGCACCATCCGCTACAACGACGCCGACGTCATGATCACCGGCGGCAGCGAAGCGGCCCTCACCCCGCTGGGCATGGGCTGCTTCATCGCCCTCAAGGCCCTGTCATCGCGCAACGACGCGCCCGAGCTTGCCTCGCGCCCCTTCGACATGGACCGCGATGGTTTCATCCTCGCCGAGGGCGCGGGCATCATCGTCCTCGAGGAGTACGAGCACGCCCGCAAACGCGGCGCCCGCATCTACGCCGAGATGATCGGCTACGGTCAATCCGCCGACGGCTCGCACATCACCGCCCCGGACGAGGAAGGCAAAGGCGCCGCCGCCGCCATGGAACGTGCCCTCAAGGACGCCGCCCTCCCCCTCGACTCCGTCAACTACATCAACGCTCACGGAACAAGCACCCCGCTGGGCGACACCGCCGAGGTCCGCGCCATCAAACGCCTCTTCGGCGACCTGGCTTACAAAATCCCCGTCAGCTCCACCAAGAGCATGACCGGCCACCTGCTCGGGGCCTCCGGCGGCATCGAGGCCATCGTCATCGCCAAGGCCCTGCAGACCGGCCAGATCCCCCCCACCATCAACTACCAGACCCCCGACCCCGACTGCGACCTCGACTTCGTGCCCAACACCGCCCGCGACCTGCCGGGCGCCACCGTCGCCATGTCCAACTCCTTCGGCTTCGGCGGCCACAACGTCAGCCTCGTGATGAAGAAGGTCTGACGCCCGGCGATTCCGCCGCCGCCAACCGAGTGGCTCTCGACTCGCCGACCAACACGGGTAAAATAGGGGCAGGGCTTGGCACGCCGGATTCCGCAGCCGACGGCATCGGGGCGGAAGGCGAGAATTCATCCATCGAATCATCCCGCGTCGAGACTGCCGCCGGCGTGCCGCCCTTTCCTTTTCACTCCCGCACCGCAACCGGGCCATGATCCGTCGTTACCATGCGCCCATGTTCGAGGGTCGGGACATCGCATGCACGCTCACGCCGCTGGAGGCGCTGGCGCGGTGGCCCGAGGATCGGCCGGTGGTGATGCTGCACTCGGGTCGGCCGCACGCGCGCTGGTCGCGGTGGACGATGCTCGCCCAGCCGCGGGACATGCTGCGCTTCGACGAGACGGCGCTGGGCCAGGGCGTCAGCCAGTGGATCGCAGACGCGCCGCCGCCGGTGGCGCTGGCACACCGCCCACTGACGGACCTGCGTGCGGCCACTGCAGCGCGGCCGGGACTGTGGATCGGCTATCTGAGCTATGACGTGCGCCTGTGGACCGAGCCGATCCTTCGTCGCACCGCGTCTGCCCCGAGCGATCGGCGTTGGCCGATCGTCGAGTTCGCCCACTGCCCCGGCTACCTCGTCCATGACACACTCACCGGCCGGTGGCGGGCCTGCGGCTCGTGGCGCGACGACGCCTCGGTCTGCCCCCTTCGGGACACGGCCGCAACAAGGCTCCTGTCGTCAGGCGTGACCCCCACCCCCGCGTGGCCTCGCCACAAGTACGAATCCGCCGTCGCCCGCATCCGCGAGTACATCGCTGCCGGCGACGTGTTTCAGGTCAACCTCGCCCAGCAGTTCACTGCAACAATTGACGGGCCGCACCCCCTCGTCAGCCGCGGCCTCTTCGCTCGCCTGGCGACGGCGTCACCCGCCTGGTACGGGGCCTACCTCGAATCGACCCGCGGCGACCGCGTGCTCATGAGCACGTCGCCCGAGCTGTTTCTCGAGGTGGACGCCGGCGGCCAGGTCGTCACGCGCCCGATCAAGGGCACGCGCCCCGCCGCCGCCGATCCCGCCGAGCTGCGCCACAGCGTCAAGGACCAGGCCGAGCTGGCGATGATCGTGGACCTGCTGCGCAACGATCTGGGCCGCGTCTGCGCCTATGGGAGCGTGCGCGTCGCCGAGCCTCGCGTCATCGAAACGCATCCCACCATCCACCACGGTGTGGCCACGATCACTGGTCAACTGCATCACAGCCGCGATCTGTTCGACCTGCTCCGAGCCGCCATGCCCGGCGGGTCGATCACCGGCGCCCCCAAGGTGCGGGCCATGCAGATCATCGACGAACTCGAGGGCGTGCGCCGCGGCCCGTACTGCGGGGCCATCGGTTGGATCCGCGGCAACACCTGCGGCCTCAACGTCGCCATTCGCACCATGCTGCACGACGTGGCGGCCGATCGCGTGGACCTCTGGGCCGGCGGCGGCATCGTCGCCGACTCCGACCCGGCCGCGGAGTACGACGAGACCCTGACCAAGACCGCGGCCATGCTCGCGGCGCTGACGGGACCGTGACGGTCAGGCGTGGCCCCGTGGTTCTCCACCGCGTTTGCGACAGGGTCGGCCCCGCACATCCACAATCGCCGGCGACTTCTGCACAATCCCCCAAAGACCCCTAGGCACGCCGCCATCTCGCGGTAATCTCCCCGTGGCGTGCGAAAGGCACTGCCGCCTGGTTGGCCCCGACTGGCCGGGAGGACTCTTTGGCAAGTGGATGATGGTTGGCCCTGTCCGGGCCGTTCGAGTCGTGCGGCTTGCCGCGCAGCTCGGGCGCAACGGGTGGTCGTGCGTCGCAAGACGATACGGCGACTCGGTGCGGCAAGGCTCGGGCAGACCGACGCCGTTGCGTGCGCTTCAACTTGGGTTCGCTCAGGTTCCAGCGGACGACAGCGGCGACAGGACTGGATGTGCGCCAAGCGCCACGGCCGCCGAGGCCGCCTCACCGCGGCCGACGCGGTCGGGTTGCTGGGCACGCATCCATGCAGGCGGGTGTCGTCACCCCTCGCATTGCACCACGCGCGCAATGGGACGGGGCCGGCGACGCCAAAACCGGTGACGCCGGGCGATGCTTGGGATGGACGCCCTGCAGCAATGCAGCGGCGGCAGCGACCCGACATCGCCTCATCCGACCACGGCCGAGCAGCGGCCCCCACGATCGGCCTCAACGCCGATCCGAAAGCCGTTGCAGCGGGTCGAGTGGCGGCGGGCGACGGGACTCCTTCACGGCTTGCCGCGGAGGCCTCCCCAACCCGAAACCGGTGCGACCAGGCGATGCGACGATGGACCATGCCGCAAGGTGTGACCCAGACGCCGTACCGCCGCAGCCGGCGCGGCCTATGACGGGCAAACTCCCCGTGCCACACCTCGTGTGCGGCCCCGGACGCCCGCCCAAGCCGGCACAGGTCGAGCTCGACGCCACACGCCGATGGTGACATCGGCCCACGCGACGCAGTCAACGCCTCATGCCCACTCCAGATCGGCGACGCAGCACACCGACGGCGAAAGCCGCCGGCCACGCCGCGACGCTCCGCCGCACGGCCCCAAATGCCCAAAAAGCATGCCCCGGCCGCCGGCGACAGCCCCCACCCAGGGGTTCACGCTCCAGGGACGGAGCCGTCTGGATCGGCCGAGCCAGCCCGTGCGTTCGGCTTCACCGCCGACGCCCGCCGCCTCAAGCGGATCGCCACACCAACGAGGAAAGAGGACGCCGCAACGACCTCCGATCCTGACCTCGGGGCCAACCAGCCGACACTGCCGCCCGCACCCCTCATCGCGCTCCCCCTCATCCCCCGCAACGCCTGCCCCCCCGGAAGCCCGGAAGCCCGCAAACCCGGAAGCCCGAAAGTTTTCCACAGAAATCGGGTAGCCTCAGCTTCCGGGAGTAATCGGAATCACTGGGTTTTCACCTTCACCAGTCGATGCGCCCGCCACTTCGGCAGTGGACCTCTGCAGCGATGTCCGAGGCCTGATGCCTGATGGATGATGTGAAACCAAACCACTGCATGCGACCCGCTCCCATTGCCTTCCGACCCTGTTCCCTGATCCCTGACCCCTGCCTCTCCCCCGTCCACTGCAACGCTTCATTCTACCCCCGCCCGGTGCGGCGCATAGTTCTCGCGGGGAAATTTTCTGGGCAGGGCCGAGGGACGAGGGCCACACCGGCGACCACGGCCGCACCTCGATCGGCTCGTCCGCCACGTCCGCCGCCATGTCCGCCATCTGCTCAGCCATGGATAGACCTATCGCGCTGCATCGGGACGTATTGACGGACCGCGCCCCAGCCGTGGAATGATTGGGCCTGCCCCGACCGGCACGACGCACCTGCGGCCCAACCCCAACCCACGCCACGTGCCGATTCGCACATCCCTCCGCGAAGCGGGCTGCCCGTGTGGCGCGCAACCAGACCGGCCTGATCTCAACCAACTCAACTTGTGGCCACACACAACAAGCTGCACGATCCGAGCATCAAGTTGCCTCGCCCCACCCCCTCCCGCAGCATCCCAGGCGGAGTGCCCGTCAACTCGATCATCACCACATAGAGCAAGTTGCAGGTTTTGATGATCAAGTTGCCCGGGCCAACCCCCTTCCACAGCGCCCCATGCGTGTTTGGTGTCAACTTGCCCATCACCGCGTAGGGCAAGTTGCAGATTCCGATGGGCAAGTTGGACCCTAACAGGCCGCGCCGCGTTTCCCTTCACCGGCCGGGGCGGGTCGCCGTTCGCGCTGATGCCCTTCGATGGCCCCATGGTAGCCCCATACGTCACCGCATCCGCCACCCGGTCGAGCCGCTCGGCCCGTCGCTCCTCCGTCGGCAGTTCGTTGGGATCGATCATGGTCGTCGCCTCCAGGCCGCGCACCTTCCCTGCGGCGCGTTGATTGGCGTTACGAACACAATACGAACATTATAACCGATCCCGCCACCCGGTCAATGCCTGGCTCCCCCGCCCGCAGCGTCATGCGCCCCCCCGGACCCGGAATCCGGGGGCCGATGCCCACCCCCGGCCGGATGCATTCGCTCAGCGCCCGCTGCACATCGAAAATCACCCGCCGCACATCGAAGTTCAGCCGGTCATCTTGCATAATCTCCCGGTCATTTTGCATGTTCTCCGGGCGATTTTCACTCATCTCCGCACCCATTTCCCGCATCCGCCCGCGAGGTATTTCGACCTGAAGCATTGTCTCTCAAGGACTTGCGCTCTTCGCACCGGGCATCTGGCCCAGCCGAGACGCGACCCCTGCCGGTGGCCTGGGGCGTCACCCCGCAGCATACAGTCCGCGCCGCCGCCGCGTCCGATACCCCAATTGCGCCTCGAGGCTCAGTGACTCTCGAAGCTCAACCCCCCAGCCTCCCCGCCCAGCCGCCCAGCCGCCCAACTCAACCACTCAGCCGCGAGGTTCCGCGGCATATTCCCTGGAAAACGCCGCGCACTCCTTGGCAGGAACGCCGTATGCCTTGAGCCACGTCGTGCGTTCCACGGTGAGGATCGCCCGGGCCGGCGCGCGGGCACTGCAGCCGTGGGTCACGTCCGTCGATCCAGCGGGCTGACCACGCCCATCACGCCGCGCCCCTTCCGGGGGTTCATCACGTGCGTGTAAATCTGCGTCGTCTTGACGTTCCTGTGGCCCAGCAACTCCTGCACCGTGCGGATGTCGTAGCCGTCTTCCAAAAGATGCGTGGCGAACGAGTGCCGCAGCGTGTGGCAGCTCGCCCGCTTGGTGATGCCTGCGGCACGGGCCGCGTCGCTGACCACGCGCATGATCGCGTTCTCATGCATGTGCCGCCGGCCCGTCACGTGCGTCGCCCCTGCCACCCCCAGCCGCTGCGCTGCCTCGGTCATCATCGCCTCGTCCTCGATCGGTGCCCCATCCTCGCCATCCATGAACAGCCGCTGAATCGGCCAGCGCAGCCGCCGCCCGTTGGCGAACACGAACTGCCACCCCAGCGATCGCGCCGCCGCCGGCTCTTTCATCGCCTGCGCGTAAGGCAGCGGCACCCAGCCATGACTGCGATCGGGCGGTCGTTGCACGTCCGCCTCGTGCAATGCCGCTCGCCACTTGAGTTGCACCCGCATCGTCTCCTCGCACGCCTCGGGCAGCATCACAACACGATCCTTGGCCCCCTTGCCGTCGCGCACCGTGACTTGGCCCCGTTCGAGGTCAACGTCCTTCACCCGCAGCCGACATACTTCCATCAAGCGCATCCCCGCCCCGTACATCAGCCCCGCCATCAATCCATGCACCCGTGCCGCCCACGGATTGGGCGCCCGCGCCGGGTCGCTGGTTAACCGCAGCACCCGCGCCGTCTCGTCGCGCGACAGCACCACCGGTACTCGCGCGGGCCGCTTGGCGCGCTCGGCGCAGAACTCCTCCAGCTTCGTCCCCAGAACCCGCTCGTACAGAAACACCAGCGCGCACAGCGCCTGGTTCTGCGTCGAAGCGGCGACCTTCCGGGTGCAGGCCAGATACGTCAGAAAATCCGCTAGCCCCTGCTCGCCCAACTCCTCCGGCGTCATCCACCGTCCCGCCTTGCGCCGATGATAGCGCAGATACCGAACCACCCACGTGCGGTACGCCTGCTCGGTGCGAAAGGAGTAGTGCAGCACTCTGAGCTTCTCGCCGACCAGGTCAAGCAGTTTCATAGGCTACCCCGCGCAGGTTGGATTTGCTCCCGGCATTATGCGCGCGTGTTCGGATTCTGTAAAGGACCCAATCGACCTTTCTGGCCGAAAAATCACCTTGACAAGACCGAATAGGCCGGAGATAGTCGGGAACGTTAGTCACATTGAAATGTGACGAATGACTGTTAGGCGACATGCGAATCACTGCGGATCAAATAGCGTCTGCTGGAGACCAAGGAGCGCTGCTTGAGCCGTTTGACGTCGTTTACACCGAGTATGACGCCCGACGTGAGCCTGCAGTCGTTGTGATTGGGTTCCGCTGTCGTATGACTGGCGACGTGTCCTATCTTCGCTTCATCGACCCGAAGTTTCCTTTTGGCAATCCTTATCTCGGCGAGAACAGTGATAAAGAGCGCATTATCGACACGACATCACGCCAATGGGAAGCAGAGCATCGTATAGAAGTGTCCGGCTACGGATATGGCAACATCTGGTGGGCTGAATCAGTCGAGGATGTCGCCTAACCAGCGGCTGCAGTTGACCGGCAGCGCCCGCGAGTAGAATGATGTTGTCGGTTGGGAGTCCGCTTCCGCGGGCGGCCGGCAACTGAGCCTTTTACGTTAGTGTTCGCTATGCGTTCGGGGCGTGATGCGGCAGAAAGTTCTTGCGTGGTGACGCCGCCCTTGACATACTCGTTACGCTGCGGCGTTCGCGCGCATATGCCAAGCATGATGCGGACGAACGCCGCAGCGTATCGCAGTGTCCGTCGTCCCCTCCCGTCGGCGCCGCGTGGCATCCGGAGGCACGAACACTAACCAGGCGATACAGTTGACCGGGATGATGGCCTGTTCCGCTCGTGTTGACACATGCCCCGGCAACTGATCGCCCCTACGTTAGGGGCATGTGGTGACGCCACGATTTTCTCCGCCAACTGAGGACGATTACGGACGGCTCGCGAGTCAGTGGCTTTCCGTTGTCAACCTCGTCGAGGAGGAATACGGTGTCTCGCTGGACCAGTCCGAGGCATCGCTGACTCTTCTCCAGCGCATTTTGGACGACGACTTGGTCGGCACCGGTGAATACGGCTTACAATGTTTGGGTGTTGCTTTGGGTCGCATCATGGCGCACTGCAACAAGGACCTGAACTGGTGGGTTGTCGAGGATGAATTCGGTCGTGATCTCTGCATTCGATACCAGAGGTCGACGTTTCGCCTCAATCCGATCACGATGATCTCGAAACGAATCTTGCGTGACGAAGCGGTCGATGTGGCGGAATTGTACGCGTCCTGTTTAGACGAAGTCGCCAAGACGGCGCCAACTGCGAAATGATGCCCCTAACCAGTGGCTGCAAGTTGACCGGCGACGCCCGCGATGGACAATAGACTTGCCGGTTGGTAGCCCCCTTCCGCGGGCGGCCGGCAACTGAGACATCTGAGCTTATCCGTCAAGTCTTTTTTG
>CAZFDT010000034.1:0-55234 GCA_964518335.1 uncultured Phycisphaeraceae bacterium
CTGCAGCGTCATCTGCTGGCGAAGATTCCGTCAAGAGTTCTTTTAGGTGCTCTTAGTATTTTGGCGTGTTTCATTGCGCTAACCCTACAGATGATTACATTGTACTGCCGGACGGGAGTGTCGAAGTTCGGGAGACATGCAGCCGCGATCAGGATCGGCACTATCTCAGCACGAACAATTCGTTTCGGCAGACCAGATTACGGCGCAGTGAGTAGTGGTGTGTGGCTGGTGCGTTGGGTGTATTGCTCAGCGGGGTGCGTTGGGCGATGACCGCCTCGGCGTAGTCCCAGCGGTTGAAGACCAGGTAGGCCAGATCCAGCCGCTCAGCCGTCAATGAACTCGAATGGTTCGTGGCAGGCATCGCGATCGGGCCCGCATCCACCTGCCACGCTTCCTTGTCGTGCGCAACATTAGTGGTTTTAGTGGGATACTCGAGTGTCACCTGTGTTTTGCCATCTTCGTCGGTGTAAGTCGTGCGACCGTTAATCATCGCGCCACTCAGCAGCGCATCACGGAATGCCTCGTAGTTTGAAATCGGCTCAACTTCTCTGGCCCGGATGAGTTTGACATCCAAGCCGATGACTTTCGCGCCCTTGCCGTCGTGCGTGGGCATCACGTCGCCGAACCGGTGCGCGCTGCGCACGTCGTGGTCGCTGTTGGCATGCCGTTTGATCATGACAAACTCGTCGCACGGGGCGGCGATCAGGTTGAACTCGCACACCGGTTCATGGATCAGCCCCGTCGGCACATACATCGCTTCCCCGATGCACGCGACGGTGAGAAAATATGTGCGTGCCTGCCCTTGCGGCGGGCAGAACGTGCAGGCTGCGTCGATCTGAAGCCGCGGCGTGTGATTGACCCGCGTGGTCGAGAAAGTGAGATACGACCGGCCGAAGTCGACGTCGTGATGCGGGATCGCAGTCATGAGCAGTCCTTGTGCTAAGTGGACCGGCGCGAAAGAATACCAGCAAGATGTGCCCTTTGTTCGGCTGGAACCGACGTAGCCATGTGCGGACAGATGATTCACAAACCGACAGGTGAACGCATACCGTGTGTGCGTGGAATGGCCGAGATCTGGCTGAACCTCATCAAGGTTCACATGTTGTTCACAGCGGCCTGACGGGACCGTATCGGTGTCTGAGATGGTATGATTGGTCACGTTCGGGGCGAGGGTCGCGGGACGATCATTTGCGACGAGTACCGTGAGACTATTCTGTAGGAGATGACCTATGAGCAAGCGTGCTTTGGTTGTGTTTGGCGGTTGGGACGGCCACACGCCGCGAGAGTCCGCAAGTGTCTTTGCACCGCTGCTGCGCGACGCAGGGTACGAGGTGGAGACAGTCGAGTCGATGGACGTTTACACCGACGCAGGTAAGATGAGTTCATTCTCACTAGTGTTGCCGATTTGGACGATGGGCCAGATTTCGGATGAACAAGACCAAGGCCTTCGTGCCGCTGTACGCGAGGGTGTGGGGTTGGCAGGTTTTCACGGAGGCATCATCGATGCTTTCCGTAATAACGTGAGTTATCAATGGATGACCGGCGGTCAGTGGGTATCTCATCCCGGTGGGTATATTCCATCTTACACCGTCAAGATCGCCGACCACTCTCACCCGATCACACACGGCATCCGCGACTTCACGCTACGCGACACTGAGCAATACTGGATGCACGTCGATCCCCAGAATCACATCCTGGCCAATACAATCTTCACCGGTGAGTACGGCGACACGGATCTATATAAGCACGGCACAGTGATGCCCTATGCGTGGACCAAGAGCTGGGGTAAAGGCAAAGTATTCGTTGCTGCGTGGGGGCATACATTCCGGGACTTTGACGTCCCCGAAGCCAAAGAAATCGTTCGTCGCGGCCTGCTGTGGGCATCACGGTGATGCTCGATCTTGACTATGGGAATCATTGATTCTACTGGCCAACAGCGAAATGAATATTCCAGCAGGAGGCAGGATCAGAACAAGCGGACTTAGCCGTTCATCCAAAGACGTGTTAATCGTTTGCACACATGGTCGATTGCGAGCGAATCGTCGGCGTTGTGGTCCGCACGACGCGCTGTCGTCGGGCTTCGGGTTCCGGCCATCAGTAGCATGGGTGCTGCAATAGCGCACATTTTCGAATGTGGCGAATTGTCAGCCATTCTTCCGCGCCACTGGGGCGCGCACATAAGGCAGGGTTTGGTCGTTCACCCGATAGATGCGGTTGAGTTCATCGAATGCATCCAGACAATTTGCATCAGGCACGCCATCGTTGGTCTTAAGTTCACTGTCGAGGAGCGAGCGCAGGAACAGTATGCGCCATCGCCACGACAGACGCGCCCATGCTGGCAGTGTCGCATCAACTCCTTGCATCGTTGCGTATGCTTCTTCCGCTCCTGGATCAGTCTGGGGTACGGAACCTTTGGACGGAAACCAGCCTGCGGGAATATCGGTTCCCTCCAACTCTCCCGGCCACCAGCGAAAATGGTGGTTCCGCTCCAGCGTGCGAATGACGCCGCTTACCGCTTCCACCGCATCCGGTGAAAACTCATAGGCAATGTAGTGGCTGAGAATCTCCTGCACGGATGCGGCCGGATTCCAATAGAGCTGTATCCATAGAACTTTGTTCATATCCTCAAAAAGTCCTTCCGAATATGGGAATCCGCCGGAAAGAAAAACGCGATTTGCCTGCCACTGGTCGTGGAAACGCTGTGGTTGAGGATTGGCACCGAAGCCACCCCATGGAAACATTCCTTCCATGCTGATCTCTGGAAAGCCGATCACGGGTTTGCCCAGTGCCGCACCCTCCTCCAGGGGGGCTGGATAGCTTGTGAAGGTCGCAGGGATGACGTGATTCTCCATCATCAGTGAGTCAGCCATATCGGGCCGCTTGCGCAGAAGGGGCGCGGCTTCCTGCCATTCGCCCGCGTCGAAGTCCCATGTGGAGAAAATGACCTTGACCCCGGGCAACTTCCGACGCGCCAGTTCACCCACCGCGTCGACGCAACGGACAAAACCCCTTGATCCCCACGGGCGACACTTGTCGCAGGCGCAGCCGCCTTGATCGTATGGCCACAAGGTCACATAGGTCGGCGACAGATCGCCAACCCAGTCGAAGTACTTGCCGAGTATTCCGAGAATGTATCCCATCCCGTCGGAACTGGCGGGGCAGACCGACATGTCATAGGAAGCACCGCGCCCATCACCCGGCAAGGCGCGCAGTTCCACAGGACTGTTGGCATACGCTTCGTTCCCGATAACCAGCAATGCGATATCCATGCCCACGCGCTTGGCCGCCTCCATGATTCGACGCAGACGAAGCCGAAAGGCAACTGCATCGGGATCGTCAAACCCGTTGAAGTGGTGCATGTCGTACCAGACCTGCAGCGTATTCATCCCCCAGAGCGCCAACTCTTCCACGTAGCGTTCGACTTCGTCCAACGGAGCATTCTGGTAGTAGTTGTAAAAGTGCGTGGCGAAATAGATGCCCCGAATCGGCTTTTCAGGTCGCGACGAGCCTCGCCAATGGCTGGGCGTGAATACACCCGGGCCATACCGTGAAGTTCGAAGCAGTTGCCCTGCTCCGTAAAGTACACCTCGCTCGTCGTGTCCGACGATCCTGATCCGACCTTCTGCGCCATCGGTGATTACAAAGCTTTCCGGCCCGATCCCGGGTTCGACGGCCAGTTCGATGATCGGTGACTTCGAATGCTGGCGAGTCACGCCGTCGCCGCATCGCCGTTCGATCTCAAGCCGGATGATCCGAGCAATCCTGAACAGCACCTCAGACGATTCCTTTGGAAGAATCACATTCATAGGCCTAACCGTAACCGCTTACCGCTTTTTTTCAACAGAATGTTCACCCTTTGACCATCTGCTTTGAGCCAGTCACCGCGGTGGATCCAGTGTCCTGCACACATTCGCGCTGCCCGTATCTGCCACGCGGAATCAGCTCTTCCGATCTGTCGCCGCTTGCTCAACCTCGGCGATTGACAGTGCCACGGCGGTGGTATACTGCTTCGGATATGGAACGGGGACGGTCCTCGGGTTTCGGGGATTCGCCGATGCTAGTCGATATCGTGTCACAAGCGGAGGCAATGAGCGTATCGCGGGGCACCATGAGGATGACGGTTTCCTTGAATGAATGCACGACAACGTTTCTACGTTGACATTACGGTTGCACACGCGGAAGCAGCTTCTTCCTATAAGTTTCCGATGCGAAATTCAGAACGCCTTTATCTCGCTATGTGGGCAAACAAGATCATTAACCATTCAATTCTGGATTGACTCACTTGCTAGTCCTGTTTGACTGGATCGTAATCGCCCTCTATCTGGCAGTGACAGTGGCCTTGGGCCTGTGGTACGGCGGCAAGCAGGATGACACCGAGGACTACTTCACTGGAGGCGGGAGCATGTCGAGTCGGTTCCAGGCGCTCTTGGTGGGCCTGAGCATCGCCGCAACGCTTTTTTCTGGCATCAGTTTCCTGGCATACCCGAGCATCGTCTACCAACACGGGCTGGCCGTCATGGTCGGCATGGTCAGCTTCCCACTATGCTGGGTCTTCATGCGCTTCTTCTTGATCAAGCGCTACATGGCAATGTCGCACGTCGAGCCGTATCGGGTGGTTGAGGACCGTTTCGGCGTCGGGGTACGCAGCGTCACAGCGGGGATGTTTCTCCTGCTGCGCATCGGCTGGATGTCCGCTCTGATCTACGCTCCCACCGTCGCAATCCTTGGCGCGGGCGACATCCATGGTGACACGTGGTTCTGGGCCATCGCACTGACCATCGGCCTGACCAGCACCGTCTACACCACACTCGGTGGCATCCGTGGCGTCATCGTCACCGATGCACTGCAGTTCGTCGTCATCTTCGGGGCCTTGGTACTGGTTGTGGTTGTGGCCTACTTGCGGTTGCCGGTGTCGCTTGCAGAGGGGTGGGCGACGCTGGGCGAGTCGGGCCGATTACAGATCTTGAATTGGTCACTGAACCCGACACGGCCCTTCACGGTGTGGAGTATGGTGATCGGCATGACGGTGGCCAACCTCGCGGCGTACCTGGCGGATCAGATGTCGCTGCAACGTTATCTGTCATGTGGTGATACAGAGGCCGCGGGCAGATCGTTCACCGTGAACATCTTAGGTGCGGGTGCAGTCGTGTTTATGCTGGCCATCACGGGCTTGGGTCTTTGCATGTGGTACGCGGTGCAGCCTGATGCCGTCACGCCAACCAACCCCGATCAGCTTTTTCCCAGATTCGTCGCAATGGAACTGCCCGTAGGTGTAACGGGTCTGGTCCTCGCCGCGATCCTCGCGGCAACAATGAGCAGCATGACCAGCGGTATTAACACACTCTCGGCCACCGTCACCTTCGACTTTCGCGCCCGGTTCGGCCGTCCAATGACTTCGCGTCAGCAACTGCGCTATGCCAAGGTCACCAGTCTGCTGGTGGGCGTACTTGCTACCTGTTTCGCGGGGCTGGTGGGGAAACTGGGCGACATCTTCTCAATCACGCAGACGCTGCTAGGCGTGTTTCTCGGACCCCTGCTGGGCTGCATCCTTTTCACGCTGCTGCGGGTCAACGTCCGTCCCGGTGCACTAATCGTGGCGATGTTGCTTGGCTGCGCCGCAGGTTGGTGCGTGACGTTCAGCGATGCGCACAGCCTCTGGGTGGCACCCACGGCGCTGCTGGTGACGCTCATCGTCGCGCCGCTACTCTCGCCATTCTTCCCCGCCATGCTCCAGCCATCACAACAACCCCTGAACCGTCTTGGACAACCCGACGACCGGCGTGACGACAGTGATCACCGCAAAGGCACTCGCAAGGCAAGTCGCCTGAAATGATGAAAGATGCAGATGTGCCACGGGGCATGAATCCATGAAACACACATCACAGACATCGCACACCTGACCACAGACCTGTGATCCCTCGGTAAACCACCTGCAAACGTAGCAGACCCATTGAGCCATGAATCACGCCAAACCCCGCATCCTTGTCGTGGGCGCCGGCTCGATCGGTGAGCGGCACATCCGCTGCTTCCTCCAGACCGGCCGCGCCGAGCTTGTTGTCTGCGAACCCAGTTCCCCGGTCCTGCATAGCGTATGCAGCCGTTACGAACTCGCCGGCGCATTTAGTCGACTCGATGACGCCCTGCAAGCGATTCGACTCGACGCCGCGCTCATCGCCACCCCAGCGCATACGCACCTGCACCTGGCGCAGCGCTGCGCAGCGCGTGGCCTGCATCTGCTTATCGAGAAGCCACTGGCCATCAATCTAGACGGCATTGACGAACTGCGCCAGACGCTCGACGCCCACCACCGCATCGCCGCGGTCGCCTACGTCTGGCGGTGCAACCCGGTCTGGGCCACGCTCCGGGAGCAGCTCGTGGCTCAGCGCTGGGGTTTGCCGCTGCAGTTGGCTTTCTACTGTGGGCAGCACTTCCCCGCCTACCGCCCCGCCTATCGCGACATCTATTACAACAGCCGCAAAACCGGTGGTGGCGCGATTCTCGATGCGATGTCACACGGTCTGAATCTGGGCGAATGGCTCGCCGGGCCGATCACGCAGGTGATAGCCGACGCCGATCACCTCGCGCTGCCTGGCGTCACTGTCGAAGACACCGTTCACGTCCTGGCTCGTCACGGCAAGGCCATGGCGAGCTACTGCCTGAACCAGCACCAGCACCCCAACGAGTGTGCCGTGCAGATCGTCTGCACTCAGGGCACTGTGCGAGCCCAACTGCCCAACGCTCACATAACTTGGAGGACAAGTCCAGACGGCCTCGAGGAAGAGCAAAGCCTTGGCCACATCGACCGCGACACACCCTTTGTCAACCAGGCGCACAACTTCCTTGATGTGATCGAATTCGACGCAAAGCCCCTGTGCAGCCTCGCCGAAGGCCTACAAACGCAGCGCGTCGTCAACCAGGTACTGGCGTCCGCGGATTCGCCACCGTGGCGCATGATATAAACCTGCAATTCTGTAGCGGCCCACCGGCTTGTCACCTCGATCCCTTTACAGTCAACCGCCTTACTACTGGTCGCCGCCTCATATTGCGCCACATGTGAGGCGGCGGAAATAGCGATAAAAACAGCGGTCATGTTGGTGCCGGCCGTGTATGTCAGCCATGATTGCCCTGCTTCATATGTTGCGCACCGTTTGGCGGGGACCACTAGCCCGCATTTCTCACCGTTGATTTGAAAGAGGCCGGTCAAGTCCCCGTCCTGCTGTAAATTGATGAAGGGGCGGAAGTCTGCACGGCGGACTGGTGCTGCTGGTTGAACGCTTGGTCGAGTTCCTTTCGGATGGCATCGAGTTGCTGATGTTCGAAGGCGGTCATCTTGACGCCGCGCCATTTGGCCGAGGCGCGGATCACGGCGGCGAACATGAGCTTAAGCAGCGGGCGTTCGCCGAAGGCGTGGGGGATGACCTTGGTGCGGCGGCGTTCCTCGCCGAAGAGCCGTTCGAGCAGATTGGTGGTGCGGATGGCCTTGCGATGCTCGAGCGGGAAGCGCAGGTGGGCGATGCAGGCCTCGAAGTCGTCCTGGAAGCACGCGACCGCCGCCGGCAGTGACTTGTCGAACTTCTCGATCACGCCCTCGCGCAGCGACCGGGCCACTGCGGCGGACGGGGCCTGATAGCAGGCCCGGGCGTGCTCGCGGAAGTCGGGCCACAGCTCTTCGGGCACCTTATCCTGCAGGTTGCGCATCTTGTGAGCCAGGCAGCGCTGACGCTCGGACCGCGGCAGCACCTGCTCGACGGCCTTGATCAGGCCGCCGGCGCCGTCGGTCGTGGTCAGCAGCGGGTCGCGCAGGCCGCGACGCTTGAGGTCCTGCAGGAACTCGACGACGCACGAACTGTCCTCCTTCGTGCCCGGCGTCAACGCGAGCAGATGCTTCTTGCCCTGCAGATCAATGCCCCAGGCACACAGCACCGCGTCCTTCTTCTGCCCGGGATGCAGCCGCTCGGCCACGCCGTCGAGGAAGAGATAGACGATCTCGAACTCTGACAGATCCCGCGTGGCGAACGCTTCGTACTCCGCCCAAAGCTGCTCGGTCACCTGGCTCACCGCCGACCGCGACAGCAGCGGCTTGCCCTGAGCGTCGCGCGTGGCGTCCTCAATATCGCGCGTGCTCAGGCCGCGGGCGTACATCTCGGTGGCCAGACGCTTCAGCTCGTCGCTTCGGACTTCGAGCGCCGCACGCAGCGGCGAGGCGAACGGCTGCGGCGTGGCCCGCACCTGCGGCGTGGCGTAGTCCACCCAGCCGCTCGCCGCACGCCACGCTCCCGACCGGTTCTGTACCGGCTCAGACAGCGGATCGGCACTGGGTCACTGGAAGATCCGTCCCACGTTGAAATGCTCATGAAGTGGCAGGCGGCCTGAGACTGGGTTGCAGGCACACGATCCAACCTTAGGGTTGACAACAAGCGTGAGTATCCAGGTCAAGTGTTTGACAACCATGGTTGGCCGCGGGGGTCCGATCAGGTCGCGAAATAGAGTTTTCCGCGGCACGCCAACGTTACATCGGGCTGTATTTCACGCTCCCATGCCAATCGCTGCAGTGGATGACCATCCAGTGCGCGCGATTGTTCGAGAGGAATCATCTCGATGAGGGTTGTGTACGGGGAGCTCGCGGCGTGGCACAAGCCGGGCGGCCGCATAACGGCGGGGAGGCGCACAATATTAAGCATCATGCTAAAGTATTAGACCTGCCCGCCACCCGGAGAGTATGACGGTGCTCAACATTGCTCCGCGAGTCGCCGGTTCGCGCGTCAACCCGCCTTCCGCTTCAGCAACCGTGAGGTTGCCCCTCGTGATCGCCAGCAACGCCCGGGCAACACCCTCGACACCCGGCGAATCGACGTGGAGCCCCTGCTCATGACGATCCGTTCTTCCGGTATCCGTGACGGCTTCATTTATCAAGGCGATGCTTTGCGCGAGGTGGCATTTCCCTTGGGGGGCATCGGCACGGGCTGCATCAGCCTCGAAGGCCGCGGCGCACTGCGCGATTGGGAGATATTCAACTGTCCCAACAAAGGGTCGGTTCTACCGATGACGTTCCCGATCCTGTGGTGCCAGGCTGACGGTATGCCCCGCCAATGCCGAGTCGTCCAGGGGCCGCCCAACGAGTGCTACAGTGGACCTATTCACGAACTGGGCTACGGGCTGCGACGGCATCAGGGCGATGGGCTGCCATGCTTCGCCAAAGCCGTGTTTCGTAACGCTTTCCCGCTGGCACACATTGATTTTCACCATCCGTCATGCCCGCTCGACGTGTCGCTGGAGGCATTCAGTCCCTTCGTGCCTCTGGACGAGGACAGCTCCGGTTTTCCCGTGTCGTGCCTGACGTATCGCCTGACCAATCCCGGCCCACGCCCCGTGCGTGCGACGCTGGCCATGAACATGCACAATGCCGTGGGGTTCTTCCCCGGTCCGACGGCAACGTTTGACGGCGAGCCGCAGGACCTTGCCCTGAACGTGTACCGCCAAGGGCATCGCGCTCGCGGGCTCGACATGACCAACGGCCGATACGCCGCCGACCATCCGCGCCACGGCAGCATGGCGCTCGTCACCGACTGGCGCGACGTCATCAGTCTGCCGCACTGGAAGCAAGGCCACGTATTGGACGTGCTGGGTCAGTTCTGGTCTTCGTTCAGCGCGGGCGGGCAGCTATCAGATACCGGCGAGATCGCTTCACCAGGCCGGGGCGTCACCGGTACGCTTGGGTTGCTTGCGACGATCGGGCCTGGCCAGACGGTGGACTTGCCGATCGTCATCAGTTGGTGCTTTCCCAATGCGAGCAAGTACTGGGGCGAAGCCGCCGCGTTGCCCGAACACCAGCGACCGCGATGGCTCAACGCCTACGCCAAGCGCTGGCCCACGGCCTGGGACGCCGCCGAGGAGTTCCTCGCCCGGCGATGCGAACTGACGCAACGCACCCGTGGGTTCTCACATGCCCTGCTCAACAGCACACTTCCGCGCGAGGTGATCGAGTCGGCGGCCAACACCGCCTCGACCCTTCACAGTCCGACATGCCTGCGGCTCGAAGACGGCACGTTCTGGGGTTGGGAAGGATGCAGTTGGATCAGCGGCGCTTGCGACGGATCTTGTACGCATGTCTGGAACTATGCACTGGCGCCGGCATTCCTGTTTCCCCGCCTGCATCGCAGCATGCGCCGCAGCGAATACGAGTTTGGCTTTGACAGCGGCGACCAGGGGCGTCAGGGCGCAATCGCGTTTCGGATCCCGCTTCCGCTGGGCACGCCCGCCAAACTCAAGCATGCTGCAGTGGACGGCCAGCTCGGCGGTATCGTGCAACTCTATCGCGATTGGCGAATCTGCGGCGACGACGACTACCTGCTCGCCATGTGGCCCGCCGCCCAGCGAGCCCTCGAATACGCATGGGTCCAGTGGGACCGCGACAAGGACGGCCTCATCGAAGGTGTACAGCACAACACCTACGACATTGAGTTCCACGGGCCCAATCCATTGGCCCAGGGCTACTATCTCGCTGCCCTGCGCGCCGGGGCACTCATCGCCGCTCACCTGCAGCAGACCGACAAGGCCGAGAAATATCAGCGACTTTTCGTGAGCGGCCAAAACAAGACACGACAGCTCTTCAACGGCGAATACTTCGAGCAGCAACGCGATTGCCTCGCGGCCGATGCGCCCAGGCACCAGCACGGCAAGGGATGTCTCAGCGACCAGGTGTTCGGACAGTTGGCCGCACATATCGCCGGGTTGGGCTACGTGTTTGACGGCCAGCAGGTGCGGGCGGCGCTGCGGGCCGTGTTCCGATACAACTTCAAGGCCCCCCTTGGGGACCACTGCAATACGCAGCGCATCTATGCCCTCGGCGACGAGTCGGGACTGATTCTCTGCAGCTGGCCCCGCGGAGAACGGCCTGAGTTGCCCTTCTTCTACAGCGACGAGGTGTGGACCGGCATCGAGTACCAGGTGGCAACGCACTTGATCCTCGAAGACATGGTCGAAGAGGGCTTGGCCATCGTGCGAGCGGTGCGGGCGCGGCACGACGGACGGCGGCGCAATCCCTTCAATGAGTTCGAGTGCGGCTCGCATTACGCCCGAGCGATGTCGGCGTGGGGGCTGCTGCTGGCGATGTCCGGGTTCCGCTATGATGCAGTGGACCAGGCACTGTCGATCGCTCCCCACGTTGCCGACACCGGCGCGATGCGATCGCTATTCACGACTGGCCAAGCCTGGGGAACATTCGACTTCGATGGCGAGTCACTCGTCGTGCACGTGATCGAAGGTCGATTGACCCTCAAGCAGGTCCAAATGCCGCGGTGCCTGGTGCGACTGCAGCAGGAGCCGGTACACCTGGAGGCCGGGGACACGTGGACCACACCCTGATACAGGAGGCAAGAGCCCATGGTCTGTATCGACCTATCCGGCAAGACGGCGCTGATCACCGGGGCGAGCCAGGGGCTGGGCGCGGCCGTGTCGCAGCTTCTCTGCCAGGCCGGTGCCAACGTCGTGATCAACTACTTCGAGGACGGGCAGGGGCTTAATCGGCTTCGTGCCGACAAGCACGCCGCCGCGTTGGGTCCCCGCGCCATCGCCGTCGCCGCCGACGTGCGCAGTACCGAGCAGGTGCAGGCCATGCTCGACGCCGCCGTCGCACGCTTCGGCGCTCTGCACATCGTGGTCAACAATGCCGGGATTCTCCGCGACCGCTCACTCAAGAAGATTACCCGCGATGACTGGCAGTCGGTGATCGACACCAATCTGACGGGAACGTTCAACGTCTGCCGCGCCGCGGCGCCACACCTGGCCGAAGGCGGGCGGATCGTCAACTTCGCGTCCATCGCTGCAGTTGTCGGCTTCTTTGGGCAGAGCAATTATGCGGCCGCCAAAGCCGGCGTGGTGGCCTTGACCAGAGTGCTCAGCAAGGAGCTTGCCCGCCGTCGCATCACCGTCAATGCCGTCGCGCCCGGCGTCGTACTCACCGAGATGGGCCATGCCATCCCGGAGGAAGCCCGCGACGAAATGCTTAAGTCGATTCCGCTGGCTCGCTTTGCCGAGCCGGGCGAGATTGCCGCGGCCGTGCTTTTCCTGTGCAGCGACATGGCGTCCTATATCAGCGGGCAGACCCTGCACGTCAACGGCGGATGGTGGGGCTGACTCCAGGGCAACGTGAACAAGCTCAAGCACATCCTCTGCACGGCCGATCACGCCATGTCGCTCGTCTGCGACGGGCAGACCCTCGCTTCCGGCGGGTTCGTCGGCGCCGCTCACGCCGAGGCGCTCACTGCAGCATTGGAGCGGCGCTTTTTGGCCACCGCGTCACCGCGCGATCTCACCTTGGTGTACGCCGCCGGCCAGGGTGACGGCAAGACCCGTGGACTCAACCACCTCGCCCACGAAGGGCTTCTGAAGCGCGTCGTCGGTGGGCACTGGTCCCTGGCCCCGCGGCTGGGCACGCTCGCCATCGACGGCCGCATCGAAGCTTACAACTTTCCTCAAGGCGTGATCTGTCAGCTCTTCCGCGACATCGCCGCCGGTCGGCCCGGGTGCATCACTCATATCGGCCTCAACACGTTCATCGATCCCATCAGCCCGGACGCCGCCGCCGGACGACTCAATCATCGCACGCCGCCGGGACTGGTCGAACGTATCGAACTCGGTGGCAAGCCGTGGCTCTGGTACAAGGCCTTCCCCATCGACGTGGGCCTCATCCGCGCCAGCGCCGCTGACCCGCTGGGCAACCTGATCATGGATCGCGAAGTCATCATCGGCGAGGTGCTGGCGATCGCCCAGGCAGTGCGCAACAGCGGGGGCCTCGTCATCGCGCAGGTCGCTCGCCTGCTCGACGCCCCAGCCCCGCCGCAGTCGGTTCGCGTGCCGGGCATCCTGGTTGATCGGGTGGTTGTCGCCGACGCCTGCGAACATGACCAGACATTCGCCGATGCGTTCGACGACCGATACTGCAGCCCCGCGCCGCTGCAGGACAACTGCAACAGATTGGGCGCCCTGATGCCGCTCGACGAACGCCGCATCATTGCCGCCCGCGCGTGCGATGAGGTGCCAGACGGCGCTGTGGCCAATCTGGGCATCGGGATGCCCGAGGGCATCGCCCGCATCGCCGCCGAACGCGACCTGCTCTATCGCATCACCCTTACCGTCGAGAGCGGCCCCATCGGCGGCATGCCCGCCTCCGGCCTGTCCTTCGGCGCGTCGGTGCATCCTCAGGCCATCATCGACCAGCCGGCAATGTTCGACTTCTACGACGGCCGCGGTCTGGATTTCGCCGCACTGGGCGCCGCTCAGATCGACCCGCACGGCAACGTCAATGTCTCACGCTTCGGCACGCGCGTGGCAGGGGTCGGCGGGTTCGTCAACATCTCCCAGACCGCCAAACGCCTGGTCTTCTGTGGCACCTTCACCGCCGGCGATCTGCAGGTCGCCGTCGAGGCTGGAAGACTGCGCATCGTTCGGGAAGGCACAATCGCCAAGTTCGTGCCCCGCCTGGATCAGATCTCGTTCGCGGCGGCCCGCGCACGGGAGATTCGCCAACAGGTGCTCTACATCACGGAGCGAGCGGTCTTCCGCCTGGCCGAGGACGGCCTGGAACTGGTGGAGGTCGCACCTGGTATCGACGTGGACTGGCAGATCGTCAGGCTCATGGCCGTCCCCCCGATTATGCGCCACGTGCGCCCGATGCCGCAACATCTGTTTAGCGCCCCAGAGTCTGGGGGATAGTCGCAACCGATCGGCGCCGTGCAATCACTCGGCGCCAGAGGTTCACAGCAGCACTCAATCCCAGTCTGCACGAAGATGCTGGCGGAAGAACTGGAGCGATTTGTTGCCCCCCCAGGCGTGTTCGCCGGGATAGAGGTCCAGTTCGAGGCGATCGGCGGCGCCGGCGGCGGCGTAGATGCGCTGCACATGCCTGAAGCTCGCCTGCGTGTGGTCAGCGGAGAAGCAGCTATCATGAAGTGCGATCTCCATCAGCAGCGGCCGCGGAGCAATCAGGCCCTGCAGGTCGGCAATGTCAGCCAGGGCCAGCAGGCCTGGCGTAATCTGCGACCCGCATATGTTGTAGGTCTGGTACGCAATGTCATAGAACGGGCCGGTGTAGCAGATGATGTCAACGGCCGTGAAGCGATCGTCAACGAGGGCCACCCAAGTGGCCATCGTGCCGCCCAATGACAACCCCATCACGCCCAGGCGCCCGGCATCCACAAACGGCTGCTGACACACGAAGTCAGTGGCGCGAGCGGCATCATGAAGGTTCATCGCCAGCACGGTGGTGCCCAGCAGAGTGGCGTTGAGGTAGTAGACGTTGCACGGGTCGCGGCCGACCTGGCCGTTGAGGCTGATCGTGCCACTGTAGTGCGGCTTGGCCTGGGCGTTACGTTCGCCGAATCCCAGCCAGTCGATGGCGTACGTGACAAAGCCCGCCTTGGCCATGCGCAGGCCGTAGTCGTAGTTATGGAACTTGACATTGGCGCGGCCCTCGTCGGTGTAGGTGTTGCCCATGGGTCCGTCCTTGCCCAGTGGCCCGTGGCCATGACAGGCGAGGATTGCGGGTCGGCGCTCGCCGGCAGCCAGATCTGCGGGACGGTACAACAGCAGCGTCGCGGAGAGATCGGGTTGCACATCGATGATCCATCGCTGCTTGATCAGCCCATCTTCTTCCCACTCGGTCAAGAGCTGGGGGTCAGGCTCGACAGCGGGCGGTGCCTGACCCAGCGTGTCACGAACGCGCGGCAACAGTTCAGTGCGCCAAGACTCGAACTGCGGCCGAGTCGAACCGACAAACGCGTGATTAGGGCGATGACGGGCGGCGAGGCGGTCGAACATCACATAGGGGTTGAGATTGCGGGGCATGGTGTGCCGAATCCTACCGTCGCCCGCCTGCGACCACAACGCTGAATCCTTCAGCGCAAAGACAGGCGTCGTTTCCGGCGACTACGGCGTGATCGGCCAGATTGGTCTACCATGGTTTCAGCACACAGTTCAATCGCACTTGCGCCGGACCCCGATGCGGCCGATCACGTTGCTCATCCGCCGGCAAAGCCCTGCGTCTCGAGTGGGAGGAGGGTTCGCAGCGGCAGATCGTGGGGATGGCGACAGACGTGAAGCAATCGCTTGAAGGCGTGGTGGGCCAGTGTCTCGTGAGCGAGAACGATCTGGGGCTGTCCCTGCAGACTCGGTCGCGGCGCTCCCAGATTGGCGGTGACGATCGCCGGTGCCGAACGTTGTTGGGCGAACGCGTTGATCAGCGTCTCGGCGATGAAAGGATTGGAGACCAGCAGCGCCGTCGCCGGTTGGGGCGAGGCCAGCAGTTGCTGCCGGACACTGTCGAACGACTGGTGGTAGACGCGTTGGGAGTTGGCATCATTGATGTTGAGCGTCAGCGCGCCGTCGGGTATCAGGCCCAGGTCGTGATGGGCCAGCAGGTAGCCCTCGTGCCAGCGTGCGTTGGCGCCGCCGGGCGCCATGAGCTCGCAGACGAAACCGATGCGGCGATGGCCTTGGCCCAGCAGGTAAGTTGTGGCCAACCGGCCAGCGGCTTGGAAGTCAAAGCTCACGTGATCGACCATCGTCCCCGCCAGCGGATCGCCCAGCACCACCAGCGGCACGTCAACCTTGGCCACGGCATCCACCGTCGATTGCTCGACATAGCCCGTGAGGAGCACGCCGTCCTGGGCCTTGGCGAACTGCACCAGGCGCCGCGTCCGTGCCGCCGTGTCAGCGCCCTCGCCGATGCACAGCGTCTCCATCGCGATATCCTGCCGCGACGCCAGTCCCGCCAAGTGCATCATCAACGTGGCCAATACCGGATCGGTGACCGCGCTGTGTACGCAGACCAGCCCCACGCGCCTGACGCTGAGCCCCGCTCCGTTGGCGTCGGCGGCGCGCTGCACGGGACGATAGCCTAGTTGCTCGCTGATCCGCAGCACTTTGCGCTTAGTCTGGAGACTGATCCGGGGATGGTCCGCCAAAGCCATGGACACCGCGGGAACCGATATTCGAGCCTTTGCGGCAATGTCGCTGAGCGTGGCCTTCCGCGATGATCGAGTCATTTATCCAACTCCGGCCCGCAGCGCGATGATGCGCCGCTTGCGTTCGTGAGCACCCTCTATTGTAATATGATCGTCCGACCATGTCGGTCCCACTCAACGTCGGCAGCAGTCGACGCCTGGAGGTCGGTATGAAGGCCATCATGGTGATGTTCGATTCGTTGAATCGCCACATGCTGGCGCCCTACGGTTGCGATTGGACGCACACTCCGAATTTCGCCCGCCTGGCACAACGCACGGTGACGTTTGATCGCAGCTACGTGTGTTCGATGCCGTGCATGCCGGCGCGGCGCGATCTGCACACGGGGCGCCCTAATTTTCTGCACCGCAGTTGGGGTCCGATGGAGCCTTTTGACGATTCGATGCCGCAGATCCTGCATGAGCACGGTGTCCACTCGCACCTGGTCAGCGATCACTACCACTACTGGGAGGATGGCGGCAGCACCTATCACAACCGTTACAGCACGTGGGAGTGCATGCGGGGCCAGGAGGGCGATCCATGGATCGGGCAGGTGCGCGACCCGGTCGTACCGGACTGCGTGGATGTGGGCCGCTCACACAATTCCAACTGGCGGCAGGATTGGATCAACCGAAGTCACATGTTCAGTGAAGTGGACCTTCCGCAAACAAGAACCATGACGGCGGGGCTGGAGTTTATCCGCCGCAACTGCAATGCCGACAACTGGTTTGTCCAGATCGAGACCTTTGATCCGCACGAGCCGTTCTTCTCCTCCCGTCACTACAAAGACCTTTTCGCCGAGCATTACGACAGCTATCGCGGCAAACACTTCGACTGGCCCGCCTATCGGCCAGTGCAGGAGACGCCCGAGGAGATCGAGCATGCCCGCTACGAATACGCCTCGCTGCTGGCTATGTGCGACGCCAATCTGGGCAATGTGCTGGACGCGATGGACGAGCATAACCTGTGGGACGATACCATGCTCATCGTGTGGACCGATCACGGGTTCATGCTCGGGGAACACGACGGTTGGGGAAAATCATGGATGCCTTATTACGAGCAAGTAGCGCACACGCCGTTGTTCATCTGGGACCCACGTTGTCGAAAACGTGGGGACAGACGGCAATCATTGGTACAGCCGGCAATCGATCTGGGCCCGACGTTGCTGGACTTTTTCGGGCTGCGTCCCACGCGTGCCATGTTAGGCCGACCGCTGGGCGCCACCATCGCTATCGATGCGCCTGTGCGTGAAGCGGCGATCTTCGGCATCGCCGGTGGGTACGTCAATGTCACGGACGGCCAGCACGTGTACATGCGCGCGCCCGCGACGGCGGACAATTGGCCACTCTTTGAATACACGCTCATGCCGACCCGTATGCGCGGTTTCTTCCCAACTGACCTGATCAAAGAGGCCGGCTGGTCGGATCCTTTCCCGTTCACGAAGGGATGCCCGATGATGAAGATACCCGCGACGAGGCCATCGACGGCCCAAGCCACCACGCCGCGCCCGACCCTCCTGTTCGACCTGCAGCGTGATCCTCAGCAGTCATCGCACGTGCAGGACGCGAACGTCGAACAGCGCATGCTCGAACATATGGTCCGCCTGATGGAGGCCTGCGATGCGCCCATTGAGCAGTATCAACGCATCGGCGCGCAGTCGCTGCTGCGCGGCTGACCGATGCGGCCCTAATCCATATCACGCGTCGGGTGCATCCAGCTCGCTGAGTTCCACCACGCGGCGCTGCGTGCGCGACAGTTCAGCGGCGAAGGCGATCCTGTGCGACGCCAGCGATTGAGTGGTCGTCGTGAGCACCGCGTCAGGATCGTCGGTTCGCAGGGCGTGCATGAGGTTGACCATCAGGTTGTGGTCGCCTCCGCCGTGTTCACCGCCCTGTTCGGGCAGCTTGATTTCCTGTGTGGCGCGATCGTCGAAGCGATGGATGCGAATGGTGTTCGACTGCACGTCTGCCTCAATCATCCCTTTGGTGCCGTGGAGACGGATTCGTCGTCCCAGGTGATCGAACGCAGTCATGGTGAACGTGCCCGTCACCTGGCCGTCGAACTCGAAATTCACCACCTGATGATCGACCACGTCGTTGTCGCAGTGATAGACGCATCGGCCGTAGGGCCCGGTCCGCATGGCCTCGAGGCGCTGCTCGACAGTCTTGCCCTCAAGACCCACGTGCTTGGCGTACCAGGCAGGGTGTGGGCGCACGTACAGGCGGAGGGCCGAATAGGGGCACTGGATTTCCACGGGGCAGCCGTCGGTGCAGCGATGCGGAGCGCCTTCGGGGGCATTCCCGGGCACAAAATACTTCAATGCGCCAAACGACGATACGCGCAGACATGGTCGATCCACCAGCCACGCGATCAGGTCCATGTCGTGGCAACTCTTGGCCAGCAACATGAATGTTGATCGCGCCTGATTGCCCCAATTGCCGCGGACGAAGCTGTGGGCCTGATGCTCGGGCACGACGCCTTCGATCACGTCCAAGGTCACGAGTTCACCGATGACCCCGGAAACGAGCAGGCGTTTGACCTCTGTGGCCGCCACGTGATAGCGCAGGGAGTGACAGACGCTGACGATACGGTTGTACTGTCGTCGGGCGCGGTCCAAGGCTTCACACTCGGCGAGCGTGGTGGCCATTGGCTTTTCGAGCAACATGTGGTAGCCCTTGGCCAATGCCGGCAGACCTGCCGGTGCGTGCAGTTGATCGATCAGCGTGTTCACCAGTACGTCGGCGAGGCGCGGCTGGGCCAGCAGATCCTCCCACCGCGTGAACTGGAATCGCGGTTCGATCCCGTGCCGCTTGGCGACCGCCAGCCGCCTCTCGGCATTGGGCTCGGCAATGGCCACGACCCTTCCCACCTCCGGTCGCTCGACGAGCCACGTGGAAACAAAGTTGCCTCGCCCACCGCACCCGAGGATGGCAAATGTGAACTGTCGGGCCGATCGGTCACACACCTCCGACTGCGTCACATTCACTGGATGTTGCGAACTGCAATTCAGCGGAGACTTCTCGACGGTGTGAGCGGCCAGATTCTGCCGCGAAAGAGCCGGTTTGCATTGGATCATAGTTCTCATGGTACTTCCTGTCTCCCCGCGCCGAGTCGCTGACCCGGCACGCGTGTCACGACGACAATTCATTACATCGCTTTGCAAGCATTGCGGCGGCTTCGCGCCGGTCCGTCGCCTCCAGCCGCTGCAGATATCTGGGCAACACACCCCGTGTGTGGTAAGGACCGCCCTCGCGGATCACTGTCCACATCGGATCGGCGATGTCGCTGCTGCTGCGGGCCATCTTCTGCATCTGCTCATCGTGCCACGCCGCCAGACGCCACATGGCCTCGCGGCAGACGTCCGGGTGACGCTCGGCGACGTTGTCCTGTTCATGTGGGTCGGCTTCCAAGTCAAAGAGCATGTGCTGCGCGAACAGAAACAGCCCATCGTGGTACGTGCGGATGTAGAGCCATTTCTCGAAGCGGACGCTGCGTTGACACACGTGGGCGCACTGGCTGATGATCAGTTCCTCGCGTCCGGTGTCGATGCCGCTCAACAGCGTGTCGGCAAAGGAGCGGCCATCCCAACTCGCCTTTGCGGGTAGGCCCAGGAGATCCAGCAGAGTCGGGGCCAGATCCAAGTGGTAATGCAGGCCGCGATCGACACGCCCATCTGCGACCAGGGGCGAGGTTTTCACCGATCGCCGGGATCGCTGCTTGGGCGGGGCACCGGGAGCGTCAGTGAACGGAGCATATGCCGGCGAGCGCTGCGGCGCAGGCCACTTGACGATCATCGGAATGTGACACGTGGCATGATCGGCGGTGGCGTGGTCGCCGTAGATGCCCAGTTCGCCCTGGTTTTCCCCGTGGTCGGCGGAGATGATGATCGCCGTGTCCTCGTATACGCCGGCGGCCTTGAGCATGTCCACGATCATCCGCACCTGGTCGTCGACGTATCGAATGGCGGTGTCGTAGCCGTCGATCATACGGCGCATCGATGCGCGATCGGTGATCGCCGCTGGCTGTCGCGGATAGTGCGGATCGTCGGCAAAGGTGCGCATGTTCAGATCGAGCGAGGTGTGCGTGCCCACGGCGCGGTTGTGTTGGCGGATCAACTGGTCATCATCCAGCCAGGCGGGCAACGGGTCTTCGCTGAACGGGTTGCCGTAGTCCAGTGGCACGCGATAAGGCGTATGCACGTCCCAGTAGTTGACGTGCAAGTACCAGTTGTCCTGGGCGGCGTGGTCGTCAAGCCACTTGGCGACGACGGGGCTGACCTCCTCGGCCGACTCCATGCCGTAGCGGCCGGTGTTGTGCATCTCGTTGAAGCCCGCGTAGAACCAGTGGGCTCCGTGGCGTTGGCCGAACGGACTGACCATGACGGTGTGGAACCCAGCTCGCTGCAGTTGGAAGCTCAGGCTTTCGACCTCGAGCAAGTCGGCGAAGTCGCGGTTGCGACCCTCGACCTTGGGTTGCGCGGCGGTGCCGCCGTGGCCGACGACGCCGGTCTGGATGCCCAGGCGGCCGCTGTAGAGCGCCGTCCGCGAGGGCAGGCACGGGGCATCGCTGCAGTAAAAGTTAGTGCAGCGCAGGGCCTCTGCGGCGATGGCGTCGATCGTCGGCGAGGTGTTGCGGTGATACCCGTAGCAGCCCAGGTGGTCCGGCCGCAGCGAGTCGATGTCGAGATAGAGGATGCGCATGGTCTTTACTTACTCGCGGTTCGATTGCCGACGGTGAGGTTCCACATCTGAATCGAAGGCTGCGCCACCGGGGCCCAGGTTTTCACATGCAGCACCTTTTCGGGCAGCTCGACCGATAGCTTGGTGAGGGTGAGCGGGTAATGGACGACGCCGTCGCCGTCCCAACGCCAGAAGCTGTTGGCGGGTAGGGGGTGCTTTTCGCCGGGGTAGTTGCCCGGCAAGGGGAAGCCGACATAGCGCCGGCCGTCGAAGTTGATGGCGCTGTAGCCGTAAGGATCGTTGGTGCTCCAGTCGCTCATCTGGGCGACTTGGGATTGGGCCTGCATCTCCTGGGGCATCCAGTCCAGCTGCCATGGCGGGAGTTCGGTGGCTGCGGCGCCGAGGCTGACCCAGCGTTGGCCGGTGGCGTCCTGAAGCTCGAAGATCACGCGGCCCCAGCCGCTGTTGCCGTTGATCCAAATGCCGATCTCATCGGGCTCGCCCGGCAGCCCAAGGCCGCGCTTGTGAGACAGTTGCCCGTACATCGGCATCGTGTCTTTGCCGTGGTGGATCGGCCGGGGCGTCACGCGAATGGCCCCGCCTGCCGCCGTGAACTCAAAGTCACCCTTGCGCCGCGGCGTCATGGGGTTGTACGCCTCCAGCTCAGCGTTACGTTCGGGTACGAGTGTCCAGTCGTCGAGCGAGTCCAGTGCAGCAATAACGGTGGCATTGACGGGCGGTGCCTCGTCGTACTTGGGTTCGCCTGGGCGGATGCCGCCGATCTGTCCCTTGCCGATCAGGTACGCCGGTGACGCCGTGGCAACCAATTTGGCGGGGGCGGGAGTGTTGTTGCCCTGGTCATCCACCGCCATCCATGGACCGTCAGTGACGCTCACTGTCAGGGGGCGCCGGCCTCGAATGGTCCAGTACGCCAGGACGCGTTGCCCATCAGGCCGTTCGAACTCCAGGGCATAGACGCTGGGACTGCCGGTATCACGAACGCCCACGACTTTCGCTCCGTCGAGCACACTGGTCATGGTGGCCAGCGCGACGTAGGCGGGCTTAACGTTCATTTCCGGATAAGGTCGGCAGAAGCCAGCGGCGCCCCAGTTGCTGTAGTAGTAGCTGTTGCCCACGTCGATGATCTCGCCGATGTGGAGAAAATCCATGCCCCACGCCAGCGAATGCAGGGCGTTGCGGACAAAGTAGTCGGCCTGTGTCAGCGAACTGTGATTGCCCGGATTGTCGTTGGGATAGCACACCTCGAGGCACTGATGCACCGGCTTGTCGGAGTAGCCATAGGCGTCGAGCAGTTGCCGATCCATCCAGATCGACGCGTTATTGGCGATGGCGTCGGGAGGCTGAGCCTCGGGCAGGCGATGGAATGAGCCGGCCTCGTTGCCCCCGGCGTCGAACAACTCGGATGGGAACCGGCGACGATAGAACTCCTCCTTGGTCGGCAGCGGTCCATTGCCGAAGCTGATGAATACGTCGGGGTACTGCTCACGTACCGCTTTCGCGCCGCCCAGGGCACTGGCCAGCATTGTCTGATAGCGCGCCTCCTCCTGTTCGTTGAGTTTGTACGGCGGCCGATCGTGGAACAGGTCGGGCACGCGCGTCACGTGTGGGCCGGAGATCGAATCCTCATGGAAAATCAGGGCCCGCTGGGGGGTGACCGAGTTCTTCTCACTCAACCTCTTGAACAGCTTGAGTTCGGGGTCGAGCTTGGGCTCGATGGCGAATGACATGCCCCACTTCGCCCGCGCCTCGGGCGGATGGCCGCTCATACCGTAGCGGAACCCCAGCTTCTGGAAGAGTGACCCGATGGCGTCGGAGTCCTTGCTGGTGACGTGGGTGCCGTTCCATTCCCAACTTCCGAAAGGGGTGGTGTGGCGATGCTGGCGTGTATCGGGGCCCAGTTGTGCGAAGCTGGTGGTTCGCTGCAGCAGCAGATTGTCCTTGCCGCCGTGCAACGTGACGGTCAGGTCGTGGTAACCGCGGCGCACAGGCGTGATCGGGATATCGATGCGTTCGATCTGGCCGGGTACGACCGAGCCGCTGCGTCGCGTCTGGCTGTCTCCGCCGCGCAAATGCGTGGCGTCGAGCGACAAGCGATAGGGCTGCGCATCGGCCGTGATGTTGGTCAGTTCCACGGTGAATGCTGCAGTGTCCGGCTCGACAAAGACGTGGCCGGATTCGGAGCTGATCACGCGCATCTGCAGCGGACTTTTCTCCAGCGTGATCGCCGCAATCCGAACCGCCGACGCCGGGCCCAGCGGACGATAGCGGAAGCGGTTGGGATCAGGCACGTGCCGCGCCAGGCGCACTTCCTTCGTGAGTTCAATCTCGATCACGCCCTCGAGAACATCCTGGGCGACCACCTGCGGCATCGGCACGACCACGTGCACAAACCCGCCGACATCAGCGCGGCGCGGCACCGTCGCGACGAAATCACGCTGAAAAACCTGCTTGATATAGCCATAGCGACCGGCCCGCAGCGTCAGCGTGTCGGTGAGCTGCGGATCGTCATCGGCAACGGCCAGCACGTGAGCTGCGATGTAGTCGGCCTTGGGCACGCTGATGAGCGGCATCCGCGGATCGTTGAAGAAGTACGGCCCCCCATCGTAGTACTCGTAGAACGTCTGCGGGTCGCGCTTCTGGTCGATCCATTGCGCCTGCCGCAGGCTCAGATGCGCCTTGCCCTCCATCGCCATCGAAAAGGGCACCGTCATGGACGTGGCGCTGATCGGCTGCTCCGTGCGCTCGTTGGTGATTTCGTCGAGCTCCACCCGCAGGTAGCCCCCGTCATCCTGCCACGGCTCCACCGTCACGGCGCCGAGGCCGTCACCCTCGCAAAGCTCGATCATCATTGGCCGCACCAACACCTGGTCGACCGGTCGCTGCGCGCATTCGATGAACAGTCCCTCAGCCCAGACGGTTATATCGCGGCGGCCCACGTCGATGCGCACGTCGATCCACTGGTCGTGCCAACGTCGCGCCGCAATGCCGTCCTGCTCCATGTTTTTCAGGGCCAGCTTGTCGGTGGGCCAGAAGGTCAACTGGCGATCACTGCGGGGTAGCCATTTGCCGGCTTGTTCGTCGCGACGCAGGGTGCTGAAGCGCACCCAATGCCCGTCATGCTCGCCACTGCTGCGCAGGATGGTGATTCGGCCCAGCGCATCGCGTTGCATACCCTCGCCAGCCTGCGGGCTCAGCCATAACACGGCGTTAGGTCCGCCTCGCTGCGGCGCCGGCGCCAGGCGGATGCGGCCGCGCAGGCGATACGTCGCCAGATCGCCCGCGGACAACTCCAGTACCGCCGTGCGCGACCTCACCACATGTCCATCGCCCTCCTCACGGACCTCACCGGCGATCGTCTTGACCGCCACCGGCTTCGGCGCCGCTTGCAGCACGGCCTCTCCGGAGATCACCAGGGCCAGAGAACATAGCAGCACCTGAGTCATGACTGTCGCATCCTCTCTGGTGTCACTGCGCCGTCCACGGCGCAAAGACCATGTCCGTCGATTCCAGGGGCAGGGTCACCTCCACCACGTCGGTGCGGGCGTCGGTGTCGTTCAAGGCGTCCCCGCGCGAATGATGCACCGTGCCCGACGGCCGCGCACCCTTGCGAATCGTCACCTTGATGTGTTGCAGTGGCCGACCGCTGTAGTTTGCCAGCGTAACCACCCAGCCTTGTGTGCCCTGCAGGAGCGTCGCCTCCACCTGCGGGGCATCGACGCTCACCGGCTGGGGCCCGGCGTGGTCTCGCGCCGGGGCCAGGATGAAGTCGCGCAGCCCCGCGGGAAAGTCGGGGGGAACCAATGATGCGCCACGGGTGAGCAGGACACTTTCGGCCTGCATGGTGGCCTCGACACTGTTAAGGGTGGGCGGGTGGTCGGCTTCGTCGTCGTCGGGGCGGGCCTGATCTGCGTGGGCGGCGGCCAGCAGCGCCGCCCGCACGTAGGCCAGTGCGGGGGTGAAGCCGTGCGCCACAACGCGACCGCGCCCGGCGGCTTGTTCCAGCGACGCCGGCGATCCGTCCTCGAAGCGCGCCAGCACGGTGGCGCCCGGGCCGGGCGTCAGAGCCTGCCGGCGCGACAGCAGGTCCACTGCAACACCACTGCTCTGCAGCGTCACTTTGCCCTGACGCGACAGCGCTTTGTCGATGCCGCGACCCGAGGTCCACATCGTCTGCAGCCGCTCCAGTGAGCCCCGGCGCAGGCCCAGGTCTTCGTCGAGTTCTGCCATGGGTCGGTCCAGCTCGTCGCGCTGCCCGGCGCCGGCGGCTAGAACCAGAGTGCCGCCGGCTTTCACCCAGTCGCCCAGCGGCTTGCAGGCGCGCTGGTCTACCTGATCGCCGAACAGGTAGGCCGTGGCGTAGCCGTCCAGCCATCCCTCGACCACGTCCTCTTCGCTGAGCACATCAACAGCAATCTGGCCGTGGCGCATGGCGATATAGGTGTGCATCCGCTCGTGGCCCATGCCGTTGTCGCGGCGCACGTCCCAGATGTCCGACGAAGTCGAGTAGATGATCGCCGTCCTGGCCTGGACCGGCATGGCGTCGAGCAGGACGTGTTCGGCGGCGCCGATCTCCCGGGTCAGCTCGGCGATCGCCTGGTGCGTATGCAGCGTACGCGACCAGCCGGGCTCGTGGCCGATGTACAGCGGCCCGTAGCAATAGAAGTTCAAACTCTTGGCCCCCTGGGCTACGTCGCTGTAGGCTCGCAGCTTGGTGTCCAGCAGCGAGCCGTAGCTGATTACATACATACCGATCGGCTGGCCGTGGTACTTGGTCGCCGAACGCAACAGCGCCACGTTCCACCCGCCGCACTGGGGCGTCGAGCCCAGCGCCGACCAGTCCTCGCTCAGGGCCAGATCCAAGGCCTTGCGCCTGAACCAGGTGAAGTAGTCGTTGCCCTGAGCGTAAAGGTTCGCGGCATAAACTGAGCCATCACTGAAGTTCTGTGTGCTCCGGACATCGCTGCCGAAGTGCTCATGCACCAGGCTGCGGGCGGTGGCGAAGAAATCCACGATTGTGCCGGCACGAAAGCGTTGGCTGGCGACGTACAGCCCCGCGCGATCAGGGTCCTGCTGAGGCAGGATCTTCACCTCGTCCCACGAATTCACGCCCAACCGATCGAGCGTCCAGCCTTGCTGGCGCACCCACTGCCTGAACGCCTCCTGACTGGCGGGGTTGGCGGCCAGGCGATCCAACGGTGTGGCCGTGGCTTCGTCCATCATCTTCACATAGATATAGCGCTCGCGCTGCGGATCGGCGTGGTAGAGCCTGGCGCGATTGGCGATCTGCCGGCTCATGATGTCCAGCTTCGGTTGGGTAAACCCACCCGGCCCCATGAACCAGATGGCCGTGCTCCAGCGGCCAAAGAGTACACCCGCATCCACGTCCGCCTGTGTCAGCGGTGGGTTGGCCTTGCCGTTGATGCCCAGCCGCGCCATCACCGCCAGCTCCTGACCGTGCGTTCCGGGTGTGTGGTTGTGCTCGCCGCGGCTGAAGTCGGTCATCATGGGGAACGTGGTGGGCCGACGACCGAACGTCACCGGCGGCAGAGATTCGGCGATCTCGCGCGTCTGGGTGGCGATCTCCAGGTCGGAGCGCGGCATGGTGTCCTCGTCGAGGCGCGGACCCATCCGCACATGCATGCCGGCGCCGGGCCCGTCACGCCGCAACGTCTTGACGACCGCCTCCAGGCTCGGTGCGGTGGCGAAGTCCACAGTGAAGGCGCTTTCGTTGACCACCTGGGCCGGCCCGCCTCCGCCCGGCCGCACCATGACAAGCAACTCGAGGTTGGTGTCCATGCCCGGTTGGCGCATGCCGGCCCGACGCTGGCGCACCTCCGGCGACAGGCCGCTGTCGAGCAGTCGCGTGACGTTGAGCCATGGCGTGGACTGGCCGGGGCTCAAGTGTCCTGTCGGCGGGCTGAAGGTGACGCCCGGAATCGAGCCGCTGGCATCGAACACCGCCCGGTTGTAGAACGGCGCTCGCATGTGGTGGAACATCGCCGAGAAGAACACGCGCGTTGCGGGGTCGTCGGCTCGATGCAAATGCACACGCATGTAGGTCTGAGGCCCATAGTCGCGATGATCGGCCTCGTGCTTGAGGTCCGTGGTCAGCAGCAGGCAATCGATCTTGCGCACGTGGGCGTTGGTCGCGAGCGGGCCGACCTTGCGCAGCTCAATCGTTGCGGGTCCGGCCACCAGATCGACCTCCGCAGCATGCCAGACATATGGAGGCAGGGGCGGCCCACCACCCGGACGCACCTCGCCGTCGTAGGTGCGGTCGATCTCCTGCTCCAGAACAACCTTGTCGTTCTGACGAACGGTCATAAGGAACGGGCCGCGATCGATCTCGCGCTGGCGCGCGAAGCGACTGTGACGGACCCACGCCTTGTATCGGCCGTTCACTGGTGCCTGGATGCCGATACGCGCCATTCCGTCGCCGCGGCCCGCGCCGCTGATGGCCTGGAAACCCGACGACCCCTGTTCGTTGCGGGTGCCCGCATCCTCGACGACGCGCCAGCCCGCGCCGTCGATCTGAAAGTCCTCGCCTTCCACAAACACGAACGCATCCTGCGGTCCCGGCCACGGCTGGGGCGCAAGTGATGTGCGCGACGAGGCGATAGACATCGGCGGCGCCGCATACGCCACGTCGATGGCCGTGACGGCCCCAGCCAGCAATCCCAGTCCCATCGCAAGCGCGGGCGCGGTACGAACAATGGCCTTGTTCATTTCGTAACCGGAGTTCGGCATCACGGGTCCCGTTCAAAGTGCTCCGTGAGCAGCTTGTCGGGCGTCATCGTGGTGCCGTGACCATCGGCCCACAGGTAGTTGCCAGTGCCCAGGTGCGGACTGCCTGCGTTGTCGGGAAGTCCGCTCTTGACCATTCCTGACGTATAGTCGGCCCATGCGTTGGCGTTCAACTGTGCCGATTCGGCCAGGAGAAACGTGGCGGCGGGCTTGGTCAGCTTGAATTCCTGGATGGGGCCAAACTGCAGACCGGGGTTTCCTGTACCCGGGAACAGGTAGGCGTCGCCCCGGCCGAACGCCGTCTGGTTGTAGCCATAGCTGGTAGCGTGGTTGCCGCCCCACACGCTCATGCCTCTATCGCTGGGACATTGAAAGGCGCCGTTCTTCTTGTCGGTCTTGGTCAGGTTCTGCGGCGAACACTGTTCCGGTGCAAACGGCGGAGGCGTCGTGCGATTGTTGATCGGCTGCTCCGAGAGATAAGTCACGCCCATCGTCTTGGCAATCACGCGCGTCCAGCACGGCCGATTGCCGTAGATTTCCACCGGCGTCAGCGCTTGGGTGAATGAGGTCCCGACTGCGTCCGGCCACCAAAAGGCGTTCTCTTGAACGTAGGCGTGCGCACCAGTAGTCAACTGTCGCATGTTCGCCAGGCACAGGGTGCGCCGCGCCGCTTCCCGCCCTTCGGACAGGGCCGGCAGCAACAGAGCGATCAGCAGGGCCACGATGGAAATCACCACCAGCAGTTCCACGAGGGTAAAGGCTTGGACCGGGCGATTTTGGCTGTGTTCCGGGATCATGGACGCTACTCCTGTATGCATGTCCCGCTAGCGACCCAGCGCCCCCCCCAGTTAAGCGACCACAGACTACCCCCCCCCGTCCACCGCCTCAGCACCGACGCCCGCGGCCGCCGCAACCCATCACCACCAGCCCCAGCCCCGCCAGGATCAGTGAACTCGGCTCGGGAATCAGCGCAATCAGCACCTCACCCGTCAGTGGGTCGAACGACGCTTCATACCCACTGGCCAAGCCGGTCACCTGCACACTGGCGAAGCTGCCGGCGTAGCTGTCGAAGTCGAAGATCTTGATCGTCCCAGGCGTGTTAAAGCCCGAGGCGAATTCAAGATTGAGGGTGCCGTCGAAGGTGACGGACTCGGCTCCGGCGTCCGCGCTGCCCTTGGCGAGGTCGTAGGTGCCGGCGGTCAAACCGTCGATCTGGAAGTGTGCGACACCCGTCGCGAAGAACAGCAAACTCCGAAGCGATGCGTGTGTGTAATCAAACGTCATGGTCCCGATTCCCCCGTTGGTGTCTTCATCACCGACGGCGAGAGTTCCATCGATCGTCGCTCGGCCGTACAGCGTGCCCGTGCCGGCGAGCGTGCCGCCACTGACATTGACGTAAGTCGCGACGCTGCCGTCGATCTGCAGGGTGCCTTCATACACGTTGGTGAGACCGTCGTAGACGTGGTCCGCGGTCAGCACCAGTCGGCCGGCGCCACGCTTGTTGATTGCGCTGGCGGCCGGGTTATTGTCGGACTTCAAGCCGACATCGTCCAGTACACCGTCGATGGTCACCGTCATCGCCACGTCAGTGACGTAGAAGATGCGGGGAGCATCGGTGGGGAATTGTGTGGTCGTGTTAAAGCCCGCGGTATTGATCGTACCCGTGTTCGTGAAACGAATATCGTTCGTGCCGTCAAAGACGACCCAGGAGGTGAAGTTCGGAAAGGCGATGAGATTCGTAAGACTCAGGGCCGACCCTGTGTCGTTACGAAGAATAGGGCTATTGGTCGAACTGCTGCTGGTGGCGTGGCCCAGTATCAGCGAACCCGACGCCAGTCCACCATTGGAAGCGCTATTCAGGACGAGCGTATTGACGTTGTTAATTCTCGTGTCGCCGGCGCTGCTGTTGCTTCCCGCCAGAATCACCTGTGACCCCGCAACTCCACCGGTCGCCAGATTGCCAATAATCGTCAAACCTGAGTAGCTATTGGCGCCGGCGAGCGTGATGGAGCCTGTGGCATTATTCGCATTCACCGTGAGCTGAGTCGCGGCGCCGGTAATGGCGTTGTTGATAATGCTATCTCCCGCGCCCGAGGTCATGGTTCCCGAATCGGCGAAGGAGATCGCCGTGCCCGAAAGGGTCACATCACCCTCCTGAAAGTTGATGGTGGCGGCCGCTTGAGAACCCGTGACGCTGACTGAGTAGGCGCTCGGCGCATTGGTGCCGGCGGAGAAGTTCAGAATATCAATACTGGTGGTGTTCGTCGTGCCAGGAGCGATGGTCCCATTGAGGCTTGTGCTCCAGAACTGATCGGTACCCCACGTGCCATACCCGCTGCCTGTTCCGACGGGAATCGTCGTTCCTGTCCCCGTCGCATTGCCGTTGGTATCCCAGTACAACGTCGCCGCATGCGTCGGCACCGACAGAGCTATTGCGGTCATGGCTCCCAGGGCAATCTGGAATCGTTGCTGGTTCGTCGTCATACGCATGGACCGTCCTCCTTTGCTGTGTTAGTCAATGGACATGAGCGGATCACTGAACGCTGGCCGTCTCGCCCGAGAGGGGCACGGGCGTGCAGGTTCGACCGATGGACAGTTTGGGTGCGATGGTGTGGCGGACGACGTGGCCGGTGTCGATCATCTCGGCGATGACCTCGGCGGCGCGGGTGACGCCGGCGGCCGGCGAATTGATGACGCGGTACAAGTCGCTGACGCCCAGGCGTTGCGGCTCGGCGGCGCCCAGGGCCACCACGCCGATGCGCTGCGGCACCGGCCAGCCCGATTGCTGCAGCAGGTGGATGAAGCGGCACGCGCGGATGTCGCCCTCGATCAGCAGGGCGGTGGGCGTGTCCTGGGCGATGTCGAGCTGGTGGATCAGCGCTGACTCGTCTTCCGGCCGCTCCAGTGCCAGCTCGCGAGCGCTGTGGCTGATGCCCAGGTTGGCCGCGTGCTCCTCGAAGAGGCTCGAGAGTTTGCGGAAGTAGGCCGAACTCTCGCGGTTGACGAACCAGACGCGGCGATGGCCACCGGCGACGATGAGTTGCAGCGCGGTGCCGATCAGTGCGTCGAGATCGAATCGGATCCAACTCACTCCGCTGGGACAGTCGCCATCGGCCAACTCGCCGATGACCACCAGGGGCGTCTCGTTATGCAGCAGGCGTTCGACGATGGCTCGCGTGGGGGTGCCCCAGAGAATGATGCCGCTCTGGCGCCGAGCCCACTCGGCGGCGGCATCCACCGCCGTCGGGGCGAACACACTCACGGTCAACTCGTAGCCCAGCTTGCCAACCGCCTGCTGCAGCGTGAAAAGCTGGTCATCGACGATGAGGTCGTGGGTCTCGGCCATGATCACGATCAGGCCGACGGTGGCAGCATTGTGCTGCACGGGCTTGCTCGCATCGGGAGTGCTGACGAACGTGCCCTTGCCACGATGGGCGGTGACCAGACCGTCGGCCTGGAGTCGCAGCAGGGCCTGGCGGACAGTGCCCTGAGCAACGGCATACTCGCTCATGAGCTGGTTCTGCGACGGCAAAGCCTGGCCGGGCCGGTAGATGCCGCGGGCGATCTTGGCTTTAAGGTCAGCGCGGATGTGCTGGTGTTTGGTCAGAATCATGCGGTTTCAAGCCCTGCGAGGCGGATCGGACTCAGCCAACTAGTTTATACAACATACAAGATGGCGTGTCAATGCGATTTGTGCCTTGGCAAGCCGAATATTTGGGTCCTGACGTTCGCCGATCCAAGTGCGCAAGGCCCGCATTCCCGCCAGCGATGCGCCGCCTCTGCCCTCGGCCGAACAGTGCTACATCTATACAGGTGCGGCCGCAGGAGTGCCAGGGTTTAACTAGTATATACATCAAATGGGTGTTCGTATGAGATTCCTCTTGCATCTACGGGAGGGGTTTCTATGATGACACTTCGGCATCCTCGGCTTCGCATAGCCCCGTCGGGCAGGCGTACCGTTGGTCTAGATCTTAGTGCTTTATTTAGTGTATGTTATGGCAATATTGGGCAGGGATAGGCCTGCGTACTGATCCGATTTTGCAGCTCCAGGAACGCGGCGGAGCAACAAGGTCCGCTCCGCTTGGAATGCCTTCATGCGAGGTTTGAACTAGACTAGACAATGTGGTGGTGCCGTCGCCGTCTCGAACGCTCGCGTCATAGGTCCAAGCCGTGTCTGTACCCAGTTGAAAGGATGCGTCATGTCCCTTGGATTGCGTGACCACAGAAGCTTCTTCAGTCATCTGGGCATCGGAGCGGCGGCGCTGGCATCCCAGTCCGCATGGGCGCAGAGCATTGGTCCGGCCACCGGCCCGGCCGCGGCAGGCGCCGAAGTGAACAAGCGGCCCAACATCCTGTTTATCCTCAGTGACGATCAGCAGGCCAACACAATTCGTGCCATGGGCAACGACCAGATCATTACGCCCAACCTGGACCGACTCGCCGCCGAGGGTGTGGCGTGTGATAACGCTTACATCATGGGGGGCAATTTTGCGGCGGTTTGCATGCCCAGCCGAGCGATGATCATGACCGGTCGCACATTGTTTCATCTGGACCTCAGCCGCGGCACGCCGCACACCGAAAACGGCAAACTCAGCGACAAGTACCAGACACTTCCCGAAACGCTGCGCCACAACGGGTACGCTACCTTCGCCACGGGCAAGCAGCACAACGGCCCGGCGGTGGTCGCGCGCGGCTTCACCCACGCCGAAGCCCTGCTCATCGGCGGCATGTCGCACCACATGGGCGTTCACGTCAACGACTTTGACCCCACCGGCGAATACCCGTTCTCCGCCACACACGTCGCCAAGCAATACTCCAGTGAGGCGTTTACGGACGCGGCCGTCAGGTTCCTCAAGGATCGACCGAAGGATCGGCCGTTCTTCATGTACGTCGCCTACACCGCACCACACGAGCCGTTGATGGCTCCGCCCGAATATCGGGCGATGTACGATCCCGACAAGATCAGGCTGCCCGCCAACTTCATGCCGCAGCACCCGTTCGACACTGGCCCGCAGGGCGACTTCGTACGCCCGTTCCTGGCCGCCGACGACTGCACGCCCGATTCGGTCCTGCACGAACAGGAGCGACCGATTACGCCCGACAACGCCCGGAGGCTCACGGCAGCGTACTACGCCATGATTACGCACATGGATGCGCAGATTGGGCGACTACTCGACACACTCGAGGAGATCGGCGAGGCGGACAACACAATCATCGTGTTTACAGGGGACAACGGTCTGGGCATCGGTCAGCACGGGTGCTACCACAAGCAGACGGTGTACGAGCACGACGTGCGCGTGCCGTTGATCCTGCGAGGGCCGGGTATCCCCAGGGGTGCACGGCGCGAGGCGATGTGCTACTTGTACGACCTGTTCCCCACGTTGTGTGAGCTCAGTGGTGTATCTGCACCCGCCACCGTCGAGGGCAAGAGCCTGGTGCCGATGATGCGCGATGAAGGTGCCGTCCATCGCCTGACGCAGTATTTCGCGTATATCAACACGTGGCGCGGCGTCCGCGATCAGCGATACAAGCTCATCGAGTTCGCTTGGAAGCGGGCGGCCGACGGCAGTACTCAGCGCAAGACCCTGCTGTTCGATGTTCAGGCCGATCCGCTGGAGGTCCACGATCTGTCGAGCAAGCCCGAGCATGCCCAGCACGTAACGCGACTTCGCGCAGAGATGTTCCGCTGGCGCGACGAGCTTGGTGATACGGCCGACAAGGGGTCACTCTTCTGGCAGGTGTACGACGAGGCGATGACGAGCGTCAACTGACCGCCCGCTTTACTGATCGCTTTCGAGTTGCAGGGAACCATCAGCAAAAGGATTCGCGTATGGCCGGACGTATGATGCGGATAGCGGCAGTTGTGTCACTGGCAGTCGCGATTCAGGGCGGCCGAGCGCACGCGGATGTGAAGCTGCCAGCCGTGATCGGCAGCCACATGGTGCTTCAGCGTGACGTTGAAGCTCGCGTGTGGGGCTGGGCGGATGTGGGCGAACAGGTCACGGTGACGGTGGGGGACAAGCAAATGCCGACGGTGACCGCCGACGCAGAGGGCCAGTGGATCGTGAAGGTTCCCGCGCATTCGGCGGGCGGACCGGTCCGCATCGTGGTGCAAGGTAATAACACGATTACGCTGGACAACGTGCTGTTCGGCGATGTGTGGGTCTGCTCCGGACAGTCGAACATGACGTGGCAACTGCTCAAGAGCAGGAATGGCAAGGCGGAGATTGCCGAGGCTGATTTCCCGCGAATTCGCCTTTTCACGGTGCCGCGCGAGCCTGCCGGGCAACCGCAGGAGGATTGCACGGGCCAGTGGGTCGAGTGTAGTCCCGCCACGATTGCGACCTTCAGTGGCGTCGCATACTTCTTTGGTCGTCATCTGCATCGGGAACTGGATGTTCCGATTGGCTTGGTGCATTCTTCACACGGCGGCACGCCTGTCGCCGCGTGGACGCCTTTATCGGTGCTGCAGACCGGGCCTGATGCGGACACTCTCTTTCAGCGGCATCGCGACTACGCCGCAAGATACCCGCAAGCCCTCCAGAACTATGAGGCCGCGATGGAAAAGTGGGCGCAGGCCGCCTCCGATGCCAGAACCCAGGGCAACCCTGAACCCCCCAAACCTCGAAAGCCGATTGCGCCGGAGAAGAGCCCGATTCAACCCGCGGTACTCTACAACGGGATGATTCACCCGCTCACAACACTGACCATCAAAGGTGCCATCTGGTATCAGGGCGAGAACAATGTCGCCATGGCTCACCTGTATCGTCAGATGCTGCCGAGGATGATTCAGGGCTGGCGCCGGGAATGGGACCAGGGCGACTTTCCCTTCGGCATCGTGCAACTGGCCAACTGCATGGATCCGGAGAGCCAACCGGTTGAAAGCACTTGGGCCGAACTGCGCGAAGCGCAGGCCATCACCGCGCGCACCGTGCCCAACTGCGGCCTCGCCGTGACCATCGACATCGGCGGGCAGAATATCCACCCGACCAACAAACAGGACGTCGGCAAGCGGCTGGGCCTATGGGCGTTGGCCAAGGTCTATGGCCAGGACGTGATCTTCAGCGGTCCGGAGTACGATCGCATGACGGTAGAGAACAGCACCATCCGCATCACCTTCAAGCACACCGCCGGAGGCTTGGTGGTCAAGGACGTCGATGCGCTCAAGGGGTTTGCCATCGCCGGCGACGACCGCAAGTTTGTCTGGGCCGATGCAACGATTGACGGCGACACTGTTATCGTCCGAAGTCCGCAGGTGACGCAGCCGGTGGCCGTGCGTTACGCCTGGTCAAACAACCCCGAGTGCAACCTCTACAACAAGGCCGACCTGCCAGCGATCCCGTTCCGAACCGATGATTGGGCCGGTATGACGACAGGGGCAAAGCATTCTCCATCGGTTGATTAGGGCGTCACTCAAAGGAGGCGTAATGTCAGCATGTGGATTGCTGTTCAGCAGCCCTTTGGGCAACAGATTGCGTCGATCCAAACCTGCGACCATGGACACTTCAGCCGCCAAACCCGCCAGCGGGTAAAGGGCCCAACCGCCATACACACCCATGCAGAGCATCACCGAACTCTACGACGTACAGCAGTTGCCCACACTCAAGGCGTTCCGAGCCTATTTGGCCAGCAGCTATGATCGGGAAGGTGGCAACTATGACTGGGGGAACTACGAACGAGTGACCGGCCAAGATGGCGTGGTCATGGATGTGGACGGACCGGGGATCATCACGCGAATCTGGTCGGCCGACTCGGTCGGGCAGATCAGAATCTATCTGGACGGCCACTCGACGCCGGTCATTGATGAGCCGTTGGGTGATTTTCTACAGCGAATGCCGCTGCACTGGGGTGTGGGATGCCCACAACCGGGAACCCCCGAAATCCAAACGGCCAACGCAAACCTAAGCCCGCTCGGGCACACGACGTATTACCCGATCGTGTTCAATGCGGGGTGCAAGGTCGTGCTCTCGCCGGTCCCGGATATTTACTATCAGGTCAACTACATGCTGTGTAACCAGCCGCACGGCCTGGCGAGTTACACGTCAGCGACCCTCCCTCGTGATGCCGCTGCACTTGACCATGCGATCGCGCGCCTGGTTTCGCCAGTCTCGTCCGGCACGAGTCTGAGCAGGCACGCCGGGATCGTCTCACTTCGCCCTGGCCAGATGCACAGGATTCTCGATCAGCCGGGCGCCATGACCATCCGATCCATTCGGTTGCGCGTCGATTGGCCGCAGGATCCGCACGCTGCGCGCCACCTCAAGGAAGGCCTGCTGATTCGCGCGTACTGGGACGATGACAATCTCGCCCAGGGCCAGACGCAGCGACGCAAACCTTCGATCAAGAGTCCGGTGGCAGCGTTCTTCATGGACTTCGGATCGTTCGACTCCTACCAGACAGCGATCATCTCGCGCAATGGTAACGAGTATGAATGCCGATTCCCCATGCCGATCGGCCAGCACGCGGTGATCGAGCTGATCAATGCCTCGTGTCTTGATATCGACGGCCTGGCGTTCGACATCGAGTATGCCCCACTGGCATCGTGGTCCGATGACCTGTGCCACTTCAGGGCGATGTACCACTCGGAGAACGCGACGTTCGGTCACGACTTGGCTAACTATCGCGACGAGGTGATGTATCTGAAGAACCCCGATGGCCAACTGAACTATCCCATCCTCAGGACGCACGGGACGGGTCACTTTGTCGGGTGCTGCTTTCATGCCGACCTCACAGAAACGCCCTATCCGCGTGCGGGGGGCGAGGCGGACGAAGCTGTCTTCATCGATGACGACCCACGCCTGACCATGTGGGGCACCGGTAATGAGGACTACGTCAATGACGCTTGGGGGTTTCATCCGGTCATCACACCACTATCAGGCGGCATGCCCTCGCCTGATCGCACCGGGTTCTTCGGCTATCGCTTTCATCTGGCCGACTGCATCCCCTTCCACCGCAAGATCGCGTTCACGCTGGAGTACGGCTCGAGCAATAATTGCACAGGCCTGTATCGCAGCGTGGCCTACTACTACATGAAGCCTCAGCCGCGCGGTGCATTCGTTAACGGTGTTCCGCCGCGACGCATGAACCGCTATTTTTCAAGGTGACGGCCGCGCCCAGGGAGGCCACATGGACCAGATGACTCATGCCCGGCAACTTGCAGCCCTTGCAGCAACCACCGCATCGCACACGTGCGGCGCCACCGCTACAACAGACCTTGGGCTTCCCGGCTTCTGGAATGACCGCGCGGCGCTGTGCCTGGATGCAGACGGCGAGCCGATGGTAGTTTGGTTGGCGTATCAGAAAGGTAGCGACCACGTCTGCTTTTCGCGCGGCAGCCGTGGCGACGCCGAACTACCGCGGATCATCTCCAATGGGCTTGGCCTCAGATGGACTCCCACGCTGGCGTGTTCGCCGGACGGTGAGCCATGGGCGTTCTGGTCCGAAAGACAAGATGGCCAGTGGCAGATCGTGGGCTGCAACATAACCGCCGGCGGCCCCGCGCTCGTCACACGGCTCAGCAACGAACAGGGCAACTGCATTTGTCCCCGCGCGACGGCTGATGATCGCGCGATGCACCTGGTGTGGGAGCATCTGGCCGAGAATGGTCCGGAGATCTGGCACCGCAGTTTCACTCAAGGCATCTGGAGTTCGCCGCATTGCGTGTGTCGCGGGTCCGACCCGTCGCCGGCCGCCGATGGCGCCGGCGGCGTGTGGATGGCGGTGCAGGTTGTGGTGGAGGCACGCTACGAGATTCACGCGTTTCATCATGAGTTGTCGCGCTGGTCGGAACCGCAGATCGTTGCAGCGGGCCAGGGTCACTTCCGCAAGCCCGCGCTGGCGGTGTCGCCTGGCGGCGACGTGTGGGTGACGTGCGAAGGGCTGGTGCCGACTGACTCTGCGAACCCGCAAGACCAGGACTACCGTCTGGACCGGATGTACAGCGTCTTGCCGTTGTGCGAAAGCACATTCCATGCGACGACACGTGGCTGGCAGCCGGCGCCGACCGATCCGCTTCGTCGCAAGGGCCTGCTGCCCACCGTGGTCTGCGACGAGCAGTGCACCTGGCTGGCTTACCACAGACGGCACAAGAGCAAGAAGTTCTACACGCTCGCGGCGGCGATCGACCACGGGCAGTGGTCGAGCGACTTGGACTACTCCACCTCGGTGGGCTACGGCCGAAAGTTGCCGATCGCGGCCGCGGCCGCGCGCGGCCGCATCTGCCTGGCGATCGCGTCTGACGATCGACAGGAAGTGGACGATCCGGCGTGGACCTATCTCGATGGCAACAGTCGGATCTCCATCCAGACCGCGACACCGCCGCCGAGTGTGACCGCCCAAGCCGCCGCCCCGACGGTATCGCGGCCTCTGCCACCCAACGACCCCGATCATGCGCCCGGGCCGATGGCGCCTATCACTGTCGGCGGTCAGACGCTGCAGCTCTTCTTCGGAGACCTCCACAAGCACAGCGAAATGTCGCTCTGCGGGGTCTTCAACGGAAGCATTGACGAAAACTACGCCTACACACGCGATGTCCGTCAACTGGATTTCATGCAGAGCGTCGATCATGCCGAGCATCAGAACGAGCACGACTGGCACGAGACCCGCAAGTGTGCGTCGATTTTCAACCGCCATGGGACCTTCGTCGCGTTCTCCGGCTTCGAGTGGACGTCTGAGTTCCAGATGCTCGACAATCTTCACGAGGGCCACTACAACGCGACGTTCCTCACCGATCACGATCATCTGCCGTGTCCCAGCGCCAGTCATATCGACAGCAACACGCCCCACAAACTGTGGCGTATCCTCCGCGCGTCGCTCCGCAAAGGCGACCAGGTGCTGACCATCGGCCATCATCCTGCCCGCAGCCTGGCGCCACTGAGCTGGGATTACTACGATCCGGACATCAACCCGTTGATCGAGATCGCGCAGCGGCGTGGGTCGTTCGAGTATTGGCGCTGCCCGGATGCGACGCTGACCGGACTCGACACGTCACGCATCCGCGGTCACATGGTGCAGGACGGCCTGGCACGTGGCTACAAGCTGGGCATTCTCGCCTCGGGTGACCATGCCGGCCGAGCGCTCGCCGCCGTGTACGCCTCATCGCTGACGCGCGATGACCTCTTCCACGCCTTGAAAACGCGGCGATGCTACGGCACCAACGGCGCCAAGATCGCCTTGGATTTCCGCCTCGACGACCACTTCATGGGCGAACTCGTCGAGTCCACCACAACCACCCACACGATCCGGGTTCGCGCCGCGGGCAGGACGCTGGAGCGCATCGACGTCTGGAAGGACGGCCGCATTATTCACACCCTGCTGGCGCACGGTCGCGAGCAGATCGCTCTGACTCATGTCGACACGTCGGAGCCGGATCGCCAGGAAAGCTACTACTACGTTCGCGTGATTCAACAGGACATGGGCATGGCCTGGTCAAGTCCGGTCTGGGTTCGACATGCGCAGATTGCGCCCTGCGTGTGTCTTTACGTGGACGGCAAAGAGCCGGAAATAGCCAAGCCTGCCTCTGTCGTGCGTATCCCGGTGGTGATCCGCAACGAGCGATCCGACGCCGTAGTCGCCACCGTGACTGTCGAATGTCCCGAAGGCTGGCAATGCCGCGAAGCGGCGTGCGACGTGACCGTGGCGCCGTGTGGGTGGGCCCAGACGATCATTGCGTTGGCCGCGCCGGCTGCGGCCTATGAAGGCTGCCGCACGGCGTTCGTGTCGATGACATGCGACGGCACGCGGCGGCAATCCGCCATTCCACTGAGCGTGGTGTCGTAGAGGACGATTCCAATGACAAACCTGCGTAGGACCATCATGCGGATCGCGGTGCTCTTGTCGGTGGTCATGACGGTGATCCCAGGTCGGTGGGCGGGCGCCGATGTGAAGCTGCCGGCGCTGATCGGCAGCCACATGGTGCTTCAGCGTGACGTTGAAGCTCGCCTGTGGGGCTGGGCGGATGTGGGCGAACAGGTCACGGTGACGGTGGGGGACAGGAGGCTGGCGACGGTGACTGCCGACGCAGAGGGCCAGTGGATCGTCAAGGTTTCCGCGCATCCGGCGGGCGGGCCGGTCCGCATCGTGGTGCAAGGTAATAACACGATTACGCTGGACAACGTGCTGTTTGGTGACGTGTGGGTCTGCTCCGGGCAGTCGAACATGGAGTGGCCGGTCAGCAAGAGCGCGGACAGCGCCGAAGAGATCGCCGCGGCAGATCATCCGGCCCTTCGGCTGTTCAATGTCACGCGTTCGCCGATGCCTCAAGGCCAGGACGATTGCGTCGGTGCATGGGTCGTATGCAACCCGCAGAGCATCCGGATGTTCAGCGCTGTGGCGTACTTTTTCGGCCGGAATCTGCAGCAGGATCTGGACGTGCCGATCGGACTCGTGCAGTCGAGTTTTGGAGGCACGCCCATCGCCGCGTGGACCCCCCTGACGGTGCTTGAGGGAAACCCCAAGTTCGCGAGCATTCTCAAACGGCATGACGACTACATGACCCAGTACCCACAAGCGGTGAAGTCGTACGAGGCGGCACTGGCCAAGTGGGAGCAGGACGCCGAGCAAGCGGCAGCACAAGGGATCAAGGCGCCGCTCAAACCTCGCAAGCCGATTGCGCCGGAGAAGAGTCCGATTCAACCCGCGGTTCTCTACAACGGGATGATCCATCCCCTCACATTGCTGACCATCAAAGGCGTCATCTGGTATCAGGGCGAAAATAATGCTGCGCAGGGGCTACTGTACCGCTCCCTGCTGCCGGCGATGATTCAGAGCTGGCGTCAGGAATGGAACCAGGGCGACTTTCCTTTTGGCATCGTGCAACTGGCCAACTACCGCCCTCGGGACGATCGGCCCGGCGACAGCTATCTGGCCGAACTGCGCGAAGCGCAGGCCATCACCGCACGCACCGTGCCCAACTGCGGCCTCGCCGTGACCATCGACATCGGTGGGCAAAATATCCACCCGACCAACAAACAGGACGTCGGCAAGCGGCTGGGCCTGTGGGCGCTGGCCAAGGTCTATGGCAAGGACGTGACCTTCAGCGGTCCAGAGTACGAGCGCATGGCGGTAGAGAGCAGCGCCATCCGCATCACCTTCAAGCACACCGCCGGAGGCTTGGCGGTCAAGGGCGCCGATGCGATCAAGGGGTTTGCCATCGCCGGCGACGACCGCAAGTTCGTCTGGGCCGATGCAACGATTGACGGCGACAGCGTTATCGTCCGAAGTCCGCAGGTGACGCATCCGGTGGCGGTGCGTTACGCCTGGTCCAACAATCCCGAATGCAACCTCTACAACAGGGCCGACCTGCCAGCGATCCCATTCCGAACCGATGATTGGCCGATGCTGTCGGCGCGAGGCAACCCGGAGCAATAGCCCATACCCGTGTTTTCAGGGGCGCTGACTACGTGCTCGATATCGATCTCGGCGTTACGCCTCCCAGATCTATTCACCGGCGCGGGACCAACCCATCCGCCTGCACCACTTCGCGCGGAATGAGCAGTGCATCGGGCGATGCCGCGATTCCGTTGGGAACGTTGAAGAACCACAGTCGCTTGGCGCCGCCCGACAGTTTCCACACCTGCCCATCCTCACCTGGGGGAACGGGCACAAAGACGAACTCGCCGTCCACATCGGTATCGACGACCGTCTGACCATTGGGGTCCATCACCCGATGCGGCCCGCCGTGCCAGCAATACTCGATCTGTCGTGTGCCTTTGGGCACATAGAAATACATGTCCTGCATCCTGCCGAGAATCGGCCTCAGGATCTGGTCCTTTGCCAGCATCATGGTTGCCGATCGGCCCGACGCGATTCCAACACGCCAACCAGCGCCAGGTTTGGCCATGTCCAGAAAATAGAGGCCCGGCGTGGGAACAGCGATCTTCAGGTGGTGCTTCCCAGACTCGCCGATCGGCAGCGGTCCGCGTGCCAGCGCGTGGCCATTGATGTCGCTGACCATGTAGTGGGGATCGCCCTTGTCATGGAACATCTCCAGGAGACCCACGTCAAGGTCCATCTCGATCGGTTCGCCGGCCACGCTGTAGAGCGCGTACCGCACTTCGCCGGCCCAGCTTTGCGAGCTGGCGATCGCCGCGCCACCAAACACCACGGGGACCAGATCCTCGGAGAATGATCGCTCCGCGACAGGCTGCGGCTGAAAGAAAGCCAGTCCCGCGTGAAACTGCTCTTGAGTTTCCTCGGATGTCGGCGGCGACTTCACCTGCCATGGCTTGATCTGGCTGGGATGGGCCAGGCTCCACGTCGGCTCCTCGAATGCTTCGGCAGCCTTGTTGATCCACAACTGCCGCATGGCTTCCCAATGGTTCATGTACGAAAAACGCGTCCGGTAGCAGTGAGTGAGGATGGCCAGCGTCAGCGCTTTGCGTTCGTCCTGGCTCTTGGCGCGATCCAGCAACCAGCAGAGATGGTTGTATCGCAGGTACTGTTTGAGATGGTCCAGCCGGGCCTGAATGTCGGGTCGATCGTGGGCCAGTTCGCTCGCCGCCGCCACGTCGCGAAACGTCATGGCCAGTTCGTGCCTGGACCAAAGCGTCCTGTTGCCGCGGTTGAACCGCTCGTAGTAGCGTCGCATCGCCGGTGCCGCCGGGCCGAACGCCTTCTCATAAAAATCGTTGAGCAACTCGGTCACATCGGCCTGCGGGTCCCACAACAAACGGTTGGCGACGTAGTATCCCACGCCATGCAGGCCCCAGTTGTTACCGCTTTCGGCGGTCACGCTGGTGGCGTTTCGCTCAGCGTACTGACGAATGCTGTCCTGTAGATAGGCGATGTTGGCGGCACGGCCGCCGGGCAGTCGGTCGCGGTCCCATGGCCAGACTGAGTAGTACTCATAGAAGCCCATGTGGCGACACCGCTTCGCCCACAGATCTATGCGCTGTTCGTCGGTGTACTGGCTGTAGACGAAACCCGTCGTCAACTGGACATAGACGTTGGGCTCTAGGTCGAAGGACGGCGGGTCGCTGTGCCAGCCGTAGGCCAGCAAACCGACCATCTTGCCGGGGAACTCCTTCTGCACCGCGCGGGCGACCTCGTTGGCCAGACCGAACACCTGATCGGAGAATGTTCCCAGTTGCCTGGCCTCTTCGCTTTCGGAATGGTTCTTGCCGTCGGCCGGTTCCACCGAGAGCATGTCGAAGTCCGGGTTCTTGCGAAAGCGATCCAGAACGTAGTCCACCACCATCTTGCGGACCACAGGGTTGGCCACTTCAAACTTACCGCCTTCGCGGCGCACGCCGTTGACCAGCGCGTAGTACTCCGGGTGCTTGTCGAACTCAGCCTTGTTCGCATTGATGACCGATCGCCACATATGACCGGTTCTGATCTGCAGGGATGACGCCATGCGATTGTGACGGCACCACGCGTCATAGTCGCTCCTCGATCGCGCCAGTTCGGCGGGATTGCCGTTCTCGCGCATCAGTCCACAACCGTACGCGATGCGTCGTGACAAAATGGTCGGGCGACTGACTTCGCTGTGGCGAAGGCGCAGGTCGGGGACGATGGGGATGACTTCCCATTCCTTGGCCGGGAAGAACCAGCGACAGCCGATCAGCTCAAGGAAGCGAAACGCAGCATGGGACGCCCCCAAATCGGTCGCACCGACCAACAGCAGCCGTCCCGGTTCCGTACGAACCGCAAAGGCCTCACGCCCGTCGAAGCCACGGCGGATTTCCAGCAGTGGAGCGAGTTCGGCATGGGCGAACTCCGCGAGCGTGCCGAGGACGATGCCCGATGAACCATCGCCTGTCGTCACATCGAACGATGCGCCCGTGATGCGATGGAGGTAATCAGCCAGTTCCATCGCCACCGACTTGGTGTCGTCCGAGGCGGCGTCTGCGATGATGATCGGCATCATCGCCTTACCGCCAACCGCAATCGCTATTTCGTCTGCTTCAGACAGTGACGCTTGAGCCAACACCGGAGATTCAACGGCCGGACGACCGCCAAGCAGGCATAGCAGCACCACGCAGGGCGTGGTGATGCGGCGTAACATCCAGTCGATCCGCAATGCAACCATCGTCACAAACTCCCAATGGGCGGGGCTGTCATGGGCAACGTTAATCGTCAGTAGGTGTTTCTCTTGACATGATCAGGCAATAGTTCGTCCCACTTCAGCCTGGTGGCGTGCCCGTCCGCAAACAGGTAGTTGCCGCCGTCATCGTGAAGGTGGCTGCTCCAATTATGGGGCGGCAGTGGATTGGTGAGGGTTCCGTCAAATCCATTCAGCTTAAAGTGCCAGTTGGTGTTCCAGTCGGAGACATTAGGGGAAGATCGCCGTATCCAGTCGCCTTCCCCGACGATCATGGTGCTCGAGGTGGTACGAAACTGGTCGAACCGAACCTGGGGCTTGTAGTTCGTGCCAGTGTCCTGTCGGTACAGCGAGGTTTCATTGCCCGCGTAAGATGTGGGGGACGTGCCGCCGGCTGCGTTGATGCTGTTGTCGCTCGGGCACTTGAACATGCCTTTATGCGGCTTGGTGTAGGCCTGCAATTCGGCCGTCGAAACCACGCCGTCGCCACTCGTGTCCGCCTCGATCGGCTGCTGCTCCGGAGCGTAAGGCTGCATATTGGCGTCCTGTCCCTGCGCTGTCACATAGTATGCGCCCACCGTGGCCGCTATGACCCTGCCCCATGGGGGTGGGATTTGCCCATTTGGCGGATTGAAGCCGTTTCCATCAGCGTACGGCAGCACCCCTCTGTTCTCACTGCCATAGACTCCGAATCCAATGGAGACCTGATGAAGATTCGACGCACACTGACCCGAGCGGGCCACTTCTCTGGCCCCGCTCAGCGCCGGCAGCAGCAGTGCGATGAGCAACGAAATGATGACCACCACAACCAGCAGTTCCACCAGCGTAAACGCCGACGATGCCAAACACAGTGCACAACCCGTAAGTGGCAGACGGGGAGTATTCATGATTGCGCCTCTGGCGGACCGCCGCGGTGAACGCTATGGTCCAGACGCCCGCCCTGATCTGGCCCTTGCAAGACGGAAACGGGGCAACGACTCTCGCCGTTGACCCGTGTCAATCCGGGATCAACCCCGCGTCATCATCACTTTTGAAAACGGACCGCGGCGCGGCCGCATCAACCCCACGCCCAGCAGCAACAGGCCGATCGTGGCCGGCTCGGGAACGGCCGTCACATTCGTCAGCCGCACCGATCCGCCGTCCGTCAGCAGTTCGTCGTAGGAGAATCCCATCGGAACGTCGCCGAGCGTCAGCACCGGTGTGCCGATCAGCGAACCGGCATAGGTGAACAGCACCAGATCATGCTCATCGCTGGTCCAGTTGGCGCCATTGACCACATTCAGCGTGAGGCCGTTCAGAAGCAACTCGCCGATTCCGCCGTCCGCGTTGGTCCCGCTGGCCGCGATCAGACCGCTGTCCACGGCGCCGTCGTCGGTCAGCGCGATGATCGCGCCGTCTTCAATGATCACGCGGGAAGCCGTCAGTGTCATCAGCGCCACATCCAGCGTCGAGCCCTCTCGCACGATGAATTGGCCGGTCGTCGTCAGATCCTGACCCAGCACGACATGACCGGTGGTTCCGGTGACCGTACGATAGTCAGGCTCAGTCGGCGTCCCCGCGTTGTAGGTCAAATCCGCAGATCCCACCGCAAAATCGTTTACCAAAGCGGTACGGCCAATGCTGACGGTCCGTGCCGACCCAGGATCACCTATGAAGGTAATCGTGCGACGATACCATTGGGAGGGATTGGGGCCAACGCCGTCGTCGTCAAGCAACTTCGCCGCACCGGCATAACCGGTGGCGTCTGAGCCCGCGTCCGTCCAGTTTCCGCCCACATAGAGGTTGGCGGTAACCGCTGCATTATCGTAAGTCGAGGCGAAGACCAACGTGGATGCCGCCCCCCCGGTTGCGCCCACAAAGCTGTTAATCGCCACGTTTCCACGAATCTGACCAGGTCCGGTCTGGCCTCCAAGCATTGCCACATACGTGCTGAAAGAAGCGTCAGCATCGCCGATGGTCATATTGCCGATGCTGCCCGTACCATCTGCGGAGAAAGTGGTCACTGTGCTCGTGGTGGCAGTCGTGGCGCCGGTGGTGTTGCTAGCCGCCCAGAATGTGGCGGTATCACTCCACGTCCCCTTCAGTCCGTTGGCAGCCGCGCCTGTTGACTTGAGGGTGACGCCATCACCAACCACGATGGCGTCACTCATCTGGCCGAAGTTCTTCTGCTGAAACACCCCCCCTGCCACAGTAGAAAGCAGCGTCATGCCGCCAGTGCCTGCGGTGAAGTTCGCACCAAACGTCGTGCCGCGCAGATAGGTGTGACCGTTCAAGTCGAGCACCATGTTCGCCGCGCTGCTGCTGCTGTTATCCCAGACAACCGTAGAAGGGGCAACACCACTCACGTTGGAGGCGTTGGCCATGTCATCGCCGAGCGTGATTTTGTTCACCGCATCACTCGACTGCGTCCAGTTCACGATCTGCACGAAGCTCAAAGGCGTGCTGGTCGTGATATTGCGATCAACAGCGGTATCACCAATAACTGCGTTTTCGCCGTTGATGCCGCCACTATTGGGCATGTTGTCGTCCGACCAGTTCGTTTCTTCCTCCCACGAACTGTTTGTCGAACCGTCCCATGTCCGGTTGGTCACAGCGGCTTGCGCCACCGTCACCGACAACAGCAAGACCAGCCCGGCGCTGACTGCGGCCTGTGATTGTTGCGAGCTTCGAATCATGACGAGTCCTCCTAAGGTAGATGGTGAGGTTGCGATGGGATTTGACTACGTCGTGCGGCGACGCACTGGTGTCCGCCGCGACAGCGGGGTATGTACGACCTAGCGATCGGCGCGACCCAATGACATGACGAGCTCTGCCCTGCGCTGCGGCATACTCGCTCATGAGATGGCCTTGTGATGGTGTAGGCTGGTTCGGCACTGAAACCCCACAGACCATGCTGGCGATCACAGCGCGACGAATTCGGCGGTGCTTGGTGAGCATGTGCCTAGGCCTCGACCGGGGGCCGTACCACCACACCACGAGTATGTTATACATCAGACAAGTCGTAATGTCAAGCCAAATTGCTCTTCATATTGCCCCTAACATGCCATACACCCACATATTTTATAAATATATATGCTACGGAAATTTAACCGGTGTATTCCTCGGTAGGGCGACGGGTGGCGCGATCTGGCGGCGTATGGAGTCGGGGTGGCCCTTGAAGTTTCTGACCGATTGAACTAGATTAGACAAGTTAGGTTTATCGGCATGCCGGTCGGTCGGTCTCAACTGTTACCCACCGCCCGCGTCCATTGTGTTGGGGCGTTACGGCCCCAGATGGCGTCCATCACACCCGGAGAAAGTCGATCCATGTCAGCATTCAACGGCCTGTTTGTCTGCCTGCAGAACGTCTACCGCTTAAGCGCCGTACACAGCCGGTCCATCAGTCCGGAGAACTTCAGCGGTGCGAAGGGCGGTGGTGGCCGAGCGACCGAAGGCAACGGGGCATTGGCCGCCCGTGACTTGGGACGCGGCTGGAAGATCTCGCCGTCGATCTGCATCGATCCGGGTCAGACCTGTACGCTCTGCGACATCGACACCAGCAGCAGTGGCGGCGGCGCTATCCAGCACATTTGGATGACCGTTCAGGGCAACTGGCGGTTCGACATCCTGCGCATTTACTGGGACGACCAGGAGCAGCCCAGCGTCGAGTGCCCGTTGGGCGATTTCTTTGCCTGTGGCTGGAACCAGTACGCCCACGTCAACTCGGCGGCGATCTGTGTCAACCCGGGCTTGGCGTTCAACAGCTATTGGCCAATGCCGTTTCGCAAGCGCTGCCGCATGACCCTGACCAACCTCGCCGACGAACAGATTGGCGTCTATTACCAGATCGATTATGGACTGGGACCGGTGCCTGATGATGCCGCGTATTTCCACGCGCAGTTCCGCCGGGTCAACCCCCTGCCGTACAAACAGGTCTACACCATCCTCGACGGCGTGCGTGGGCGAGGCCACTATGTCGGCACCTATATGGCATGGGCGGTACTCAGCAATAGGTGGTGGGGTGAAGGGGAGATCAAGTTCTATCTCGACGGCGACTGGCCACCCGGCGCCCAGCCCGCCGAGTACGGCGGCGACGCATTTCCCACCATTTGCAGTACGGGCACCGAGGACTACTTCTGTGGCGCCTACAACTTCGACGTGCGCACGCGCGATCATCGCGGTGACGAGCACACGCAATACCAGGCGTTCAACACATCATTTGCAGGGCTGCCTCAGATTATTCGTGGTGATGGCCACTACCAGGTGCAGCAACGCTTTGGGATGTACCGCTGGCACATTCCCGACCCGATCCGCTTCGAGCAGGACTTGGCGGTAACGATCCAAGCCTTGGGTGTCGGACGCAGCGGCCACCGCTATCTGCCCCACAGCGATGACATCGCTTCGGTCGCCTACTGGTACCAGACTCTGCCCACCGCGCCGTTCCCCACGCTGCCCGATCGCGATAGCCTGGAGATCATCTGAGTCCGTCGCGGGCGGACGCTGCTCGGCCAGCGCCACGCCATGCACCACGCCACGAGTGCCGCACCATGCGAATCATCCTGTTCGACATTGACTCACTTCGGCCTGATCACCTGGGTTGCTACGGCTATCGTCGCCCGACGTCGCCGACGCTGGACGCTATTGCGGCGCAGGGCATGTGCTTCGATCGGTATTACTGCGCCAACTCGCCGTGCCTGCCGTCGCGGATGAGCCTGACGTCGGGCCGATTCGGAATCAACAACGGCTGCTGCTCGAATGTCTGGGCCGGAGCCAGGTTCCACATCCGACAGCGGCCCTATGGCGGTCCATACCCCGAGCATGAAATGCTGCCGCGCAACCTCCGCCGCGCGGGCATCGACACCGTCGCGTTCTCCAACTTCGCCGACCGGCACTGCGCCACCTGGTTCATGTACGGCTGGAGTGAGTTTCACAGCCCCAATCTCAAGGGTGGTGGCGAGACCGCACAGGAGGTCAACGACGCGCTGCTGCCGTGGCTGAAGGTCAATGCGGCTCGCGACAACTACCTGCTCTACGTCAATTACTGGGACACCCACCGATGCTACAAGATGGACCCGAGTTGGTCAGAACCACTGCGAAATGCCCCGATCACGCAGTCGTGGCCCGACGAGGCCGCCATCGCGGCGCACCAGCACATCAACGGCCCGTTCACCGCGCAGCTCCAGTTCGTCGATCACAAGAGTCCGTTCCCGCTCATGCCCGATGCAGTGGGCACCCGTACGGATTTTGAGCACATGGTCAACGGCTATGACACCGCCATCCGCTACATGGACCACCACCTGCGCATCGTTCTCGATGAGTTCGAGCGTCAGGGTCTCATGGACGATACCGCGGTCATCATCACCTCGGACCATGGCGATGCCTTCGGGGAACACGGCATCTACTCCGACCACGTGTGCGCCGACGAGTGCATTCACCGCGTGCCGCTGATTGTCCGCTGGCCGGGGGTGACGGCCGCTGGCTGCCGCTGCGATGACCTGCTTTACAACGTTGATCTGTCCGCGACGCTGTGCGATATGTTGGGCGCGACGATCCCTGCGGGGTGGGACGGAACCTCTTTCTCGCTCCAGCTTCGTGGCCGGCCAACGGCCGCACGCGAGTACCTGGTGTGGGATCATGGCACCTATGCGGTGCAGCGGGCGGTGCGGACGCGCCGATACCTGATGATCCGCACCTACGAAACCAAGGGCTATCCGCTGCGGCCAGTGGAGTTGTACGACATGGTGGAAGACCCGTACCAGACGCGGGACTTGAGCCAGCAGATGCCCGACGTTGTGGCGACGTGCGATTCCCTGTTGAACCAATGGCTGCACGAACAGCGCAGCAAGCATGGCCTGGAGTCCGACCCACTCGACGTGATCGTGTCCGAGCGAAAGCATCGGGCTCTGCCCGTCGAATGGTAGTGGCGCGGCAGTGCATGGCAACGCCGCGGACGTCTCACAAACCGCCTGCGATAATGGGAAACGACTGACGTCGACCGATGGGAGCACGGCATGAAGCGGATTGGCATCATTGGGCTGGGTGGTCGAGGCGCCGCGCTGGGTCAGTGCTTCTGCGAGCGATCGGACGTGACCATCACGGCGGTGTGCGACCCCAACCCAATCCGGGCGCAGCGCATCTGCAAGCGGCTGGGGATCGCGCCGCGATGCTTTGCGCGGATCGATGAGTTTCTCGACGCCGACGCCATCGATGCGGCCGTCATCACCACCCCTGACCATCTGCACGAAACGCACGCCACCGCCGTTCTCGGCCGCGGCATCGATGTGCTGCTCGATAAGCCGTTGGCCACGACTGTCCGCGGCGGACAGAACATACTCGCCACCGCGCATCGATCGGGCAGGACTGTCATGATCGGGTTCAACCTGCGCCATGATCCGACGTTGCGGCGGCTCAAGCAGATCGTCGATCAGGGCGTGCTCGGCCGCGTGTTCCTGATCGAAAACCGGGAGTTCTACGATGGCGGCAAGACGTACATGGCCCGCTGGAATCGTCGCTTCGAGTACTCCGGCGGACTGTGGATCCACAAGGGTTCGCACGACTTCGATGCCTTCCAGTGGCTGCTGGGTTTCCCGCGACCGATCCGGGTCAGTGCAACCGCCGGCCTCAGCGCCCTGACGCTCGAGCACCTGCCTTTTACGCCCGACGCCGACCGGCCCGTCGGGCCGACCTGCCATCAGTGCGCCTACCAGCAGCGCTGCCCCGACTACTGGGACGTGGCTCAACCCGGCAGCGAATGGGACGAGCAGGCCCATCAGGTGGACGGCTACAGCCGTGATCTGTGCATCTACGCCTCGGACAAGAGCGTACATGACAACGGCATTGCCATTGTCGATTATGAAGGCGGGGTTCGCGCCAGTCATCTCGAATGCTTCGTGACATCCCAGACGGATCGTCTGTACACGGTCGTGGGTGATCGAGGCCAGGCCGAGGTGAGCCTGCACGAACGGAGGATTCTGGTTCGTCCACGTTGGAGCCAGGAGGCCATCGTTTATCAGATACCGTCGATCAGCGGCACGCACGGAGGCGCCGACCCCGGCACGGTGGAGACGTTTGTGAAAGTGATCCACGGCGAGATCGCCAACACTTCGACGGCGCAGCAGGGCTTGTGGGCGACCGCCGTCGGGTATGCCGCGGAGATCTCGTCGCGACAGGGGCGGACGGTGACGATGAGCGAGATAATCGAATGACCGGCGACGGCGTTGCCCTTGGCTGCACGCGACTGACCCGAGGCGCCTGTAGAGATTCGATCATGCTGCGAAAGTGCATGGAAATGTTGGCGATCGGTGCGGCAGGCGGCGCGCCCATGGCGCCGGCCGCCGCAGTGCCGATGGAAGTACCCCAAGCATCGCAGACCGAGGTCTATCGCACCGTTGGCGATGTCGAACTGCGCATGTTCGTCTTCAACCCGCCCGGTCACATGGCCACAGACACACGGGCGGCCATCGTGTTGTTTCACGGCGGTGGATGGGTGGACGGCCACGCGCGCCAACTTGCCCCGCAGGCGGCGTACCTGGCGTCGCGCGGCATGGTGGCAATGACCGCCGAGTATCGCGTGAAGAACCGACACGGCACCGGTCCCCGAGCGTGCATCCACGACGCCCTGGCGGCGATCCGCTGGGTGCGGACCCACACCGGACGTTTGGGGATCGATCCCCATCGCGTTGCCGCGGGCGGCGCGTCGGCGGGCGGTCACGTCGCCGCCTGCATTGGCGTGATCGACGGCCTGGACGAGCCCGGCGAAGACTCCGCCATCAGCGCCAAGCCCGACGCGCTGCTGCTGTTCAACCCCGCACTGGTGCTCGATGCTCGCGACAACGACGACCCATTGCCCACCGAGTATCAGGCACGCATGGCCGGACGACTCGACGCGGGCGAGCGGGCCGCGCTGTCGCCGTATCATGGCTTGAGCAAGGGCGATCCGCCGACCATCATCTTCCATGGCGAAGCCGACGACATCGTCCCGGTGGAAACCGTGCGGCGGTATGTTCGGCGGGCGACGCAAGAGGGCCTGCGCTGCGAACTGGTGACCTACCCCGGTGAAGGTCATGGGTTCTTCAATCATCACCGGAGCGTCGCCGCCTTTCGCAGGACCATGACCGCCGTCGACGCCTTCTTCGTTTCGCTGGGTTACCTGACGGGTCTGGCGACGATCGACCAGTTCCAGTGGAACGCGATACCTCACCAAGCTGCTCCTGACTGAACGGACCATGCCATGGCGATCAGAATCCTGGCCGTATGTATGATGTCGTTTTGGCTTCATGCAGTGCTTGCGGCCGAGCCGCGCCACGAGGAGATCTGGATTCTGTCGGGCCAGTCCAACGCCGGAGGGACGGCGCCCGAAGAGTTCACACCACCCACGAGCGATCGGGTGCAGTGGTACGACAACCAGCGCAAGCAGTTTGTCCCCCTCAGTGGCAATCTCACGGGCATGACGGCGAAGTACAGTCCTTTCCACACCGCCGCCGATGAGGTCGCCAAGACAGGTCTCACGGTCAAGATGCTGGGCTACGCCAAGTCCGGCGCGTCGATCCGGCACTGGCTGGACCAGGATCGCCAGGGCAACCCGACGGGTCTGGATATTCTTCGCGAACTGATCGTCAGTGCGGGCGGACGCGCCGATGCGTTCATCTGGTATCAAGGCGGCGCCGACCGGGCGATGGACCCACAGAAGTACAAGCGTCTCGTCGCCGGGTTGCTCAAAGACATCCGCGCGTTCGCTGACAACCCGCAGATGACGGCGGTCATCGTGCAAGGTGGCGGTCGCGGCCGGCCCATGCAACAGACGGGCGAGATCTACGCCATTCGCGAGGTGCAGCGCCAGCTCGTAGTGGAAGACGGCAACGCCGTGTTGGTTGCGGCACTGGGGCGTGCAACGATTGACGGCGGACATCTGACGGCTCAAAGCCAGGCGGAGCTTGGCCGCGAGATGGGCCGGGCCCTTCTGCGATTCCGTCACAAGATGACCGATGTGAACTGGCCCGGCCCGGTACTCGACAAGGCTGCGATCGCCGATGGGGGCCGCGTTGTGGTCGCCCATTTTGCCGAGGTTGAGCAACTCTCCGGCGGGCATGTGGACGACTTTAAGGCCATCGACGCCGCGGGCGATATCCGCTGCACGAAGGTGGACATCGGCAAGACCCTGGTGCGACTGACGTTCGAGCGCGACGTGAAGTTGCCGGCCAAGTTGGGCTACGGCTATGACACCAATCCGCCGGGCCTGCTCCGCGACGAAGCGGGCAACCATGCTCCGTCCGTGTTGATCGGGATCGACGCCGCTGACGCGATCGCCGATGAGCCCACCACGGCGCCCAATGGCGCAGGCCAGCGTTGACTCTGCCGCTGCAGTTGACGTTGCGGCTCTCTGCGTTGGGCGACGCCGCGACGCCTACTTCCACAGTACGACCGGCACATCATTCTCCCGCTGCTCGCCTGGGGTGCTGCGGCCGTCTGCAACAAGCTTCTCCAGGACTGCAAGCAGTCGGGCCACGACCTCGGGGTGTTGGGCGTAAAGGTTCGTCGTCTGAGACGGGTCGGCATCGAGGTCGTACAGTTGCCCTGGCGGCTGCGAGTCCTTCCCCGCGTCGGAGGCGATCGGCTCGCGGCACAGAGCCAGCAGCCACTTGCCTTCACGAATGGCGAACTCACCCCGCGCGGAATGCGCCACCAAGCTCGCGCGCACTGGCGCGTCTTCGCCCTTAAGCAGCGACAGAAAGCTCACGCTGTCCTCCGCGCCCGCGAGCGGCGGCGGGCTGCCAATCATGTCGGCACAAGTGGCGAAAAGGTCGGTGAGGCAGATGAGCTGATCGCAGCGCGTGCCCGGCTGGATCACACCTGGCCAGCGCGCAATGAATGGCTCGCGGTGCCCGCCCTCCCAGATGTCGGCCTTCATGCCTCGGTACGGGCCGCTCACGCGGTGACCCACCTTCGCAAACCGCTCGGGCTCGGTGTAGTGACAATGCCCATTGTCAGCGGTGAAGATCAGCAGCGTGTTCTCCGCCAGGCCGCTGTGGTCCAGTGCCGCCGCGATCTGGCCCACCGCCCAGTCGGTCTCCATGATCAGGTCGCCCACGCCGCTGATGCCGCTCTTGCCCTTGAATTGCGACGGCGGCGCAATCGGCTCGTGGGGCGTGGTGAGTGCGAAGTACAGAAAGAAGGGCGACCGATCGCGCCCCCGTTCCCCGATGTAGTCCACCGCTTTCTGCGTGAGCGTGCCCAGCACCTCCTCGAATCGCCAGCCCGGCGCCATCGGCCCGCTCTGTCTGACAAACATTGTCGTGGCCCGCTGCTTGTCCTTGCCGTCCACATCGAAATAGTCGGTCGGCTGCTGCACGATGCGGTCGTTCTCGATAAAGGTATACGGTGCATAGTTCGGCACGTCGATGCCGAAGTAGTGGTCGAACCCGTGTGCGGTGGGCCCGCCGCTGATCGGCTCGTCGAAGGCAACTGCAGCATCGCGTCTGGGCCAGTCCAGGCCCAGGTGCCACTTGCCGATTGCGGCGGTGTGATACCCGTGCTCCTTGAGCATGGCGGCGACCGTCGGCCGGCCGGGGCTGATCAGCGGCGGGTCCCACGGTCGCAGCACCCCTCGCTGCAGACGGGTGCGCCAGGCATAGCGCCCGGTCAGCATGCCGTACCGCGTGGGTGTGCAGACCGCCGACGGCGAGTGCGCGTCGGTGAACGCCATGCCCTGCTGCGCCAGTTGATCGATGTGCGGCGTCGCGATCTTGCAGTGCTGCGGATCGAGGAAATGGACATCGCCGTAGCCCAGGTCGTCAGCGAGGATCACGATGATGTTGGGTCGAGATCGCTCCGGTCCTTTCGTCGCGCCGCCGCCGCCCGCTGGGGCCGGTTCCAGCGCCGACACGTACCGCAGCCCGCTGTAGCCAAAGCCCGCCGTAGCCATGCCGAGACCGCAGTGCCAGAGAAAATCCCGTCGTGTCCTGTGGGTCATGTCCTTGCTCCAGCGGTATGCATTGCCGTCAGCCGCCCTGTGCGAACACTTTAATGCACAGGGCCAGGCCTCGCCCGATCGGTATTCGGGCCGCGTTGCGGTAGTCATGCCGCAGCAGCCCGTCTAACCGCTCGCGGCACTCGATCTTCCCAACGGCCTCAGTAGACGGATCAGTACCGCACGGCACGCGACCGATGACGCGGTGGGGCGTTTCAGGTTGTAATGGTCCACATGCTCCATGATCAGATGGTTGAAGTGTTTCTCACCGGGCACGAAGAAGTGATCCAGGCATTCGACTTGGCACGATTGTATCCAGCGTTCGATATGAGCGTTCTGATTCGAATAGCACTGGGTTAGTCGCTGGGCCTTGGCGAGATACCGGGTGTGGAGAATCGGCCTCCGCTGCCGCGCAGGGTGGTTGTCTCACAACGACCACGTCTGGGACCGGACGACTATCGGATGATTTGGCACAAGCCGACCTAATGCCCGAAAAGGATGTATCGACGGGTTTTCGCCCGATTGCCCCGGCAGATGGAGCAGCGCGAGGTCACGATCCACGTCGCGCAGAAGGGCCGACGCACCCGCAAGCTCACGCTGGTCACGCCCTTCCTGGGCGCCGCCGCCTACACCAAGGCGGACCTGGTCGAACTCGATCGGCGGTGATGGGACGCGGCATTGGACCTGCGATCGCTGGAGGTGACGCTGCAGATGAACGTGCTGCGCTGCACCACCCCGGCCATGGTGAATAAGAGCACCTAAAAGAACTCTTGACGGAATCTTCGCCAGCAGATGACGCTGCAG
>CAZFDT010000035.1:0-55114 GCA_964518335.1 uncultured Phycisphaeraceae bacterium
GCGATACGCTGGCGATCATGTTGACGATGACGACGTATGGCACGTGGCTGCGCGGAGATAAGCGCGGATGGGTGGATGACGGCCGCATCTTGCCGGCGGACCCTGATCTTGAGGCCGCGGATCGCGCACGCATGAAACACGATCCGTATCTGTTCGACCCCGGCGTTTTGTACACCACCGGCGACGCGATCGGGCGGTCGCTGATCGATCGGCTGCAGTTGACCATCCTCGCATTGACCGTGCAGACCTGGCACGCCCACGTCGTCGTCGCCGCGACACAGCACCACATCGCCGACGTGGTCAAGTGCGCCAAAGACGCGGCACGGTATCACCTGCGGCCGGGGCGGCCGATCTGGGGCGACCATTACGACAAACGCTACTGCTTCGACCCCGCCACCGTTCGCAACCGCACGAACTACGTTGATCGTCACAACCCGCGCGTGGGGTTGCCGCCGCGGCCGTTTGGGTTTCTTGCGGATGTGGATGCGTATTTGCGATGTGGGCGTGTGACGCATCGGGCGCACTTAGCCCCCCGTCATTGACGGGGGGCTAAATGGGGCGGGTGGGCAGTCCGGGGGTGGGTTTGGTGCGACGAGGCGTCGATCGGGTCGTCCACCGGTTACGCCAGGGCGGCGAGGAGTTGGCGTGCGACCGCGGCGGGGTCTTCCGCACTGCAAACGGCACTCGACACGGCGACGCCTTTGGCGCCGGCGGCGACGAGCTCGGGGACGTTGGCGGGGGTGATGCCCGAGATGGCCAGGTGGGGGACCCCCGGAAAATGGTGTAGAAATTCGCGGAGGTATGCGGGGCCGACGATGGTGTCCTTGCGCTTGGTGGTGGTGGGGAACATGGGTCCGAGCCCCAGGTAGTCGGCGCCGTGGTCCAGTGCAGCGCGGGCGTGGTCGAGGCGGGCGGTGCTGACGCCGATGAGGAGTTGGCGGCCGACGAGCTTTCGCGTTTCACGGCAGGGGAGGTCGGTTTGGCCCAGGTGGACGCCGTCGGCGCCGCTGAGCAGGGCGATGTCGGGTCGATCGTTGACGATGACGCTGACGCCGCCGCTGGAAGTTCGGCGGCACGTTTCGACGACGGCGTTGCAGTGGTCCAGGAGGGGGCCGGCGTCCATGTGCTTTTCGCGGACCTGGATGCAATCGACGCCGGCGTCGAGGCAGGCGGCCAGCACGTCGGGCCAGGGGCGGTGGGTGCAGAGGGACTGGGTGAGCAGGACGCAGAGCTTCCACTGTCGGGGGCGAGTAGAGGCGAGTGCGAGGTGGAGGCGGTGCTCGAGGTCGTAGCCGCGGTAGCGGAGGTGTTCGATGGCGGATGCTAAGCCGCAAGCGGCTTGGGGGGCGTGGGGCAGGAGCTTGGCGTATTCCTCGATGGTGCGGAGGGCTTCGCTGAGGCGTTTGCCGGCGGCGGTGACGACGTGAGCGACGCTGGCGCGGGTTGCCTCGGGCTCGGTGGCGATGGTCGTGCCCACGTCGCCGGGGGTGTCGCGGTGGGCTTCCAGGCCGTCCACCGAGGCAAGTGCAGCGGCCAGGTCGTGGCGCAGCCGCTTGCACGTCTCGGCCAGCTCGCGGTGGTTGAGGACGAAGCGGGCGGCGTCCTCCATGACGCGCAGGGCCTCACGAGCGCGGTTGGCGTTGGCGTCGAGGATGCGGAGGATGGCGGGCATGGGGGGTGGGGTGGGGACTGGGGTCCAGGGTCTGGGGTCTGGGAGCACCGGATACTCAGCCAGACCCCAGACCCCAGACCCCAGACCCCGGGTCCTCTGGCCATCACTGGGCCAGCTCCGGCTCGGGGGCGGGGTCGGCGGTGATCGGGGCCTGCGGTCGGTGTTTATACACCAGGCGGAGGTTGCGGATGTAGATGATCCACCCGGTGCTTTGGCCCAGGACGCCGACGAGGTCCTTTCGCCAGACGAAGTAGAGGATGAGCATGGTGGCGCCGGCCAGGCTCATCCACCAGAAGCTGACGGGGACGATGGAGCGTCGGGCCTTTTCGCTGGAGAGCCACTGCAGGAGCATGCGGAGGGTGAAGGCCAGTTGACCGCCCAGGCCCAGGGCGATCCAGGTGATGCCGGTCCAGCTCGTGATGTTGAAGAGTCGGAAGAGGAAGCTGTGGCGGTCCTGCTCGTCGTGGGCCCACTGCAGCGCGAGGGCGAACTGCTCGGGGCTGAGTCGGCGTGGGCCGGCGTCGGTGGGCACGGTGAGGTGGACGCCGCTGTCATCGCGGGTGACGTGGACGTCGGCGATGCGGCGGGTGAGGTCCACGGTGGGCTGGCGGTCGGTCGGATCGGCGGCGAGCGTCAGGGCAACTGCAGCGGCGAGCAGAGCGTTCATCGCGCCTCCTCCCCGTGCATGGTGGTGACGCCGCCGGCGCGATGGCGCTTGAGCATCCAGCGGACGGCCAGGCAGTCGACGAGCCCCGGCCAGGCGCGGCTGAACACGCCCAGGCCGTACTTGGTCGATCCCGCCATGCGCGGGCGGTGGTTGACGGGCGTCTCGATGACGCGGGCGCCGAGCATTTTCGCATACACGGGCATGAAGCGGTGCATACCGCGGAAGGTCAGGGGCATGCGTTTGGCGTGCTCGGCCTTCATGACGCGCGCCGAGCAGCCGGTGTCGCGGACGGTGTCGCCCAGCAGGGCGCGGCGGGCGGAGCGGCCGATCCAGCTCGTGCATCGTCGCACGGCGTTGTCGCGGCGATTGCGCGAGCGGTCGCCCTGGACCATGTCGGCGTGGTCGGTCTCGATCAACTGCAGCATGCGAGGCAGGTCGGCGGGGTCGTTCTGCAGGTCGGCGTCGAGGGTGGCCACGTACTGGCCGCGCGCCGCCTGGATGCCGTCGTGCATGGCGCGGCTCTGGCCCAGGGTGCGATCGTGCCGCAGCCCGCGCACCCACGGGTAGGACCGCATCAGGGCCGCGAGCACCGCCGGCGTGTCGTCGCTGGACCCGTCATCGACGACGATGAGTTCGGCCAAGATGCCCTCGCGCAGGACGGCGTGGTCGATCTGCTCGACGAGGGGCCGGAGGTTGGCGGCCTCGTCGAGCGCGGGCACGACGATGGACAGCCGCGGTCGCGCCGTCGCCGGGGGGTTGGTCGCAGCCATGCTCATGATGCGTCGGTCACAGCGGGAATCGCGTCTGGTCGCCCGGCTCGGCGGCGGCGGTGTATTCCCAGACCACCCGACCCAGCGTGGGCAGGCGGACGACCTTCTGCGCCGCCGCGCCGGGCACGGGGGTGGCCCCACCCTGCTCGATCGGCGTCAGCACGTACAGCCGCGGGTGATCGTGCAGCGCGTCGTCGATGTCGCGCATGGTGATCGAGGCGACGCGGCGGGGCAGGTGCAGGAGTAACGCGGGATCGGGCTCGCCATTGCCGCTGAGGTCGGCCAGCCAGTAGAGGGGCTTGTCGCCGACGACCTGCATCAGGGCGCGGGCCTCGTCGGGGATGTGCGAATCGGCCAGCGGGCCGCGGGCCAGGGGCACGGCCAGGGTGGTCATGAGCACGATCATCCACAGCGTCGCGGCGGTCGCCGACAGGCCGGGGTAATGCTGACTGGCCCAGCGGAAGGCGAGGACGACGCCGGCGATGAGCACCGCCGCCAGGCCCAGCCAGTAGGCCAGGCCCATGGGCGCGGAGAACCGTGCCGCCAGCCAGCCCTGCTCGATGAGCGTGGTCTGCAGGGCGAAGGCCGCGGGCACGAGCACCGCCGCCGCCGCCGCGCCCGACAGGTACACCCAGCGCAGCGCCCGCCACAGCCGCGCGTGGCGACCCTCCGCCGAGCGCTCCACGAGCTGGCCGAAGAGTTGCCCCATCATCACGCTCGCCGCCGGCACCACCACGAGCATGCGCCCCAGGCGCGACGTGTCCGGAGCGATGATCATCAGCGCCGTGACCGTGACAAACCACGTCCAGCCCAGAAACAGCCGCGCCCGCGAGCCCGACGACGACGTGGAGAACGGCTGCGCCAACGCCGCAATCAGCCAACCCGACCAGGGCAGCACCACCAGCAGCACGAGCACGCCGCGCCATCCCACGCTCGTGCCCAGCAGGTGCGGGTCCAGCAGCATCGTCGGCGTCATCTCCGTGGCCCACAACTGCCACACGCGCGGGTCGTTGTCATACACGAACGCCAGCCACGGCAGCGTCATGAGCGCGGCGACCACGGCGGCGGCGACCAGCCCCATCAGATGGCTGAACCGGTGCGGGCAGATCAGCACGATCATCGCCAGGGGCACGATCAGCAGTGGGGCGGCGATCGATCCGCCGGTGAGCAGGGCCAGGCCCATCGCCAGGCCGCAGACCAGCCAGCCGCCGGCCTGGCGCACGAAGCTCGCCGCCGGGCGCAGGGGCCGTATCGCCCACAGCGCCGACGCCACCGCCAGCGTGGACCACATCAGGTGCGGCATCGCCTCCGTCGCCACGCGGCCGTGATACACCAGCACGGGCGTCGCCGCGCAGAACAGCGCCGCGATCGCGCCGCTGGCCAGCCCGCCCAGCGAGTAGCCGGTCCAGAACACCGCCGCCACCGTCACCAGCGCGCAGGCGGCGGCGATGAGCCTGGCCCGCCACAGCAGGGCCTGTGGCGCCGCGGCATCCTGCGTGGCCGAGCCCAGCACGGTGGTGTAAAGCATCGGCCCGCCGGGGGGCACGTCCAGCCGCGCCTCACCATTGCGATGTGGAACCCATTGCTCGAACGACAGGGCTGGCCACGCGGCGTCGGGCCGCAACAGCGCCTGGTGACGCTGCGTGTCCATCGCCGTCGCCAGCGCGCGGGCCTCGTGCGGATCGGTGACCTGCGGGCGGTGAATGTCCGTGACCAGGGCAGGTGCGGCCACGAGAACGCACGCCATCAGCGCCAGCCACGCCAGTCGTCCGCGACGTGGCGACGCCGGCGGCTCGGGCCCCCGCGCCGCGGCAGACTCGCCCACGTTCTTGGGAACCGATTTCACCGGTCGAACCGTCGCGCGCGTGGGCATCCGCCGGCCATGGTCCTCCACAGGCTCGGCCGCCTTCGACGCAGCGCGCTGTGCTTCCCCGCCGCTCCTCGTACTGAGCCGTTTCCATTCCACGCCGGTTCGTCCATTCCCCAAGCCTTGCCCCGGGTGGGGATTATAGGGTATGCCCCCGCCCGCCGCAGTGCCCGCGAGACCGACGCCGCCAGCCAGGTTGCCCAATGATCGTGAGCGTTGCGCCCTGCGTGCTAGGAAGCAGGGATTTCATCGACAGCGCAGATGCGCCCGTCGGCGCCGCGGTCGAATGGGGTGACGGGGATGCAGCGACCTGTTTCGGCGCTGCGGTATGCCGCGGTGACGATGGCGACATCCTGAGCGGCGCCGAGCGCGAGTTCGGCGATGTCGCCGCCTTGCAGCGCCTGCCGCAGACGCTCATAGACAGGTCGGTAGCCCTCCGCAGGCGGAAGCGGCAGGGCGATCGGCTGGCCGACGGTGGGTTGGAGGAACCAGTGCCTGTCATCCCAACCGGCCATGCCGCCCTCGAAGAACATGTGCGTGCCGTTGCGGACCCAGGGCGCGGGCGGGACGTGGCCGATCTCCTGGTACTGCATGGCGGCGTGGTCGGCGTAGCGAACCATGGCCGTGGTGCAAGCTTCCACGGTGCGTCCGGGCAGCCGCTGCACGCAGGCGAGCACATCGACGGGCCACAGGTCGGGCACGGCGGTGCGGGTCATGGCCAGGCGATGGACGCCGACGTTGGCGAACATGCCGCCGCCGCTGTGGGTGGGATCGAGGAACCAAGCCGGCCGATGGGGCGTGAAGTACTCGCGCACTACGACGCTGGCGCCGGTGAGGAAGCGACCCAGGTCGCCCGCGCGGTAGCGGCGGCCGGTTTCGGCCACGCCGGGAATGAACTCGGCGGTGTCGGCGACGAAGAGGAGGCGCTCCTGCTGGCGGGCGGCATCGATCATGTCCTGGCAGTCGTCGGGGGTGGTCGCCATGGGCTTTTCGACCAGCACGTGCTTGCCGGCGCGCAAGGCCTCGATCGCCGCCGCGGCGTGCAGATGGTGGGGCAGCAGCACGACGATCAGGTCGGCGGCGCTGGCGTAGAGGTCCTGTGCGGTGGGGCATGCGTCGCAGCCGAGCCTGTCGGCCCAAAGCCTGCGGCGGGTCGGGTCCGTGTCGCAGACCCAGCCGATCTGCAGCCCATCGACCTGAGCCAAGGCATCCACGTGCAGCCTGGCGATCTCTCCCATACCCAGCAGCGCGACGCGGATCATGTGAGGTCCTTGATGCGGGTGACGGCGACCCTCTAAAAATAGCCTTGACACATCGTAATGTCAATATATAATATCGATGACATTACGTTGTGTCATTTGCTCTTGTGGCGACCGCAACCATGGCCGTAACCCTTAAATATGTCGCCGAAATGGTCAATCTCTCGCCGGTGACGGTGTCGCACGTCCTGCGGGGTCGGACCTCCACGCGCGTCAGCGACGAGACCCGCCGGCGGATTCACGATGCCGCCAGAAAACTGGGCTATCGCCCCAACCCGATTGCCAGGTCGCTCCGCACGCGCCGCACGTCGTCACTGGGCGTGATTACGCCGCCCTGGTGGACCAATGGCGAGTTGATTTACGCCATCGAGAAGCGGGTGTCGCAGCGCCAATACGAACTGTTCCTGGCGATCAGCGGCGGCGATCCGCAGCGCCAACACAGTGAGATTCAGCGACTGCTCTATCGCCAGGTCGATGGCCTGCTGCTGACTTCGCCCGCGATGACCAAGGCGGACCAGCAGAAGCTCGAGCAGCTCGTCGCCCAGGGATTTCCGGTGCTGGTGATCGGCCCGGAGGAGATCGCGGGTGTGAACAGCGTCGACTGGGATCGCGCGGCGGCATATCAGATCGTCACCGAGCATCTGCTGGAGCGCGGGTGCAGGCGTCTGGTGTTTCTCGCCGCCACCGCCACCACGGGCGTCGCGCTGCGTGAGCGCGGCGTTCGACAGGCTCTGGCGGGGTGCGCGGATGTTCAGCTGCGCCTGATCGTCGGCGACACGCAGGGTCAGACCGAGCGGGATGTGGTGCGCCTGGCGCAGCGCCTGCAGCCCATGCTCATGGCCGGCGAGGTGGATGGTGTGATCTGCCAGACGGATGACCAAGCCATGGCGGTCATGCAACTGGCCGCCACGATGGGCGTCCAGGTTCCCTCACAACTGGCGGTCGTCGGGTGCAGCGACCGGTCGGCGGCCGCCCTGCACCCGGTGCCGCTGACCAGTATCCGGCTGCCCGACCACGCCATGGCGAATCACGCCGTGAATCGCCTGATCGGCAACATCGAGTCGGTCGAGCCCATCGCGCACGCCTCTCATCAACTCGTGCCCGCGGAAGTGGTCTTCCGCAAGTCCAGCCTGTTCGGCTTGTCTTCATGATTCGGTCAATGTCCAACTTTTCACAGGAGAAAGTCAGATGAAATCGACGCCCGTTCTCGCACTTCTGATCCTGGGCAGCGCCTTGGCTCAGGCCGACGCCTCGATCACCCTTTACAGCCAGAACTTCGAGGGCTACACCAACGGCCAATCGATCGGAACGCAGTCGCCGTGGGCGGCCGAAAGCACCACCGAGCAGGTTCACACCAGCGCCAAGCGCACGGGTGACTACGGCTGGCAGGTGCGGATTCAGAACGCCCACGCCAGCAATCGTCGCCGCGCCTACGACAGCACCTTGCTCACGACCGCGCTGACCGACGACACCAGTTTCACGCTGTCGCTCTGGATCAACAACTACGAAAAGGCCGACTCCGGCGCCAACGTCGGATACGTCGGCCTGTTCGACACGGCCACGACCACCTCGGGCACTCCCGACTTCGCGCCGCTGCACAACTTCATCGGCATCAACCTCGGCGGCAACGGGACCGACCGCCATCCGTACTACGGCCTGCAGGTCCGCACGCCGGGGGCCGACGGGTTCATCCACCAGCAGTCGGCAACCCTCATCAACGCCACCTCCACGGTGGACGCCGTCATTGTCGGGGGCTTCAACCTGTGGTACCGGCTGGTCATCGCCTATGACACCGACACCCGCACCTTCACCTACAACGCCTACGACACCAGCGACAACGTGGTCATCACCGCATCGGCCGTCCTGCCCTCGGACAAACACTTCACCGTCAACTCTTTCGGTATGGTGGACGGCAGCGCCGACGACAACCGCAAGATCGGCGTTTACGTGGATGACGTGCTGGTGACGACCGTTCCCGAGCCCGCCGCCGCCTCGCTCATGGTCATCGGAGGACTCTGTGCCGCCCTGCGACGAAGCCGCTGAGGTCACGCGCCAGCCGTCGCAGCGGACGGCGCAACTTTGCGTTGTGAGTTTCACCATGAGATGGATATGCCTGTCGCTGATGGGGTGCCTGCCGATGCTGAGTGTGCTGGCCCACCCGGCGCATGCCCAGTCGTCGCTTCGGCTGGCGCCCTACGCGGCGATCACGAATGACAAAATCACCCCGGCGTGGGCGCCGCCCGACGACGCCGTGGGCCGGCCGGTCCGCGTGCGGCTGGCCAGGAACGAAATCGAGTCGGCGGCGTTCGCCATCGTGACCTCGGCGCCGCTCGATAACCTGATCGTTCGCGTGCATGGCCAGTCGGCCTCCCCTGCGATTCGCATCGACGTGCATTGGGTGCTGTACTGGTATCAGTGCGGCGATCAGAACATCTACCGTGCGAAGAATCCCACGGTTCTGACGCCGGAACTGCTGGTGAGGAATCCGGGACTGGTGGCCTTGGATCACACGAGCCAGCGCAACCGCGTCGTCGCGTCGCCCAAAGCGCCGCCCCGCACGCACAAGTTCTTCGCCGTGGCCGACGATGCCGTTGACCTCCAGCCCCTTTCGCTGCCCGCCGACTTTGCGCAGCTCGTCTGGCTCACCATCGACGCGTCGGCGGAGGCTCAGGCGGGTGAGCACGAGTATGTCATCGAAGTCGTGCAGGGCGACAGGACGCTGGCCTCGCTGCCCATGCAGATTGACGTGCTGGATTTCGACCTGCGCGAGCCGATCATCACGTATTCGCTGTATTCGGTCCCTCAGCTCGGACACGAGCACCATGACCGGCAGGATGTCGAACTGACCAACCTGCGCCGCCACGGCATCACGCATCCACTGGTGCGGGCCCGAGACGAAGCGGGCGTGCAGGGCTATCTGCAGGCGATGAAGCGACACGGCTTCGCGGTGAAGGACGTGTTCATCTTCGGATTTGACGAGCAGTTTCGCATTCACTTCGACGCCAAAACACCGCAGGCCCTGGGCGAGGTCGCCTCGCGCTGGGTCAGTGCCGCCAGGTCGCTCGGCGCCGAGCGCGTCTATCTCTACATGATCGACGAGGCCAAGGGCGAGCAGCTGCTGGCGCAGCGGCCATACGTTGAGGCCATACGCGATGCCGGCGGCTTGACGTTCAGCGCAGTGGACCTGGACCTGGAGCAGATGGAGCAGGCCATGGACCTGTTTGACGCCATGAACGTGGCGTTCGCGCCCGCGCCTCGCCACGCGGTGGAGCAACTGCATCAGCGCGGGATCAGAATATTCTGTTACGGCAATCCGCAGGGCGGTCTGGAACTGCCCGAAACCTATCGGCGCAACTACGGCCTGCTGCTGTGGCAGGCCCGTTACGACGGGGCCATGAACTTCGCCCACTGGTGGCCCTTCGGCGACCCGTGGGACGATTTCGACCACGACAAGTACAAAGACCACAATCTCGCGTACCCGACCCGCCATGGCCTGATCGACACGATCCAGTGGGCCGGTTGGCGCGAGGCGGCGGATGACTGTCGCTACGTCGCCACGCTCGAGCACTGGATCGCACAGGCCCAGGGCAGCGCCCAGGCGCAACGCGCCGAGCAGTGGCTGTCCCGGCTCCGCGATGCCGGACCCGACGCCCTGGCCGACCTCGACGACGTCAGACGCCAGATCATCGAGCAGATTCAGGCGTGTCGTCTGGCGACCCCAAGCGCACCGTAACCGTGGACGAGTCCCCCATGAATGGCCCGCGACACATGACCAGCCCGGATGCCCCGCGCAGCGTCCGCGGTTTCACGCTCATCGAGCTGCTGGTGGTGATCTCCATCATCGTGCTCCTGATCGCGTTGCTGTTGCCCTCGCTGGGCGATGCCCGCGACCAGGCCAGGCGGGTGGTCTGCGCCAGCCAGTTGCATCAGATCGGCCTGGCGATGCACGCCTACGCGACGGACGGCAAAGGCCGATTCCCGAATCGACAGCGCAACTATTTCGTGTATGGAAGCATCGGCCTGCAACCCAACGGCGTCGGCTGGCTGTATCAGAAGGACTACCTGACCGATGCGCGCGTGTTTTTCTGCCCCAAGGCCGCCATCAAGCTCGGGCAGGAGCCTTACATGCGCACGCCTGTGGGAACCAGTAAGTTCCCCGCGTGGACCAACGGCGATCTGCAGCACCGCTTCTCCTACACCACGTGGTCGTGGGTGGAGCCCGCCACCGGGTCGGTGGAAATCGGGCAATACGACGACCGCAACGGCGACGGGCTGACGGGGATCCAACAGCGCGACGACGCCTGGTCGCCCGACCGGCCGGGCCAGGCCATCATCGCTGACATGACCTTCGCCGCGCCCGTGTGGTGGTTTGGGTCGCCTTATCACCGCGATGCCTACAACGTGCTATACGCCGACGGCTCGGTCGCGACGTTCAAGCACGATCTGCTGCCGTTGACCGAGACGCAGTACGTGACCCCTGCGGTGACGCTGCCGATCTGGCGCGCCATGGACAGGGGGCAGTGACCGGCAAGGCGCTGGCGTGACTGTCGCATCGTCGGCCTCTGTGCGTGGAGACGATCCTGATGCTGTTTCCTGACTGGGTGCATGAATCCAGGCGAGCGCTGGGACCCTGGCTCACCCGCCTGATGGAGCGCGGCGAACCCTACGGCCGATTCCGCCATGCGGACATCTGCAACGTGAAGGCCAACGCGGCCAGCAGCTCCTACGCGGTGGGCTTCCATCGCTACCTGAACATGCTTCCGCTTTCGCAGCGACAGGCCCGTTCCTGGGCCCAGTGGCTCGGGACGATGCAGGACCCCGCCACCGGCCAGTTCATCGATGTCGAGCTGGAGCGTCACCTGCCATCCATTCCGCGGCACGGGCGCAGCGCGCTGTGGAACCATCGTCGCTACGTCACCAAACAGGCCCAGTGCGCGATGCTCCTGCTGGGTCAGGTTCCCGAGCACGAGATCCGCGATGAGCAGTTGGGCTTTGATCCCGCGCGCGAATCGATCGAGGCGCACCTGGCGTCGTTCGACTGGAGTCGCGATCCATGGTCGGGCGGTTCGGCGGCGGCCAACTCACTGGCGACCCTGGACTACCAGGTGAGGCGGGGGCGACACGAGCTGATCCCCATCATCGCGCGAGGCATCGCGTGGCTGGAGGCGCAGCAGGATCCGACGACCGGGCTGTGGGGCGCGGCCGACTGCCATCACCGCTTGCGCATCAACTCGGGTCTCAAAGTCATCACGCGCCTCTTTAGCACGTTCCGCCGTCGGCTCCAATACCCCGACAAAGTGGTGGACAGCGTGCTGGCGAACTGGCAGGACGGGCAATACTTCCGCGTGGATAATCCGCAGCTCAACGCATGCGATGAAATGAACAGCCTTGTGCTCGCCGCGACGGCGCTGCGATTCACCGATCATCGTCGCGACGAGATCGTCCACGGCGCCCGGCAGCGCATCGAGTGGTTTCGCGTCTTCCGTCGCAGCGACGGCGCCTTCTCGCTGCTGCCCATGGGCTCTATCCGCCAGCTCAACGACATCGCCATGACCGACGGACAAGACCAGGGCGATATCCACGGCGTCAATCTCGTCTGCAATGCCCTGGCCCTCATCGCCGACATCGCGCAGACCACGAGCGAACAGGACTGGCGATTCCACGGGTTTCACTACGGCGACTGGCTGACCGTGGCCGGCTGCTACGAACCACAGTGGGATGTCATCGACATGGACACGTACCAGTCGGCAGCGTCATGCCCATCGTGCGCAAGTGCGTCGCGAGCGGGGATGGCATCAACTTCGACAGTGGTCCCCAGCCATTCGTGATGCGCGATGTTGCCGGCTTGGTGGTGCGTCCCGCATCCGCGCTGCGGTCTGGCCGATGCGTCGCGTGGGCGGTGTCACTGCGCATCAGGCGCCCGTTTTGGCGGGGTGAGCTTGAGCTTGGCGCACACTTGGTCGAAGACGGCGTTGGCCTTCTGCGTGCCATCGACGTTGACCACCAGTTCCTTTCGTGCGAACAGGTCGAGCACGGGGCGGGTCTTGGTCTCGAAATCGTGCAGGCGTTTGCGGAGGGCTTCTTCGTTGTCGTCGCTGCGTTGCACGAGCTTGCCGCCGCAGACGTCGCAGGTGTCTTCCTTTTCGGGGCGATGGAAGATGAGGTTGTAGTCCAGGCCGCAGGTGCTGCACAGCCGCCGCGCCATCGCCCGTTGGATCGACACCTCGATGGGCACGCTGATGTTGATGACGGCGTCGATGTCGTAGCTTTCGAGGAAGAACTGGGCCTGGTACTCGTTGCGGGGGAACCCGTCGAGGATGAAGCCATAGTTCCAGTCATGCTCGTCGAGTCGGCGACGGACGATCTGCTCGACGATGTCGTCATCGACGAGGTTGCCCGCCGAGACGATGCGGTGGATGCGGGCGCCGAGCTTGGTGTGGGCCTGGGCGTTCCATCGGAAGATGTCGCCCACGCTGATGTGGACCAGGTCGAACCCCTCCTTGAGACGTTTGGCCTGCGTGCCCTTGCCGCTGCCCTGCGGCCCCATGATGACGTATTTGTGCATCGCCAGAGTTTACCGTGACCATGCCCCGTTCCCAACGTGGCGCGACAATATGTCGGTCCCGTCCGCCCCCGCCGCCGCGCGGGCCGGCACGCCCGGTACGATGCTGACATGACGCTGCCCTGGCGCAAGGCGATTCACCTGCTCGAACTGACGCGCATCGAGCTGGTGTTCGCCTCGATCAGCAACGCGTGGATGATCGTCTTCCTGTCGGTGACGCTGGAGCCGGCGTTTCGGATCAACCCCACGTTCCTGGCGCCGCCGCAGGGCCGCGGGCTGCCGTTGTGGGTGGTGGTGCTGCTGGCGTCGGTCACGGCGGCGGGTCTGTCCATTTACGGGATCGCCCTCAACGACGTGCTCGATGCCCGGCGCGACCGCGCCTTTGCGCCCACTCGCCCCATTCCCTCCGGCCGCGTGGGCCTGCCCGCCGCTGTCATCACCTGCGTCATCGCGCTGCTCCTGGCCTTGGCCGCCGCGGTCCTGCTCGGCCGCATGTCCGTGCTGCTGGCCCTTCTCGTGGCCGGGGCGATCCTCTTCTACAACGCCACCGGCAAGCACCTGCCCGCCGTCGGCGCCCTGACCCTGGGCCTGATCCATGCCGGCGCTGCACTTGTCCCCAACCCCGCAATGGGATTCACCTGGCCCGTCTGGCTCATCCTCACCCACGTGACGGCCTACGCAGTCATCGCCCACCGGATCGAAAGCAAGCGCCCACGCATGACCACGCTCGAGGCTTCGGCCGTGATCGCCGGGTGGGCGTTTGTCACCCTGGTGCTCGTCACGCTGATGACCCAGCGCCACGCCATGCTCGTGGGCGACAGCCCCGGGATATGGCTGGGGCCGATGGCGGCCGTCGCCGTTTACGTCGCCGGTGGGGCGATCATCCTCCGCCGGCCGCTGCGCCCGCGACGGCTGCGACGCCAGGCCGCCGATCAGTTCGGGCGCTGGGCCATTCTCTGCGCCATCCTCATGGACGCCGGCTGGCTCATGGGCGCCGGGGCATGGCTGGCCGCGGGCCTGTCCGTGAAACTGGCGATCATCGCGTGGCTCCTGCGCCGCCTGATCGAACTCCTGGGCCACCTGGCCGAGCCCCCGCCGGGGTATCGCCTCGGGCCCGGCACGCTCAACACCGGCGAATCGTGAGGTCGCCCGCGATCGAGGGCGCACGGCACGAGGTTCACTGTCACGTCCAGCCGGGCTCGTCATGCGGGGCGGGGTCGGAGCCGTAGTAGCCGGTCCAGGCCAGGTCGATGATGTCGGTGTTGAGGGTGCGGGGGTGGCCGCGGAGTCGGGAGATGTCGCGCACGCGTTCGAGCAGGTCGTGGGGTTCGCAGGCGCGGAGGGGTCGGTCCTCGCGCTGGTGGCGGGCGAGGAGATGGTCGATGAGGCCGAAGGGCACTTCCAGGTGATGGTGGGCGGCGAGGCGCTCGAAGATTTCGCGGTACTGCTCGGGGCTGGGTTCGCCCAGGTAGAGGCGATAGCCCATGCGGCGGAGAATGGCCGGCTCCATCACTGCCTCGGGATCGAGATTGGTGGCGATGACGAGCATGAGCCGGAAGGGGAGGAAGAGCTTCTGGCCGGTCTTGAGCGTGAGGAAATCGACGCGATGCTCGAGCGGGAAGATCCAGCGGTTGAGCATCTGGAAGGGATTGGCGCGCTGGTAGCCGAAGTCGTCGAGCATGAACAGGCCGCCGTTGGCCTTGACGTGCAGGGGCGCTTCGTAGTAGCGAAGCGCGGGCGAATAGGCCAGGTCCAGATCGTCGAGCTCGAGTTCGCCGGCGGCGATGACGAAGGGCCTGCGGATACGCACCCAGCGTTGATCGACGCGGCCCAGGTCCTCGCTGTCGGCGGGAAGCGGCTCGACCGTGTGGACGTGAGGGTCGAAGATGCGGACGACTTCATTGCCCACGGCGATGGCGTGGGGGATCCACAGCTCGCCGCGCATGACGGAGTGGAGGAGTCGGCCGAGGGTGGTCTTGCCGTTGCCGGGCGGGCCATAGAGGAAAAGGCTGCGCCGCGACAGTGCGGCGAGACTGGCGACCTCGATGCTGTGAGGGGGCAGAACCATGGACGACACGACGCGGGCAATCTCGGTGCGGGGCACGTCGGGCAGGTGATCGCACTGCCACTCGACGTTGGCGGTGTAGGTTTCGACGCTGACAGGCGCCGGGCCGGTGTAGCCGCAGATCTCGATGAGTCGCACGGCACGTTGTCGGCCGCGGTCAGTGACGGCCCAGCGATAGGCGAGCGGCCCGTCCTGGCCGACAACCTCGATGAGACGGTCGAGCATGAGCTGCTCGAGCAGGTCGGCGACGATCGAGCGCGTCAGGTGAGTGCGCTGGGCGATCCAGTCGGTGGTGAAGTGAGGCGAGAGGTGCGCGATCTTGAGGACGAGATCGCTGAGGAACTCGACGGGCACGCCCACGTCGTCGAGCCCGTCGGGCGCCGCCGGGGCCATGGCGCCGCCGGCGTCGATCAGGCGTGACTTGTGCGGGGTCACGTCGCGTCGGATGGGCGCATCGACAGGAATGAGCGGCTCCTTTCCGGTGGAGGATCGATCGGGACTGGCACGGTCACGTCGGGTCATCGCAACTCCCGGAGGTGCGGGTCAGTTCTTTTCGCCGGCGCGACGATAGTGCTCGGCGGCAATGTCGGCCTGGCCCTGGGTTTCGAGAATGACGGCCAGGTTGTGGTGCGCGTCGGCACTGGGCAGGACGCGCTTGTACGTCGCGAGCGCCTGGTCGTGATCGCCCCGCAGCGCCTGGGCGGTGGCCAGGTTGGAGACGAATCGCGGGTTGCGCGGCGCGGCGGCCACGGCGGCGTCGAAGTGCGGCAGCGCCTTGTCGTACTCCTTCCTCGCCAGGTGGCACATGCCCAGGTTGTTGTGCAGGATGGGGTCGTCAGGCGACAACTGCAGCGCCTTGTCCAGGGTGGTCATGGCCGCCTCGGTCATGCCGTCTCGGGCCTGCAGGTCGGCCAGGTCGCTGTAGGCGGCGACAAAGGTGGGCTCCTCCGTGATCACGCGCTGCAGGACGTAGCGGGCCTGCTCGTTCTGGCCCCGCGCCGCCAGCAGGCGCGACATGGCGTAGAGCGTGCGCGGCGTCGCCGTGCGGTCCTTGGCCGCTGCGAACTCGTCTTCGATCGGATTGGACACCTTCGGCGGCTGGCTCTTGCGCTGGCCGGAGTTGCAGCCCGTCGTCAGCGGCAAAGCGCCGCACAGCACCGTCAGGGCGAGGGCCGACAGGAAACGCATGGGGCCGTTGGAGACAAACACGAGGACCTCCTTTCACGGATGAGGTGGTGTGGGTGGATCAGCGAGCCGTGCTGCCGGTGACGAAGCCACTGTCGGCGTCGTCCTGGGTCAGGGGCTTGTCCATTTTCGTCTTGAGAATGACCACGACGAACTCCGACGCCATGCCCGGGCCGCCGGGCTGAGCGTCGGCGATGGTCACGCGATCGGCATCGACGCCGTGGGCGGTGAGCGTTTGCTTGACGGTGGCCAGGCGCGCTTCGTAGAGCGCATCGGCCGTGCCCTCGCGGCGGACGTTGAGTTCGCCGGGGTTGGCCCGGTAGTGATCGGCGAGAATGTCCAGGTCGCGCTCACCCAGCGAGTTGAGCGCCGCCCCGTACTCCACGAAATGATGCGGGTAGAGCGTGTGCTGGGCGATCACGCCGCCGCGGATCGACTCGCTCTGATAGTCCTCGACCATCCATCGGTTCATGGTGGCGCGACGCTCGCGCGGCCACTGCGGCGAATCGCAGGCGGTGAGCACGAATCCGACACACACGAGCAGGAGCGGGCACATTCTCATGACTGATACTCCTTGGTCGGCCGCGGCGACGGGCCGCTACATGTTGCTGAACAGGGCGATGATGCGGATCACCGCCGACCCGGCCATCACGATGATGATCGCGGGAAGAATGAAGACGATCATGGGGAAGAGCATCTTGATGCCGAGCTTCTCGGCGGCCTCGGCGGCGCGCGACTGGCGCAGGTCGCGCATCGACTCGGCGAAAACGCGCAACGCGTCGCCGATGGGCGTGCCGAATCGCTCCGACTGCACCAGCGTGCCCACGAGCGCATTGATGTCGTTGGAGTTGGTGCGCTGGGCCATGTGCCGCATCGCCATCGCGCGGTCGGCGCCCAGGTGCATCTCCAGATTCGTCAGCGCCATCTCGTCGGCGAGAATCGGGCTGACGCGACGAATCTCCTCGGACACGGCGTTCCACGCCATGTCCAGACCCATGCCCGCGGTGACGCAGATCTCCAGCAGGTCCACGGCCTCGGGCAGGTGATGCTGAATCTCCGTCGTGCGGGCTTTGCGGCGCATGTCCACGTACAGGCTGGGCAACAGCGACAGCGTCCACCCGCCGCCGATGACGATCATCGCCTTCACCGGCAGGATCAGGTCCATGGGCAGCACGATGGCGGCGGCGATGACCATGCCCGCCAGCAGCACCGCCATGCGCACGCCGACATAGACCAGGGCGGCGGCGGGCCCGAACATGCCGGCGTGGGTGAGGCGCATCCGCAGCGCGTCGAGCGAGGTGCTGGGCGTGACGCTGCGGCCGATGACTTCGAGGGTCTTGAGCAGCGCCGACGGCTCGCCGGTCCCGGGCAGCGCGGCGACCGTGACGTCGCCGAACTCCTCCAGCCGCATACGCAGCCGCTGCCGCCGCGCCGACTGCGCCACGACCACCGCGCCGCCGATCGACAGCACCGCGACGAACGTGAGGATGGGCACAAGCAGTTGTTCCATGACAGTCACACCTTGCTGCGGCGCGCTCCTAATACTGGAGGCGCGCAATGCGATTCATCGTGTACCACCCCAGGAGCATGGCGACGCCCCCCGCCAGGAGCATCTGACGCCCCATCGTCGTCTCGAACAGCGCCGACACGTGCGTCGGATTGGCAATGCTCAGCACCAGCAGCATCAGCAGCGGCAGCGCCAGCAGGATGCGCTTGCTGAACTGGGTCTGCGCGGCGACCACGCGGATACGCCGGCTCAGCTTCATGCGCGAGCGGATCACCTCGGCCAGTCGGTCCATCATGTCGGCGAGGTTCCCGCCGCTGCGGATCTGGATGCCCACGGACGTGGTGAAGAGCTTCAGGTCCGGGCTGTTGCTCTCGGCCGCAGCGCCGCGCAGCGACTGCTCCAGCCCCACGCCCAGCGACTGCTCCTGGCAGATGCGGGAGAAGATCGGGCCCACGGGCGCCTGCATCTCCTCGGCGGTGAGGCGGAACGCCCCCATCAACGGATGCCCGGCCCGCAACGACCGCGCGATCAACTGCAGCGCCTCGGAGAACTGCTGCTCGAACGTCTCCACGTTGCGCGCCACGCAGTAGCGCGTGTAGATCGTGAACAGCACCACCACCGCCACCGCCACGCCCACCGCCGGCAGCAGGTTGTGCGTGAACGCCAGCGTCAGCGCCGACAGCAGCACCGTCACGCCGCCCACGCCCAGCAGCACCGACTGCACCGGCACCGACCAGCCCGCGTCCTCGGGGAACCGTGCGAACCGCGACCACCGCCGCCGCAGCCACGACTCGCCCGGCACGAACGTCGTCGCCTGCTTGCCATCGACCCACAGCCGCAGCACCCGCACCCGGCCGTCGCTGTCGTCGATCTCCCCCAGCCGCCGCGCGATCGCCTTCTCCCGGGCCATCCGACGCATCGACACGAGCGTCACCACCGCCAGCCACAGCGACAGGATCAGCCCGAAGGCGCCGCCGGCCATGAGCATCTGTCGCGCTGTCAGGTCCTCGATGAAAGGCACGGCCTTCTCCTTGTCACGCTGCAGTTACACCTCGACCGCCTGGGCGCGCAGCATCCGCCGCTTGAACATGTCCGGCGACAGCTCGATCCCCTCGGCGTGGATGCGGCCGAGAATCTGCGGCCGAATTCCGCACGCCTCGAAATAGCCCTCGGCCCGGCCGTCGCGCCCCAGCCCCGTCTGCCTGAACGCGAACAGGTCCTGCATGCAGATCTGCTCCCCCTCCATGCCCGTGATCTCGCAGATCGACACCAGCTTGCGCTCGCCGCCGGTGAGCCGGTCCACGTGGATCACCAGGTTCAGCGCCGACGACATCTGCTCGCGGATCGTGCGCACCGGGTAGTTGAGTCCGGCCATCGTGACCATGTTCTCGACACGCCGCGTCGCGTCGCGCGGATTGTTGGCGTGGACGGTCGTCATCGAGCCCTCGTGGCCGGTGTTCATCGCCTGCAGCATGTCCAGCGTCTCGGCGCCGCGCACCTCGCCGATGACGATGCGGTCCGGCCGCATGCGCAGGGCGTTGCGAAGCAGGTCGCGCTGTGTCACCTCGCCCTTGCCCTCGATGTTGGGCGGGCGCGTCTCCAGCCGCACCACGTGCTCGCGGGGCAGGCGCAGCTCGGCGGCGTCCTCGATCGTCACCACGCGCTCGCCGTCGGCGATCCACTTGGACATGAGGTTGAGCAACGTCGTCTTGCCCGCGCCCGTGCCGCCGGAGATCAGGATGTTCAGCCGCGCCCGCACGCACGCCCGCAGAAAATCGCCCATCTCCGGCGTGAACGTGCCCAGGCGGACCATCTCGTCGTGCTCGATCTGGATCGTGCCGAAACGGCGAATGCTCATCGTCGGCCCGTCCAGGGCCAGCGGGGGAATGATCGCGTTGACGCGCGACCCGTCGGACAGGCGCGCGTCGAGCATCGGCGAGCTTTCGTCGATGCGCCGGCCGACATCGGCGGCGATGCGGTGGATCACCTGCATCAGGTGCTCGCTGTCGCGGAACGTGGCATTGGTCTTCTGCAGCACGCCGCGGCGCTCGATGAAGATCTGCTTGGGTCCGTTGACGAGGATGTCGCTGATGTCCTCCTCGCGCAGGTACTCCTCGAGCGGGCCCAGGCCGAAGATCTCGTCCATCACGTCGCGCACGAGCTGCTGCTTTTCCGGGCCGGTCAACGGCACGCGCTGGTCGCGGATGAGGGCGTCGGCGCGTCGGGAGCATTCCTGGTGCAGCTCGTCGAGGCGCAGCCGCCGGGCCTCGTTCATGTCCATGGTGTCGAGCAGTTGGCGATGGATGCGCATGCGCAACTGCAGCAGGTCGCGGCGTGGGGCGCCGCCGTTGCCGGGCGAGACGGGCGTGGGATTGGAGCTGGTGTTCATACTTCACCCGTGGATCATCAGGCCGTCGCGGCGGCCGTTGGTGGCGGCGGCGTCGAGCCGGTCGCTCCCGTTGAGCGACGCCAGGCCCTCGGCCAGTTGCCGGATGTCGCGCCGCGACACGCTGCGCGGCGCGCATTCAGCCAGGGGTCGGCCAAGATTGATGCTCTCGACCGTCGCCCCGAAGTCGTTCTTGATCAGCCACAGCTCGCCCTCGCCCAGCGCCCGCTGCGCCTCGGCGAGACTGATCATGCTGTGACGGCTGCGGTAGCGGTTGATCACGTGCCGGATCGAGCCGGGCGACACGCCGCGGTTGACCAGCGCCTGCTGCAGCTTGCGGGCGGCGCGCACGTCCTTGACCGTGAGCTGGCTTACGATCAGCGTGGTCCGGCTGAGCTGGGCCAGTTGCACCGCCACGTCGATGGACACGCGCGGCGCATCGACGACCACCCAGCGATACGCCTGGCGCGAGGCGTGGATCGCCTCCTCCAGCCGCTCGAAGCGCAGCGGGTCGGGGGCCTCGAAATTCACGCTCACCGGGTTGATCAGCACGTGCAGGCGGTCGTCGTACTTCACCGCCGTGGTCGCCACGAGCTGCGGATCGATGCGCTGCGTGTGCGCCAGCACCTGCGCCAGGCCGTACTCCCCGTGCAGTCCCAGGTACTCGGCGATCGCGCCGTAGGCGTCGTCCATGTCGATCAGCAGCGAGGGGTGATCGGCCTCGGCGGGCAGATCGCGGGCGAGGTTCACCGCCAGCGTCGTCGCCCCGCACCCACCCCCCGCCGACAGCACCGTCAGCACCGTGCCGCGCCGCTGCGAGCTGGCCGCTCGGGTGTGCAGTCGCTCGAGGATCGGCGGCAGCTCGTGCGCCAGGCTCGCCTTGCTCACAAAGTGGCGCGCCCCCGCGTTCATCGCCGCCAGCAGCAGCCCGTGGTCCGTCCCGCTGGCGACTGCCACGAACCGCGTCGCGTTGTAGCGGGCGATCACCGGCTCAACCAGCTCCAGCATGAACGACGGGTTGGCGTCGATGTCGATCAGCGCCGCCATCGCCGGCAGGTCGGCCTTGAACTCGGCCAGCTCGCTGAGGCCGGCAAAGTCCCGCACGATCGGCGCTCCGTCCCCGTCGAACATCCCACGCACCGACTCGGCGATCGCCGCATCGCGGCTGACAATCCAGATTTCGTTGGCTACGCGTTCCACGCTAGATCCTCGCTTCACTTCATGTCGTTGGCGTCGTCGCCTTCACCGGGGGCCACTGCAGCATCTCCGCGCTCGTCAGCGGGCATCTCGTCAGCACGCGTCTCACCGGCGGGCGGTGCGGACACCGTTTCGCCGGCCGGCGCAGCCTTCGCGTTTCGACCCGTGTGCGACGACGGGTCCATGTACCCCGCCCATGCGCCCGGGCCGCGCAGACGCTCGAGCTTCTGATCTTTCAGTGCGTCCCAACCCGCGGTGGACGCCACCTCGGGCGTGCGGCCTTCGATCTGACCGCCGGTGTACAGCTCCCAGTCGCTGGGCGCCCCGTGCAGGTCGCCCGGCACAGGCCGACGACCCGCCGTGGACATCGGCGTCACCAGTTCCACCGTCGCCAGCACCACCAGCTCGGTGTCGCGCTGCTGATAGCGCACGGAGCGGAACAGCGCCCCGAGCACCGGCACGTCGCCCAGGCCCGGAACCTTCTGGGCGCGGGCGCGCGTCTCCTGGTCGATCAGGCCCGCCAGCGCGAACGTCTGGCCGCTGCGCATCTCCAGCGTCGTCTCGGCGCGGCGCGTCGTCAGCGACGGGATGCTGAAGCCTTCGATCTGCACGGCGCCGACGTCGCTGAGCGCGCTGACTTCGGGGGCCAGGCGCAGTCGGATCGTGCCGTCGCCCAGCACGGTCGGCCGGAAACGCAGGCGGATGCCGAACTCCTTGAACTCGATGGTGATCGACGTGCCGCCGTCGCTGCCGCCGACCGAGCCCTGCACGACGGGGACGGGGAACTCACCGCCCGCCAGGAAGCTGGCCTCTTCGCCGGACATCGCCACCAGTGACGGCTCGGCGAGCACGCGGATGTACTGGTTGTCCTCCAGGGCCTCGATGAAGAACTGCAGGTCGGCGGGGGGCACGCCGAAGAACACGGTCACGTCCTTGGCGATGCTGGTGGCGGAGTTGAACTCGAAGGGGATGCCGTGCTTGGCCGCGGCGTTGAGCGGCGGGCCGATGTTGATGTTGTTCTGATTCCCCCCGATCAGCGACCCGCCGAAGAAGCTGTTGCCGGCGTGAACGGCGTTGATGCCCAGCGAGCGCAGGGCCTGGCGGCTGGCCTCGGCGACGCGCACCTTGATCAGCACCTGCTGCACGCCCGCCAGCGAGGTGAAGTCCACGAACTTGGTCCCGCTGCTCTCCATGTACGCGCGCAGTCGCGCCGCGTCCTCGGCCCGGCGCAGTGTGCCCTGCACGATCACCACGTCGCGCGACTGCACCACCTGCAGGTCGGCGGTGGGCAACATCGCCGACAGCGAACCCTTCATGTCCTCCAGGTCCAGCTCGACGCGCACCACCTTCCGCAGCGACTTGCCGTCCTCGCTCCACAGCACCAGGTCCGTCGCGCCGGCGGCACGCGCCAGCACCACCACCTGGTCCGTGGTCACCACCTGCACGTCGGCGATCTTCGGCTCGGCGACCGACACTTTCGACACCGCCCACGGCGCCTTGATGACCGCCGAGCGGCCCGGCTGAAGCGGTATCTCCTCGCCGTTGGCGCTCTGGGCCCGCAGCGGCGCGGCGCTCCATGTGGCAAACAGGATCGCCACGCAGGCGGCGATGGTTGCAGTGGCCCTCGGGTCACGACGTTGACGACGGTGGCTGTTCATGCTCGGCTCCAAACAGAAGGGGTCAGAACACGCTCACAAGCGATTCGATTACGGGTTGGCCGACGGCGAGGCGTTGTCGGCCGCCAGGGGCGCGCCCAGCGGGGCCTCGGGCTCCAGCGCGAAGGTGCGCACCTCGATCTGCGTGCCGCGCAGCACGGTCACGTCCCACTTGAAGTCGCCCGGCCGCGACTGCGCCGCCGCCGGCGCCGGGGATGACCCGTCGACGACGGGGGACGCCGCCGGCGCAGACGGACCGACCGTCGCGCCCAGGTATTCAGCCAGGCCCGCCAGACGCCCCTGGTTGAGGAGCGTCACGTCGGCGTCGATGTCGGTCTTATCCAACGGATTGCGCAGCGCCAGCGACACCGTGCCGTGCTCCGAGGCCAACTGCAGCGCCTCGGCCTGGCGCGGATCGACCAGCAGGGTGACGCGCCGCGTCTTGAGGCGGGGCGACGTGCCCGCCGGCTTCTCGATGACCGTCTTTCCGGCGGGGTTCTCCACCGCCTCGCCGACCGTCTCGGCGTCGATGGCCAGCACCTCGATGCCGTGCAGCAGTGTCGTGGACACCGCCATGCCGCGCATCTCGCCGTTGTTGAGCGAGAAGCTGGCGACCACGTCCACCACGCTGCCGGGGTAGAGCAGGCCCTCCAGCCCCGCCGACAACGCCAGCTCGACGGTGACGGCCCGCTTGCCCGCCGGCAGCGCCGCCACCAGTTCCACGCCGCGCTTGTTCGAGGCGAAGCAGTCGGCCGTCAGCGCCTGGCCCGCGACCACGCGGCGCGTCAACGGCTTGCCCAGCACCTGCACCGGCTTGGAGAGGTAGCCCGCCGGCGCCTCGCGAGCCTTCATCGTCTCCGTGCGGAACGACGGGGCCTCGATGACCGTCATCGACGGCATGTCGGCGACGGCCACGATGACGTCCACCGGCTCCTCGCCGCGCTGATTGGCCAGGCGGTTGGGCGTCTTGCCCATCGCCGCCATCAGGAGCGCCGCGCTGAACGCCGCGATCATGCCCAGGGCCACGAGTCCGATGATGGAGAGTTTCATGACGAGCCTCACAATTCAGGTGTGCGATCGCGCGTCGGGCGGGTTAGGGTCCTTCCTTGTTCATGCTGACCTGGGCGCGCAGTTGACCGGGAACGGGAATGAACGACAGCCCCGTTAGTTCGAGTCCACCGGCGTAGGGGACGGTGACGGCGACGGTGACGATGTCGCCGCGCTCGGCGCCGGGCGTGATGTTGGTGGTGTAGCCGGTGATACTGGCCTGCGCCAGGCGGGCGTCCACGGTGGCCTGGATGTCGGCGGGCGTGGCGTCGGTGCGGGCGCCGACGCGGGCGCCTTCGCGGGTGGCGTTGACCAGCTCGCCCTGCTTGGTGAGCAACCAGCCGTACTCGATGACGCCGAACAGCAGCACGAGCAGGACGGGCAAAATCAGGACGAACTCGAGGCTGGCGATGCCGCGTCGCGTGTGGACGGTTCGGGATGTCAGACGGTTCCATGCCATCGCAGAACGACTCCGCAAGCGAGGAGGGCGCCGACGAAGATGGCCGGGCCGTAGGGCATGACGTGCAGGGCCTCCTGGGGCAACTGCAGCGAGTCGCCCGCCGGCGCTCGGCCGGCGACGGCCAGCCGCAGCCGCCACAGGATGACGTAGAAGTTGGCCAGGACCTGGCTGGATCGGCGCAGCGCCAGCGCATGCACGATCGCCAGCGCGCCGCCGGCCATGAGCACCATGGCCAGCACGACCATGCCGCCGATCAGGCCCACCCACGCGCCGACGGCGGCCATGAGCTTGGCGTCGCCGGCGCCACCCCCGGCGAAAGCGTAGAGCCAGAGGAACGGCAACAGGCCCACGGCAGCGCCCGCCAGCGAATCGGCGGCGCCGCGCGGGCCGGCCTGAACCGACGCATAGATCAGCCCCGCCAGCAGGCATCCGCCCGTCAGCCAGTTGGGTATTCGTCGCGTTCGCAGGTCCCACGCCGCGGCGACCAGCGTCACGGCCAGCACCACGCACCACGGCGTCCAGTGCCGGTCGAGGTCCCACAGCGTTGACCACCAGTTGCCCATACCGGTCCCTCTCCTCATCACGACGTGCGCTGCAGTGAACTCACCCGGTCATCGACGCGGTGGTGGTGTCCATGACGCCCACCACCGCCAGGGCCAGCAGCACCAATGCGGCGGCGACCGTGGCGCCGATGAACGCCAGCAGGAGTGCGTACTCCACGCTCGTGATGGCCCGCGAGTCGGTCAGGAAATGCCTGATTCGGTTCCGCATCGACGAGCCTCACGAGCGTGGGGTAGCACAACCACCGGCGTGGCGCGATCGTGGCGCCTGCGCCGTCACCGACGGGTGCTGCAGGGGGCGGGGATCAACCGCCGCCGCCGCCGCCGCCGCCACCGATCTCGTCGGCCGCGCCCTGGATTTCGCCTTCCACGGCCGTGCCCAGCGCCAGGGCCGCCGCCGCCACGCCGGCGCCGATGAACGCCAGCAGCAGCGCGTACTCGACGCTGGAAATGCCGCCCTCGTCCCGCACGAACTTGCGAATGAATTGAAGCATGTCGCCGCTCCTTTCCAAGATGGGGTTCCTGTTCGCCCCAACCTCAACATGAGTGCGCGACCATCGCGCACCGCCTTTCACGTTTGCTGCCACAACCGTAACCACCCCAACCCGGAAGCCGGCCGCGAGGCGTCGTTCGTCGATAGGTTCGCCTCACCTTGTCACAACGACCATCCTTGGCCACGGGTGATTCGCAGAGGCGGCCCTGGTCCTTGCGCGCCACGAGAAAAAAATCGCGATAGTGGACAATCTATTCGTAAGATGGAGAAAGCTTCTCCAAGTTCACAGCCTGCCGCGACTTGGCCGCAGCGAAGGGGGTTTTGTGACACTTACCTGTCGCTTGGACCCTTGATTTGTCGCAGCGACTTGATAAAACCATAGAAGTATTGCGACGCCGCCACGCACGTCTTGATGCGGCGCAGAAGTGGGGTTGACGATGCATCGTGCAGTGTGCGCCAGGTCTGGATGGCCAACTCGGTGAGAGTTGGGTCTGTGGCTTGGCGCAAATGCAGCGGTACAGCGCAGGACCTGTCGCGGTGGTGACTGAGAAGGGCGGGGCACTATGTCTGAGGGGCATGCCAGCATCGAGCCGCAGTTGTTCGCGGTGGTCAGGGAGTTTCTTGCGAAGAAGGCGGCCCATCGGCCTGTCGATGACGCCCAGGTTCAGGCGTGGCGCGAGTTTCATCGGCGGTGCGATCCGCTGATCCGCAAGTTCGCCTGCATTTACGTGAAATCGGCCAGCGACGTGGACGACTGCGCCCAGGAGGTGTGGTTGAAGCTGATCGACCGGCTGGTGACGTTCGAGTACGACCCGTCGCGCGGGGCGTTCACGTCGTGGCTGTACCGCATCGTGCGCGACACGACAGTGAGCTACTTCCGCCACGAGGCGCGGTTCACGGCGCCGCGGCATCACGAGCCGCTGCGCGACGTGCCGTGCCGGCCCGACGCCGACCCGGCCGTGCAGTGCGAGCGCTCGGACTCGGTGGCGCGCAGCTACGCCATGGTGACGATGATCCGTCGCCACGTGTCGCGGCCGAACTACGAGCTGCTGCAGATGCGCTGGCTGCAGGGCTGCAGCGTCGAGGAAGTCGCCCAGACCCTGGGGCTGTCGCACGAGCAGGTGTGGTATCGCGAGCACCGGGCCCGTCAGAAGATGCGAGCCCTGTTGGATGCGGCCGGCGTCGGACCATGACGCCTGGCCCCCGGCGCAAGGCCCGGCCGATCGGCGGCGAATCATGACATGGCCGGGAGACCGCCTTCACAGGAGAACCACCATGCGCAACCATCATGCACGCGGCATCGCCATGATCTGGACGGTCATGATGATGTTGGCCCTGTTCGCCTGCGTGGCGATGGCGGTGGACATTCTGTACGTGGTGCTGGCGGCGCGTCAGCTCAGCGCCGGCGCCGACGCCGCGTCGCTGGGGGGCGCGCTGTACGTGCGGCGCACCCACGACGAGGCGCGCGACAAGGCCATGGCGCTGGCCGCCGCCAACTTCACCGCCGGCGACGCCATCGCCCTGCAGCGCAACGACGGCAACAGCGCCGACGGCGACATCGTCATCGGCCGCTGGCAGCGCAGCACCGACACGTTCACGCCCATGAGTCAGGGCGAAGGCATCCCCAACGCCGTCCGCGTCGTCGCCCCGCGCACCGGCTCGTCTCTGGGCGGCGGCATCCAGACGCTCTTCGCCGCCACCTTCGGCATCGACACCCTCGACGTGCGTCGCCGCGCCACCGCCATGGTCGGCGGCGACATCGGCGGCGGCGTCATCGCACTCCACCCCACCGACGCCTGCTCGCTCACCATCCAGGGCAACGCCAGCCTCACCGTCACCGACGGCGCCGTCATCGTCAACTCCAGCCACGTCACCCGCGCCGCCTGCGCCGTGGGCAACGCCGGCACATTCGACGCCGAGGAGCTTCTCATCGTCGGCGAACCCGAAGCCAACTTCGCCTCACGCACCGACTACGACGGCGAAATCTACACCGGCGTCGATCCCATCATCGACCCCTTGCTCAACCTCCCTCACCCCAACGTCCCCACCGCCAACCGCGGCGCCGTCCCCGGCGGCGGCGGCGGAACCGTCACCCTCCAGCCCGGCTTCTACACCAGCATGGACTTCGGACCACGCACCTACGTCATGCAGTCGGGTCTTTACTACGTCAACGGCCCCTTGAGCATCGCCGGCAACACCCGACTCGATGGAACCGCAGGCGTCATGTTCTTCGTCGGGCCCAGCGGCTCGGTGAACATGCAGGGCATCGGCACCGGCTGGGTCCGACTCAACCCCCTCGACCCTCTGAGCTACGCCAACGGCCCGGCCATCCCCTCCGGACTCCTCCACAGCCGCGTCGTCTTCTTCCAGCATCGCAGCAACGCCACCACCATGACCTTCCGCGGCAACAACAACTGGCAGGTCAGCGGAACCATCTACGCACCCGCCGCCCGACTGAGCGTCGGCGGCACCCCCGACACCTTCAGCAACGGCCTCATCGCCAACTGGATCGAAGTCTTCGGCACCGGCGGCATCAACGTCCCCTACGAAGACCAGTTCGAACGCTTCCCGCCCTTCGTCTTCCTCGTCGAGTGACCCGCCGCGGCTCACCCGATCGTCGTGGCACATCTCACCTGTCGGCAAAGTCGCCTCGTGCATGACGGCGCGGTGTGGTTACAATGCCATCGCGGGTCGGGCAGGGGCTGGGCCGGCACGATCAGGGAGTCTTCGCACATGACACGTATTGCCACGCTGGTGTTGGGGTTGATGGTGCTGACGTTGCAGTCGGCGTGTTCGAGCGGAGGGTCGTCGGGCAGCGCGGGTGCGGCGCCGGAGCCTTACAACCGTCGGCTGGAGCAGCGTGCCGAGGTGTACCGGTCGATCATGGGCCGCACCGATCCGACGCTGGAGAAGTTTTTCAGCGGGTCGGCGGGGTACGTGATGTTCCCGGAGGTGGGCAAGGTGGGCGTGGGCCTGGGTGCGGGCAGCGGCAAGGGCGTGCTGTTCGAGGGCGGCCGGCCGACGGGTTACGTCGAGCTGTTCCACGCGTCGCTGGGGGTGCAACTCGGTGGGCAGACGTACAGCGAGGTGATTTTCTTCCGCACGCCGGCGGAGGTGGGGCGGCTCAAAGCCAACAATTTCGAGTTCGACGCCACCGCCAATGCGGTGGGCATCACGCGCGGGGCCGGCGCGACGGTGGACTACGCCAACGGCGTGGCCGTGTTCATCCTGGCGCGCGAGGGACTGATGTTCGATGCGTCAGTGGGCGGGCAGAAGTTCAGCTTCTGGCCCAAGTCCTAGCCTATACTGACAGCGGGCGTGGGGCGCAAGTCAACAGGAGCTTTATCATGACCATTCGCACCGCGATCGTGGGCGTTCTGGCGTTGGCGGCGCTGTCGGCGTGCTCGAACTACAAGCAGGCCGGCGGCGACGACCCGGACGCCTACCTCGAGAAGCAGGCGCAGTTGACTATCGCCACGTTCCGCAAGACCGACCCGACGCTGGAGCGGTTCTTCGAGACGGCGGCGGGCTACGCGGTGTTCCCCGAGATCACCAAGGGCGCGGCGGGCGTGGGCGCGGCGGCGGGTCGTGGCGTGGTGTACGAGGGCGGCAAGATCGTCGGGTACGCCGACATGCGTCAGGCGACGCTGGGCGTGCAGTTGGGCGGGCAGCGGTACAGTGAACTGCTGTTCTTCCAGGGCCAGGCCGACCTGGCGCGTTTCAAGGCCGACGAGATCGAGTTCGCGGCGCAGGCGTCGGCGGTGGCGTCGAGCGACGGCAAGGCCGCCAACGCCGACTACTCCAGCGGCGTGGCGATCTTCACCGTCGGGCAGGAGGGCCTGATGTTCGAGGCCTCCGTCGGCGGTCAGAAGTTCCGGTATCAGCCCAAGTGATGCCGGTCACGACGCCAGCTTCCACACCACGACGCCGATGAGGGCGGCGATAGCCAGCGCGGCGAAAACGATGAGGTTGCGCTTGCGTCGTTTCGCGTCCTCGACGGCGGCGACGGCGGCGGCGCGGACGCGCGCCTCCTCGCGGCGCTGCGCCGCGACCTCGGGTGAGACATAGGCCGGCTCGACCTCCTCGGGCGTGAACACGCTGGTCTTGACCCGCGGCTTGTCGGGCTTGTCGGCCTTGTCGGCCTTGTCCTGCGGGGCGGCGGCGGGCGGCGGCTCCTCCGGGGCAAATCGCGGGTCCCCGGCGAGTTTCGCCACGTCCGTTTGCGGCGCGGCACCGGGCTTGGCCGCGACCTCCTCCAACTCGTACGTCGCCGCCTCCGCCTCGGGCCTGGTCGGCTTGGCGGGCTGCGGCTTGGCTGGCGGCGACGGCGCACCGGCCGCCGACTCGTTCGGATCGGCCAGCTCGTACGTCTCAGGTTCGTGTCGCTTGGGCTTGTCGGCCATCGTCACATCCTAGCCGCGAGCCATCACGACGTGGCCCACGGACGAAACACAAATAACGCGCCCAACGCGATGAAGCCAAAGCCCACCACCACGTTCCAGCGGATCGGCTCCTTCAGGTACGTCAGGGCGAACACCACGAACACGATCAGCGTGATGACCTCCTGGATCGTCTTGAGCTCGGCCGCGCTGAAGCCGGACGTGTGCCCGATGCGGTTGGCCGGGACCTGCAGGCAATACTCGAAGAACGCGATGCCCCAGCTCACGAGGATGGCCGCCCACAGCACCATCTGCTTGTGCTTGAGATGGCCGTACCACGCGAACGTCATGAACACGTTGGAAAGAACCAGCAGCACGATGGTGGTCATGGGGAAATCTTCCGGGGGGTCGGCTATTGTATCGGCACAAGGAGCCCGACATGCCGCAACTCCAACACGAACGGGCGATTCTCTCCGGGCGGATCACGTCGGACATGAGCTTCATGGAAAAGGTCTGGGCCGTCTGCGCCCGGGTGCCGCGTGGCAAGGTGACGACGTATGCCGCGATCGCCCGTGCGTTGGGCAGCGAGGGATATCGCGCGGTGGGGATGGCGATGAATCGCAACCCCTACGCCCCGGCCGTGCCGTGCCACCGCGTGGTCGCCAGCGACGGCGCTTTGACCGGGTACGCCGGCGGGCTGCCGAAGAAGCGCCGCATGCTGCTGGACGAGGGCGTGCCGCTGGTGGGCGACCGCGTTGCACTGGCCCAGTGCCTCTACGACCCGGCGCGCTCAACGCGGCAGTGACGCCGTCCGTCGCCAGTAGTCGGGCCGCATTCGCCGATCCACTTGATGGGCGGGCCAGAACAGCCGCCGGCACACGTCGTCGGCGATGCGGTACTGCGGCTCGTAGTCGAACACGATCACCACGCCCGCGCCGGTCGCCGCGCTCACGCCGCGCTTCACCAGCAGGCGGTAGGCGACGGCATACACCACCGCCAGCGTCACCGCCGCCACAATGGCCGCGATCAGCGTGTCCAGCAGCCGTGACTTGCGTCGCATGCCACGATGGTAGGGCACGCGGTCGCAGACGAAAAACCCACCCGCCTGCGGGAAGGTCGGGTGGGGTGGGAGTGGGGAACGCGGACGGATCGGCGTGCTTCACTTGCCGTGCTTCTCGACGAGGCCCGGCCAGTTGGCGTCGGCCTTCTCGACATTGGCGTGCAGGTCCTGGCTGAACTTTTCGCGGACGCCGGCGTTGTATTGCAGCAGCAGTCGGCCGGCGACGATCTGGAACGCCTCGGGATCGATCTTGGCGGTGTAGCCCCGGCTCACGGCAAAGGCGCAGAACCCGCCGAACTGCGGCGCGTAGCGGTCGGGGTCGGCGTCGAAGGCCGCCTTGTGCCCGGCATCGGCGAAGCGGTACGTGGCGCCGCGGTGCGTGCTGCGGATCGCCGCATCGCCTTTGACGGCCTTGTCGAGCGTGAAGTAGGCCACGGGGTCGTAGCCCTGCAGGGCCAGGCCATGCTGATCGACGTTGACGTAGGACTTGCCGTCGTCGCCGGCGGCCAGCGGGACCAGCCACGCGAGCATCAGCAGCAGCGATTGGGCGACGATGGGCTTTCGGATTCGGCGTGTCATAGGTTGCTCCTGTTGGGGTTCGTCATATGGGATGCCTCGGGCGCGGCGAGCGTTACGTCGCCTATCCTGTTGTCACCTATGCGAATCCTCGACAACTCGACGAGTAAGCGTCTGCCGGTCTATCTGGACATGGTGCGGGAGCTGAGCCGCGCAACCCAGCCGCAGGAGGTGATCCGCGCCTACGCGGAGGGGACGGCGCGCCTCGATGGCGAGGACGGGTACATCTCGCTGTCGTGCCGCGGGCTGGAGCCGGGCGAGTATCGCATCACGCGGATGCTGCTGGGCAATGTTGCACTGGACCAGTTTCTGGTGGATACGTGGTCGCGTCCGGCGGCGTATGAGGTGCATCGCGGCGGGCTGCTGGGCTCGATCGTGCAGGAGGGCCGGCCGGTGGCGATCAACGAGCTGGACGTGCGAGCCGACCCGGTGCTGGGCGACGCGCTGGCGGGGTATGGCTCGCTGGTCGCCATTCCGTTGTTCGACGCGGGCCAGGCGCTGAACTGGGCGATCCAACTCCGTCCCGAGCCGGATTTCTTCGACCTGCAGCGACTGGAGGAGGACCTGCTGCGGGGCAACCTCGTCGGCGGCACGGTGCGGCACGTGCAGACCGCGCGGCAACTGCAGCAGGCCAACGATCGCATCCACGCCGAGATGGAGCGCATCGGCGCGATCCAGCGGGCGCTGCTGCCCGCGAAGCTGCCCGATATCCCCGGCGTGTCGATGGCCGCCAGCTACGAGACGTTCGACCAGGCCGGCGGCGACATGTACCTCTTCCACGAGATGGGCACGAGCGTGCATCGCCGGGGAACGCCCGACGGACGCTGGGCCATTGTCGTCGGCGATGTGTCGGGCCACGGACCTTCCGCCGCCGTGGTCATGGCCATGATTCAGGGCCTGGTCATGTCCTACGTGGACCCCGATCGCAACGAGGTCGGCTTCTTCGAGTTCATCAACGAGCACCTCGTCGCCAGGAGCATCGAGAACTCGTTTACCACGGCCGTCGCGGCCGTGCTCGATCCGCGCACGCGCCGGCTGGTGTACTCCTGTGCCGGCCATCCCGCCCCGATCCTCCACCGACGCGGCGACCCGCCTTCCATCGCCTCGCTCCACAACGTCGGCAACCTCCCCCTGGGCATCATGCCCGGACTCGAATATCCCGTCACCGATCTCCAGCTCGAACCCGGCGACACCCTCGTCTTCTACACCGACGGCATCACGGAGGCCCGCGCGCCCGACGGCGAGTTCTTCGGCAGCGACGGCCTGGCCCGCGCTCTGCTCGAAAGCACCGGCTCGCCCGCCAGGCTCGTGGATCACATCAAGGAAAAACTCCACGCCTTCCAGGCCGGCCAGCGACCGCAGGATGACCAGACCCTGCTCGTCGTGCGGATCGAGTCGTGAGCGACGTTGCGTCCGACACGCGGCGGCGGTAGCTTCAGGGTGCGCGGTCTGATGATCCGGCCGCCCCCGAGGACCTGACCATGCGTACCCCTTCGGCCGCTCCCTCCGAACGCGACCTGCTCGCCCGTGCGATCAAGGTCGTCAACGACGCCACCGTGGGCGTCATGTGCACCGTCGATCGTGACGGCCGGCCCCAGGGGCGGTGGATGACCACCGTCGCCCAGAACGGCATCCGCACGATCATCACCCTCACCGCCATGACCACGCGCAAGGTCGCCGAACTCGAAGCCGACCCGCACGTGTGCTGGGTGTTCTCCGCCGAGGAGTTCGACGACGTGGTGACGCTGCACGGGACCGCCAAGGTCCACCGCAACGCGCTGGCGGGCATGCAGGCGTGGGACCGCCTGGCCCGTGCGGCGCAGACCTACGCCTTCGGCTCCATCCGCGGCAGCGACGACCCGCAGATCGTCGCCATCGACACCACCATCGAGCGCGTCGAGATCATCAGCCCCAAGCTGGAGATTTATGCGCCGCGCGATCTGGGTCGGCCGTAATCACCCGCCCGAGGCGACGTGACTCACGAAGCGGCGCAGGTTGCTCAGCCCGACGCTCATGCCCAGCAGCGGGTCTTCCATGCCCTCGAACTCGATGGAGAGCACGCCGTCGTACCCGGCGCTGCGCATGACGCGCAGGCAGGCGACGATGGGCACGTCGCCGTGGCCGATGATCGCGCCGCGCCAGTGGTTGCCGCCGCGGCTGACGTTCCAGCCCTGGCCCGGTGCGATCGCCGCGCCGGGCTTGAGGTGGAAGTCCTTGGCGTGGACGTGGAAGGCGTAGGGCATGAGCCGGCCCACGGCCACGGCCGGATTCTCATCGACGCAGATGAAGTTGCCCATGTCGATCAGCACGCCAAAGTTGCGGTGGTTCACGCCGCACACCAGCTTCTCGACGCGGTCGCTGTCCTGGCAGAAGTAGCCGTGATTCTCGACCATCGTGCGCACGCCCAGGTCGGCGGCGAACTCGGCGACGGCGCGGCAGCCCTGGATCAACGTCGGAAGCGCGGCGTCGAAGCTGCGCGCGCCGCGGTGATCGTCGGGAAAGCCGCGCGTTGCATCGTGACGCATGCCCGGCGCGCCCAGGATCGACGCGACGCGCACCTCCGACTTGAGCCGCTCGACCTCGGCCTTCCAGTCGCCGCCCGACCCGCGGAGAAAATCGGCGCCGATCGTGTAGTTGACAATCGGCAGGCCCACCCGGTCCGACTCGTCCTTGAGCCGACGCGCGGTGTCCTCCAGGCTCGTTCCCTCGGGTTTGGCGATGGTGCTGAACTCGATCGCGTCGAACCCGATCTCCTTGGCCTTGGCGATCACCTCATGCTGCGCCATCGCACCGCCGCTGACCAGCCGGACAAAACTGTACGAACTCACACCGATAATCATGATGGATACCAGGCTTTCTTTGTTTCCCCGCCGCGTCGGAAACGTGCATGATAATCAAAAACCTGTCGGCAGACGCCGACGATCAGGTCCGGGCCTCCGCCTCGACGGGGAGGTTGTCGGTGATGTCGTTGAGGATCATGTCCGTGGTGATGGCTTCGGCCTGCCCCTCGAAGTTGAGCAGGATGCGGTGGCGCAGGGCGGGCAGGAGCACGGCCCGCACGTCGTCGATGCTGCAGTGGGCCCGCCCGTCGAGCAGGGCGCGCACCTTGCCCCCCAGCACCAGCGCCTGGGCGGCGCGCGGCGACGCGCCGTAGCGCAGGAACTGCTTGGCCAGCTTGGTCGAAAACTCCCCGTCCGGGTGCGTCGCCAGCACGCAACGGATGGCGTAGTCCTGCACGTGCGGGGCGATGATCACGCGGCGCACGAGCTGCTGGTATTCGAGGATCTTCGGCCCGTCGAGCACCGGCGTCACCTCCGGGACTTTGGCGCCGGTCGTTCGGTTGAGGATCTCGTGCAGGTCGTCGCGCGTGGCGTAGCCCACGTTGAGCTTGAAGAAGAAGCGGTCGAGCTGCGCCTCGGGCAGAGGGTAGGTGCCCTCCTGCTCGATCGGGTTCTGCGTCGCCATCACGAAGAACGGCTGGTCCATGTGGTAGGTGCGACCGGCGACGGTGACGCTGCGCTCCTGCATCGCCTCGAGCATGGCGCTTTGCGTCTTGGGCGTGGCGCGGTTGATTTCGTCGGCGAGCACGATCTGGGCAAAGATCGGGCCCTTGCGGAACTGGAACTCGCGCTTCACTTGCCCATCGTCGCCGGCGCCTTCGACGACGATCGTCGTGCCGGTGATGTCCGCGGGCATCAGGTCGGGCGTGAACTGGATGCGGGCGAAGTGCAGCGACAGCGCCTGGCTGAGCGTCCGGATGAGCAGGGTCTTGCCCAGGCCCGGCACGCCTTCGAGCAGGCAGTGCCCGCCGACAAAAAGACACGTGAGCACGCCGTCCACAATCTCGGTCTGGCCGACGATCACGCGAGCGACCTGCTCGCGCACGGCGGCGTAAGCCTTGCGAAACTGGTCGGTCTGTTCGAGGACTTGCTGTTCATTGCTCAGGGCCATGGGGGTCTCCGGTGTGAGTCGTTCAGTTCTCGTGATCGAGCTTTTCCTGCGTGCGGCGCTTGGTGGCCAGCAGACGGCTGGTGGTCGGGCCTTCCTGTCGCGGCGGCGGCGTGGCGGCGGCGGCGACCGTCTGGCGCTCGGTCGGCGTGGCGGTGGCGGCGCCGACGGCGGCCGCGAAGTCGTCGGACGCGACGGCGTCGGGGGCGGCCTCGAACTTGCGCGTGCGCGCCGTCGTCGGCACGCGGGCCGCCGGCAACTCCTCGCTGTCGGTGGTCTTGCGCCGCGCGGCGCCTTGGCGCAACGTCTGGAGCGTTGCAGTGGCCTCCTCACTGCGGTCGCGGCGGGACGTCAGCGCGCCGAACACGCCCCCGGCCCACTGCGCGATCGCCCCGGGCAGGGGCTCCCACGCGATCCGCCGACAGGCCACGTCCAGCAGGAACATCACCAGCAGGGTCCACAGCAGCGGCCGCCACAGCGGACGGATCGACCGCGACTCGAACGGCACATCGCGCACGTAGAGCGCCGCGTCGGCGGAATTCCGGGGGTCGAGCACGCGCCCGCCGGTGATCCGGGCCACCTCCTCGAGCAGCGCCCGGTTGGAGCGGAAGCGCCGCAGCTCCGCGCCGGGCGACTTGCTCGTGCCGCCGAACACCGCACTGCGTCCGCCCCCGCCGGGCGTCGGGTCGTTGACGAACAGGCTGACGATGTAGCTGCCCGCGGCGTCGGCGGGCGCGATCGCCTCGTAGAGGCCCGGCCCGGTCTGCGTCAGTGTGAGCGGCTGCGTCGTGCCGTCAGGCTTGAGCAGGCTGCCCCGCACGTCGAGAAATCCCTTGTGACCTTCGTGCCCCGCCACGTCCAGGCGCACGCGAAGCTGCTCGCCCTGCACGGCGGTGACCAGGTCGTAGTCGGTGCTGCTCGACGGCCGGGCGATCGCGCGGACGGTGCGCGCCCAGAAGTCACCGTACCCGCCCCAGCGCAGCCAGTCGCTGGCCCAGCGGTTGGTCGCGTCGCTGGTGAACGCTGCACTGCGCCCCAGTCCGACCTGCCAGTGGGCGAACACCGGCTCGCCCTCGGGTCCGACGATCGGCTGGAACACGCCGAGCTTGCGCTTCTCGCCGGTGAGCACCAGGCCCGCCAGCTTGGGCACGCCGGCGATCGAGGTCATCACGGGCGAGCCGGTCTGCACGAGCTGGGGGTCGAAGGGCACTTCGCGGATGAGGTTCTTGCGGACGGTGCGGGCCTCCTTGATGAAGATCTGCGGCAGAATCTTGGGGTCGGCGATGGGGTAGAACTGGCCGCCGGCCATCTGGGCCAGCCGGTAGAGAAGCTGGTTGTTCATCCCGTCGCCGATGCCGACGGTCGAGAGCGAGATGCCCGACTGGACCATGCGTCGCGCCAGGCCGATCGAGTCGCCCTCCTGCGAGTGGCCGTCGGTGAGCAGGATGATGTGCTTAACGGCGGCCTCCTCGGGCTTGAGCGGGGCCAGCGCGTTGTAGGCTTCTTCGAGTCCGGCATAGATGTCGGTTCCACCCGACGGCTGAATCTTGCGAATCTGCTTGGCGATCTCCGTCGGGTGCGAGTTGGGCGTCAGCGGGACGACCTGCTTGGCGCTGTGATCGAACGCGACGACGCCGATGAGGTCGTCGGGGAACAGCGTCGAAAGGGCATAGATCGCCGCCTCATTAGCCACGTGCTGCTGGCTCAGGTTGGTCCCGGCGACGGGCATGCTCATGGACCCGGAACGGTCGATCACGATGACCAGGGCGCCGGAGGGGAGGATGGTCTGGCTGGGGATTTCGCACTCGACGGGGAGGATGTCGTCGATGGGCGAGTTGGTCCAACCGCCGGCGCCGAAGCTGTCGGGTCCGCCGATCATGGCAAAGCCGCCGCCCAGGTCGTGGACGTATCGGGCGAGCATGCGCATCTGGGCGGGGGTGAGGGCCTCGGCGGGCACGTTCTGAAAGAGCACGGCGTCGTATCGCTGCAGTTGACTCAGCGCGCCTGGAAAGGTGTTGGCCGGCTGCACGTCCACGTCCAGGTCATGTGTGGCCAGCGCTTCGGGCAGAATGCGCCCGCTGTTGCCGCCCACGCCGTCGAGCACGAGGATGCGGCCGCGCCCGTGCACCAGTGTGAACGTCTGCGCCCGGTTGTTGGCGGGCACGGCGTCGGCGGCACCGTCGGCGGGCTCGAACAGCGCCTCGAATCGATTGGCCCCCGACATCGTCATCGGCAGGTCGATCGTGCGCACCAGCACGAACCGGCCCACCTCCGCGGCGTCATCGTCGGCGTCCGCGGCGTCATGCTCCTCCAGCGTCCAGTCGGTGGCATACACCGCCGCGCCGTTGCCGGGCGAACCCGGCGACAGATCGATGGCATGCTCGTCGTGACGGAGATAGAGCGTGCCATCGGCGGGGCGGGCGGCACGGAGCACGACGCGCACCGCCGCCGTCTGCCCCTCGCGCGACTCGGTGGGGGCGTACACGCCTTCGACCATCACCTCGCCCTCGAGCCGGTAGTCGATCGGCAGCACGTCGATGCGCACGCCGGCGGCACGGGCCTCGTGCGCCACCGCCAGCACGCCCTGCACGTCGGCATCGCTCGTCTCGTTGCCGTCGCTGGACCACACCAGCCGCTTGCCGCTGTCGGGCGGGAACATCGCCATCGCCAGCCGCAGCGCCGCGGCGCTGTCGGTCCCCTCGACCGGATCGCTGGTGATCGCCGGGTCGAAGTCGGGCACGGTCGAGGGCAACTGTCCGACGGTGGGCCGGCCGTCGTAGGTCACGACGCCGAAGCGGTCGTCGGGCTTCTTGCCCGCCGTGGCGCCGCGCAGGTAGTCGCGCAGCCACGACAGGATCGACCCGTCGGTCGCCGATGGGTCCGCGGCAGGGGGGCGGGCAAAACGTCGCACCGACTCGGACTGGTCCACCACGGCCATCACCGTCACGTCCGAGTGGCGCTGCACCGACTGCAGCCCCGCGAGGATGAGCACCAGCAGCAGCAGGACGAGCAGCCGCAGCGCGATGGCGGTGTAACGGCGCAGCGGCTCCAGCGCCGCGAGGCTGCGCAGGCCCAGCCACAGCATCGGCACGGCCAACAGCAGCAGCCAGAGAGCCACCGGGTTGTCGAAGCGGAGGGAGTTCACAGGATTCGGGGATCGCGGATCGGGGAACAGGGATCAGGGATCGGGGATCAGGAGTCAGTTCGCAACGCCCCGATCCCCGATCCCTGAACCCTGAACCCCGCTAGCGCGGTGCGGCGGGGGCGCGTTTGACCTCCTCCACGCTCTGCGGCAGCTGCTGGAAATACTTCTTGACCGGCTCGTGATAGCGGGCCGGGACACGATCGTCGGCGATGGCCCGCTCGGCGCCGTCGCGCGCCTGCGTGACGGCGGTGTTGAACTCCACCGTCGCCTCGCCCGCCGCCGCCTCGCCCTGCTGCATCCACGAAGCGATGATGCGGCCTTCGTTGTGGCTGATGTTGCCGTAGGCATCGACCTGCTGCGGCTGATACGTGCGCTCGGCGCCGAAGGGGTTGCCACCGTCGGCCGTTCCCGCCTTCTGGCCGCCCACGCCGCCCTGTTGCTGCTGTTGACCCTGCTGCAGGCTCTGCATCGCCTGCTGCGCCGCCTGCTGGCCCTGTCGCAACTGCTGCAGTTGCTGCTGCATCCGCGCCATGTCGCTCATCTGCTGCTGCGCCTGCCACGCGCTGGACTGCATGCCGTTCTGGCCCTGCTGACCCTGACCCTGCTGGCCCTGGCCCTGCTTCATCGCGTTGGCCATCTGCTGCAGCGACTGGCCCAGGCCGTTGCACTGGCCCTGGCATTGGCCCTGCGACTGCGACTGCTGGTGCTGCTGCTGCGCCTGCTGGGCCATCTGCTGCGCCTGCTGCTGGCTCATGCCCTGACGCTGGAGCATCTGCTGCAGGTGCTCGGCGTCGAAGCCCTGACGGTGCGCCTCGTCGATCTGTTCCTGCGACAGGCCGGCGTCGCCAAGCTGCTGGCGCAGGCTCTCTTCGGTCCGCTCGCGCTGCTCTTGCGCCTGACGGGCGGCTTCGTCGAGCTGATCGGCAAGATTCTCGAGCTGCTGCCGCGCCGACTCCTGCTGCTGGGGCGTCATGTCGCCGAACGACTCGGCCATCGCCTGCAGCGCGGCCTTGGCACCCTCGAAATCGCCGCGACGCAGCGCGTCGGCGAACCGATCGGCGGGGCCCGACTGCTGCGGGTCCAGCCGCGACAGGGCGTTCTGCAACGCCTCGAACTCGCGCGACTTCTGCTGCTCGGCCTGGGCCAGCTTCTCCTCCACCGCCGACAGCTTCGCCGCCGCCTTCTGCCGGTACTCCGGGTTCTTCAATTCACGCTGCGTCAGGCTCGCGGCTTCCTTCATCACGCTCAGCGGATCGATCTCGTCGAGTGTGCCATCCTCCTGCTGAATCTGCTGGATCGCGGCGGCGGCCTGGATGATCTCGTCGTGGGCATGGGCCGCCTTCTGCTCCTCGATCTGCCGCGCCAGCCGCGCGTCGTTGAGGCCCAGCAGGTCCATGGGTTTGACGAACACCGCCAGCAGGGCGAGCACCGCGGCCGCCGGAGGAAGCCAGCCCCACACGCGCGTCAGCCGCACGGGGAACCCGTCGCGCACGCGCGCCGACGCCGCGGCGGTCTGGGCGTCGCGCATCACCTGCGGCGCCAGCGGGTCGTCGGCCAGCGCGGTGGCGTAGAGGGCGGTGCTGAGGCTGTCCTTCAGATGCAGGCGATCGTCCACCATCACGGCCACGTGCGACTGTTCCGGCCGCCGCGCCGCAGCGAGCACGATCGGCGCTATCAGCGCGACGCCGCCGATGACTGCGAACACCGGCCAGGGCATCGGGATCGCCAGCAGCCTGCCCGCCATCAGCGCGACCGTCGCCGCCGCCACGCCCGTCAAGAGTGACCAGCCCATCGCCGTCAACCACGTCTGCGCCACAAGCCGACGGCGGGCGATGGCAATCGCACGATGAATCGCATGGAGGTCGTTCATGGTCGGGCTCTCCCGGTCAGGACGCGGTTGCTTGATGATAGGTTCGCCGGGGCGGGCTGAACAGCGCGAAATCGCGCTCTGGACAAAACATCCACGGGGAAGGCGACGATGCGGTAAACTGAGACGTGTGATCGGCCCGACCGGCCGGCTTGGGCGAGAAGGAATCGACGCATGGCGGAAACGGGCGGATTGTCGGACGTGCTACGGCAGATGGCCGAGGGGCCTTCGCAACCGAAGTCTGCGCCAGAGGACAGGCGAGCAGCGCAGCCCCCGCAGCCGGTGCCGGATGATCCCGATGATGCGGTGATCGACGATGACGAGGTGCTGGTGGCCGAGGTGGACGAGCCGGACGCCGAGGTGGCCGCTGCCCCGGTGGCGCCGCGCGGGTCGTCGTCGCAGTCTGCTGCCCCCCCGGTCGCACCGACGGCGGCGCGGCGTCGCGCCCCGGCGCCGCCGCCGACCAGTCACACGCTCAAGGAAGTCGGCGCGTGCCTGTTCACCACGTTCAGCGTGTTGATGTTGCTGTGGGCTGTGTGGGGGTCGCTGTTGTTGTTTACCGAGATCGACGTGCCGCGGCGCGATCAGCCGGATGCCCAGACGATGGCGAAGGTGTCGCAGGTGTTCTACCTGCTGGCGCTGGTGGGGCTGTCGTATGCGGGGTTCCTGTTTCACCAGGTGAGCCAGGCGAAGAAGAAAGAGAAGCAGGCGGCAGCGCGGCGATTGCCGAAGCGCTCGTGACGGCGCGCGACGATGGCGGTGATTAGCGGACCTGAACCGAGTTCTCCACGAATTTTGCACGGGGCAGAAATGCCCTTGGGAACTTGGGGCGTTTCGTGCTAAAGTCCGCCGCGGGTTTTGGCCGACACAGGGACGTTCGGCCGACCCTTTCAAGTTGGGAGCAGGACCATGATGGAACGGACTCCTCGTGCTGACCAAGAAGGTCGGTTGTGGCGGGCCTATCGTCGGGCGACGGCGCAGTCGCGGGCGGTGCAACTGGTGGCCGGTGAGCCGGTGGACGACGCCGCCGTCGAGCGATCGCGTCGTGCCGAGCTGCGTCTGGTGCGCTGCCGTAATCTTCTTGCCGAGCACTATCTGCCGCTGGTTCACCGCGAGGCGAATCGTCTGGCCGATCGCGTGCCCTCGACGGTGCAGGTGGACGACCTGGTCAGCGAGGGGCTGTTCGGGCTGATGAAGGCGATCGGCGACTACAAGCCGGAGACGGCCGGGGGCACGCGCTTCACCACCTACGCGCCCTATCGCATCAACAGCGCGATGCGCGACTACCTGCGGTCGATCGACCCCACGCCGCGATTGATGCGGCAGCGCGCCCGCAAGGTCGCCGACGCCCGCGTCCGCTTCTACCAGGAGCACGGCCGCATCCCCAGCGATGAGGAACTGGGCCACGGCCTCAACCTCAAGGGCGAGGCGCTCAAACGCTGGCTGCGCGACGCCCGCCTGCCCGGCATGAGCAGCCTCCAGGCCCCCCGCGCCGGCCGAGGCGACGGGCGGCCCGACGACCACGCTGCACTTGTCCCCGACCATGCCGCGCCCAATCCGGCCAAGCAGGCCCTGCGCGGCGCCGTCAAGGACTGGCTGCTGCGACGACTCGACCGCGCCGAGCGTCTGACCGTCATTCTCTACTACACCGAGGGCCTGACCATGCGCGAGATCGGCGCCGTGCTCGACCTCTCCGAGTCGCGCGTCAGCCAGATGATGACCTCCATCCGTGCCCGGGTGAAGGCCATGGCCGGCGGCGACCAGGACGACCTGGCCATCTCGGCGTGACGCAGATCACAGGTTTCGGTCCGTGGATCTGACGCTCACGCGATGGTCACGCTGTCGTCGAGGTACACGTCCTGGATGGCGTTGAGCAGGGCCACGCCTTCGGGCATCGGGCGCTGGAACGCCTTGCGGCCGCTGATGAGGCCCATGCCGCCGGCACGCTTGTTGATCACCGCCGTGCGCACCGCCTCGGCCAGGTCGCCGGCGCCCTTGCTCTCGCCGCCGCTGTTGATCAGCGGGCTGCGACCCATGTAGCAGTTGGCCAGTTGATACCGGCACAGCTCGATCGGGTGGTTGTCGGGCGTCAGGTCGCTGTACACCTTCTTGTGCGTCTTGCCGAACTTGAGCGCGTTGTACCCGTCGTTGGTCGTCGCCAGCTTCTGCTTGATGATGTCGGCCTCGATGGTCACGCCCAGGTGATTGGCCTGCCCCGTCAGATCAGCAGCCGTGTGGTAGTCATTTCCGGGGGTCTTGAACGCGCTGTTGCGCAGGTAGCACCAGAGCACCGTCACCATGCCCAGGTCGTGGGCCTTCTTGAACGCCTGGCTGACCTCGACGATCTGCCGCGCCGACTCGTCGCTGCCGAAGTAGATCGTCGCGCCCACTGCAGCGGCGCCCATGTTGAACGCCTGCTCGACCTGCATGAACATGATCTGGTCGAACTTGTTGGGGTAGGTGAGGAACTCGTTGTGGTTGAGCTTGACCAGGAACGGGATTTTGTGCGCGTACTTGCGGCAGACGCTGCCCAGCACGCCCAGCGTCGAGGCCACCGCGTTGCACCCGCCCTCGATGGCGAGCCTAACGATGTTCTCCGGGTCGAAGTAGATCGGGTTGGGTGCAAAGCTCGCCCCCGCCGAGTGCTCGATGCCCTGATCGACGGGCAGGATGCTCACATACCCCGTGCCCGCCAGGCGCCCGGTGTCCAGCAGCCACTGGAAGTTGCGCAGGACCTGCGGGCTGCGGTCGCTGGCGGCGACGACGCGATCGACGAAGTCCGCACCGGGCAAGTGCAGCGTGTCCTTGCCAAAGCCCCGGGCCTTGTAGTTGAGCAGGGCGTCGGCGTCCGTTCCGAGAAGTTCAGCGATCTTGCTTGCAGCAACGGCGGTGGCCATCAGTCAGTCTCCTCATGAGGTTGGGGGTCCGTTCCGGTTCAGCCGGTCAGGCGACCGGAGAACCTCATCATAGCATATCGAGACGTTCTTGTCCTGACATCGCGTCCATGTCCATGTTAGGTAAAATTACCCTCCACCTGTTGTATCGGAAGGGTCGGGCCGCGCTGGTCTTGGCCTATTCCGGCCCTTTCGCGACTTCGGAGCGATGTCCATGTCGAAAAAACTCGATCCCTCGGCGCCGGTGGCGGACCGCAAGCTCAAGCGTAAGGCCTACGAGAAGGAGCTTCGCCGTCTCCAGGCCGAGTTGTGCCACCTGCAGGAATGGGTCAAGGCCACCGGCGAGCGGATCATCGTGATCTTCGAGGGCCGCGACGGCGCGGGAAAAGGCGGCACCATCCGCGCCCTCACCGAACGGGTGAGCCCGCGCGTGTTCCGTGTCGTGGCGTTGCCCGCGCCGTCGGACCGTGAGAAGTCGCAGATGTACATGCAGCGCTACATGCAGCACTTCCCCGCGGCGGGCGAGATCGTGATCTTCGACCGAAGCTGGTACAACCGCGCCGGTGTCGAAAAGGTCATGGGCTTCTGCACGCCCAGGCAGCATGAGGCTTTTCTCCGCATCTGTCCGCAGATCGAAAAATACATCACCGACGCGGGCATCCGTCTCATCAAGTATTGGCTGGAGGTGAGCAACGACGAGCAGGAGCGGCGGTTCAAGGCCCGCATCAAGGACCCGCTTCGCCAGTGGAAACTCAGTCCGATGGACCTGCCCTCCCGGCAGCGCTGGTACGACTACTCCCGCGCTCGCGACGAGATGCTCAAAGCCACCGACACCGCCCACGCCCCGTGGCACATCCTGCGCTCCGACGACAAGAAGCGTGCCCGGCTCAACTGTATCGGCCACCTGCTGGGCCTGATCCCCTACAAGAAGATCAAGCGGTCGAAGATCAAGCTGCCGTCGCGGTCCAGGAAGCACGCCTACGACGACCAGGCCTCGCTGGCGGGACGGCGGTTCGTGCCCGAGACGCATTAGCCTGCTGCAGTGGACCTCCATGGCCGACAACCCCGCGCAATGTGACGCAGCGCCGCCGGCCCGACTGTGGTCGCGGCGAGTGACCGAGGCGCCGACGAACGTCCTCGCGGCGCACTGGCTTGCGGCAGGTGGCGCCGACGCATCACTTGCTAGTCCTGCCCGAGGCCGGTCTGTCTGCCGGACCGTTGGGCCGGCAGCGGCGGCCACCTCGGGGGCGCCCGCGTGAGAGCACTCTTCAACTTCATCAGCGCGCGGCTCGATCCCGTCGATCTGCTGGGCGAGACGTTGTTCGCCCTGATCATGGCCCTGGGCTTCACCGGCGCGGTGCGCCTGGGTCTGGACGAGCCCGACAACCACGCCCTGTTCGTCGGCATCCTCGGATGCAATCTCGCCTGGGCGATCGTCGATGGCGTCATGCACGTGCTCACCACGCTGTTCGAGCGCGGCCGGCGGGCGCGGCTGTTCCGCCTCACGCGCCAGACCCCGGACGACGATGCGGCGATCCGTCTCATCGCCGGCGAGTTCGATGACCGGCTGGCGCCGCTCACCACGCCCGAGGATCGACGCCACCTGTATGTCCGCATGCTGCAGTTGATCCGGCACGGCCCTTCGCCGTCCACGCGCGTGCGCGGCGGCGACCTTTCGGCCGGGCTGGCCGTCTGCCTGCTGATCGTGGTCGCCACCGTGCCCGTGGTATTGCCGTTCCTGTTCGTCACCCAGCCTGCCCTCGCGGCGCGGGTGTCGAACCTCGTCGTCATCGCCATGTTGTTTGGTCTGGGCTGGTGGTGGGGCCGCGAGGTCGGCCGCCGCCCGTGGCTGGTCGGCGTGGGTCTGACGCTTATGGGCCTCGTCCTCGTGCTGACGACGATCGCCCTGGGTGGATGACCGACGCATCATAACGGCGCCCTGTGGCATAATGCCGCCATGAGTGACACACGTTCCCCCGGAAGCACCCCCGGAAATTCCCCCGGAATCGCCTTGGGCATCACCTCACCCGTCGGCTTCCTCGCCGCCGGGGGCACCTGCGGCATCAAGCCCTCGGGCGCGCCCGATCTCACGCTCATCGTCGCCGACCAGCCCTGCACCGCCGCGGGCGTTTTCACCCGGAACAAGCTGCCGGGCGCACCGGTCATCGTCAGCAAGCGCCACGTCAAGCGCGGCGTGGCCCAGGCGATCGTCTGCAACTCCGGCATCTCCAACGTCTCCACTGGCCAGCAGGGTCTGCGCGACGCCCTGGCCATGTGCGCCGCCACCGCCAAGGTCGTCGGCTGCGCCGCCCGCGACGTGCTGGTCTGCTCCACCGGCGTCATCGGCAAGCCCTTGCCCATCGATAAGATCCTCGCCGGCATCCCCCGCATCGCCGACCAGCTCCACGCCGGGCCCGACGCCGACGCTCACGCCGCACGATGCATCCTCACCACCGACCTCGTCCCCAAGCAGGCGGGCACGCGTGTGAACATCGGCGGCAAACGTGTCACCGTCGCCGGCATCGCCAAGGGCAGCGGCATGATCGCGCCCAACCTGGCGACCATGCTCGTTTTCATCACCACCGATGCCGCCATCAGCGCGCCCATGCTCCGCGCCGCGCTCAAGCACGCCGTCGCCCGCAGCTTCAACCGCATCAGCATCGACGAGGACACCAGCACCAGCGACAGCGTGCTCGTGCTCGCCAGCGGCCAGGCGAGCCACCGCAGGATCACTGCAGCGGGCAAGGCGTTCGACGCCTTCCGCAAGGCGCTGGGGCAGGTGTGCGAGGACCTGGCCTACCAGATCGTCAAGGACGGCGAAGGGGCGACCCGGGTGTTCCGCGTCGTCGTCGAGGGCGCCCGCGGCGAGCGCGACGCCGACCGCGTGGGCAAGGCGGTCGTCGGCAGCCCGCTGGTCAAGACGGCCGTGCACGGTGGCGACCCCAACTGGGGCCGGCTGGTCATGGCCGTGGGCAAGAGCGGCGCCGCCTGCCGGTTCGAGTCCCTGGCGATCACCGTCGGCGACGTGCCCGTCTATCGCCGCGGCGCGCCCCTGCCGCTCGACGAAGCGACTGCCGCCCGGCTCGACGCCGCCATGCAACAGCCCGAGGTCACCTTCACCATCGACCTGGGCATGGGCAAGAGCAGCGCCCAGTGGCGCGGCTGCGACCTGTCCCGCCAATACATCGCCATCAACGCCGACTACACCACCTGATCGCTCGCTCCGCGGAGGTCGTCGGGGCCGTTCCCCTCTCGCGTCGCGCGCTGGAAATCCGCTTCCGAAGAGCCGTCGGCAGAACGATCGAACATGAGATCCGCCGCGTGCGCGTCAAACGCCGTCAGGCGGCGTGGGCCAGTTCCTCGGTGGCGGGATCGAAGACGACCAGGCAGCTCTTGCCCGCGGCTTTGGCGGCGTACACGGCCTTGTCGGCCTGAGCCACAAGCTGCACGCTCGTGTCGGGACGCGCCTGGGCGATGTTGGCCAGACCCTGACTCATCGACACGCGCACGGTGGCGTCGGGGCCCAGCAGTTCGCGGCTGTCGCGGATGAAGTCCTCGCGGATGAGGTTGGCGACTTTGGCGGCGGCCTGGAGGTCGGTCTTGGGCATGAGCATGAGGAACTCGTCGCCACCCATGCGTGCGGGGGTGTGGTTGCGCTTGGCGTGCTTTCGCATGCACGAAGCGGCGAGTTTGAGCAGCTCGTCGCCCTTGTCGTGGCCGTAGGTGTCGTTGACGCCTTTGAACCCGTCGAGGTCGATCACCAGGACGCACAGGTCGCCGCCGTAGGTCCTGGCCTCGGGGAAGTGCTTGTCCATCTCCTGGCTGAACGCCCGGCGGTTGGGCAGCCCGGTGAGCTGATCGGTGAATGCGGCGGCCTCGAGCTTCTCCTTCTCGATCTGCAGTTCGTAGGTGCGCTGCCGCACTTTCTTCTCCAGGTCGGCGTTGGCGTCCTCCAGCTCGCGCTGCTTGTGCACCAGCCTGCCCGCCATGTCGTTGAACGCGGCGGCGAGGTAGCCGATCTCGTCGTCGCTGCGCACGGCGACCGGCTCGATGTGGCTGCCCGCCGCCAGGCGCCGCGTCGCCAGCACCAGGTCGCGCCACGGCTTGACCCATCGCCGCAGAATCAGCGCCACCACCGGCAGCGCGATCGCGCAGACCACCACGACCGTGAGAATCTGCGCCGCCTGGAAACTCATGATCGCGTGCTGTATCCCCGCGTCGCGGATGGCCAGCACGACGTAGCCCTGCAGGCGAGGCTCACCGGTGCGGATCGGATTGCCGTCGTTGTCCCACGCCATGGGCGGATCGATGATCGGCACGGTCTGTACGACCACCTGGTCGAAGATGCCTGCGCTGAGCGTTTCCTGGACCGCGACGACGGTGTCGCCTTCCTTGGAGGGTTTGACGCCGCCGAAGCCGCGCCACGCCTTGTCGTCGAAGACGCCGGCGTGCAGCAGTTTGCCGCGCGGGTCGGTGACACAGACGAAGGCGATGCGTGGGTCGCGGCCGAGGCCGTCGAGCAGCTCGCCGGGGTTGCGGGCGAAGTGGTCCACGCGATTGACCAGCGATGCGGCCACGACCTTGCCCAGCGTTTCGCCGTCCTGCTGGTGCTTGCGCTGGAGGTAGTCCTGCACGGTCTGATTGAACATGACCATGCAGATGATGGCGGGCGTGATGGCGATGGCGAACATCCAGCGCAACATGCGGCCGGCGAGGCTGCGGCGTGGCCGGGCCGGCAGTTCGGGGTCGCTGCCCTTGCCTGCCAGCGCGCGCTGAATGACCGAGGCTGGATCCTGTTTCGTCACATGGATGTCATCGGCCGCTTGCACGGGGGACTTGCGGGGCGGGCCACGCCAGGAAGGGGGGTGATAGAATCCGGGTCCACCGAGGAACCATCCGCGATGACCAGGGTAGCTCTGCCCCAACGTCCGCTAATCGCGGCGCCGCCGGCGTCGCCTGCGCGGTCGTGGTGGCCGGTGATGGGAGGCGGCCTGCTCCTGGCGGCGGTGGGGCTGCTGCTCTGGGGGCAGGTGTCGGATCGGTCCGGCCAGTTCACCCGGCACCTGAGCACCGTGTTTGTCAGCATCGTGCTGGAGGCGATGCCGTTCGTCATGCTGGGGTCGATCATCGGCGGGGTGATCGAGGTGTTCGTGTCGCGTCAACGTCTGGGTCGATTGCTGCCGCGGCGGCGGAGCCTGTCGATTGTGGTCGCCGGGGCGCTGGGGCTGGTCATGCCCGTCTGCGAGTGCGCGATCATTCCGGTGACGCGGCGACTGGTGCGCAAGGGCGTGCCGTTTTCGACGGCTGTGGCGTACCTGCTGGCGGGGCCGCTGGTCAATCCACTGGTGGCGGCCTCGACCGCCGTGGCGTATGCCGGCGACGGGCGCGTCGTGGCGATCCGGCTGGGATTCGGCTACGTCATCGCTTGCGCGGTGGCGCTGATCGTCGATCGACTCTTCCCCGGCGACGCCGCGGTGCGTAGTGACTTCGCCCAGCAGTCCGAGGTCTGCGCGCACGGGTGCGGTCACGATCACGGCCACGACCACGACCCTGGGCATGACCACGACAGCAAGCCCATCGAGCCTTTCCGATCGCGGTGCGTGACCGCGCTGCGGCATGCGTCGGACGACTTTCTCACCGTCGGACAGTTCCTGGTCATGGGCGCGTTCGTCGCGGCGCTCCTGCAGACCACGCCGGTGCGGCAGGCGCTGCTGGATATGGGGCAGAGTCCGGCCGCGTCGATTGCGATCATGATGGCGCTGGCCGTGCTGCTTAACCTCTGCAGCGAGGCGGACGCGTTCGTGGCGGCGTCATTCCGCATGATCCTGCCGCTGTCGGCGCAGATGGCGTTCATGGTGCTCGGGCCCATGCTCGACCTGAAGCTGATCGCGATGTACCTGAGCTTCGTGCGTGTGCGGCCTCTGGTCGTGCTGGTGGTGCTGCTGTGCGTGTTCGTGTTCACGACGATGTGGTGGTCGCATACGTGGCTGGAGGGCGTGGGCCTGTGATGACGTGGCACGACAAGGTCGTTCGCGTGGCGGCGTTCGCGGTGGTGGCCGCCTGGGCCGGGGCGTGCGTGTGGCTGCTGGCGCACGGACGCTACACGGCGTTTCTGTCGGCCAAGCTGTGGCCGCTGCTGGCGGCGGCGATCGCCATGCTCATCTTGATGCTCGGGGCGATGGCGGGGCAGCGCGGTCGCGTCGGGAGCTGGGGCGGGAGGCTGGTGACGCTCGGCTGGGTCGCGCTGCCGCTGGGCTACCTGGCGGTGGCGCCGGCGACGGGGCTGGACAGCTACGCCCTGGCGGCGCGGGGCGTCGATCCGCTGGCCGCCGTCACGGTGGCCGCCGCGCCGGTGGAGGATGCGACAGTGAGCCCGTCCTCGCCCGTCGCCGTCGATGCTGAAGCTTCCGAGGCTGTCGAGGTGTCGCTGTTGCACCTGCTGCTCGACATGCATCTGCACGAAGGCAAGCGCGTGGCCGCCATCGGCATGGTTCACGAGGACGACCGCCATCCGCCGGGGACCTTCGTGATGTTCCGTTTCGTCGTGGCCTGTTGCGCCGCCGACGCGTCGCCCGTCGGAGCGATGGTGCGAACCACCGATGTGCCGCTTCCCCAGGCCAACAAATGGGTGCGCGTCGTCGGTCGCGTGGAGATTGTCCCGATCGGGCAGGACCGCGGCCCGTGCATTGTCGCGGACAGTGTCGTGCCGATCGAGCCGCCGCGCGAGCTGTATCTGTCCCCGTGGTGATCGAGCCATGGCATTTCCGCTGATGAGGCGATACTGTGAGGCGGGCTCACCCGTTCGCGTCGTCCCGAGAACGCCATGCTCGAACGTCACGTGCAACATCCTCAGCTTTTCCACGCTCACGATGGTCCGGTGCTGCTGACCGGCGGGGCCGGGTACATCGGCTCGGCGCTCGTCGATCGCCTGCACCACGAGGGGTTTGACGTGCGCGTGCTCGAACTGCCCGCCGTGGGGATCGACCACCTGCCCCGTGGCGTGCGGGTATGCCGCGGCGACATCAGACGCCCTGGCGACGTTGCCCGAGCGATGGCGGGTTGTGCCGCGGTCGTGCACCTGGCGGGCAATCCCAACCTGTACGACCCTGACCCCACGTCGTTTGAGGTCGTCAACCATCAGGGCACGCGGCACGTGCTGCATGCCGCGGCGCAGGCGGGTGTGCGTCGAATCATTCATTGCTCGACCGAGTCCATCCTGGCCTCGCCCGACGCCGATGCGATCGTGACGGAGCAGACGCGATGGCCCCTGGAGGCGATGTTCGGGGCGTATCTGCGGAGCAAGTGGCGGGCCGAGCAGGCCGCGCTCGACGCCGCCGCCGAGGGATTGCCCGTGGTGATCGTCAATCCCAGCGTGCCCATCGGGCCCGGCGACCGGGGCGAAGGGCCACTGTCGCGGTTGATCGTGCAGCTTGTCAACGGCCGGATACGGGGCCTGTTGCCGGGAACCATCAACGTGATCGACGTGCGCGACCTGGCGATCGCCATGGCCCGAGCGCTGACGCACGGCCGCATCGGCGAGCGCTATCTGCTGTCGGGGCACAACCTCACGTATCGCCAGTTGTTCGACGCCGTCGCCGCCGTCAGCGGCAGGCCCGCGCCGACGTGGGAAGTGCCTTACGCGATGGCGTTGGCGTTCGCCTGCGTGGAGGAGTGGTGGTGTCGCAGCGTCACCGGTCGCACGCCGCTGGCGACGGTGACGGGCGTGCGGCTGACGCGGCGGTCGTTTCGGTTCGATGCCGCGCAAAGCCGCGCGGCGCTGGCGTGGCCCCTGCGGCCGCTGCGCGAGTCGGTGCGCGATGCGCTGGCCTGGCTCGTCGACGAGGGTCGGATATCCGACTCGCTGCAGTTGCTCGCCGACGCCGGCGCCGACTGAAAGCCGCGTCCCCTCGGCTGTCAGTGAGCATCCGGGCGGTCATCGGAGCCGATCTCGCGTTCAAGCCGCTCCAGCTCGCGCTGCTGGATATCGAGCTGGGCGCGGAGCTGCGCCACGCGCAGGCGTGAGGGTTTTTCGCCAGCCAGCACGTCGCGCGCATCAAAGCCGGGAGGCAGCGTCTCATCCACCGGCGGCGGAGGGTGACGCAGGACCTGGCGCACCGCCGCGATCGTGAACGGCAACGCCAGCAAGGTCGCCAGCGTGAGCATCGCATGCCAACTGCGCAGGGCCCATCCCGCGTCGCCGATCCACAGGCCGGCGCCCGCGGCCAGCAGCACGATCCCCAGCACGATGTTGGCGACCAGGGCGCCGTATGCGGGGCGCGGACGATCCGCCTGCATGCCCAGCCCCAGCGCCGCCAGGGCCATGCCTCCGATGGTGGCGGCCAGAATCGTCACCGCCGCCGCCGCGCGAACGGGGTCGCGCAGATACGAGCCGGGATCGCTGATCACCTGCGGATCGGCGGCGATGATCTGCCGGGCCTCGTGCGACGTGACGTTGGGATCCCACAGTCCCGCCAGCGAGCAGACGCAGCAGTTGGTGAGCGCCATGAGCGCGCCCAGCCCCTGCAGGACGACCCCGACGCCCTGTGCGAATGCCCGAGGGGGGTCGAGGCGAGCGGGTGTGGGAGGCGCGTCGTCGGTCATGTGCAGCATTTCGTGTGGGCGTCACCCGCCGATGGGGGCGGCGCCGTGCCAGGCCGCAAGCAGTTGCTTGAGCGTGAATCCCAGCGCGGCGATCACGCTGCCCACGACGATGACGACGATCGTGAACTGGGCGGGCTGGCCGCCGGCGAACGCCACCGCCACCGCCATCAACATGAAGACGCCGGCGACGAACAACTGCACCAGCACGATCAGGGCACAGACCACAATCGCCCAGCGTCGGCCGCGCGCGACGCCAAAGGCCGTGCCCGCCAGCAGCATCGCCGGCAGCAGCCCCATCGTTCCCACGCCTGCCGCCATCGATTTGGCCAGCGGCTGGAACTGCGCCACGGCGGCGGTCTGCCGCTCATCGGCGCCGCGCTCGGCCATCAACTGATCCACCTGGTCAGGCGCCATGCCCCCCAGCTCCACGAGCCCCGTCACGCAGCAGCCGGTCAACGCGATCTCGATCGCCGCCACGATCCATACCCACATCGCCGCGCGGCCAAGCGAGCCCGGGTCCACCGACGATCCGGGGTCGTTCCACGGGTCGGTGTCCTGCGGGTCGGAGCCGTAGGGGTCAATCAGATTCGGGCGTGGGCTCATGGTCGCGGAGCCTATACTAACCCGCCTGTCAGGGAGCGTTGTCCAAGATGGCAGCGCGATCTGGTCGATAACGCCTCCGTCGCCGCCGCCTCGTGCCTGGGCCGCCTGCTGGGACGTATCTGATGAAGAAACACGCGTCCCTGATTGCCCGAATCGTGCTCGCGGTGGCGGGCATCACCTACATCGTCCTGTCGCTGACGTGGTCGGACTACGTGCTTGTCCCGCCCGGGTACGTCTATCCCGATGGCGTGATCAACGGTGAGGAGGAGGTCCGGCTGGCCGTGACGCGTGTGACGGCCACGGAGGTGGTGGCGCAGCGCACCGATGGCGAGCTGGCGGTGACGCCGGTGACGATCGCCCGGTCGGCGATGGATGTGGGCGAGGCGGCGCCGGAGTTCCACGAGAGCATCGTGCGGACGCTGCGCGAGGCCAAGGGGTGGTATCTGCTGTGGGGCCTGCTGGCGGTGGGGACGATCTATCCGATCCAGGTGGTGCGGTGGATGATCCTGATGCGATGCCGGGGGATGGACGTGGAGTGGGGCCGGGCATTTCGGCTGATGATGGTGGGGGCGTTTTTCAATCTGTGCATGCCCGGCACGACGGGGGGCGACGTGCTCAAGGCGTACTACGCGGCCAAGCGCGCCGAGTCGCGCGGCGCGGCGGTGATCAGCGTGGTGTTCGATCGGCTGACGGGCCTGTTCGGCCTGGTGCTCTTCGCCGGCGTCGCGGGGCTGTTCATTCTCGACCACCCGCTGGGCAGGCAGATCACCGCCTACATCTGGCTGAGCGTCGGCGGCGTGGTCGTGGTGGCTGGGGCGTACTTTTCGCGGCGGATGCGCAAGCTCCTGGGCATCGACGCGATCATGAGCCGCTTCCACGAAGAGCACCTGCTGACCAAGCTCGATCGCACGGTGGCGGCCTACAGCCACCACAAGGTCGCCGTGATGATGGCGGTGCTCATCAGCCTGCCGGTGCAGCTCGCCGTGTCGTGGGCGGCGGCGATGGCGGGCTACGCGCTGGGCATCGACGCGGCCAAGGCGCCGATGCTGCTGATGATGGTCGTCACGCCGATCGTGTTCCTCGTCGGGTCGATCCCCCTGACCTTTCAGGGCGTGGGCGTGATGGAGTGGACCGCCCGGCAACTGCTCCAACCCACGGGGGCCGCCACGTTCAACCAGATCGTCGGCATGTTCCTGCTGGCGCGGCTGTTTCTGGTGTTCTACAGCCTGTTCGGCTCGATCTACCTCCTGCGCGGCGACATTCACCTCCACGACGTGAAGGACATCGACGCACAGGACCTCGCCGCGGACGTGCAGACGTCGCCGACGGCGACGTGACCGCGCGATCACTCACCCGCCCAGGTCGAACATCGGCGTCGAGAGGTAGCGCTCGCCGCACGACGCGCCGATGGTGACGATGCACTTGCCCTTGTTCTCCGGGCGAGCGGCCAGACGTGCGGCGGCGGTGACGTTGGCGCCCGTGCTGATGCCGCCGAGCAGGCCCTCTTCCTTGGCCAGCCGGCGGCCCATCTCGAACGCCTCGTCGTTGCTGACCGTCTCGACGCCATCGACGAGCGACGTGTCGAGGTTCTTGGGGACAAACCCGGCGCCGATGCCCTGGATCTTGTGCGGGCCGGGCTTGCCCCCGGAAATCACCGGCGAGTCCTTGGGCTCGACGGCGATGCACTTGATGGCCTTGCCCTTGGTGCTCTTGATGTAGCGGCCCACGCCGGTGAGCGTGCCGCCCGTGCCCACGCCGGCGACGAAGATGTCCACCTGCCCTTCGGTGTCGTTCCACACCTCCGGCCCCGTCGTCGCCTCGTGGACGCGCGGGTTGGCGGGATTCTCAAACTGCTGGGGCATCCACGCGTTGTCCGTCGTGCCCAGCAGCTCGGCGGCCTTGGCGATGGCGCCCTTCATGCCCTCGGGCGCCGGCGTCAGCACCAGGTTCGCCCCCAGCGCCTTGAGCAGGTTGCGCCGCTCGACCGACATCGACTCGGGCATGGTCAGCGTGAGCTTGTAGCCCTTGGCCGCGCATACGAACGCCAGCGCAATGCCCGTGTTGCCGCTCGTCGGCTCGATGATGTGCGTGTTCCTGTTGATCAGCCCCTCGCCCTCCGCCGCGTCGATCATGGCCCGGCCGATGCGGTCCTTCACGCTGCCCAGCGGGTTGAAAAACTCGCATTTGACATACACGGTCGCGTGTCCCTCGGGGATGACGCGGTTGAGCTTCACCAGCGGCGTGTTGAACGTCGTGTCAATGATGCTCTCGTACGTGCGGCCGTGCAGCAGGCGGAACGCTTCAGTGGCGGCAGGCATGGTCATGCTCCCAGTTACGCGGTGAATGAAGTCCCGATCGGTGGATGAGATTCGACGCTGAACATGGTATGACGCGACCCGCCATGCGCCAAGGAACCGGCGCGGTCCGGGGTCGGCCGAAAATGCCGATGACCGACCAGCACGCGCCCGCCTGCTCGTCATGCCAGCGCAGAGCCTGCCCTCGCGCCGGTGGGGGCGTAAATCCAGCGAGCACGCCGATGACGACCGATGCGCGCCCGGCCGCGCTCGCACGCCCCCGCCCACGCACGGGCCAAGAGGACACCTCTCTTGCGACACCACATTTTCAAAGATCTCTATGTTGTAGCTCGATAGAACTGACCTCCTAGGTCTCGATAGAAGTGTCCCTAACG
>CAZFDT010000036.1:0-54273 GCA_964518335.1 uncultured Phycisphaeraceae bacterium
CGGCAGTGTCATTGGCACGTTCACCATCTCATCGCCGCCGAGCAACGCCAACAACCTGCTGCTGCGCACCGCGTCCGAACCCGATCAGCACGTGACCTGGGTGCCCGGGGAATTCCACACCTTCACCCGCATCGACCTCGCCGCGATCGAGGTGACCTTCGCGCCCGGCAGCACGCCCGCGGGCGACCTCATCACCATCAACGGGGGCAGCAGCTGATGCCCTACCAGCCGCGCCCCATCCCGATCCGCACCCAGCCGCCGATGGCCGCGTGGCAGTTCCTCGACTGCACCTACGACAACGGCCTGAGACTGCAGGGCGATTATGCAGCGCTGAGCGGTCTGAATCTGCCCGGGCTCACCGAGTTGGTCCTTAACAGCATCTCCATCCAGCAGATGGTGTGGGCGGGGATGCCACGACTTGAGATCGTCGTCATCGACAGCTGCGACCCCGGCATCCTGGACATGACGCAGCTGCGCAGCCTGCGCTCGTGCCAGGGCTACTACAACATGCCTCTCACGGGCGTTGACGTGCAGCAGCTGGCGCAGCTGGAGTCGCTGTCCATGGTCTACTGCCCAGCGCTGGCGTGGGTCATTGTGGCCGATTGCCCTCAGTTGCGATGGTTGTACCTCAACGACGCCGCCCTGAGTGAGGCGGCGGTGGACCAGTTGCTCGAGCAACTCGCCGACGCCGACGCCAACGACGGGCAGGTCGATGTCACCGGCGGCAGCAGCGCCGCCCCGTCGGCTCAGGGCGAAGCGTACCGCAACATCCTCGTCGCACGCGGCTGGTCGATCTACACCAACGGAGATTGAGTCATGCGTGAGATTGAACCCATCATGGTGCCCATCAAAGTGTTCGACGGCGAACCCGACCTGCACTGCCTGGTCCACGACGGCAAGCAGGCGCTGGCCCTGCTCGAACCGGGACGCCGCGCGGCCGTGCCTGCCGGTCACACCGTGCTGGTGGGGACGAAGAGCGAACTGGAAGGGGAACTGGCACGACTCAAGCTCCCGCCCCCGCCGACCCCCGAAGAGCGACGCGCGCTGCAGTTAGCCACACGTCCCACACCCACCCCCGCCCCCGGAAGTGAACCCGCCCCCGGAAGTTCCCCCGCCCCTGAAACTCGGAGTACCTGACCATGAGCTTCAAACTCGGACTCGACGCCAAGCTGTACCGCAACACCGCCACCTACGCCTCGCCGACGTGGAGCGAGCTGACCAACGTGCGCGACCTCACCCTCTCGCTGGAGAAGGGCGAGGCCGATGTCACCACGCGCGCCAACGGCGGCTGGCGTGCGCTCGCCGGCACACTCAAGGAAGGCTCGATCGAGTTCGAGATGGTCTGGGACCCCGCCGACGCGGGATTCACCGCCATCAAGGACGCGTGGTTCAACGACGAATCGATCGAGTTCGCCGTGATGGATGGCGCGTTGCCCCCACCGTCCGGAGGGACGTCCCAAGGCTTGCGGGCCACGATGCAGGTGCTCAGCTTCTCGCGCAGTGAGCCACTCGAAGAGGCGATGACCGTCAGCGTGACCATCAAGCCCACCTACGCGGCGAATGCGCCCGAGTGGATGACTGCCACCACCCCCTGAGGCTAACCATGAAGACCTTCACCGATACAGTTGGCCGCACCTGGACCATCACCATCCACGTCGCGGCGATCAAGAAGCTCCGCGGCACACTCGACGTGGACCTCTTCCGCCTGGCCGACGACGGCTTCCGCGGGCTGGCCGAGATCGTGGGCGATCCGGTCAAGCTCGTGGACGTGCTGTACGTGCTGTGCGCCGAGCAGGCCCAATCCCTCAACATCACCGACGAGCAGTTCGGTGCGGCGATGGGCGGTGATGTGCTGCTGACTGCCGCGGATGCCTTCGTGGAGGAGCTGATCGGTTTTTTCCCCGACGCCCGGGTGCGGGCGACCCTCAGCAAGGTGATCGACAAGGGCAGGCAGGTGCGGGATCTGGTGATGACGCGGGCAGAAGCGGAGATCGACCGCGTCACTCCGAACCAAGTGGCCGAGGATGTGATCGGCAACTTCCGGGGGTTGAGTCCCTCGTCTACGAACTCGCCGGCATCGTCGGCGTCGACCCCGACACCCGGACCCTGAGGGAACTGGTGTGGATGGCCGAGGCCAAGGTGCGTGAGGCGTGGTCGCGCACCAGCAGCGTAATGGCCCTGGTGGCCAATTGCCACAGGTCGAAGAAGCACAAGCTGTTCAGGCCATCGGATTTCAACCCCATGGGCCTGAAACACAGGAAAGAGAAGCTGCCGCGGGTCGGTGTATCCGCCCTGCGAGACGTGTTCATCAAGGAGCCTAAGCCATGACCGTCAACGAGTTCTGGATGGTGCTGATCGCACTGCTCATCATGACCTTCGGTGCCGGAGCCATCGCGTGGTGAATGTGACGACGAAGATGTTCTTCACCACCAAGGCGGTCAAGCGCTCGGTGGACCGTGCGACCCGCGCCGTGCTCTCAAAGGCCGGTGCGTTCGTGCGGCAACGTGCCCGATCCATCATCCGCCCCCGGAAGAGGTCGGCACGGCCGGGTGAGCCACCGTCGTCGCACACAGGTTTACTGCGCCGCTTCATCTACTTCGGCTACGCACCCGGAAGCAAGAGCGTCGTCATCGGGCCGGCGAAGCTCAGTTCCGGGGTGCGGCCCGGCTACGGCCACACGACCGTGCCCGAGGTGCTGGAGGTCGGCGGCACCGTCACCGCACCCGGAAGTGGCAAACACAAACAGACGCGTCGCTATCGCGGGCATCCCTACATGGGTCCGGCGCTGGAAGCGGAGAAGCGCAAGTTCCCGACGCTGTGGCGTAACTCGGTGCGTCGCTGACAACAAAAAAACCCCACCGAGACACGAGGCCTCGGTAGGGCTTCCGGGGGCAGAGTTGATAAATCCGTGATGCGCAGCGTTCGTTTGGAAGTCAAGACCCCCCGGACACAGATCCCATGGCCAACACCACCGCCATTAAAGCCGGCAAAGCCTACGTGGAGCTGTCGCTCCAGAACAACCTCACCAAGGGTCTGCGCGCGGCACAGCAGAGACTCCAGGCCTGGGGCGCGGGTATCCGGGGGATCGGCACGAAGCTCGCCGGCGTGGGCGTGGTGGCGGCCGCAGGTCTGGGCGCGGCGGTGCGATCCTTCGCGGGATTCGGCGATTCACTCTCGAAGATGAGCCAGCGCACCGGCGTGAGCGTCGAGTCGCTGTCCGAACTCGCTTACGCCGCCAGCCAGTCGGGCACCGACATCGCCACACTCGAGACCGGGATTCGCGTGATGCAGCGGACGATCAACGACGCGGGGCGTGGCTTGTCCACCGCGATCGACGGTTTTGAAGCCTTGGGTCTGACGGTCGAACACTTCCGGGGGCTCAAGCCGGAGGACCAGCTCAAGCTCGTGGCGGATCGGTTGTCGAGGGTGGAGGACCCCTCGAAGCGCGCGGCCCTGGCGATGCAGTTGCTCGGCCGCTCGGGCACGCGGCTGTTGCCGCTGTTCGCGGAGGGTGCGGCTGGGATCGAGGCCCTCCAGCAGAAGGCCCGCGACCTGGGCCTCACCATCGGTAACGACGATGCCCAGGCGGCGGTGGTGTTCGGCGACACGCTCGATGACCTGATCAAGGTGATCAAACGCGGCGTGTTCGCCATGGGTGCGGCGCTGGCACCGGCACTGACCCAACTCATCGAACGCATCATCCGCGTGGCGGTGACGGTCGTCGAGTGGATCAAAACCAACCGACAACTGGTGCTCACGGTCGGGAAGGTGGTGGTCGGCATCGTCGCCGCGGGCGGGGCGCTGGTCGGTGTAGGCCTAGCGGTGTCGGCCCTGGGCGGCGTGTTCGGCGCGATGGCCACGGTGATCACAGGCGTGGGTGCGGCTTTCGGCGTGCTGGGGAGTGTGATCGCGGCGCTGGTATCGCCCATCGGGCTGGTGATCACGGCGGTCGGGGCGCTGGGCGCGTATCTACTCTATAGCACTGATCTGGGCGGGAAGGCCTTGGCGTGGCTGGGTGATCGGTTCGGGGCATTGAAGGACACCGCCCTCGCCGCCTATCAGGGCATCGCCGACGCCCTGGCTACGGGTGACATCGCCTTGGCCGCGAAGATCCTGTGGCTGACCCTCAAGATGGAGTGGCAGCGCGGGATCAACGCCCTCCATGGCTACTGGCTCTCGTTCAAAGAGATGTTCCTGAACGTGGCCTACGGTGCGTTCTACGGGGCGCTGGCCGCGTTCGAGATGGTGTGGCACGGCCTGGAAGTCGCGTTCATTGAGACGACAGCATTCCTTACCAAGGTGTGGGCCAACTTCACCGCCGGTTTCCAGAAGGCCTGGGGCGGCGCGGTGAACTGGACGGCCAAGCGGCTCCTCGAGCTGCAGGGCATGTTCGATTCGAGCTTCGACGCCGACACCGCCAAGCAGCTGGCCGATCAGAACCGTGCGGCGGACGATCGGCGCATCGACCGCGAACGCGATGCGATGCTGCAGCAGACTGAGGACCAGCGCCGCAGCCGCCGTGAGCAGGCCCGCCAGACGCACGAGAACACTCTGGGCGCGATCGGCCAGGAGTACGAGGATGCCAAAGCGCAGCTCACCGACGCCTATGACCAGCAGCGGACTGAATCGGAACGTGCCCTCGCCGATGCACGGCGCGAGTGGGAGGACGCCGTGGCGGAGGCTGCGCGGAAACGAGCGGACGCGACGGCACCGGACGCGCCAGGGCGGATCAAATCGCCCGCAGACTTCATGTCTGAACTGGACGACCTCGCCGACGTCGCCAAGCGCACCGTCGAGGTACGCGGCACGTTCAACGCCGCGATGCTGATGTCGCTACAAGCGTCGCCCACCGAGGACCGCATCGCCCGAGCATCGGAAGAGACCGCGAAGAACACGCGCAAGATCGAACGCAACCAGCGCGACAGCGAGATGGTGTTCGACTAACCCCCCCCGGAAGTATTCCCCGGAAGTAACCCCCGGAAGTATCGCCCGGAAGCAAAATGCCCGTCACCGTCGAGGAAAAGTTCGGCCGCTCCCTGTCCAGCCGCTCGGCGGAGCGGGTGTACCTCGTGCGTGGCGCCACCGACGAGGGCACGGCAAGAGCAGCGGTGCTGGACGAAGCGCCACTCACGCTCAACGGCCTCAAGCGCGACGACGCCGAGGTCGAGGAGCTCGAAGGCGCCGGCCACTTCATCGGCATCGCCCGTTACGTGAAGCCCTCGTACCAGAAGCCCGCGGCTGGCGAATACTCGTTCAGCTTCGAGACCAGAGGTGGTACGCAGCACACCAAGGTGAGCAAGCAGACCGTCGCGGGCTACACATCCGGCGGCGCGGTGAGTCCGCTCTTTGGCAACCTCATCGGTGTGCATGACGACCAGGTCGACGGCGTGGACATCGTCGCCCCGGTGTTCAACTTCAACATCACGAAATACTTCGACTCGATCGACGCGGCGTATGTGGACACGCTCTATCGACTCACCGGCACCGTCAACGGGGCCACATGGAACGCCCCCGTGGCTCCCGGAAGTCCGGGGGTCACGCTGCCCTTCGAGAAGGGCGAAGCCCTGTTCCTCGGCGCAGCCGGGAGTAAGCGCGGCGACGACCCTTGGGAGATCGCCTTCGCCTTCGCCGGGTCGCCCAACGTCACCGGCGTCACCGTCGGCGACATCACCATCGCGGCGAAGGAAGGCTGGCACTACCTCTGGTGCAGGTATCAGGCCGCCGAGGACACCACCAACAAGCTGCTGGTCATGAAACCCGTCATGGCCATTTTCGAGCGGGTCTATGACTACGGTGCCTTCTGGGGGCTGGGATTGTGACACTTGCCCATGTCCAGCGTGGTCAGCCTTTGAAGATCGGCGCGTCGGATTGGAACGCGATGGTCGACGCTGCCCGCGCGCACTTGCAGGACCAACTCTCGCAGGGCGGGGGGCCGGCACAAGGTCGTGGACGGCAAACGGGCGTCGTCCTCGTCCGCAACGATTCGGGTGCGGATCGTGACCGCTTCGCCGTGCTGGGCACCGACTCACCCGTGATACTTCCGGGTGACAACCTCGACGAGTTCAAACGCATCGTCGCCCTCAAGGGCGTCACACCCACCGTGGCCACGCACCTGGGCCGGTTGGTGGTGCTCGATGAGCCGCTTACTTCCGGGGCGATTGGTCGGGCCGTGGTGAGCGGCGTCTGTCCCGCACAGGTCAACATCATCGCCACGGCCGATCAGTTCGCCGACGTGGCCAACAGCAGCACCGCCCACCTCGAGAGCAAGGTCCTCGGCTCGGCCCGCATCCTCTGGCGCGCGTCGCCGGGCAGCACCGGCGTGCAGTGGTGCATCGTCCACCTCACCGGAACCTTTGGAATCCCTGCTCCCGGCGTCAAGTATCAGGTGCTGTCGGTGCTGGACGACAACGGCAACCGAGGCTGGGACTGGGTGAGGGCGCACGTCTGATGCCGTGGACCCACTTCCCACTTGCCGAAGGCGACGACTGGACCCGCGTCGAGGTCCTCAACGAACTGTTCTTCGCCTATCGCGAGAAGCGCATCATCCTCGGCCTGGCCTACGACAACTTCCAGTGGGCTGCGGGTGACGACGTGCAGTACGGCATGCGACGCACGTCCGGCGGGCAATGGACCTGGTCGCAGATTCAGACCGCAGTGCGCAACACAGTGAGCCTGTACGGCTTCTACACCCCGGGCTGGGACGGTAATAACTTCCCGTTCTTCAGCGTCTGGAACAACGATAACATCTGGCCGCACATCAACGACAGCCCCCCCGGAAGTCCCGGATACACACGCAAATATCCACGGGAGATCGTCAACCCGTCAGCAGCCGGTTCCGCGGGGCAGCGTGCCCGCAGCCGGTCGGATGGCCGCATGTACCAGTATTCCGGGGGGTGGATGATGGCCGAGGATCAGGCCGCGCCGCCCGACACCGTCACCGCCTACGGCAACGTCCAGGCCGGCGACTACCTCGGCCCGTGGATACTCAACGAGCTGTACGCGATGATCAATCTGTGTCATACCCGGCTCACCACCGCCAGCTCCTCGACCGTGACCCAGTGGCGAGGCCAGAGCAACGAGCACTACCTGCCCGGCTTGGACGAGGCGGGCTGGCAGGCCGCCCATGCCGAGGCCGCGGCGGACTTCCACGAAGAATTCAGCGGGCTGCTGCAGTCGCCGATGAGCATGCACCAGAGCCGGGCCGAGTACGGTGTCGAGTACGACTTTTGGCACAACGGCCGCGTCAACCTGTTCCGTCGGCGTGGCACGTCCACCTTCAACATCGGCGCGGCGACCGGCGTCGATCGCAAGATCAGCTTCTTCGGCACCCTCGGCACGAGCTACACCAACTTCGGCGGCATGTCCTACGACCCCGCCGCGTTCCACAAGTTCGGCGACGATCTGCCCGATCCGCAGCTGCACCCGCCGAGTCTGTGGGTGCCCTACCTCGAAGCATGGACCCCGCCGGACAACAACCCGTCGGTGACGATGACCTTCGGCACACGGCCCGTGTCCGAACCGCCCGTGCCGCCGGTGTTCGAGTGGACGCACCAGTCCTGGTACTGGGCCGGCGCGGTCGCGGTGTGTACGTTCACGTTCGAGTATGCGGATGGGTTACCGGGAGGAGGGGTTGTGTAGGCCCCATGCTTCTGGGCTGAACGCGGCGCCCCCACGTTCCAGCTCCCAAACCTGGTCCATTCGGTCATGAAAGTTTCACCGGTCCATCTTGGTAGTTCGGTACGGAAGGCACCATAGAATGATCGCGTGAACATGCACGGGTTGTCTGCGAGGTGGCTGTGGCTGGCATTTTGGATCGGGCTGTGCTTCGCGGCTGCGGCCATTGGGTCGGCGTTCACGACGCCGCAGATCTCGGCCTGGTACGCGGGTCTGAGCAAGCCCAGTTGGACGCCGCCCAACTGGGTCTTCGGTCCGGTATGGACCGTGTTGTATCTGATGATGGGGGTATGCGTTTGGCTCGTGTGGGAGAAGCGCAACGCCCGAAACGTATCTGTGGCGGTCATGGTTTTCGTCACGCAGCTTGTACTCAACACGACATGGTCCATCGTGTTCTTCGGTATGCAGCAGCCCGGTTGGGCAGTGGTCAACATCATCACATTGTGGCTGGCGATCGGGGCGACGATAGTGACGTTCTGGCGACACTCGCGCGTCGCGGCGCTCATGTTGCTGCCGTACCTGTTGTGGGTGAGCTACGCCACGACGTTGAACGTGGGGATCTGGGGTATGAATTCTTAAGGCTGGCGCGCGGGTATGCATGGTGGGATTCGGAGAATCCGGGTTCCTTCAAGCCGCTGGCCCGCACGCCGGGTACGGAGACGTACACGATCACCGATGTGATTGACGACGGCTATCAGAATCGGTGGTGGTGGGCGAAGTATCGCAAGTCAGACTGGGCGCTCATCGATTGGGACGGGTTTCCTGACGACATGATGGGGGCGCCGCCCGAGCTTCACGCCACAGCGGTCGCGACGGTGCTGGGGTACTTTCCGCGAGCGGGGTAGCGAGAAGGTGAAAACACGTCCGACTAATCAGGCCCTGCACACCCGATGCCATGTAGGCTAGAGTCGAGCATACGAACCCTTGGGGCTCTATGGCATACCCATCGCATGCTTTGGCCGTGAGAGCGGGCTTGAACTCTGATGGACCTACCGCTCTAGACCCTGCCTAGTCTCTACACTCGCAGTCCATTCCCACGTCTGTAAGTCGCGGCATGAACCAAGCTTGACAGCAGGACTGATTGGCGGTGCAATCTACCCGTTCGCCGCGGGGCCAACGGGGCGGCTTCCTCCCCATCTCGACCGCGGGTGGAACTCATCGTGCTCTTTGTGAGCAACGGGCTGTTCCTATGGCGGCCATTCCTCCGCGTCCTGGCTCACGAGCGACGTGCCGAAGCCATGATGCTGAGCGGATGGCCAGATCCAACGTCGCTCCGACGAAGCGACCGGTACGCAAGTCGACAGGTCTATTGGGTGAGCTAGCATGAGCCCTAAAGAAGTTATTGACCGCATCTTCAAGGAGCCTGGTGTCCGCTACGAACTCACCGAGTTCGAGAACCTAGGCAAGCCTGTCCACGAGATCCTCGACATTAAGGCCAAGACAGTCACGACCGGCAAGGACGCCGGGAAGGCCAAGTACTACCTCAAGAGCTTCATCCCGTTCTCCACGGGTAACGAGGAAGTTCCGGTATACGTCGAGGGCGGCAAGTCCGCGCCTGAGGAGATCGTTCGACAGCTCTGGGTCTACAAGCTGATGACCCAGTACGGCTACAAGGCAGACGAGATCGACCTCGAGAAGAGCGTGCAATTCGGCACGGAGGTCGGCACGAAGTTCGCCGACATCATCGTCTACACCGACGCGACAAAGCAAACGCCCAAGATCATCGTCGAGTGTAAGAAGCCCAAGCGCAAGGACGGTATCGAGCAGCTCAAGGCGTACATGAACGCCAAGGGCGCGCCGGTTGCCATCTGGTCCAATGGCAGCGACAGCATTATTCTCTATCGCCCATACCCCGCACAGTTCGACGACACCCTGTTCGACCTACCCAAACGGGGCCAGGAGCCGAAGGACGTCCTCGAAGCGAAGAAGACACTCCTTCAGCTCAAGCGGGACTTCAACTTCAAGAAGATCATCCAGGACCTCGAAGAACTGGTGCTGGCCGACAGCGGCAAAGACGAGTTCAACGAGATCTTCAAGCTCATCTTCGCCAAGATCTGGGACGAGAAAGAGGCCCAGGAGAACCGCAAGGACAAGGTCGTCGAGTTCCGAAAGGCGCTGGACCCTGAGATCACCTACGACCGTATCAACACCCTCTTTCACAATGCCTGTGAAGAGTGGCCCGGCATTTTCAAGGAAGGCGACGACATCGATCTCGCCAAGCGCCACCTTCAGGTCTGCGTCGGCCCCATCGAAGGCGTCCGGCTCATGGGGTCTAACCTGCGGATTATGGATGACGCATTCGAGTACCTGCTGCCTACCGAAGCGAAGAAAAAGAAGGGCCAGTTCTTCACGCCACGCCACGTCGTCGAAATGTGCGTGCGGATGCTCAACCCCAAACGCAACGAGTACGTCATGGACCCGGCTTGCGGGTCCGGCGGCTTCCTTCTGCACGCGATGGACTGGGCCTACCCCGCCTCGGACAATGACGCCCGCGAACTTCGCAAGCACAAGTACGCCGCGAAATACCTCTGGGGCATCGACTTCGAGCAGCGTGCAGCCAAGACCTCACGTGCGCTGATGCTCATCGCGGGTGACGGTCACACCAACATCTTCGGTCCGGATGTGTCGAGCCTCGATCCCAAAACCTGGTACGAGAACGCGTCCGGACAGGCCCTCATGCAAGGCCTTCGCCAAGCCAAGCTCACAGTCAAGAAGATTCCCGACCAGGAAGCTCTTCGTGATGACGACAAAGCGTGGGAGTACTTCGACGAGCTGAAGTTCGACGTGATCCTGGCTAATCCCCCATTCGCCGGCGAGATGAAAGACCGCAAGATGCTCTCCCGATACGAGCTGGCCAGGCCCGCTCTAAGGAGGGCTAAAGATAAGCAACCGAAGGAAGAGCGCGATGTACTCTTCATCGAGCGCATTCTGAAAATGCTAAAGCCCGGCGGTCGCGCCGCTATCGTTCTGCCGCAGGGTAAGTTCAACAATTCGTCGTTGGCATTCATCCGCGAGTGGATTCTGAAGAAGGCCCGGCTGCTCGCCGTGGTCGGGCTGCACCCCAATACGTTCAAACCGCACACCGGCACGAAGACCTCCGTACTGTTCGTGCAGAAGTACACCAAGGCCGAGCTGGACCAGATCGAGCAGGTTCACGAAGAGGTCGCCAAAGACTGCCCGGACTACGAAGCCGAGCTGAAGGTTCTGCTGGACAAACATAAGCGTAAGGACGACGTGCCCGAGGATGGCATCCCCGAGGCGGTCGCGGACCTGATCGCGGAGAGTTTCAGCGAACCCGAGCCAGAGGAGGACGTTGAGTCCGAGGAGTCCGCCGAGGGCAATGAAGACGACGACAACGGCGACGGCGATGACGCCGAGAACGGCGACCGGATCGAGCAGGCCGAGCATAAGCTCGAGGGGTTGAAGGCCGCGATGCTCAAGACCAAGCAGAAGCTGATCGACCTCGAAAGCGATGCCGAGGCGCTCGCCCAGCAGCACCAGCAGGAGATCGGTGCATTCACCGCCCAATGGACCGGCTCCAAAGGCGACCTCCGCGCGAAGATCAAGGACATGAAGGCCGGGCACAAGAAGGCTGCTCTGGGGTTGAAGGACCAGCAGAAGCAGGCCACGAAGACGCTCAAGGCGGAGACCAAGGCCTTGGAGAAGGCCATCCCCGATACCGAGTACGCACTGAAGGTCCTGACCACGCGCGGCAAGATCGATCTGATCCTCGCCGACCCCGACCTGATCAGTACGCTCAAGGAACGATGGATCGCCGCAGAGGTCGCCAAGCGGCTGGACTACCCGATCTTCATGGCCGTTAGCGAGCGCGGCGGCAAGAACAACTCCGGCAATTACGAGTACCTCATCGACGACCAAGGCAGCCTCGTTGAGTTCCCCGACGGCCACCCCCAGGAAGGGCAGCTTGTCGTGGATCAGGATCTGGTCAACTTCCATCTCAGCCCGCATGAGCTCGCCGACGCTTCATCCTTGCCCCCCAACCAAATATGTATTGCTGAAGCCTTCGTGAAGTTTGCCCAGGAACAGGCACTCAGCTGCTGGGAGGTCAAGTAATGGCTGCGACGACGCTGGTGCCGCTGAGCGCAGCCGTAGCGAATAACCGCTTCTCGGCTGAGTTCTTCGATCCACAGTATGTCTTCCGTCCGAAAGACCCGTCCACATGGCTCCCAATTGGCCGGGTTCTCCTGAAGTGCGAGTATGGCATTTCGGTTGCTATGAACACCCGCGGGTCCGGCTATCCGATGTTCCGAATGAATGAGTTGAACAACTGCCTCGCGCTTCGTCCCGAAAAGCATGCAGATATCCCGGAAGCCCTATTCGAACAGTACCGCCTGAAGCGCGGAGACGTCTTGTTCAACCGCACGAACTCGTTCGAATTCGTGGGCAGGACCGGCATAGTTGTCGATCAGACAGACTGTACTTTCGCATCGTACCTCATACGACTCGTCCCCAATCCGGGTATGGTTTTACCCGAGTATCTTGCGGTCTATTTAAACACGCAGTTTGGAATTGGCCAGATTCGCCGCCGTGCGATGAGGTCGATCAATCAGGCGAACGTGAGCGGTTCAGAGGTCCGCAAAATTCTCATTCATCGCGCACCATCTAGCATTCAACAAGCGATTGCCGTCAACGTGTCCGATGCGTTTGCTCGCCTTAGGGAGAGTGAGGAGCTTATCTCTATTGCGACGCAGACAATCGAAGAAGAGCTAATCATCAAGACACGAGAGCCTCGGCTGATTCCGGGGCACGTTGCGGGTTACCACGAAGCAGTGGCGAGTGGTCGAATCGACGCAGACTACTTTCAGCCGCAGTATCGCGCCGTCCTTAGAGCCGTCACGCAGTATCGACATGGGTACGACAATGTGACGGCGTTCGCAGACGCGTTGAAGCCTAATATCGATCCGACCACAACTCCCGCCCGTGTGTTTGATTACATTGAGTTGTCCAACATCAACGCTTCGCTCGGACGTGTGGAAGGTAAGACTCAGGCGACTGGCACATCGTTGCCGTCACGCGCGCGACGCCAAGTGAGTGCCGGTGATGTCATTGCGTCGGCAGTCGTCGGCTCGGTAGACAAGGCAGCGCTCATCTCATCCGCAGAAGACGGCTACATCGCATCGACCGGCTTCTTCCACTTCCGGCCGAAGGCGGTGTCGCCGGAATACCTGCTGATGCTTGCGCGGTCTCGCTGCGTCAGCATGCAGTTCCAACAGCAGGCGACGGGCGGCATCCTCAGTGCAGTGCCCGACGGTCGCCTGAAGTACGTCATCGTCCCCCGATACCCGCAGAAGCTTCAGGACAAGGTCACGGACCTGGTCGCCCAAGCCCACCAGGCCAAGCGGGAGTCGGATGTACTCCTGGAAAAGGCCAAGGCCCGCGTCGAGCAACTGATCGAGGAGGCCATCGAGCAATGAACCTATCCATCGAAGACAAGCGGCTGCTGGAGGACCTCTGCGAGCAACAAGGGGTCAGCCATGAAAAGGTTCTGAAACTGCTCGAGGCCATTCGTGAGTACGAGTTCAAAGACCGCCGCACGGGCGTGTATGACGTCCTGCGGGACATCCTCCGAGGCAACCCCACCCCTGATGCAAATGGGCACGCGCGATGAGCAAGCACCACGACATCACGGAGTACGTCAAGGACCCCTCGCTGCTGGCGGATGTGTGCCGCCACGTGATCGAATCACTCGATTCGGTGGGCGATGACGATGAGTCGCGTGAGAAGGAAGCCCAGTTGCGTGAGATCGCCAAGACCATCGAACGACTGGAGAAGGCGGGCGTGGCCATCCCCGACGCCCTGAGAGGCGAGAAGACCCGCCTGGCCTCCGATCTGGCGATCAAGAGCGAAGGGCTGGCGGGCCTGAATCGCTTGGCGGATGAACTGGAGGAGGTGCTGCGAGACCTCAAGACGCGGATCAGCCGCGATGACGGCACTGCCAACGGCACCAAGCCACGGCGAAAGCGGTCCCGTTCGCCGAAGACCGACAAGCAGGTGTTGCGCGAGCAGATTCTCAAGGCGCTGAAGAAGCTGGGCGGCAGCGCCCGGGTGTCAGAGGTCATCGAGGAAGTTGGCAAGCAGCTTGATGGCAAGCTTCTGCCCGGTGACCTTGAGTGGCGCGACGCGACGGAGGAGTACGCATGGCAAAACAACGTCAAGTGGGAGCGATTCCAAATGATCAAGGACGGACTGCTCCGTTCCGACTCCCAACGTGGACACTGGCAGCTTAGCGAGGATCATACATGAAGTTCCGAAAGCTGACCATCGATAACTACAAGTCCTTCCAGTTCCCCACCGAGATCGTCTTCCCGGTCGGGGAAGACGGGCGGAGCATTTTCCTGATCGGCGGCATGAACGGGGCGGGCAAGACCTCGATCATGGAGGCGATCAACTTCTGCCTCTACGGGGCCAAGCCCGACGATATCTTCCGCAACGTGAACCGGCGCGAGAAGGCCAAGGGCAACGTCAGTGTGTGTTTCGAATTGGTCATCGAGATGGATGACCTGTCGGAGCTGATCGTCAAGCGATCATGGAGCGCAGGTGCGGTGGCGGAACCTAAACCACGAGACCTGGCTGAGCGGCTTGTGGTGGTCCGCGACGGCAAACGCGTCTCGGTCCAGAACCAAGAGATATGGCAAGACTACATCCGCGCGGCAATCCCTCCCGGGATCACGCAGTTCTTCTTCTTCGACGGCGAGAAGATTCAGGAGATCGCGGCGGACGACCACTCCGAGGTCCGGCTCAAGTCGTCGCTGGAGGCGGCGCTGGGTATTCAGTACATCAACCGACTCGCCAGTGACATCCTCTACATCAAGCAGGAAGAGCGGAAGGGATTCGTCGAAATTTCCGACGAGGACCTCGAGTTCAAGCAGAGCGAGTTGAAGCGGGAAAAGAGCAAGCTGACCCGTAAGAACCAGGAGCGTGAGTCGACAGCGGAGGAACTCGCTAGCTTCAAGACCCAGTGCGAGGACGCCAAGAGACGTTTCGAGGCGACCTTCAACATCGCCCCTGAGTCGCGCGAGGCCATGCGCGAGCAGGAGAAGAAGCGCATCCAGGCTTCGACGCGACTGGCGCAGGTCGAGAACGAGATCAGGACGCTGTGCGAGAAGGCCCTGCCGTTCAGTCTGGCCGGTCGCATGTTCGATGACATCCGACAGCAGATCGACACGGAGCGTGAGTCAGCCAGTGGCGAGGCCATCAAGGAGCACGCAGCGGAACTGGCCAAGCGCATCGTCCGCGTGGTGGAGGAGCCGGAGCCGATCTATCAGGAGAAGCTCTCGCCCGAGCGCATGGCCGAGTTGGAGCGACGCATTTACCGGCTGCTCAAAGAAGGTGACAGCCGAACCAACGTTGCCAAGGTCCTCGACCTGTCCGACCGTGACGCTGCGCGGGTACTCAACAAGATCGAATCGCTGGAGCGCAGCGACATCTTCCTGCTCCAGCCTCTGCTGGACGAGGCAACACAGCTCGAGGGGCAGATTCGCCAGTTGGAGGCCTTGACCCAGGGGGCCAGCTTGACCGCATCCGAGCGCGAGCTGTTCGAGCAGCTTCAAGCCGAGATGGAAAGCTGCTCCACGCAGATCGGGCGCAAGACCGAGCAACTGCGACTGACCGAGGAAGACATCCTGTCGCTGGAGAAGCGGATCGGCGACATCGAAGTCGAGATCGAGAAGCTCTACGAGAAGCACAACGTGTCGAAGGAGAAGGCGGATTTCATCTGCGAGTGCGACTCCATCGCCAACGTGCTCAATCAGTTCGTCGTCCGACTACGCAAGAACAAGGTGCATCTGCTCCAGGAGAAGACGTTCGAGATGTACCGGCTGCTTTCGAGCCGCAGCGGACTGATCAAAGACATCATCATCGACGACAAGACCTACGAAATCCGCATCACCGACCGCAACGGCCACGAGATTCGAAAGTCGGCGTTGTCAGCAGGCGAGAAGGAAGTCTTTGCCGTCTCTCTGCTGTGGGGCCTGGCGCAGACCAGCGAACTGAAGCTGCCCATCATCATCGACACGCCCTTGTCGCGTCTGGACAGCACGCACCGGGACAACATCGTGAACAACTACTTCCCCAATGCAGGCGAGCAGGTCGTGATCCTGTCAACGGACACCGAAATCGACAACAACTACTACCGTTCTCTGAAGGTACGCTTGAGCGGAGCGGCCAGCCTGGAGTTTGACCAGCGCCAGGAACTGACCACGTTCCGCCCCGGCTACTTCTGGGAGAAATGACCTATGGCAGACCGATTGTACACGTCCAGCGAAGCCGACGAAGTCCTCAGCGCTCTCCGCTTCGAAACGAAGCTGGAGAAGGCGACACTTGCCCGGATCGCCTTCACATTGTCTCTGGTTCGTGAAGGCACGGGCGTCGCTGCCAGCCCGAGTTTCACTGGTGGCGAGATGAAAAGGCCGACGTTCGTTGGTGAGGACGAAGTCTTCATTCGGTCGCTCATCTCGCAGGTGTACCGCAAGCCAGAGTTCACGGAGGATGAGTTCTTCTCGAACCGGTCCATCGTCAAGAATCACATCGATAACGGTTCATTGATGCTGGGGCAGTTATTCCAGGAATGCGGCCGCAGCGCGGAGAGCCTGTTGCGGCGTCTGGTTTCCGAGGTGGAGTTCTCTGGGCGACGCGAGGGGCTTGGTCGTGGTTTGGACATCTTCATCGGTCGGACGCTCCTCCAGAAGACCGACCTGGTGATGGAGCTCAACAACACGATGATTCATGCGAACTCGCATTTGGCGATCATGGGCAAGCCCGGCGTCGGCAAGACGCAGTTCCTACTGAAGATTCTGGCGGATATTCGGGTTCAGTCCGACTACCAAACGCACTTCATCTACTTCGACTACAAGGGCGACGTCCAGAACAACGCCCGGTTCTTGGAGACCTCAAAGGTCGTTCCGTATCGACTGCTCCAAGGCGGGCAGAACCTACCGATCAACCCCTTCATTCTCCCGAGCTACGACGAGCAGGCGATCAACGTGTCCTGCCGTGAGAAAGCCGAAAGTTTTGCCTCGATTAACAGCAAGCTGGGTGTTGTCCAGAAGGGCGCGCTGACGGAGGCCCTCAGGGCTGCGTATGCCAAGCGAGCCGGGTCGGCGACACCCTATCCGGACTTCCACGACGTCCTTGAGATCGCCACGGTGATGTATGAGGACGACAACAAGAAGGACGACAGCCTGATCGAGGTGCTAAGGGACCTGGCCACATTTGATCTCTTCTGGCGCCACGGCAGTGAGACGCCGCCTCTGGATCGGCTATCGAACCGCACTATGCTGATTGACGTGCATGCAATGCCGGTGCTCAAAGAACTGGTGGCCTACTTGGTGATCGAGCGGCTCTACAAAGAGATGGCGACAATGACAGACAGCCCGGTGACGGACGGGCGGCGCACTATACGGACGATCCTAGTCATCGATGAGGCACACAACTACCTTAGCCAAAGGAACATCTTTCTTCAGCGGATCATCCGTGAGGGGAGATCGAAGGGCGTCGTGGTCTTCTTCGCGAGCCAATCCCCGAACGATTTTCAGCAGCAGTTCTTCAATTTCCAGGAACTGCTCGAGTTCGCTTTCATCTTCCAGTGCGATGGGGTGGCCGCGAGATCGGTACAGGACATCCTCGGATGCAGCGCAAAGACGGCGAAGGACCTGCAGACCGAAATCGCTCGCCTGGAACCTTGGCAAGTCATCAGCCGAAGTCCGCAGAAGACCGAGGAGTTCGTGAAATTCACCGCAGAGGCGTTCTACCGAAGCTACTCCTGATGACGACTGGCCGGCCATATAACGCGGCGCCCGCTTACTTCGTGGCGTCGGTCCGTGGAAACGGCAGTTATCGCAATGGCGAATCACCAATGGGTTCACGCGTGGGACATGAACCCGCGTATGGAACATAGGCGGGCGTATCGGACTGTCTGACGCGGCACTACGGTGGGCAGGTTGGCACGTCAGCGCCTCACCCTCATTCTCGGGAGATGTTTCAACATGGGCTACCGATCAGAGACAATCGCAGGCGCCATCGGCCGAATTAAGCTGGAGAACCGAGACAAGTGGCAGGTCTTAAGGTTCATAGATGCGCCCCATAGCACACTTACGCGAACTACGGAGGAACGATATCGGAGTTATGCCGAAATCGCACAGCAGCGTCGTTGGAAATGTGCCCTGGAAAGGCCAAACTAGGTGCTTCCGCTGAGCCACGATTGCAGGTATACGTTTGTTCATGCCGAGGGAGCGATATGGGTGGAATCGTTCACACAGCCTATGACACGATTGAGGATCTGCGAAGGAACCTCCGTGATCGCTACAAGGACTGTCACTCCGTCCTGAAGGAACTCCTCCAGAACGCAGATGACGCCGGCGCCACGGAACTGCACATCTCATGGCTTCCGGGCCTGCCTGGAGCGGAGCATCGGCTCCTGCAGGGACCACTGCTGATCATTACAAACGATGGCCCGTTTACCTATCGCGACTCTTACGCGATACATCTGGCCGGAACTGGCAGCAAAGGGCACGACGAGACCAAAATCGGAAAGTTTGGTCTCGGCCTGAAGAGCGTCTTTCACCTGTGCGAAGCCTTCTTTTACATTTCTGACCCCGATGGCGACCACGAGCAGGCCGATGAGGCGCTCAAGGAATTCGGCCGCACGGGAGTCCTGAACCCTTGGTGTAAGGCGCGGTACTCGGCGTGGGATGTCTTTCCTTCGCAGGATCAGGCACGGCTCCGCGAGATCTGCACATCGCTGATAGGCAGGCCGATCGCCTCGTGGTTCGGCATCTGCCTGCCTCTGCGACGTGAGGACCATTGCCGACAGGCAGATGGCGATGACCCCGCCGACTGGGCGATTGAGCCGAAGTACTACGGGGAGGCTGATGACGGCGGCCAAGTCAGGCCACCGGACGACATCTTCTCTGGCCGGCGCGTGGCGAGTCTGCGTCAGATGTTGCCGCTGATGTCGTCGGTGGAGAAGGTGCGATTCTGGTGCGCTGATTCTGCTGGTTCCGACCCCGTCCTGTTCGCTTCCGTAACACGGAGATCGACTCGCCACGATAGCTGGCGAAAGATGGCGGTCAAGCGAAGTGCTCTGGCCGGCATCATCGACGTAGAAGGCGACGGGGCAGAGCTTCAGCAGACATATGCCGGCGTCCAGGAATTGCTTGCCAGCGCTGAATTGGCTGGCCTGGCCGCGCGCAGCGACTGGCCGAGGATGGACTCGCAGACCGATGCGGGTCGAAAGCGAGCCCCTGCTGCGGTCAAGCAGCACGCGAGCGTCGTCGTGATGGAGCAGCGTGGCGATGGGTCGCTGCGCGTCGACCGTGCAGTATTCCTGCCGTTGGGTGACCCTCCACATCCGGAGTGCCAGGGCACCGGTGCGCACAGCTTTGAGTTGATGCTTCACGGGTATTTCTTCGTCGATGCGGGCCGACTTGGAGTCGACTTCGCTGCCAATGGCGAGAAGCCAACGGTCCGGCAGGAATGGAACCGTCGCCTTTATCAGGACGGCACATTACCTCTGATCTTGCCAGCGCTTGCGGCATATGCGGAAGCGATTGCTGACGAGGCGGATGCATGCGGTCGCCTGCGGCTTCTGACCAGTTTGCTGACGCACCGGGATTGCCATCTCTGGCGGGACCACAGCCGCCATATCTGCCGGGACGCTTCGTGGTGCTTCCGCTTGCTGTCCGGTCGTGGGCAATGGGTGTCTGCGCCAAAAGAGCTGCCCCTCATACTCCTCCCAGGCGATGAGGCGACCGATCCGTCATTGCCGTTCGCGGTGTTTCCAGCCCTCGAAGGTCGTGCCGAAGGGGCCGCTCTTTCATTTGCGGACCTGCCCTGCATGGCTACCGAGACCTGTCACGGCATGCCGGTGGACCTGGCGAAAGACCTTCTGGGTTCAGCGCCGCTGGCGGGGATTGTGGAGATCGATGCACACCTGGACTACCTGTGCCGGTTCTGTACCCATCTGCGCAATCAGAGCAGAGAGGACCATCTTCCGGCGATAGGTCAGATGCTGCGCAGGCTCCTCGCTGAGGTGCCCCTTTCTGAACTCCGCAAGCGACAAGATCAAGTGGCAGTCCTGGTGGGCCTGCTGCCCTCAAGCAAGCTGTTGCCCGTGCCCTTCAAGACAGACCTTGTCCGCGAATCCGAGCGCGTCTACCACACCCTTCTTGGTCAGAAGACTGATATTCTGCCCGTTCCGGACATCTTCATCGGTCTCACTGCCCCTGGGACCCGGAGCGTAAGCACGACGGATGCAAGGGCGTTCCTCCAGGCGCTGTCCGTTCTCCGGCCGGCCGGCGCTCAAGAGGAGGCCTTCCACACGCTGCTTGGCCAGGCGATGTTGTCGATCCTTTCCTCATGGAGGCCGGGGGCCCAGCATCTCCTCGATGAGTTCGGCGACCTTCCTCTCTTCTACGCGCGCGACTTCTCGTCTGATCGGCGAATGCCTTTGTCGGCTCGCCAGCTCCAGGCCGAACGAGACAGCGGCCTCCTGTTCGCCGGCAGCGCGGCATTGTGCCGGAAACTCCAGTCCTGTCTCGCCGACGCCTCTGTCTTGTTCCTCACGCAGATCGAGCTTGTAAAGTTGCTGACTGATGCGATAGGCCCCATCCCAGCCTGTGATGCCGGTGGATGCGCGGCTCTGCTTGCGAATGAACCGGCTTTGACGTCCAGCGCCCAGCCCCGCCTGGAGCTCCTCCGTGAGTTGTTGCGTGCTTGGAGCGACAACAGCCCCCCAAGTATGCGGCAGGGATTGCGATACCTGCTGCATGGCGAAAGCAACGTTGGCGACAAGAACTTGCCCCTCTACGCCGACGGTGATGGTCCCTGGTGCGCGTTGGTTCGATGTATCCTTGAAGTGGCCGAGCAAGCCTGGCGGATCATTCCCGCTGCACTCATTGACCTGACCCCGTCGCAGGCTAAACGCTTGGGCGTTCATCAGTGCACGGCCAGTACCGTGGCGGGAGCATGTCTCACGATTGGCACAGCAGGCATTGACTGCACGAGCATTGCGGAGCGACTCGAATGGCGAGACCAGATAATCCGCGAATGGCCTGAGGAGACTATAGGCGAACTGAAGGGTCTGCCGATCTACGCATGCAGCAACGGGACGTTCACCAGAATAACCGATCAGACATTCATTCGTGGCACACTCCCGCCGCCGCCAACTGCGATATTCCCGCACCGTGTACTCATAGATGATCCCTCCGGCGCGATCCATGCACGGGGACTCGCCCCAACGCTGTCGCCCGAAGATATTCTGCGAGCTGTTCTCGGCCTGCCAGAGTGCCAGAAGCATTGGCTGTTCATCCTGGCCAGCATTCCGAATACTCCATCTGATGAGCTGCGGAAGCTTCTCCGGAGGGCGCGATGGCTGCCAACCGGTGCAGCCGAGGGGTGTGCGCCGTCAGAAGTGATCTGTCGCGATGGCCTCTTGCCCTACGTGCGGGAGATGAGCCTGTGTGGACGACAGGTCTATCACAAAGATGACCTTCCAACTGAGCTGACGGCGCACGCGAGATGGCAACTCGTTGAGGACATGGTTCCTCGCGGAGAGGACCTGTATCGCTGTCTTGGCGAAGCGATCAGAGGCATTCCTGCCTTCGCTGCCGGACGTGAGACAGTGAAGGAGGATGTACTCGCCACATTTCTCGACACGTTCGGCGATGAGGAGGGCCTCGCGGCCATGCCGGCGGCAGGCCTATTCCGAGCTTTGCAGGAAGGCGGAGCCGGCGGGACCAGCTGGATTGGCCGGCATTTGCTGCCCAGCGTGAAAGAGCCGCTGGAAGCCAATCGCGCCGAGCAAGTGTTGTGCTATCTAGCAGGACGCCATAACCAGGCAGGAGCACCGGGAAAGCGTGTGATGCTGGATTTCTTCAATGGATTCCTGCGCGAGCTGGCCGTTAACCAAGAGTTCGGTCGCGTCGTCCCCAAGCTGCGCCTGTTGAATCAGGAGAATCGCTGGTGCCAGCCATCGTGTCTGGCGATAACCGGTCACAACGTGGCCGCATGTAACCTATTGCACCAGTCTCACGTTGAAGTATTCGGCCTCGGCAACCCCGCCGCGGCGGGTCAACACAGCGACTGCTCCGTCGCACGGGACAGTGCCATTGCAGGCGAGCGATTTGATCCATCTGCGTTAGCGCAGAGTGCAAGGCTCTTAGCGTCCTACCTCGATATATGGCGAGCCGATGACGTGCCTGACGACGCATTGGCTGCGGTCGTGGCGATGCTGGGGAACCAAGATGGGTTCCCCAAGCTCTACGAGAAGCTCAGAGACAGTCGGACTTTGAGCGCGATGCGTGCGCTTTTCGAATGGCATGCCTCCGGACCGGGCTGGAGGCTTCGCGAGCTGATGGATAAGCAACACTTCTGCATCAAGCCCGCTGACGCAGCCACCGTGGAAGCGACCAATATCCTGGGGGAGCGATTTCCCGCGACGGTGAACTCGCAGATCACCTCACTCTTGGACGGATTTGACGGACGAACCTACTTCCCAATGCCCGGTGATGAGCGCTGCTACCTCATCCGGCTGCGACAGGTCGATCCAGGACAGCTTGCCAGCGATGAGAAGGTTGCCGTCCTGGGCAACACCGTCCAGGCACTCCGGTCACTGATCCATCGCCAGAGCGACGAAGACTTCTCGTCGATCTGGCACCAGATCACCCACGTTGGCCAACTCGACATTGAGATTGCACAGGAGATGATTCTCGAGTCCAGCGCGATGCTACTCGAGACGCAACTGTCAACGCGTCAATCAACGCCTCTCAGGAAACTGTTCAACCGATGGCATCAGGTGCGCCAACAGGCGAAGACGGCCACAAGTGACGATGAACGGAAGGCTGCTGACGCTGAGCGGACCCAAGTGCTCGACTCGCTTCGACAGCTTCTACGGTCCGATGCTCCGACACAGGCCTTCTTGATTGATGAGATCCGCAAGCGGCTGGACGCCTCCAGCTACGAGGCCGCATCGATTCCGTTCGAGTTGTTCCAGAACGGAGACGACGCGGTTGTTGAGCTCGACGCGCTGTGTCCGGATGCGGATTCGCTTGACCGCGCCCGTTCACGAGACCTGCGACGCTGTTTTGCGGCGGACATCCAGTCGCGCGATGGTGTCACTGTCTTGCGATTCATTCATTGGGGTCGGGGGATCAATCAGTTCCGTATTGGAAGCGTTGATCGGCGAGACCTCGGCTTCGATCGTGACCTTGAACGTATGCTGGTAATGCAGGGATCGGGGAAGGACTATGAACCCGGGGATACGCGTCGCACGGGCAAGTTTGGCCTCGGATTCAAGAGCGTGTTCTTCGCCTGCGAACAGCCGCGAGTCTTGAGTGGATCGCGGAGCCGATTCCAGGTGCTCGCTGGAGTCTACCCGGAACGACTGCCGGAACTGGACGAGAACCGGCTTGAGAGCATCTTGGCCCAGTTCGGGGACACGACCCATCGCGGCACAGTGATTGAGCTTCCTCTTCGAGACGGAGTGAGCGAGGATGCGTGCCTCGGTCGTTTTAGAGAACTGGCCGGCTATCTCGTCGTATTCGCCCGCAGGATTCGGCACTGCACCGTCAGTCAACCTGGAGGCGCTGAGATCATCTGTCACTGGGAGCCGAACACCATTGTCCCCTGTGTGGAGGCAGGGGCAGCAGGACCTGCAGCACACAAGCAACCAGTATTGGTGTTCCGGCTGGGGGGAGACGGGTATGGCTCCGTGCTCGTACCCGTAGACGCGGATGGCGTTTGCGGAGAGACACGGCGCGATCTTCCCGAAGTCTGGGTCACAGCACCGACACGACACATCGCCGACGGTCCGCTGATGGTCAATGGGGACTTTGACCTGAACCCAGGACGAACCCAGTTGCGGGAAACGGCCCGGAATGATCAGATCGCCGATGAGATGGGACAGGCCTTCGGTGAACTGCTATGCAGCCTATACGAAAGGACCTCAGCCGACTGGAACGAGACGCGTAGCCTGATCGGCTGCCACAGAGCAAGCAACGAGATGTTCTGGACTTCGCTCTGGGAGGTAGCTGCTCGCTACGCTGATCCAGCCTCGACCAGCACGGTTCTGCATCGCATTCTCTTTGGCTCGGAACACTGCGGCATGCGGCGGCTGATGCAGAATGCTCGTGTTCTGCCCACGTGCCTGCCTGGCCCCTATGGCGGCTTGACTATGCTCCCGATCCTTCGCTGGCGAATACAAGGCGCACTTGCCGACCCAGATGTCTGGGCGGCCGCGACTGAATGCTCATGGCTTACCCACCGCATCACACAAGGCACGATTGTTGCGCCCGCCGTCGCTGAAGTCCTCGATCATATTGAACGCCTGGAGCTGACATCGGTGTCTCTCAGGGACATTGTCATCGGATCACTCAAATCCAGTCCCTGGGTCGAGCCCGATGCTGCCGCAGAACTTGGAGGGTTACTGTCGCCTCAGCGGCTGCGCGAGTTGGAAGCAGACCGTAGGTGGGCCAAGGAGGCAGACGGCCTTCGCAGCCATCTGGCCGAGCTCTCATTCCTCTCGGCTTCGCAAGGCACGGGCAAGGCGACAAGCCTGTTGGTTAGCCACAGCAGCGCCGGGGATAGGCGAGAAGAAACGCGGCGCGCGGCATTCGCCCCGCCCGAGCGCGTCCTGTCAGAGGCCTACATGGGTTCGGCCCTCGAGTTCTTCCTGGCATGCCGAGGTGATATGCGAGCCACAGCTCAGGAAATGGCAACGTGGATTCTGACCGCAGATGGCGAGGCACGGCGGCGTGCCGCACTTGAATACCTGGAGCAGGGCGAGCAGAGCTATCGTGTGGAGAAGGAGCTCAAGGATCTCAAGCCTCAGTACGCTAACTGCTGGCTTGATGATCCCGACACACTCCAAGGGGCCTTGCCCTCTGATCCTAACCGACAAGCTGTTGTGATGGGCAAGCTCCAGAAGGGCGAGGAATACGCAGCGTATCAATCCAGGCAGGTGGGCGGCGGTGGAGAAGTGATGGCGGCCTCGCGACCGCCGGCCGCTGTTCTGGAGGACGTATATTTGTGGTGGGCCGAACAGGGGGCCAATATCGTCGCGTGCCACGATCGCGCTGTCTACCCGGGTGGCCAATTGCCGCCCCTGCGTTTCGCTGCGTCCGACGATGCGCTCATGCGGGACGTGCAGGTTCGTCGGCCCTGGCTGACTCTCTTCATGCTTGGGGCCATGTACCGCATCGGCCGGACGACGCAGCACCAACACCGTGGATTTCTTGACCTGTGCATAGAGAGAGGCTGGCTGGACACCCTGGCAAGCGGCGCGGACGACCCAGCGTCATGGTTCCGCGTCATGGATGACTACCTGGATAGTTTGCAGGGCGACGCCGAGTACTTCCAGTGGATGAATCAGTTCCTCGCTTATTACCAAATAGCCCGGTGGCTACCGAGCTACATGCGCGCATTCGACGCCGTCACACGCCCCGGGGTGAAGCTTGCCGAGCTGCGGACAATGCATGACATTGTCAATCTGCGGACAAGTCACGTGTTCTCTGGATCAACGGGCTTCGACGCGCCGCCGTGCAGCCGCATGCTGGGAGTCGGCGCACATTTTGTACTGCGAGAGACCCTACGCATTCGGCTTTCCCAGCACAGCGCCTACCGGCCAGTCCCCGGGCTTGCGCCTCTGGCATTTGTTCCAGCACGTAGAACGCGTCACATTGTCGCTCAGATGCTGCGCACAGGCGATTCCTCGGATCGCGATGATGCTGCCGTACTGCTGAACGATCAGACGACACGAGAGCGTGCCGCCAAGACGATGAGTACTGCGCTGCGTCGCCACCTGGGCGAGGCTGCCACATTCGACGGGGTCTATGATATCCCGCTGCTAGTGCTTACGTGGCCTCAATACCACGAGACACGGGAGCAGCTTATGGGTTGTCAGGCTGAACTGCGGGAGGACGACCCACTCGCGTTCCTCAACGATTCAGATGATTCGGAGGATGAGCCAACATGACCGATGCACCCTTGCAGCATGGTCAGACTGTGCGAGTCCGCGGGTATGGCATTGGACAGGTCCAGGCGGACCTCGGCCCCACGGTTATTGTGAGGTTTGGAGGGAGCATCCAGGAGTGCCAGCGAGCCGAGGTGCAGCTCATCCAAGGAGTTAGCGAGTCCTTTCGCAAAGGTCAGTCGCATGCGGCGCTAGACGTTGTGGTCCGCATGCAGGCCGAGGCCATCAGCTCCATTAATAGTGCATGGGGTATGTTTGCTAGGAGCAGAATTGCGCTACTCCCACACCAGCTTTGGGTGTGCCGAAAGGTCCTCGATCAATGGCCGGCCCGCTGGCTAGTCGCGGACGATGTCGGTCTGGGCAAGACCATCGAAGCCGGGCTCATCCTTTCAGCCTTGATGTCACGACAGCAGATTCGACGTCTATTGATCATCTGTCCAGCCTCGCTGGTTGAGCAATGGCAGTACCGGCTGCGGACAATGTTTGACATCAGAACTAGCATCTATGCGCCTTCCGCAGATACAGCTAGAGGAGACTTTTGGAACACCAATCCGCAGGTTGTTGCATCTCTCCATACTGTGCGACTGGATAGCAGTGGTCGCCACGAGCGCATGTTGCAGGCAGAACCTTGGGACCTAGTGGTAATCGATGAGGCACATCATCTCAACGCTGATGAGCAGGCTGGACCGACCTTGGGCTTCAAGCTGGTGCAACAACTGGTTGGGAGTGGCAGGATTCGCTCGATGGTTTTCTTCACTGGCACCCCGCACCGAGGCAAGCCCTTCGGGTTCATCTCGCTGCTAGGCTTGCTCCAGCCGGACAAGTTCGGCCCCAAGTTTTCGTACCGGGAGCAACTTCGAATGTTGCCGGAGATCATGATTCGTAACAACAAGCAGAACGTAACTGACCTCCATGGGAAGGCTCTTTTCAAGGAGCCGATCGTCGAAAGCCGCACCTACCAGTACTCCTCAGCCGAGCAGCAATTCTATGACATGCTCACGGAGTTCATTGTGACTGGCAAAGCGTATGCATCGAGCTTAGGTGGACGCGACGGGCGCGCAGTCATGCTCGTACTTATTTCGATGCAGAAACTGGCATCCAGTTCGGTGGCAGCAATTCTGCGCGCATTGCGGGGGCGATTGGCTCGAATCAGTGAAGCATCGAAGTCGTTACGTGATCTGCAACAGGCCAATGCACTTCTGATGAAGCAGCAAGAAGCTGAGTCGAGTGGTGATTTGGATGATGTGAGTCGATTGGATGAAAGCCTTGCCGAGGTTGAACTCCAGCTGATGGACAATGAGCAGGAATGGCTGAAGCGTTTGATTGCTGCTGGCGAGCAGGTGCGTGCGGAGACCAAGATTGAAGCGATTCTCACTGATATCCGATCTTTGGACCCACGCACGTCAGTCCTATTCTTTACGGAGTACAAGGCGACCCAGTCACTGTTAATGTCTGCCCTGATTTCTGTGTTTGGCGAGGCGGCCGTCACGTTCATCAATGGCGACGGGGAGGCGCACGAGGTCGTTCACTCGGACCGTACAAGCAGAACGATCAAGGTTCGACGTGATGATGCCGCCGCTCGGTTCAACCGCGGCTCGGTCCGATTTCTCGTCTCAACCGAGGCCGCAGGCGAAGGTATCGACCTTCAGGGACACTGTCACCGATTGATTCACGTTGATCTGCCTTGGAACCCGATGCGCCTTCACCAGCGTGTAGGGCGACTCAATCGTTACGGCCAGACGGAAACCGTTCATATTACAAGCTTCAGAAACCCCTCCACTGTGGAGAGCCGCATTTGGGACAAGCTCACAGAGAAGATCGAGCACATTAACATGGCGCTGCGGCAAGTGATGGCCGATCCCGAGGACATGTACCAGTTGGTGTTGGGGATGGCACCTCCAGCGATGTTTCGCGACGTATTCACGGAAGCTAATCAGGTTCCGCCAGACAAGTTCGATGCATGGTTTGACAGGGCGACATCACAGTTTGGCGATCGCGACGTAATTGACACAGTTAAGGACCTGGTTGGCAACTGTGCGCGTTTCGACTTCCAGGATGTGTCCAGGAAGCTGCCGAAGGTCGACCTCCGAGACCTTGAGCCGTTCATCGTTGGCATGTTGGTGCGCAATAGACGGCAACCACGCATCGGACCAGAGGGCCTGTCATTCAAGACGCCCGACGAGTGGATGGTTGAGCCCGCGATTCTTCCTGAGTACACGGGCATGATGTTTGAGCGAGAACAGGCAGGAGATGGTGCCCCCGAGCGGCTGCTTGGTGTTGGCCACAAGTTGGTTGATATCGCCATCACACAGGGGCAAGCTCTTGAGGCTTGTGTTGCGTCTATCAGCGGCGACAAGATCGAACATCCGCTACTGCTCTGCCGTGTCTATGACAGGGTCACTACCGGCGAATCTGTGCGCCCCTCAGTCGTGTGTGGGGCGGAAATGATAGATGACGACATAGTGATCCTCCCAGACTGGGTCCTTCTAAAGAAACTGAATTCGCTCTCTGCCCACAGCTTGTCGCGAATGGCACCAGCTGGCGATGTAGCACTTAGCGGGCTTCTCGAAAAGTTACCGGCCATCGCCCACCAAGCCGTCACGTTTGTTGCGGATCAAGGCGTTGTCTTCCGGCATCCAGATGCAGAGGTCGTCGCGGCCGTAGTTCCCGCTACATTGATTCATAAAGCAGCAAACGATCGTCGTTTGCACGCCGCCGACATCGCCGCGAACGAGATAACGATGCATTTTGGTGGTGACAAGAAGTGGGCAGCAATCAACGACGACATTTGGGCGCGCATTAGCACTAGTTCGAGATATTCCTTGCGCTTGGCCGATGTCCATGAAATTTCTGAACGAGTCGTCTGTACCCCCGAGGAAGTACTGGCGGTCGTCGGGCTATTGTCACGCCCATCATTACCTATCCTAAAGGTCGAGTTTCGCAGGTCGAACGGTGGACAGGCCATATCTTCATCAGAAGTATGGAACAAGCTCACCGCATGGTGGAGAACGCATTCGATGCCTGACGCAGAATGGACGAAATACGCCGCCAGCATAGACGTCGAGTGGGTACTGTCGCCTGAGGGTGAGGTTACCCAGTGAGTGCGGACCTCAATAATCTCGGAGCCTTGGCCGATCTGCTCCAGCGGCGCTGCCCCGAATGCTTGGATATCATCACGGCCACCAGCGAAGCGGAGTATGAGGCAGCAATTGACGCGCGTCTTGAGCGGGCGGTTGCGCACCTTGAGCGAAATAGAGGCGAGTTCAAGGAACTTCAAGAGGATGGGCTTTCGGCCGTTCTCGTCGGCTGTTTGAATGGTTTCGGTGTTAGCGTTACGCAACAAACTCACTCAAATGGACATGTGGATATTACGATCGAGGTCGTCTACTGCACGCCTATTCGGCGCTTTCTTGCTGAGGCGAAGATTTATAGAGGTGCTGCGTATCACGTGGCTGGACTAAAACAGTTGCTCGGACGATATACTACTGGAAGAGAGGGACGAGGCCTGCTAATCGTGTACGTCCGCGATCCCGATATTCAAGGCAAACTGACCGCGGTGCGGGCAGCGATGGATCGGGACCTTCCGTTCAATCAAAGAGGACCGACTACTGACTACGGTTTACGATGGTCATTTGCCAGCATGCATGGCCATTCATCGGGAGTAGACTGCCGGGTGGGTCACATTGGATGCAATCTCAACAACGACGCGTGAGTGTCAAGTCTCTGACGGTAGCAGTCTATACTCGTTGGCATATGGTGAGCAAAGAGGTCGATCCCGGCGCAAAGCACTGTGCGGTCCCGCCCTGCTCGCTATGCCGCTCGTCTGCAATAGTGTCGCAAGAGACCGCCAAGCCGCTCGTGACACTCGATCTGCCCGACGGGCTCTGTCGGGGGATCGGTGCCGCACGGCGCCCGCCCGATCGCGCTGTGCGGCCTCTCGGTGTTGAAATGTTCCACGTATTCGCCGACGAGATGGTTGAAGTGCTTCTCGCCAAGCACGATGAAGTGATCCAGGCATTCCTGCTGGCACGATTGAATCCAGCGCTCCACGTAAGCATTCTGATTCGGCTTCTGCGGCCCGACGCGGTGAATCTCCACGCCTTCGTACTCGAACAGGCCGCGGAACTGTGCGGTGAACTTGGTGTCCCAGTCGTGGATCAGGTGCTCGATCTTCATGCCTGTATCCTCGATGTCCATCACGACGTTGCGAGCCTGCTGGACCACCCATTCCTCGTTGGGGTTCGGCGTCGCCGGCGTGGCGATCACGCGCCGGGTCGCGATGTTGATGAAGACCAGCACGAAGTAGTCGATCAGGCCATGCTTGGTCAACACCTTCTTGCTGAGGAAGTCGCACGCCCACAACGTCTTGGCGTGCATCTTGATGAACTGGTCCCATGATCCTTCGCCACGCTCGGGGCCGGGATCGAAGCCATGACTCACCAGGATGTTCTTCACCGTCGTCCGGCAAATCTTGATGCCCAACTTCCGCAGCTCAAACAGAATCTTCGTGTAGCCCCAGCCCGTGTCCTTGGCCATCTGCACCACCAGATCCACGATCTCCTGCTCGGTGCGAGGCCGGCCGGGCTTGCGCCGTGGTGTAGTGTGCTTCACGGTAGCACCATTGACCCACCGCGTGAACGTTCGCGGCGACACGATCGTGATCAGCTCTCGGATCGCCGAGCCCACCTTGGTGCCCAACTTCACCAGCCGCGCCTTCTCGGCATCGGTCACCGTCACGCGCTTGGGCAGCTTCGATCGGAGAATCTCGTTCTCCGCCTTGAGGTAACTGACTTGCGCTGCCAGTTCGCGGTGAGTGGCGGACGCAAGGACACGAAGAAGGGGGTGGAAGAACCTGGCCACGGTGATATGCTCCTTGTGGCAGGCGGTCCGTCGCCTTGGATTCCCCCCGAAATCGGGGGAGGTGCGTGTGACAGAATAAATGTACACCGCCGGGACGGGCCGCGAAACTGGGGTGGACACCGTGGCGCCGCCAGCGCTCGGCGCCGACGCCTTGGCCGGCGTGGAACCACGGCAGCGGTGGATGTACGCGGGGGTGACACGGCGAATCGCGCCGCTGTTAACCAGAGAACGGCCACTGCAACGGGCGAGGACATGCAAAGGGACGCACGCCCGCCGCTTCGACGGTACGCCAGTTCTCTCAATGCTCCGGCTGTTAACTGGAGCGGCAAATTCTTCCGGACACGTAAGTCATTGACACCGCTTGGGTAGCGTCCGTTCGCGACGTGATTCGCCCCTCATTCTAGAGCGCCAGATCGCCGCCCAACTCGCGCGAGAAACTTTCCGAGACGGTTGCGTACAGGGAGGTGTCGTTCTCCGGTAGCACGATGGCCGTTCACGAACGGTTCGAGCGGTGGACGGGCAGGCGGTGGCGCAGGGTCAACCTGGCGCCGTTCCAGAATGAACTGCCCTCCTACAAAGGGCCCCTGGCGTCGATCTCCGCAAAGACGATTGCCCCACACACGCTGGTTCCCTGGAGCGTGGCCATGGAGAAGGACGCCTACCGGGTCAGCTACCTGGGCTTCGATCTGGTCGCCGACCATGGGAGGTTCCTCCTGGACCGGGGGTACTGGGGCGGCAGCTACACCTACGCCAAGGTGGACGAGATGTTCGTGGTGACGCCGCAGAGCGACCCGGCGAACACGATCACGGTGACGCGCGGCTCAGTGACGTACCTCGACAACCACGCCGTGCCGGAAATCATCAGAGGAGCCGATCTGGCCGTGGCCGGCGGCGGAGTGAACTACTGCTTCAAGTCATCCGAGACAGTGGACCAGCGAGACTTCTGGAGTTCGAGCCTGCAGTTCGATATCAACCCGAAGGTGTCGACGGCGCCAACGTCGTGGTACACCGACAGACACGATCAGTCGGGCGAGCCCACCGACAATCACTTCCAGACCTGGGTGGCGGGGCTGTCGTTCCCGGTGGTGCTGCCGTTCCATTCGATGACCAGCAACTACTGGGACTTCGGCGGCATGACCTGGAGCGACTGGCCGAGCGACATCATCCCATACCTCCCGAGCATCACAGGTTCAGACCCGTTCGAGGTGTCAGCCATAAGAGCCATGGGTCAGGGGCAGTCCTTCGGATACGACTTATACCTGTGGTGCTTCATTCACAAGTACGAAGACGTGGGCGACTACCGATACGTCATGGTGTACGAGTTCACGAACCTGGCGTGGGACCCGGCGAATCCGGGTTCCTTCAAGCCGCTGGCCCGCACGCCCGGCACCGAGACCTACACCATCACCGACGTGATTGACGACGGCTATCAGAACCGGTGGTGGTGGGCGAAGTACCGCAAGTCAGATTGGGCGCTGATCGATTGGGACGGGTTTCCCGATGACATGATGGGGTCGCCGCCGGAGCTTCACGCGACGGCGGTGGCTACGGTGCTGGGGTATTTTCCGAGAGTGGAATAGCGATAACGTTGCAGTGGACTTCTCTCCTTGTGCGCGAGTTTTGGCGAGAGACAGATTTCGAGGGGAGTTGTGCTCGGGGAGTGGAGTGACAACCCCAATCTACCGCCCCCGCCGATGCCCTTCGTGTTTTCTTGTTCCATGCACTTCGGAACTACGTACACCCCATCATGCAGCTGGGCGCAACCGAACATGCGCCGCGCAGGGCGTGCGGGGAATACTTGGAAGGCGTATAGTCAACACCCCACGCGCGTCTGGTGCCGGATGTGCGCGCCGAGTCCAGCTGGGATCGCGCAGGCGTGCGGCGATCCCGCGACCTCTCGCATCGCCGTGGGGCGCTGTTCATCCTGCCGCCGGCTGCACGCGCCATGAAGGTGCCGGCTGGACATTCGAGTCAGGCTGGTGGGTCTGCTCGTAAAATGTCGGCGGCTCATAGGTCCAGCCCGAACGCAGCCGCGCGTCCTCAGCCTCGAGTCTGCGGAGCAGATATCGACCCGCCAGGGGAGCGACCAATCGAGCGCGAAGCCCAAAGGCGGCATAAAGATCCTGAAGAGTTGCGTCGATCCGCCGGGCTAGTGCAGGGTCGTCGCGAAACCATCGCCTGGCTGCCCAGCATGCCGCCGCATAGGTCGTCGCCAGTCCCTTGGCCTCCCATGCAAAGCGGTCGCGGACACGGCGATCACTGCATCGGCGGTACCGCTTCCAGCCCAGAAGCGTCGTTCGCGCCATTCGCACCACGCTCGGGCCGTTGACGCGGAAATCTTCCCGAAAGGCCCGGAGCAGAAACTCGCCTTCCATCCCAGTGGGAATGTGCGGATGACGGTAGTTAAACTTGAGCTGTCCATGCATGTCGGCCAGTTCGTTGCAGATCGGATCGACCAGCGTGCCTGCCTGGCGGTGCTCTTCGTACAGCGGCGTGCCGGGCACCGGTGTGTAGAGCATGAACTGGTGAAACTCCGTGTCATGCGCAACCGCATGCGCGATGGCATCGTCGATGTTCTGGGGTGTGTGTTCCTCCATGCCGATGATCGTCGAACCGAGCACGCGGATGCCGTGCGCCTGAAGTGAGCGGATCAACTCGATCGTGTCGGTTCCGCTCAGCTTCTTGTACTTGCTGTCCTTGCCCTCCAGCCCCATCCAGACCCAGGACACGCCCATGCGGACAAGCTGATCCAGCGTGTACGACCGCAGGACGTTGGCGGAGCTGAAGACATAAATCGCCCATGCCTTGTCGTGCTCTTCCATGAGTTCGAGCAGGCGAAGGGCACGCTTGCGATGCAGGAGAAAGTTCTCGTCCATGACGAAGAACGATTGCACATTCATGTCGCGCTCGAGATCGAGCATGACATCGAAGAGTTCGTCGCCGGATTCGTAGAAGCAGACGTGCTTGCCCTTGCCGCCGAACATGGCGGAGGTCGCGCAGAAGTTGCACCCGATGGGGCAGCCGACCGAGGGGATGAGCGTGGCCGCGACATCGGAGGGCTTATCGCGCAGAGTCACGCCCATGCTGCGGGCACCGATGCCCGACGAGATGCGCGGATGATGGATTGGACGGTCAGTCCGCTCGCCCAGATACGCTCGAAACCAGACGACCCCTTCGCCGCGGACGATGTGGTCGGCATCGACCTTGCCCGCGATGCCCGGCACGTTGGCGACATGCCCGCCAATGACGATCTGAGCCCCCGGCTGGTGCGATCGGATCAGCTCGCACATCTTGCGAACCTTGCCGATGTTCGCAGGAATCGCGCCGATGCCCACCACGTCGTACCGTTTCGTCTGCAGCTCTTGGATGAACCGGTCGAGCGTCGGGAAATCCAGAAGCGTACATGGGGCGCTGATGTTGGCCTGAATCAGCATCATCCCCCACGACCGGTGAAACATCCTCAGCGAGAACGGCCCCTGAACGCGCGTCACCTGATTGTGGTACAGCTCCATCGGATTAATCGCCCGACTACCATGCTCATCATCCCGAGCATAGGGTCCAAAGACGCTGCAGAGCAGCACACGTGCTTGGTCGCCGCGTGGATGCAGTGGCGTTACGGGCGCAGCTTGGGGCAGAGATAAGGACATTTCGCAGGAAGTCTGTGTCAACTCGTGAGCTTTCAGCAGGAGGATTCCGTGGTGGGTACGGTGCGGGCGTCGGACCGCAGCCAGACAATGACCACCAGTCAACGAACGATCGCAATCGTTTGTCCAATTCATGTCCACACCCGCCCGCAATCGCGCCTCGCGACGTCAGGGCTATGCCAATTCCACTATCCACTTGTCAGAACTCGCTGCAGTTGCCTGGCGCGATCAAACCGCTCTTCAACCACCGTTGACCGTTTTGTGGCCCACGATTTACCGAACACACCGGCGTGACAGGCTGCTGGGCCACTACACCCCTTCTGTCAGCGCATGGCTGCTTCTGAGCCGCGGCGCCAAGTCATCGGCGGGCGCGCTGCGGTCGTTGGCAGAGCCTGACAACGGCCAGCACTAGAGTCATCGCACCCAAGGCAGCGGGTTCGGGCACCAGGCGTTGATCGACATCCCACGCGTCAACGTCGTCGGTGGGCAGAAGCCCCAGTGAAGCAAATCCATGGACGACCATGACGCCGCCAGCGCCGGTGACACCGAGGATATCAGCCCCGGACAGGCCGAGGAGTGCCGCAGTGGCGGTGGTGAGTGAATATTCGATTCCACCAGGTCCGAATCCAGGGGCAATCGCGAGGGCATCCATGTCCGCGCCGGGCGGAAGACCTAGAGCTGCCGCAGGCACAAAGATGGCGGGCAAACCAGCAACCGAAACAAGCACGTCGGCAGGCGTAGCGCCTAGCAATCCAAGCGTTGGTGAACCGGGAGCCAGTGAGAAAAAGATGGTCGATCCGGGAACAATCATCGCCAGGTCATAGGCGGTCACGTTGTCGCCGCCTGCTGGCGGTGCAGACGGTGTGATCAAGTTGGCGTTGGCTTCATCTCCTCCGCTCGTTCCTAAGGTCCAACCAAAGGTAGGCGGGGCCAAGATGTTTGTGCCGGACGTGACTCCGCCGCCGGCCAAAAAAATGTCGCTTGCCTGTCCCGGAGCGGTCCCCGGCGCAGGTCCGGTCGGAGGGGTGTCGAGCGCGGTTTCGGCTGCCACCGCGCTACCTGGCGCGCCGACACTTGCCCGCGTGACGGAGAAATAGTCCAAATGCGGTAAGAACACCGGGTCTATACCATCCGAAATAGCGTCCACCATATCGCCGGGGACCAGCCCCCACGCCGCGAAGGGCACGGCCACGCTCGGCGGAGGCGGGGCACCCGGAATACCGCCAACTCCCGGCACGTCCCACAGGATGTCCGCTGGGGTCGCGGGAAGAAGCCCCAGCGAAGGTGAGACTGGATCCAGCACCAGAGAGTCACCTTCCACCCGCGCCCCCGAACCAGCAACCAGAATGGCAGAGGTCAGACTGACGGCCAAAACGCGCGATTTCATGGCAAGCTCCAGTTTTTGATGTGAGGGGTTGGGCTATGCGCTCAACAGGCCGGCCAATCAGAACAAACACGCAACGACTCATTAAACAGACATCACCTCCTTCACTTGCTGGCCCTCGGATAATCGTGGGACCTCGTCGGACGCAGGCTCCGTCTCTGTCGCATGCTTGGCACAACACGCACCCATATCGGCACACATCGATAATTGCCGGCCAAACCGGAACGGCGACAGCATCAAACATCTTCTGTCTCAAAAACGTTCCCTAGCCGGGCGGGGGCCTCTCATAACTGCGCCGCATGCGGCAGGTCGTCACCATTGGTCGAAATGCTTGGGGGTGACGGGCGCTTGTTGGATACTCAGCGAAAAACAATATATCTGTATCCACATATATAATGTGATAAGGCAGCCGCGTCAAGAAAAAGACGCACTGGTGCTTCCCTGCCGCCAGGGTCAGCGCATTTGGCCCCGCCCCAAGTAGTACGGCGCATGCTAGATCTTGCGCCCTAGGCGCTGATCGGCTATGGGTATAGCTCGTCGCAAGCTCACACAGACAACTCAGACCTCTTGTCTGGAGCTTGGTCATGGATGGCCCTGCGAATGGTGGTCTTCGGTGTGTGTTTGGCGACTTGCCCGATCCTCGTCCTCGAAAGTGCCTCAACTATCAGACCCTCGCCGAGGTCTTCCGCCCACCGCCGTTCGCTGCAATTCGAAATTGAAACCACCCACCTGGAGCCATTTTCGTCGTCTGCCAGTGGCCCGCGGGACAGTGCCCGATTGATAGAACCTCTGACTCCTTGTGTACTTCGTCATGAACTCAAGGTCCGGCACTGGGTGAGCCAGTAGCCGGCCGACACGTTCAGGCGAGCGGTCTGCACGCTCCGAGGTCCGGAAGCAGGCGAGACAACAAGGACGGCCCAGGCCGAACCGAATGACATCGGGCACAACAAGACATGGCGGGAACGAAAATTGGTTGCCTGGCAGTGTGGCGGGGGTAGTTTAGGCGGACGAGCAGGCGCTGCCAGCGCGGGCAGCGGCGTCAATCACCAACGCGCTTTGGGCTTCGATCAGGCGGATTTCCGCCAACGCGCAGACGGCGTTGACCACGATCGCCAGCGCCGCGATCGCAAGATGCACCTCGCCTCCGAACCACGGGCGCACCGTCGGGTCCGCGGCCGCCCCGGCGAACATGGTGAGCATCACGCTGCCCACCGACGCCATCATCAGCGAAAAGACGCGAGACTTGCGCTTCAGCGGCGTGGCCACAAACGTCGACACATCCAAACCCGCCTTTGCGGCGGCGGCTTCCAGCCAGCGAGTGGTCCCCATGAAGTACATGTACGTGCCGATGTTCGCGACCAGCGTCATCATGCCCGCGCCCAGCGCCAGGCCGATATGGTAGGTGTACAGCCCCATCGGTCGGCCGTCGGCGACGGCGAACAGGCCCAGCCCGAACACCGCGCACAACAGCAACAGATTGGCGATGGTCACACCAAGGAAAAGCGGAATCATGCCGGAATTGTAGCGATCGTCACCACGAACAATCTAGAACTACACGCCGCCGTGGAAACAGCGGAAGCACGGCGTATGGCTGAATGTTGTGGATGAGCGATTGAAAAAGCGGCATACTCTGGGCATGTTCGACGCGTCCGTGGGGAAGGCCAGTATAGAATCATCGCCACGAATGGGCGCTACGCATCTCTCACGCAGAAGGGACCACGATCATGCGGTATCTGAAGCTCTGGATTGCGCTATCGCTTGTGATGCTCGGCTCGTTCGCAGTGCTGGGGTATTACGGCTTGCAGATCTACCGCCAGGCCCCGCCGATTCCGCAGCGCGTCGTGACGACCGACGGCCGGATCATCTTCACGGGACAAGACATCCGCAACGGGCAGAACGTCTGGCAGTCGATGGGGGGCCAGCAGGTGGGCACGATCTGGGGACACGGCGCCTATGTCGCGCCCGACTGGAACGGCGACTGGCTTCACCGCGAATGCGTCTGGCTGCTGGATCGATGGGCGCGAGCCGCACACGGGAGGGCGTTCGCGGACTTGGGCGTCGGCGAACAGGCGGTGCTGCGCGATCGGCTTCGCCGCGAGATGCGGACCAACACGTACAACCCGCAGACCCAGGAGCTGGTGATCTCGGAGGATCGTGCGGCGGCGTTCGAGGCGTTGTCGGCCTACTACGCAGCACTGTTCGGTGACGCCGAGACTTTCCCCGAGAACACGCGCGACTACGCCGACGGCGGCATGACCCCGCCGCAGTTGCGCGACGCCTACGCGATCCCGCGCCTGGCCATCCGCGACGACCATCGCCAGGCGATGATGAACGCCTTCTTCTTCTGGTCCACCTGGGCGACGCATACCCAGCGGCCCGGCGACGTCGAACAGATTGGTCAGAGCGTGCCCACCGGCCAGCAGATCACTTACACCAACAACTGGCCGGCGGAGGCACTGGTTGACAACCGTCCCACCGGGTCGATCATCCTGTGGTCGGTCGTCAGCTTCGTGCTGCTCCTGGCCGGCATCGGAGCGCTGGCGTGGTACTACGCGGTGCTCAAGCACAGCGAAGGGACCGAACACGAACTGCCGGCGCAGGATCCGCTGCTGGCCCTCAACCCCACGCCATCGATGATGGCAACGCTCAAGTATTTCTGGGTCGTGATGGCTCTCATGGTGGTGCAGGTGGGCCTGGGCGCAGTCACCGCCCACTACGGCGTCGAGGGCTCGGGCTTCTACGGCTTCCCGCTCTCCGAATGGTTGCCCTACTCGGTCACGCGCACCTGGCACACGCAGCTTGGCATCTTCTGGATCGCCACCGCGTGGCTCGCCACGGGCCTGTTCATCGCCCCGGCCGTGTCGGGCTACGAACCCAGGTTCCAGCGGGCGGGCGTCAACTTCCTGTGGGTCTGCCTGCTGCTGATCGTCGTGGGCTCGTGCTTCGGCACGTGGTACGGCACGCGCCAGCGCATGGGCTACGAGATGAACTTCTGGTTCGGACACCAGGGTTACGAATACGTCGATCTCGGACGGTTCTGGCAGATCTTTCTACTCGTGGGCTTGTTTCTCTGGCTGGGGCTGATGACGCGGGCGATCTGGCCGGCGTTCAAGAAGCCCGGCGAGAACAAGCACATGCTGGGGCTGTTCCTCGTGGCGTCGGCGGCGATCGCCGTGTTCTGGGCGGCGGGTCTGATGTGGGGCCGACAGACCCACCTCTCGATGGCCGAGTATTGGCGATGGTGGGTCGTGCATCTGTGGGTCGAAGGGTTCTTCGAGGTCTTCGCCACCGTGGTCATCGCGTTCCTCTTCACCCGCATGGGCTTGTTGCGCACGGTGACGGCGACCGCGGCCGTACTCTTCTCAACGACCATCTTCCTCTCGGGCGGCATCGTCGGGACGTTCCACCATCTGTACTTCGCCGGCACGCCCACGGCGGTACTGGCGCTGGGCGCCTGCTTCAGCGCGCTGGAGGTTGTGCCGCTGGTGCTCATCGGATTCGAGGCGTATGAGAACTTGACGCTCAGCCGCGCCCGGCCGTGGGTGAAGGCCTATCGCTGGCCGATCTTCTTTTTCGTCGCCGTCGCGTTCTGGAACCTGGTCGGCGCCGGACTGTTCGGCTTCCTCATCAACCCGCCCATCGCCCTGTACTACATGCAGGGGCTCAACACCACGCCGGTCCATGCCCACACCGCGCTTTTCGGCGTCTATGGCATGCTGGGCATCGGACTGACACTCTTCTGCCTCAAGGGCCTCACGAGTGACCGCCAGTGGAAGACCGGCAGCCTGTGGTTCGCGTTCTGGTCGATCAACTTGGGCCTCGCGCTGATGGTCCTGCTGTCGATTCTGCCCGTCGGGCTGCTGCAGACCTGGGCAAGTGTCGAGCATGGCATGTGGTACGCCCGCTCAGCCGAGTTCATGCAGACCGACCTGATGCATATGCTTCGTTGGCTCCGCGTGGTGGGCGACACGCTGTTCGCCGTGGGCATCATGGTTCTTGGCTGGTTCGTGCTGGGGTTGAAGACTGGCTGGTCGCTCATGCCCGGACCCGATGCCGTGGCGACCCAGTTTCCCGACGCCACCGTCCACCGCAGATAGACTTGCACATGCGGCCGCGACCGCGGACATCCCGCGGCGCGGCCGCGGCCTTTACCACCAGGATTACACCATCATGGCCCAACCCCTCTTCGACGCCAGCACCACGCAGCACGGCAACCTCGCCGAGCTGTGCCCCATCGTCCCCGGCGCGATCGTCAGCAAACCGCTGATCGACACCGGCTCACTCAAGGAAATCCTCTTCGCCATGGACGCGGGCCAGGACATCAGCGAGCACCGCGCCCCCTACGTCGCCACCGTCCACATCCTCGCCGGCCGCCTCCGCTTCACTGCCGCCGGCGCGTCTCGCGAGATGGGCCCCTCCGACTGGCTGGTCATGCCGCCCAACGAACCCCACGACCTCACCGCGATCGAGCCTACGCTGTTCATGCTCGTGCTCGTCAAGGGGTGATCGACTGTAGGAACGATTGTCCCGGGGACCGCGGCGGTGAGGTTCCAGCCGGGGCGGGCGGCCCAGCGATCCCGGGAAAGTCCCCCGTTCCTTTGGAAAACTCGTGAAGTAGTTGGTCTCCACTGCGCGGGCCGCACCTCGCCGCTGGCCGACGCGGCCATTTTCGCCGCACCGCGCGACCCAGCTCTACCGCGGTCCGTGGACCGTCTACGCCAAGCCGCCCTTCGGGGGCGTCGAGCAGGTGTGAAGTACCTAAGCCGCTAATGGTCGGCGTTGGCTAGCGAGTGCCCCCCCCGTGTTCACTACAGGCTATCGCTTTCGTCGGCGTGCAACGCCAGCCAGAACCATCACGATAGGTGCGACGACCGACGCCGGCTCGGGCACGATCGAGATTGTGAAGCTGCCACTATCGCTGAACGGACCCATGGCATCCGTAACGAAACTCACCGTGCTAAACGTGCCATTGATCTGCACAGAACCATAGGCGGAACGCCCACCCAAGGTCGGCGGGACCAGTGAGGGTGGAGTGGAATCTAAAGTCCCAGGCGATAGGTCCGTGACCAAGGCGAAACTATATGCAGGTCCGCCAAAGGCCGGATCAATCCCGTCACTGTCCGGGCCGTTATTGCCATTGAGCAGAGTCAGGCTCGCAAAGCCGGGTGTGGGCGCGAAGGTAAGCGCCATCCAGTCCATGTTGGCTACATGAAACACTGGATCAGTGACCGGCGAACTGAATGTGATCGTCACCAGATTGCCTGCAAAGGCCAAATAAGTGAAGCCAACCCGGTCTGTTGCCGGAGCGGTGGGACTGTAAACAGTGGCATAACTGAACTGAAGCGAGGAACCATCAATCGTCGAGTCGCCGATGCCGCTTCCGGCCGCGTTGAAAGAAAACACGGGGGCACCCGAGATGCTACCCGCGACGGCAATCCCGCCCAGCAGCCCTGAAAACGCTCCGACTCCAGAACTGCCAGGCGTGACTGATGTGACATCGAGAAATACCGCAGCTTGAACCGCAGCGCTCGATAAAGCGATGGACGCCAACGCGATGCACGACTTAGCAAGTTTCATTGTTGCCCTTCCACTAGACGCTTCGACGGCTTGACCACCTCTACCGCTGCTTCGACTGCTACCGGCTGGAGCGACCCAGTTGCCGGGTGGGATATGCACCTTGCACGGGGCACACACCTATTCGGACAATCGCTTGTGTGAGGAGGCCGATACTCTGTGTTCAGCTGCCTTATCGATGGCATCGACTCGTTGCTCCGGAGGAACGGCGAACTTCAGATTCTTTGGCAACACGCACCCCTTACGTCCGGGAACACAGCAGACCGCCAATCTCCGACACGAATCGTGCGCTTCATCCAGATGGGGACACGACCAAGAGGACATGGGTCACTCCTCATGCTTCAGCGACACGCTGTATTCCCGGAACGATCCGACTTTCGCGATGATCCCGATCGCGGTGGCTCCTCAAAGGCGCGGCGGCGCGATTGTTCGATCTGGTCAGCTTGCGCTCGTAACAGATCGAGCTTTTCCCCGGCGGTGGACTCCAAGGCCGGGAACAATGCCCGCTCTTCCCAACGGATATGCTCGTTGAGCAATCGGCCCAGTTCACGAATCCAGCAAGCATCGGGATCAATCTGTCGGCGGCGCTTGCGTGCCTCCGCCGCCAGGGCGCGAAGTTGCTGATGTTCATCGAGTAAGCGTGTTCGATCCCCCTCGTCAGCCAAGGGGCCAGTCAGCCGCTCCTCATCGTTGAAATGCTCGGCGATGTGCATTTCCCACGCGTCGAGGAACTCCGCTATCGCCGCGCGACGATCGGTGGCATCACCGTCGGCCGCCTTCATCAAATGCTGCGACTGTGCCAATCCTACATAGTGGTCGCGAGACAGGGGTTTCAGCGGGTGGTGTCGCTTGAGCGGAGGAGTTTGGAAGCGGGGCATGAGGTCTACTTTCGTGTTCAAGTGCCCGAACAATTCAGCTACAGGAAGCCGCTCTGTCGTTAACGGTCAGGTCACAAAGGGGTTTGCTCCTGCCCGGCGACTGAAGGATGTCGTTGAGCGTGGTCGATCCGAAGCTCGCCTCGATGCCAGCCATTGCGTCGTCGAGTTTGCGGTGCAGTGGACAGAGATGAGTGCCATGGCCTTTGAGGCCCAGGGGACAGATGACGATGCGCTGAACCGGATCGACGGCGTTGACGACGTCGAGCACTGAAACCGCGTCGGCCGCGCGGCTAAGCGTGAATCCGCCGCCAAGTCCACGCTGGGCTTCGACCAACCCGGCGCGACCCAGGGCCTGAAGAACTTTGCAGAGATAGTTTGCCGGGACGCGCGTAGCGTCGGCAATCTGCTGATTCGTGCGGGATCGACACGAACTGGCTGCGAGGTAAACCGCTGCTTGCAAGGCGTATTCAGCGGTTTGCGACAGAAGCATACGCGACCTCATAAATTGGACATTGGCATCCAGTTTATCAATGCGATGCTGTTTGTCAAGCTAATCCAATGAAACGGAGACGCGTGGCGCCTGCTATCGGCGCTCTGACAAAACGCCTCGGGCACTGACTGCGCTGGCTCTGGCATTGCCGAGCGGCTCGCCTTGTTGGCCTGCGACGCACAAACCTTCCTGATGGCGCGATCCATGAAGGAACCTGATGCTCGAACAGCCGAGCGCCTCGACACCTACGCCGCCAACGGTGGGAAGATCCCAGACACAGAGGGCCGCGGCTGTCTGTGCAACGGGCTGATGGCCAACATCGAACTGGACCAGCGGCAGGCCTGGGGCGATGAATCACCTCTGATCCCGCTGGAGACGATCTAGTCAATCTGCCTCTGGGCTTGATCAAGCAGCCTCACTACCCCGCCGCCGATGTCATCGATCATCTCTACAGTCGCCGTGGATAGTGATGGGGGCATGCGCGTGAATAGCGTTCCACTGATCCGCGCCGGCGGCGTCAATGCAGGCGAGAGGGATCCCGTCAACGACGGCGACAAATCCCACTGCGATGTCGCCACCCACTTGGCACTCGACTCCTCAGGCCGGCGAGGTTGTTGCTGATTGCGCCGACGGGATTCGAACCGCCGCTTTTTCGACGCATCGTCAGCGGTACGTGCCAATATTCTTTGTCAAGTATCACGGTCGCGGTCTTGACAAATCAATTGAGCAGATGTAATTATGGATAAACACATCCTTAACTCCAATAGGATCAGGCATGCGCCCTGTAATCTGCCTATCGTTGCCGCGTTGGATTGGCCAAATCGGGTGTGAACGTCGGCCGCGCCGGCCGCGGCCGGGGGTGAGCACAATGAACCGGACGGCGCGAAGCATGACGGTGTGGGGGTGCCTGCTCGGTGTGATGCTGACGGGGTGCCACCGTGACGCGGCGCCGGATGCTGCAGTGAGCCAAGCGGCGGAAACGAGCAAGTCGAGCACCGATGGTACGGTGGTGGCGGCACGGGTATATGCGGCGCAGTGTGCAACCTGTCACGGGGCTGACGGGCGAGGGGACGGGGAGGCAGCGTACCTGCTGTACCCCAAGCCGCGCGACTTCACGGCGGGGGTGTTCCGATTCAAATCCACGGCGGGCGACCAGTCGCCGACGACGACGGACGTGTCGCGGGTAATCCGCGAGGGCGTGCCGCGCACGGCGATGCCGGCGTTTGACGGGGTGCTGACGGGCGACCAGATCGACGCGTTGGCGGCGCACGTCGTCGCGCTGGGCGGGCGACCCGCATCGCCCCCGGAAGCGGCGATGGCGATGGCCCCCCTTCCGGGGGCGGGGGAGGGGGAGGGGGCTACGCCGCAGCTGATCCACGAGGGCAAGCTGGTATACAAGGCAATGGGATGCGCGGCGTGCCATGGTGAGACGGGGCGGGGCGATGGTCCATCGTCATTGGCGTTGCGCGACAGCCAAGGTTGGCCGCTACCGCCGGCGGACTTCACGCGCGGTGTGTTCAAGGCAGGGCGCAGACCCGAGGATCTCTATCGTACGATCATGGTCGGGGTAGCGGGCACCCCGATGCCCGGCTTCGCCGACGTGCAGCGTCTGGGCCTGAAGGTCGAGGGCGTGTCGCCGGACACCGATCAAGTGTGGGCGATGACGGCGTACATCGGCAGCCTGGCGGAGTCGTCCGAGCCGGCGGGAACGGCATCGGGTGCGAAGCTGGCCGCGACGACGGTTGAGGACGGATTACTCAACGATGTTGCGGCGGCGGGCTGGGCCGACGTGCCTGCGACGGCGGTCTCATTGCAGTCGCTGTGGCAGCGCAAGGCGTCGGCGCGGTCGGTGCAGGTGCGCGTGGCCCGAGCGGGTAACCGCGTGGGATTGCTGCTGGAGTGGTCCGATGCGACGTGCGACGTGATGGCGGACACGGTGGAACGGTTCGGTGACGCGTCTGCGGTGATGTTCTCACTGAGCCTGCAGGTGCCGGCGCTGACCATGGCGACGCAGGGCAACGGCGGCGAGGCTTCGCCGCTGGTGAACCTGTGGCAGTGGAAGGCGTCGCGGCAGATCAACGCCGACCAGAGCCGGCTGCACGACGTAGGGCTCTCGGCCGACACGTCACGCGGCGCGCCCTCCGACTGGTATGCCTTCAAGTCCGGCGACCCGGTGGTTGGCCCGATCGTGGAACACGATCCGACGTTTGTGCCCGCGTGGCGTGAGGGCAACCCGCACGCCGATCCGGCGCTGCTCTCGCGCAGCGTGCTGGAGAGCAACGCCGCGGGCTTCGGCACGACGACGCTGCAGTTGCCCGCGGAGCAGGCGGTGGCGGGCAAGGCCGCGTGGGTGGACGGGCGGTGGCGTGTACTGATGGTGCGCGACCTCAAGCCCGGCGGACCGCGCGATGTGAACCTGGCGTCCGCTCAACCGATCCCCCTGGCCTTCGCGGTGTGGGACGGCCACGCCGGCGACCGCAACGGCACCAAGCTGATCTCGGGCTGGCACTGGCTGGTCCTCAACCCCGATCGGGACACACGTCCATGAGTGACAATAAAGCCGCATCATTCGGCCCTTCGTTCAGCCGGCGCCAGTTCCTGGGCGCTTTGGGCGCCGCGGGCACGACCGTATTCGCCTGGTCGGCGGCACGCGGCAACCTCGCCCCTCTCGAGGGCATTGACAACCCTCTGGCCTTTTACCCCAAGCGCGACTGGGAAGCGGTCTATCGCGACCAGTACCGCTACGACCGCACGTTCACCTGGATCTGTGCCCCCAACGACACGCACATGTGCCGTATGCGCGCGTTCGTCCGCAACGGCGTGATGATCCGCTCCGAGCAGAACTACGACGTGGACCGCTACGGCGACTGCTACGGCAACTACGCCAGCAAGAGCTGGAACCCGCGCGGGTGCCCGAAAGGGTACACGTTTCAGCGGCGGCTCTACGGCCCCTACCGCCTGCGCGGGCCGGTTGTGCGCGCCGGGTGGAAGCAGTGGGCTGATGACGGGTTCCCCAGCCTCTCCGACCAGCCGGAACTGCGCACCAAGTACAAATTCGACGACCGCGGCAACGACACGTTCATTCCGCTGCCGTGGCAGGAAGTAACCGGTTACGTCGCCAAGGGCATGCTGGCCGTGGCGAATACCTACAGCGGCGACGAAGGCAAGCGGCGGCTCGAAGGCGACGGCTATGACGCCGACATGCTCAAGCCCTGGCAAGGCGCGGGCACGACGACGATGAAGATGGGCTCGAACCTGCCGCTGCACGGGGTGGTCGGCAAGTTCGGGCTCTACCGCCTGGCCAACCAGATGGGGCTGCTCGACCACCATGTTCGCGGCGTCGCGCCCGAGAAGGCCAAGGGCGCCCGCGGATGGAACGAGTACACCTGGCGCGGCGACCAGGCTCCCGGCACGCCCTTCGCCACCGGGCTTCAGGCCACCGATATCGACCTCAACGACCTACGGTTCAGCAAGTTCATCCTGATGGTGGGCAAGAACCTGGTCGAGAACAAGATGGCCGAGTCGCACTGGTTCATCGAGGCGATGGAGCGCGGGGCACGGATCGTCAACATCAGCCCCGATTACGCGGCGCCGGCGGCCAAGTGCGATTACTGGATCGCGGTGCGGCCGGGCATCAGCGACCTGGCGCTCTTGCTGGGCGTAGCCCGGCTGATCATCGATCGCAAGCAGTACGACGAGCCGTTCGTCAAGCAGTTCACCGACCTGCCCCTCTTGGTGCGGACCGACACGCTCAAGCGGCTGCGGCCACAGGAGGTGATCAAGGATTACCAGGCCAAGGACCTGCGTGACGGGCCGTCGTACAAGATTCAGGGGCTCACCGATGAACAGCGGCAGCGGATCGGCGACTTCTGCATGTGGGACCTCCGGAAGGGTCAGGCCGCTGCCGTGAGCCGCGACGAGGTGGGCAAGCATCTGGCGTTCGATCCGGCCCTCGAAGGCACGTTCACCGTCGAGTTGGTCGACGGCTCGAAGGTCGAGGTGATGACGATCTTCGAGATGTACCTCCGCCACCTCAAGGACTACGACGTGGCGACGGTCAGCGAGATGACCGGCGCCGAGCCGGCGATGATCGAGCGGCTGGCCAATGACCTGGCGACGGTCAAGCCGGCGGCGATCCACTTCGGCGAGGGCATCAATCACTACTTCCACGCGACGCTGCACAACCGCGCGTGTTTCCTGCTGATGGCGCTGACGGGGAACATGGGCAAGCACGGCTCGGGCGTGTACACGTGGGCGGGCAACTACAAGGGCGGCATCTTCCAGGCTGGGCCCTGGGCCGGGCCGGGCATGAGCGTCTTCACCGACGAGGACCCCTTCGCCCCAGTGCTCGACGAGAAGGCCCACCTGCACCACGAGCACATCCGCCACTGCGGCAGCCATGAGGAGCCCAGCTACTGGGGCTACGGCGAGCGCATCCTCAAGGTCAAAACCCCGCAGGGCGAACGCCGATTCACGGGCGATACCCACCTGCCCACGCCCACCAAACTCATCTGGTACAACAACGCCAACTTCCTCAACCAGGCCAAGTGGATCTATGAACTGATCCTTCACGTGCTGCCCAAGATCGACATGATTGTCGATCAGCAGATCGAGTGGACGGGGTCAGCCGAGTACGCCGACATCGTGCTGCCGGTGAACTCGTGGGTCGAGTTCCAGGACGTCGAGATCGGTGGGTCGTGCTCCAACCCGTTCATCCAGGTGTGGGGCGGCGACGGCATCAAACCCGTCCACCAGAGCGTCGATGATGCGATGGTGTTCACGTTCGTCGGCGAGCAACTGGCCAAGCTCACCGGCGATCAGCGTTTTGCCGATCATTGGCGGTTCATCAAAGAGCACAAGGCCGGCGTCTATATCCAGCGCGTGCTCGACAGTTGCATCACCACGCGTGGCAAAGACGGGCCGTACAAACTCGACCGCATCCGCCGCGGCGAATACGGCGGCGAGCCGGGCGCCGCCATGTTCCTCTCGCGCACTTACCCGCGCGTGCCGTTCTACGAGCAGGTCCACGACCACATTCCGTTCTACACCGACTGCGGCCGCATCGCCGCGTACTGCGACCTCGACGAGGTGATCGAGCTGGGCGAGAACATGATCGTTCATCGCGAAGGCGTCGAGGCCACGCCATACCAGCCCAACGTGATCGTCTCGACCAGCCCGTTCGTACGGCCCAACGACTTTGGCATCGCTGCCGACGAGATGGACCCCGACCTCCGCAGCGTCCGCAATCTCAAGATGCCCTGGTCGCAGGTCAAGCACACGGTTAACCCCTTGTGGGCCGCGGGCTATCGCTTCTTCTGCTCGACGCCCAAGAGCCGCCACTCGACGCACTCGTCGTGGTCCACGGTCGACTGGAACTGGATCTGGTCGTGCAATCACGGCGACGCACACCGGCGCGACAAGCGTTCGCCGGGCGTAGGCGATCGGCAGATTCAGCTCAATCCGCAGGCGGCCGCGGACCTGGGCCTGCATGAAGGCGACTACGTGTGGGTCGATGCCAACCCCGCCGACCGTCCATATCGCGGGTGGCAGGAGAACGCCGACTTCCGTGCTCGGGCGTTTCGCTGTCTGGTGCGTGTGAAAGTGAACCCCGCGCTGCCGCCACACTTCACGATCATGAAGCACACCGGTTGGATCGCGACCGAGCGCAGCGTCAAGGCGCACGAGACGCGCACCGACGGCCGCGCTTTGGCAGCCGACACCGGCTATCAGGCCAGCTACCGCTACGGATCGCACCAGTCGATCACGCGCGGATGGCTGCCGCCGATGCACCAGCTCGACACGCTCTTTCACAAGCGCACCGGCGCGATGGCGTTCACCTTCGGGTTCGACGTGGACAACCACGCCGTCAACACCGTGCCCAAGGAGACGCTGATCCGCATCACCAAGGCTGAGGATGGCGGCCTTGGCGGCGTCGGACAGTGGGCCCCGGGCACCAGTGGATACGGGCCTGTTGCCCAAACGCCACAGAACCTGGCCTACCTCACCGGCCAGCTCACCACCCTCGCCGGCAAGGGAAACGACGATGGGTATTGAACACAAGCCGCTCGAACCCGATCACCCCCTGATGCTCGACGGGCAGATGGCGCCCGGCAGCATCGAGATCATGTTCCGCTGCATGATCGAGGAGATGCTCATCATTGGCACGCCCGCGTCGCGGCTGGTGGCGATGACGCGCGACCCCAACTACCAGGGCTTGTTCGCCGCGCGGCAGACGCTGGGCGACGCCCGCACCGACGCCCTGCTCGATCAGACGTTGGCACGCGTGGGCCAGCACCATCACCGTACGCTCGAACACACCGGCGACACCCGGCCCGCGACGCTCACCATCGGTTGCAGTTGACCGCTGCTCCATAAGGACCCGACCATGGCCTCCGTGTACAACTGGCAACTCGGCCGCGAGATGAGCTACCCCTACCAGGCCGCTCACCCCAGGTCGCAGTTCGCCTTCGTCTTCAACATCAACCGCTGCATCGCCTGCCAGACCTGCACCATGGCGTGCAAGAGCACATGGACCTTCTCGCGCGGGCAGGAGTACATGTACTGGAACAATGTGGAGACCAAGCCCTTCGGCGGTTATCCGCACAACTGGGACTCAAAGCTGCTGAACCTGCTGGAGCAGGCCAACCCCGGCGGCCAGCGATGGGTTTCCCCGAAGCTCAACGCCCCCGCAAGTGAGCAGGCCCCCTACGGCCAGTTCGGCGGCAAGACCATCTTCGAGGCCGCCGACAAGCACTATGACGAGACCGGCCCGAAACGCGCGCTGGGCTACCTGCCCACCGACGAGGAGTGGACTGCGCCCAACATTCACGAAGAGACCGCCATCGGCGACATGTGGCGTCAGCAGGACTGGGGCGGGTCCGCGGCGCTGCCCGAGCACCGAGTGTGGTTCTTCTACCTCCAACGCCTGTGCAACCACTGCACGTACCCCGGCTGCCTCGCCGCCTGCCCGCGCCAGGCGATCTACAAGCGGCCCGAGGACGGCGTCGTGCTCATCGACCAGTCGCGGTGCAATGGCTACCGCAAGTGCGTCGAGGCCTGCCCGTACAAGAAGGCGATGTACCGCGCCACCACCGGCACTAGCGAGAAGTGCGTCGCCTGCTACCCGCGCCTCGAAGGCAAGGACCCGCACATCAGCCCCAAGGGCGAGCCCGCCGAGACACGCTGCATGACGAGCTGCCCCGGCCGCATCCGCCTGCAGGGCCTGGTGCAGCTCGACGATCAGGGCCAGTGGGTCAAGGACCGCTGGAACCCCCTGTACTACCTCATCCGCGAGCGACAGGTCGCCTTGCCGCTGTACCCGCAGTTCGGCACCGAGCCCAACGGCTTCTACATCCCGCCCCGCTGGGTCGCCCGGCCGTACCTCACGCAGATGTTCGGCCCAGGCGTCGAGCACGCCATCGAGCAGTACTCCTGCCCCGATCGCGAACTGCTCGCCGTGCTGCAGTTGTTCCGCACCACCCAGCAGATCATCTTTCGTTACCAGGTCCACCCCGGCGAAAAGGTCGCGGAGATCCCCGTGACCATGCCCGACGGCTCCACGAAGGTGCAGCAACTATTCAACGACACGGTGGTCGGCTTCAACAAATTCGGCGTCGAAATCGTGCGCATCACCGTCGAGGAGCCGACGTTCGAGCGCCCCGCAGACTTGCACGTTAACAGCATCTAGCGAGCCAACCCATCATGCAGACCACCGTTTCGACCGACCTGACCTGTGTCCCGGATGAACTGCTGCTGCAGGCCAGGCAGATTCTCGCCGCCGCGTTGGCGATGGCGTGGACCGACCCCCGATGGCGCGACGATGCGTTTGCCATGGCCACGCTGTCGGAACAGGATCGCCAGTTGCTGCGTGAGGCGTGGCGATGCGCGGTCGAGGCCACGCCCGCCGTAGCGCAAAGCGAATTGGGCCTGGGCGAGCTGCCGCCGGTGGGCGTCGACATCGATGGGCTGCTGCAGTGGCTCGACCTGCCGCTCGCCGAGCGGGCCACGGCGTGGCAGGCGGTGTTCGGGCTGCTGGTGTCGCGGCGTTGCCCGCCCTACGAGACCGAATACTGCCACTGGCACGACCCGACCTACCGCGCCAATCAGCTCGCCGACGTGGCGGGCTTCTACAGCGCCTTCGGCGTCGAGCCCAACCGCGGCCATCCACAGCGCGCCGACCACGTGTCCATCGAACTCGAGTTCCTCGCCCTGCTGTTGCAGAAACAGGTATGCGGCGGCGACCAGGAGCAGGCTACGACCTGTCGCCAGGCCGCGGCCGCGTTCATGCAGGACCACCTCGCGTGGTGGCTGCCGACGTTCGCACACAGCGTCGAACTCGAAGCGACCAAGCGTGTGGCCGACGCCAATCTCGCGGCCAAATCCGAAGGTGCTGCCCTATTGAAGCTCACTGCAGCGGCAATGTTCACGCGCGCCTGGCTTGCGGCCGAGCGTACCGCCCACGCCGTGGCGCCCAGCCGTCAGATCATCTCGCCTGTGGTCGAGCCTTTGCCGGACCAGGACGTGATGACGTGCGGCGCAGGCTCCTGCGGCGGTGACACTTGAACCGGTCTCGTCATGAACGAACGCTCCCCTAATGAGGACACACAGTGAGTACGCTCGCATTCTTCGGATGGGTTGGTTGGCAGGAAGCGCTGATCGTCACCGCGGTGGCGCTGCTGATCTTTGGCCGGCGGCTGCCGACGGTGGCGCGCAGCATCGGGCGAACGGTCGTGGAGTTTCGCCGCGGACTGGGCCACTCGTAAGGTCGTTGCCGTGCAAGACACAGTCGGCCGCGAGATTCGCTATCTGCGCCTGTCGCTCACCACCGCGTGCGCGATGCGGTGTTCCTACTGCCGACCCGCGGTCATGGGCGCGTGCAGCGATCGCCCGCTGCTGTCGCCCGACGAGATCGACAGGATGGTGCGCCACCTCGTTGCCAGCCATGGCTTGCGCAAAGTCCGACTCACCGGCGGCGACCCCACCGCGCGCCCCGACCTCGTCGAGATCATCTCCCGCCTCGCCGCCATCGAAGGCCTCCACGACCTGGCCATCACCACCAACGGCCTGACGCTCAGCCGCGACGCTTGCGCCTTCGCCTCCGCAGGCCTCCACCGCGTCAACGTCAGCCTCGACACGCTCGACCCCCGAAAGTTCGCGCGAATTACCGGGGTCGATGCACTGCCCCGCGTCATCGCCGGAATCGACGCCGCCCTGGCCGTGGGCTTGTCACCCCTCAAGCTCAACACCGTCGTGCTGCGCGGCGAGAACGACGACGATCTGCCCGCCCTCGTGGACTTCGCCGCATCGCGCGGCATCGTGATCCGCTTCATCGAACTCATGCCCATGGGACCGCTCGCGCTGCAGTGGTCCGAGCGATACGTCCCCATGGCTCAGATGATGGATCGACTCGCGGACGTGGTGCATGAGTGGCGCAAGCTCCCGCAAGGATCCGATTCAGCAATCCGCTACGACGTGACACTCCGGGATGGCCGGCGGGTCAGCGTCGGGTTCATCACGCCTATGAGCTGCAACTTCTGCGCCGCGTGCAATCGCATCCGCATCGCCGCAGATGGCACGCTGTTCCCCTGCCTCATGGATCGTCCCGGCCCGTCACTGCTCCAAGCGATCCGACCGCGATGGCGCCCGTCGGAGTTGGATGCCATTCTGACTCAAGCGCTGCGACACAAGCAACCGACGCACCCGACCCATGGGCATTCGGTCATGATCCAGATCGGAGGCTGACATGGCCAAGACCACAATCACAAGCAAACTCAAGTCCGCAGGCAAGCTGCCGACGACATTCACCCGCGAGCAGTACAACCGCTGGCTTCTGGAACTCAAGCTGGAGAATTCGCAACAGGTCAACCGCAGCACCGCCGCGCTTCTGGGCATCTCCGAAGGTCAGGTCGTGTGGGTGGGATCCAAATACGGCAAGACCAAGGCCACGGCCCATGTGACCGAGGAAGTTCACCCGCAGGGGGTGGGTTTGCAGCACGGCTTTGGCCACTGGGCCATGGGCAAGGGGGCCAAGGGACGCGGGACGTCCGATTCCATTCTCCGCCCGACCCATGCCGACCCGATCGCAGGTGAGGCGATTCACAAGCTGTGCTGCGTTCGCATCTACAACGCAATGTCTGCAAGTTCAACGACATGATGGATTTCTCTTTCACCTCACGAGTAGCCGAATGATCTTCACCAAGACTTGCTCACAAGGGCTTCAAGCGTTGATCCGTCTGGCGGCGATGCGTCCGACAGGCTCCGTGAGGGTCAAGGATCTCTGCCGCGGCACAAACCTGTCACCCTCCGGCATAGCCAAGCTCTTCCATATGTTGGCCCGCGAAGGCCTGCTCCGCAGCGCCAAGGGGCGGGGCGGGGGTTTTGCTTTTGCACGCTCTCCGTCACGCATCACGCTTCTCAACGTCGTCGCAGCTATAGACGGCATGGATTTATTCGATGCCTGCGCTGTGGGGTTGGCCAAGTGCGATGAAGCACGACGATGTCCTCTGCACACGGAGTGGACACAGGTTCGAGATCGCATCAAGGAGTTCTTTGCCACCACATCGTTGGAGCATATGGCCCAGGTACAACTCGCGGTAACACCAACCATCCACCGCAGCGATGGCGGGAAACTGCTGGTCGCAGGACCCAAGCGCAGGTGCGTGACTCCAAGCCGACAGCCGCTTCGATAGGGGAGCGACGAGCAGGATCAGCCCGACCTTCCCTGGGACGCCTGCCCCCGAATCTGAACATGATTGGCCCATTTCGTCCTTGACCGGGGCGAAGTCGAGTGACATACTGCTATCGGGCAGTTTGGGGAGGGTCTCCGAGCAAGAATCCCGCGTTCATCGGGCCAATCGGAGGGTGCGGATGGTGAACGGGTCAGATGACAGGCCGGTTCCGACCGTGGGCAAACCTGGTAGTTGCCCTCTCTCCAAACCCCTCACCCCCCAAGCCCCTGACCCCAGTCCGCTTGGAATCAAATTTCCCATCATTACCATCTCAATGATAAAAGCAATGACAAACCTGACCCCTATTACCATTCTGTTTTTGCTGGCTGGTTGTGCCGAAAACCAACACGAAATCAAACTTCCGGCACTGATAGCTGACCACATGGTTTTACAGCAGAATGCCAAAGTGAACCTCTGGGGCTGGAGCGACCCAAAAGCAAGAATCGGGGTTACCACCTCGTGGGGCGCAGTTGCCGAAGCCGCTACAGGCGCCGATGGCAAATGGGTGACGACAGTTGAAACTCCCGCTTTTGGCGGACCTTTCACCGTAACTTTCAAAACCGGTGAAGCCGTAAAAGTAGTCACCAACGTGATGGTTGGCGAAGTGTGGCTTTGCTCAGGACAGTCGAACATGGAAATGCCGCTGAAAGGCTGGCCACCTAACGATACAATCAACTTTGCGGCCAGCGAAATTGCCTCGGCCGATTATCCCGGAATAAGGATGTTCACAGTTGTAAAAAGCACCTCAGGATTACCGCAAGATAATTGCTCCGGCACCTGGGTTGTGAGTTCGACTGCCACAGCCGGGGATTTCTCGGCAATCGCCTATTTCTTTGGATTGAAACTTCACAAAGAACTCGGTATTCCGGTGGGCTTGATTCATTCGAGCTCGGGCGGAACACCTGCTGAATCGTGGACAAGCGGCGAATTCATCGGAACAGTTCTCGGTTATGAATCGTTTGCTGCCGAAATGCAGAACAATCAGCAAACGCTGAAAGAATTTAAGAGCACCTAAAAGAACTCTTGACGGAATCTTCGCCTGCAGATGACGCTGCA